>JACQFI010000117.1 GCA_016200135.1 Planctomycetota bacterium
CAGTCCTACACAAGCATCCTGAGCAAGTGCGTTCGACTTCTTTAAATCTTTTGGAGGGAATGAAAGGTAGAGCCAGGAGAGCGTGGATTTAAGAGTGGCATTCTTAAGGGGTTCTTTTTCGAGGCGATCTCTGGCGGAAAGGATCACCTTCTCTCGATTCACTCGCGAAAGACTCCATTGCCGATCCGCCCAATTGGCCTCGAGTGCGGCAAAGATCTGAATGGGCTTTAGGTCGCCCACTTCCGTCGTCGAATCTTCTTTCCAGCGCGAGAGGCGTTTAAAGTCCACTTGGCCCATGTGATCCCACATGGCCCATTCAATCATCTTGCGTGCGGCCCAGATATTTCCTTGATTCACTTCGCGCAGGACCGCCTCGACAAGAGCGGCCCCCGACTTTTCGGATAGCGCGTCAGCCCTGGTTCGGTCTTCTTCTAAGGGGTCCCGTTCTGCGCAAAACAATTTGGCCGAAATGACTAAGGCCATAACCAAAATGGGGACGAACTTGCCCATGCCTCACCCGATCGCGATCATGCGGTCGAGGGCCTCGCGCGCTTGCGCGCGGATCGCCTCGGGGACCTCGATCACGTAGCGTTCCTGCTTGAGTGCTTCCAGCGTCTCTTCGAGCGTGATCTCGCCCATGTGGGGGCAGCGGATGCTGCAGATGCGCAGGATCTCGCGGTTCGGGTTCTGCGCCGCGATGTTGTCGCCCATGCTGCACTCCGTCAGCAGCAGCAGCCGGCCTTGCGGCGTGTTCTCCACGTAGCGCAGCATCTGCGTCGTGCTGCCCGCGTAGTCCGAGTTCGCCACCACCTCGGGGCTGCATTCCGGATGCGAGAGCACCCGCACGTCGGGGAACTGTTTCCGCGCCATGCGGATGTCCTCGACCGTGAACTGCTCGTGGACCTCGCAGCGGCCTTTCCAGCCGATCATGTACGTCTCGCCGGCGGGGTTTTGCGCGGGCTTGAGCGCGCCCGGATTGCCGTCGCGCTCTCGGATCACGATCTCCATGCCCGTCTCTTTCGCGGTGTTCTTCGCGAGGTACTCGTCGGGCAGAAACGCGATGCGCTGGTGGCCCTGCTTCTGCAGCGCCTTTACTACCGCCGTCGCGTTGCCGCTGGTGCAGCAGTAATCGGACTCGGCCTTCACGTCCGCGTAGCAGTTGACGTACGTCGCCACCGGCACGCCCGGGTACGCGCGCTTGAGCGCCCGCACGTCGGCGGCGGTGATGCTCGCCGCGAGCGAACAGCCGCCCTTGGCCGAAGGCAGCAGGACCGTGCGCGCGGGATTCAGGATCTTCGCCGTCTCGGCCATAAAGCGCACGCCGCAGAAGACGATGATGTTCGCGTCGGCCTTCGCGGAGACGCGGCTCAAGTAAAGCGAGTCGCCCGTGTAGTCCGGCACGGAATGGAAGAGCGCGGGCTCCATGTAATTGTGCCCGAGGATGATCGCGTTCTTCTCGCGCTTGAGCCGGTTGATCTCGGCTGCGATCTCGGCCTTCGCCTTGAGTTCGAACTCCGGCGCGACGTCGCCGAGGCGCGCTTTCAGGCGCGCGAAAATGCCCGCGGCGGTCTCGGGGTACGCGATCACGGCTTCCATGGCTGCGCGCTCCTTCCTTCTTGCCACCATAATACGCCAGCGCGTGGGAATGTTTAGGAAAAACTGCTAACTGCGGTTTAGAGTTCAGGGTTCGTAGTTCGTGGTTAACGACGAGTTTAGAAGAGTGCCATTTGCCCAATGCCGTTAACCACGAACTACGAACCCTGAACCACGAACATTTGTTCACCCCCGGAGGCCGCACATGTTTGACGAAGTCACGCCCGATCAGGCGCACAAACTGCTCCAAGCCGGTGGCGCCGTTTACTTGGACGTGCGCACGCCCGAGGAGTTCGCCGAAGGGCACGCGCCGGGCGCGAAGAACATCCCACTCATGCTGCGCGATCCGGCCAGTGGGCGCATGGTTCCCAACCAGGAATTCCTCAACGTAGCGCAGGCGAATCTTAAGCTCGAGGACAAGCTCGTGGTCGGCTGCAAGTCCGGCGGCCGTTCTGCCACGGCCTGCCAAGTGCTCGAGCAGGCCGGCTACAAGAGCCTCAAGAATATCGCCGGCGGTTTCCACGGTAAGCCTGGCGGCAATCCCGGCTGGACGGCCTTGAATCTCCCCGTCGAAAACGGTGAGGGCGGGGAAGGGCAGTACGAGAAGCTGCGCGGGAAAGCTGGCGCCTAACTATGGATTGGAATGTGTTCTAGATCGCCGTGCGCGGGAGATCCGGCAACGAAGTCCTCGATTGTCTGGGACTAGAGGAAGGGCGGCGACCTGCGCCGCTATTCAGTTCCGCCGCGCTGCGCGATCAGGTTCACGGCGTCCGCGCTTACCCACTTCGGTTCCTGGAACTGGCGCGCGTAGCCGATAGGCGTGACGTTGTGGAATTCGTGCATCTTCTCTTTATCCGGATGGCCCATGTGCCGGAGTTGCTTGCGGAACGTGGCCCGCGCGTTGGGGTCGGCGCCGCGGTCGAGCAGCAGGCGCGCCTTGGCGTCGTCGCGCCTGCCGAGGGAGACGACGCAATGGTATAGCGGCGTGTGCCCGCCGAAGCCGGCGCCGTCGCGGGCGGCCTGCGCATTGGCGTCCGCGCCGCGTTCGAGCAGCCAGGAGGCCATCTCCAACTCATCGTATTCGATAGCCAGATGCAGCAGCGTTCCTCCGGCGACCGGAGTGACATGCAGGCCGTCGCCCGGCTTGATGCCGAGTTCGGGCGGAAAGATTTCCGCGTCGGTGAATTGCCGGGAGAGCAAAGCCGGATCGCGCTTGAGGTGCTCCTCAAGGAGGTCGATTCGGCCGCGATGGAAGGCCAGCGCCGGCGTATCGGGCAAAGGAAACCCGGATTGCGCGAAGACCTCCAGGCACGCGTGTTTCTGCGCCGCATCGCGAGAGTATGTCGAGATCAGTATGGCCAGGGGACTGCCGTATTTCTTTGCGACGGCACGTGGATTGGCTCCATGGTCGAGCAGCCATTGCAGCGTCTGCGGCGCCAGGCATTCGCACGGCGCGCAGATGATCGGATAGTGGCCATCCCAGACGGCATTGACATCGGCGCCGTGGGCGACCAGCAGTTCCAGCATGGGAATCCGGTCGTCCGACAGCGCCGCGCGCATCAGGGGACCGTCGCCGCCCTGGTGGATGTCCGACCCGTGCGCGATCATCCAGCGCGCCATCTCCAGCCGGACCGCGCTGGGCGGGACGCGCGGCACCCGGCACTCGGCGACCCAGGTCAGCGGGCCATTCTTGTTGTAGCCGAGCGGCGCGCGATGGAGCTCCGGGTTGTGCGTCATCAACGCTTTGACGCGCTCGAGGTCGTTGGCGTCGATGGCGGCTTTGAGTTCGCCGGTCTCACCCAGGAGTTCGACGTGCGCCTTGAGCTTGGGCCAGCTCGGAAAGCCGTACTGGCGCGCAAGGGTGAATTGCGCGTCGGCGACGGTCGCGGCGGCGCCCGCTTTAACGAGATCCTCGGCCTGCAACTTAAGGTGACGGAGATTGGGGCGTTCGGGAAGCTCGCGGGGAGCCTCCCCCTGGGGAGTGGCCGGCATAGCGACCTCCTTGCGTTGCGCCCGGGGTCCGCATGATCGGGCAAAGGAGGAAGCGTGAGTTGTACGGCAATCGGCTGGGCTTCTGCCCTTTCCGCGGACCGGTTGCGCTCCGAGCGCGGAATCACATTAGGCGTCTATGGTGAAATTTCAATCGGAGATTTGTGAAAACCCATCTTTAAATAAGGAGGGCTTAGGGCCTTCAGGCTTTAACGCCGGACGGCTTGGGAGCCGCGGGCGACCGGAGTGCTTCCATGCGTGCGCGGACCTGCTCGAACTCGGTCTTCATGTACTCGATCAGGGTGGGAATATCGTCCGGCTTGCCGCCGCGCGCGGCCTTGCAGACCTCGTCGGCGAGGCACTTCATGCGGTTGGCGCCGAGCGTTCCGCTGCTGCCCTTGAGATTGTGCGCGCGGATGGCGAGATTCTCGAGATCCCCGCGCTCCAGGCTGCGGGAGAGTTCCTTCATGGCGAGGCGGGTTTCGCTGAGGTACATGTGCACGAGCTTGTCGAGCATCGTGGGGAACTCGGGCGTGGGGTTCTTCATGTGCCGGTAGAGTTCAATGCGCTCGGGATCGAGCGTAATTTCGCGGGCGGCCGGGTTGGGCATAATAGACTCCGAATCCCCGAGGCGTTCGGGAAGCCAATGCGCCAATATGGAACGTAGTGTATCGAGTTCGATGGGCTTCGCCAAGTAGTCATCCATGCCGGCTTCCAGGCACTTCTCCCGGTCTCCGGCCATGGCGTGGGCGGTCATGGCGACGACGACCGTGTGATGCCCGGGGGCCTCGCGCCGGCGCAGTTCGTGTGTGGCATCGTAGCCGTTCATCCCGGGCATCTGGCAGTCCATGAAGACGAGGTCGTAGGACTGGCGGCCGAGCAGGCGGAGCGCCTGCACGCCGTCGGCGGCCAGGTCCGGGTGGAAGCCGAGGCGTTGCAGAAGCCCGACGGCGACGGTCTGATTGACGAGGTTGTCCTCGACGAGCAGGATGCGCTCGTGCCGCGCGGGCGCGGGCACGCTCTCCAGGGCGGTGGCGCGGCGCATGCCGGAATCCTTCGCGCCGGGGAAGTAGACGCGTTCGCGCGCCCCTGCCACCAGGCCGCGCAGGCCTTCGAGCACCTGTCCGGTGCGCAAGGGTTTGGCGACGCAAAGGCGCACGCCGGCATGGCGCAGGTCGTCCGAAGAGAGCGAAGCGTTGCGCGCGGTCATGAGCCCCAGATGCAGCGACGCGGTCAGCGGGTCTTCGTGGATGGAGCGCGCGAATTGCAGCCCGTCCATCTCGGGAAGGTGCTGGTCGATCAGGACCGCGTCGAAAAGCGCGTCCCCTTTGGCGCCGCGGAGCAGTGCGCGTGCGTCGGCGACGGTGGGCGCGGTCGCGTGCGGCACGCCCCAGGCGTCGAAGAGGCGGTGGAGGGCGTCGCGCTGCGTGGCGCTGTCGTCCACGATCAGGACGCGGCACTTGCGCAGCCGGCCGGTATCGAGCGGGACCGGCTTCAGGTCGTGCTTGCGCATGGGCACGGTGAACCAGAAGGTCGAGCCCTTGTCGGGCGAGCTCTCGACGCCGATCGCGCCGCCCATGAGTTCCACGAGTTGGCGGCTGATGGCCAGGCCGAGCCCCGTGCCGCCGAAGCGGCGCGTGGTGGAGCCGTCGGCCTGCGTGAAAGGCTGGAAGAGGCCGCGCTGGACGTTTTCCGGGATGCCGATGCCGGTGTCCTTGATGGCGAAGCGCAGCGTGGCGCTCTCGGCCGTCTCGAGCTCCACCGTTGCACGCACCCAGATCTCGCCGCGGTGCGTGAACTTGACGGCGTTGCCGACGAGGTTGAGCAGGATCTGGCGCAGCCGTCCGGGGTCGCCGAGTAAAAACGTGGGCGCGGCCGGATCGAACTCCGAGATCAGCTCCAGGCCCTTCGCCTGCGCGCGGAAGCCCATGATCTCGAGGGCGTCCTCCATCACGCCGCGGGCGTCGAGCAGGACGGCCTCGATGCTCAGCTTGCCGGCCTCGATCTTGGAGTAGTCCAGGATGTCGTTGATGACGATCATGAGCGCGTCGGCGCTGGTGCGGATGGTGCGGGCGAATTCGCGCTGCTCCGCGTTGAGCGCCGTGTCGAGCAGGAGCTCGGTCATGCCGATGACGCCGTTCATCGGCGTGCGGATCTCGTGGCTCATGTTGGCCAGGAACTCGCTCTTGGCCTTGCTGGCCTCGAGGGCGCGGTCGCGGGCCGATTCCAGTTCGCGCGCCTGCACGGTCAGTTCTTCCGTGCGCTTGCGGACCTCTTCCTGCAGACCCTCGTTGAACGCGCGCAGGTCGCGGTCGCGAGTTTCCACCGCCTGCCGCATGAGGTCGAACGAGCGGGCGAGCTGGCCGATCTCGTCTTCCTTGCCTATCTCGACGGGCCGGCTGAAGTCGCCGTGAGAGATCCGGTCGCTGGCGTTGATGAGGGAGTCCAGGCGGCGGGTCCAGACGCGCACGAAAAAGAAAACCACCGCGCCGCAGAGCGCGGCCGAAAGCAAGACGACCAGCAGCACGTGGCGCATCTGTTCGCCCATTGCCAGGCGCCCAGGCTCGGAGGAGAGCGCCACGACGATGTGCCCGACCTTCGTGGGCTTGACCGCGCCGGGACGCGCCGACTCAAGCGGTTCGAACTCATCCTGGCGCGCGGCCAGCATCACGTCGCGCTCGGCCGCGTAAAACAGCGCGGAGCCGTTCCCCTGCTGGAGATAGGCATTCCAGGCGTCCTCGTCCTGCACCGCCGAAGAAAGGATGCGGCCCGAGGCATCGTAAACGGCGACGAAGAGGATGGTCTTGTCGAGCAGGAAGCCGCGCGCGAGGCGCTTGAGTTCATCGGTGTCCTGGACGGCCACGGAGAGTTCGGCGGCGCCCGCCAGACTCATGGCGATGGCGTCGGCCGTGCGCTGCTGGTCGGCCGCGATCAGCCGGTTGGACAGGTAGATGCTGCTGCCCGCGGCCGCGCCCAGGCCCAGCGCGAGCACGAGGCTGACGAGGATCGTTGCCTTAGCATGGAAGCTTAGGGACCGGCCAGCGAGCGCCATGAGTCGGCTCCGGCTTCTACTCGCCCTTGCGCCCGGAACTCGCCCTGCTCAGGACGCTCTCAGGCAGGTTCACGGAGAGTTTCTCCGCGACCACTTCGTTTATGCTGATCTCGAAGCGGGGCGCTTCGACATGCGACGCATCGGGTTTTAGCGGGAAGGGCTTGGCGTCGGCGACGGTCAGGCGCACAAGGATCTGCGCGGCCTGTTCGCCCTGGGCCTCGGGCTCGATGCCCACGCCCAACAGCGCGCCGGCCTTCACAAAGGACTTCGAGAAGCCGAAGACCGGCACTTTCTGGCGCAGCGCCTCCAGCAGCAGGGTGCGGACCGTCGCCGCGTTGTAGACTTCGGCGTCCGGCGCGGTCCAGATCACATCCACCTTTTTCTTTAAAAGTTCTTCGATCGCCTTGGAGGCGGAGTCGTGCTTTTTCAGGTCTACCGCCTCGACCTGCCAGCCGCCTGGTAGCGCGGCCTGGACCGCCTTCACCAGCTTGGCGCCGCGCTCGCTGCCCGAATGGTAGATCAGCCCGAGCGTACGGGCGCGGGGCAGTGCTTCGGCGATGAGGGCGAACTGGTCCTTGAGCGGTACGTCGATCGTCACGCCCTGGATCGCACGGCCGCGGTTCAGGCCGAGGCCGTCGGAATCCGCGACCATGCAATAGAGCACCGGCTGGGGCGCGGGAACCTTGTCGTGCAGGTATACGGCCGCGTCCGATCCGACGCCAACCAGGGCCGCCGGTTTTTGTGCAAGATAGGCCGTGAGGCGCTCATTGGAGAGGTCGGACAGGAAGATTGAAGTGGGCTTATAACTGAGCTTGGAGAGGTGATCGCTGAGGGCACTCTGGGCATCCTTGTAGGGTTTCGCTTCGCTGCTGAGCACGATTATGACCTCTTTGCCTTCCCCTGCAACGGTTGTAGCGCACCTCCAAGCCAGGAGAAGGCTCGAGGCCAGCAAAATCGTCCGGATTCCAGTACGCAGACTGGTAGCCAAACGTTGGCGCAATCCCCGTGCCAAGGCTGGGCTTGGGTGAGGGTAGAGGGGGGAACGGAAAGTACGGTTCAAGGGGTCACTCGGTCGGCGCCGTGTCTCTGGAATCACAGGTGCAGCCTCAGAACTTCAACTGGAAACGCAGGTAGAACGTCCGGCCGGGCGTCTCATGAAAGATATCGGCGCCCGCGCCATGAATGGGATCTTTAGCCCGGTTGAACAGATCGTCGACACCGCCCATGATCTCAAAGCGCTCGCCGTCGATATGTTTGGCGACCGAGAGATCGAAACGGTGAAGCACCTGTGCATCGAAGAAGCCGATACTCGCGCCGCCATGCGTGACGTCGGAGTAGCGGTAATTGATGTTGAGCACGACCTTCTCGGGCAAGAAAGCGCGGCCGGTGAGTCCCGCCTTGAACTTAGCGGGCTGGTAGGTGCGGATGCTGTTCTGAGGCGAGTCCTGATCGAAATCGTTGTAGGCGAGCCAGGCCGAGACCTTGCCCCATTTGTGGGTGTAGTTCACCTCGAACTCGCCGCCGAACGCGTTGGCTCCGCTGCGATTTTCAGGCCGCTCCACAAGCAACGGAGCCGGCACGAGCGGCACCGTGATCTGCTGGACCGGAAAGTAGCCGATGAGCTGTTCGTAGCGCTGGTAGTACGTGTCGAGACGAACGGTCAGCCCCTTGAGC
The DNA here is from genome assembly GCA_016200135.1 of Planctomycetota bacterium. Classification (GTDB taxonomy): domain Bacteria; phylum Planctomycetota; class SZUA-567; order H5-PLA8; family H5-PLA8; genus JACQFI01. The sequence continues at coordinate 8,309 of JACQFI010000117.1, forward strand.
AGGCGTCCGGTATAGCCGACCTCCCAAGACGAGGTCTCTTCGTTCTTGAGGTCGTGGTTGGGCAGGACCGTGATCCCGAAGAGGCCGTCGGGAATGAAGGGCGGGAACGCGGGAATGGGGAAACGCTGTAAGTAAGTATCGCGGAACCCGCCCAGCGGCGAGCGGAAGGCCTTGGCACCGGCCAGCCGCAGGGTGTGATGGTGTTCCTGGTCGAGCGCAAGAATCAGCGCGGTGCGGGTGGACCAGTCGGCCTGGGTGCCGGAGTAGCGGTCGCCGCGGCCTTGCACTTCCAGCGAGAGCCGGTCGGTGGCCTGGTAGTTGTAGATGGCAAACAGGCCCGCGACGGTATCCTGCACGGGCTGGCTGAAAAAGCGCGAGTCCGATGAACGCCGGACCTCGGCGGTCACGTCCAGCCAGCGAACGTTGGCGCCGATGGTCAGGTGCTGCTTCTTGGCGACTTCAATGTTCGCCTGGGCCTCCACGGCGTTCTCTTGCGTGCGGCTCTTCTGGACCTCGGGGACGTCATTGGTCGAAAAGTTGCCGAACCATTGCACGTAGCCGGAGATCTTCGAGTTGAGCTTATGGTCCAGCTTCGCGAAGGCGCGCGTGGTGTTGTAGGTGCTGTCCAAGCCGAGGTCCCGGCCCACGAATTCGAAGCCACCGTTGGACTGGTATTGATAGCCGACGCCGAAGGTCAGGTCGGTGTCCTTGCCGAGCTTGCGGTGCGCGTCGCCGTCGAAGGCGGCCTGGTTACTGAAATCCCGCGATTCGAAATGGTTGTTGTCGCCCAACGCGTCGTCACTGGAGCGCCAGTTGACGTAGCCCGCGGAGGTGCGCCAGGACCAATCGCCTTTCTTCGCCGCCCAGCGGACCTGGTCGTAGGTGTCGCCGAAGAGCGTGGCGGTGGTGGTGAAGAGATAGCCTTGAACGTCCTCGGGTTTCTTCTTGATGACGTTGATCACCCCGTTGAAAGCGTTGGGCCCCCAGGCCGCGCCTCCAGGACCGCGCACGACCTCGATGCGGTCGATGTCTTCCATGAAGAGCGGGTAGCGGTTCCACTCCGGCCCGCCGAAGATCGGGCTCTCGGCGTTGCGGCCGTCGAGAAGAAAGAGGGTCCGGTCGGAGAACTGTTCGTGCATGCCCCGCACGCCTAACGCGAAACGGTTGCGGTCGAATTCCAGCATGTCGATGCCCGGAACAAACTGCAACACTTCGGGGAGCGTCCGCTGCCCGCCGTAATGGATGTCCTCCGCGGTCACGAGGCTCACTGGAACCGAGGACTGAGTGATGTGCTGTTTCTGGCGCGAAGCCGAGACGACCTCGGGCATGTCCTCGAAGACGAGGAGTTCTTCGCCATGGCCTTTGCTCTTGTTGCCCGCGGGCGGCTTGGTGTCTTCGGCCGATTGCCCGCAGCCGAAAAGCAGGACGATTAACGTAGCGCCGAGGCGAGCGAAGTTCTTGGGCGCCAAGGAAATGAGAGACATGCTGTTTCTCCCAGATAGGGTTTGCGGTCGATAGGATCTTTAAACCCGAGTTGTAAAGACAAGATACCCACAGGCCGCAAAGGGTTAAAGTCCTTTTCACCCTCTTATGCGGTCTTGGGAGCTATTTGCGTTACGCCCGGTCGAGAATATGCAGTTCGACCCCACGCACCCAAGGCTTGACCTTGGCGCGGTAGGGGGTCATGTGCGGGGCGACGAGGTGTGCCTTGAGCGCGCGGACGTTGCGCCACTTTTCGACTACGACAACGGTTTCGGGTCCGAGCTTAACTTGGGCCGCGAGGCCGGTCTGCGCGTCCACCGCCGGGCCGTACTCGAGGCAGCCCTTCTCGCGGTGAACCTGCGGCATGAGCCGGTGGAACTCTTTGAGAAACCGGGCGCGCGTGCCCTTCTTGAGCCGGATGGTGGCCAGGACATGAATCATGAGCGAGTCTCCAGGGTGATGTGGACCCTTTAACCACGGATGAACGTTTCATGCAAGGATGAACAGGATGAAGCGGAAAGAGCGTCCTCCCGCACTTGGCGTCAAGCCTCCGGCTGCTACGCTGGCTCGCTCCGGTAGAAGCTCGGAGCCCGCCGTCATGCGCATCGCCCTCTTCTCGTGGGAAGCCCAGGAGTCGCAGATCGTCGGCGGCGTGGCGATGCACGTCTCGGAACTCGCCCGCGCCCTCGCGCGTCTCGGCCACGAAATCCACCTCTTCACGCGCCAGATGCCGGGCCAGGAGCACTATCAGAAACTCGGCGAGATCTTCGTCCACCGCTGCGCTTACGAGAGCCACGAGGATTTTCTGCGCGAGATGTGGAACATGTGCCGCTCGTTCGAGCACCACTTCCTCACCACGCGAGCGCTGGCGGGCGAGTTCGACGTGGTGCACGCGCACGACTGGATGACCGCGGGGATGCTCAATCTGCTCCAGCGCCAGTGCCCCGCGCGCCGCGTGCTCACGATCCACTCCACCGAGTTCGGCCGCTGCGGCAACAACATGTACTCGGGGCGCAGCGAGGCCGTCCGGCACATCGAATGGCAGGGCCTCTACATCGCCGAGCACGTGATCTGCGTCTCGCAGGCGATGAAGAACGAGGTCGGCTGGCTCTACCAGGCGCCCGCCGACAAGTGCCGCGTGGTCTACAACGGCGTGCGCCCGAATATGTTCGACTTCGAGATGGACGCGGGCCGCGATAAAGAAGCCCTCGGCATCCATCCCATGGCCCCGACGTTCCTCTTCGCCGGGCGCGTCGTCCTCCAGAAGGGCGTCGATGTGCTGCTCGACGCCATCCCCTTCGTGTTGAAGCACGTTCCTACGGCCAAGTTCGTCTTCGCGGGCGACGGCGAGATGCGCTGGGACCTGGAGCAGGCGTGCAAGACGCGCGGCTTCGGCGGCTCGACCCTGTGGCTCGGCAAACTCGACCACTCGCGCCTGATCCGGCTCTTTAAGATCTGCGACGCGCTGGTGGTGCCGAGCCGCAACGAGCCCTTCGGGATCGTGGTGCTCGAGGCCTGGTCGGCGTACAAGCCCGTGGTTGCGACGAAGAACGGCGGGCCGGGGGAGATCGTCCACCACGACCGCACGGGCTACAGCGTCGAGTGCAACGCGAGTTCCATCGCGTGGGGCCTCGGGCACATCTGCGCGAACTTCGAGCACGCGCGCTGGATGGGCCGCAAAGGCCGCGAGGAGGTCGAGAAGCGCTTCACGTGGGACAAGATCGCGGAGCAGACGGTGGCGGTGTATAAGGACTAGCGTCCGTTGCCGGTTTTGGCCGGATTCGTACCAACGCAAGCGGCCCCATGCGCCTTTAGATTTGAGTCAGCCTACTTTTTCAGTCCACCTAACCGGAGAATCGCAAGCAGATGCGCCCTTTCATTCCGTTCTTCTTCCTGCTGCTGGCCGCGAGCGCGACCGCAAACTTTATCGGAGCCGAAGACGCCGTCGCCGAACTCCCGGCCGGCGTCGGGCCGTTCAATCCCGCGCCGCTGCTGGAGAAACTCGAACAGGCCACGAAGGAGGACACGTACACCTTCGCGGTGTTCGGTGACACCAAGCACGCCAAAGGCTTCTCCGAGAAGGTCGTGCCGTTTGTGGCGAAGACGGTCAATCCCGGCTTCGTGCTCACCACCGGCGACATGGTCCAGTTCGGCGGACCGGACTATTACGCACGGCTCACGAAGGAAGCCGGCGAAGAGATGAAGACGCGCCCGTGGTGGCCGGCGATCGGTAACCACGAGTGCGCCGCGCCGGTCTTCAATAAGAAGGACGAGAAGGACGTTCCGAAGAACATCGACCTGGGCAAAGAGTACTTCAAGAAGTTCTACGGGCTGAAGTGCGAGTATTACAGCTTCACCTTCCGCAACGCGGCCTTCATCGCGCTGCCGTGGCACTACCCGAAAGGCGAGACGCTCAAGTGGCTCGAAGACGAACTCAAGAAGTATAAGGACGCGGGCAAACTGATCTTCTGCTTCAACCACTGTCCCTTTTACACGGTGGGCGCGAAGACGAGCGTCGACGTGCCCGGCAAGCCCACGGAAGTGACGGCGCTCTTCGAAAAGTACGGCGTGCTCGCCGTCTTCTCCGGCCACGACCACGGCTACTACCGCACGGCCCGCGGCGGCGTACCGTACGTCACCAGCGCCGGCGGCGGCGCGGAACTGTACGAACTCAAGCGCCGCGCCGAGGCGCAGCCCGAGGACGTGTACTTCGGCGCGCTTGAAGGCAAGTTTCTATATGTGAATGGCGGCAAGAAGACCGAGAAAAAGTACGACGTCCCGCAGCATTTCGTCTGCGTGGTGAGCGTGAACGGCAAACAGGTAACGCTGAAGACCGTCACCGTCGAAAGTGAAGCGTGGGACGAGATGGTGCTGGCGAAGTGAATCCATTTTCGATTTTGGACTTTCGATTTGCGATTGGAACGCACAGGGGCGGGGCAGACGGCCGGGGACGCAGAAGTAGCGGGCCATGCGTTCGCCGCATACGCGGGCCTTCGAGGCTTGGAGCTCCTGGTCCGGTCCATCATGGCTTAGCGCTTTAACGGAGAAAGAACGGCCGCTCCTGGCTGCGCGCGCGTCAGGACCGCGATCTTCGACGCGTCCAAACCCACACCCCGGCGCTCGCGAGCCCGAGCGCCACCGCCCACCAACTGACTTGCCGGAGTTCGTCCATCTGCACGGCGATCTCGGGCGGGGCTTCGGTCGTATACGTGAACCAGAGCCCATACCCGCCGCAGGCCAGCAGCACGGCGATGAACAGCAGCGCGAGCGGGCTCAGGAGGCGAAAGCGTTGGGCCTTTGGCAGGCTATCCGGCATGAGCGCATCTATTCCCAGTCTGGCTACCCAAGGCGCACGCCACGCCCAAAACACGAGCCGCGGAGCGGCGAAAGTTGTTAGCCCCAGTGGGCTATCACCTGTCGCGGCATCCGCCGCTTTTACAGCGCATTTCCGATTTTGGATTTCCGATTGGACTGCTTCCGTCTGGGATTGCTAATCCACCGTAACCATCGTGGCCCATGCCGTTAAATCGAAAATCCAAAATCGGAAATCGAAAATGCCTAGGCTACCGCCGCGTGCTTCTTGGTCGGGTCCACGGGCGGGGCGGTTCGCTTCACTTCGAGCGGGTCGGGGAGGTCGGGGCGCCAGGGCGTGACGCGGTTGCGGCCGCCGTGCTTGCTGGCGTAGAGCGCGCGGTCGGCGCGCGAGATGAGTTGTTCCGCCGTCAGGCCATGGCGGTGGAGCGCGATGCCGAGCGAGATCGTGATGGGGATCGTCTGGCCCTTCTCGCCCAGGAAGACGGTCTTTTCGACGGCCGCGCGCAGGCGTTCGGCGGTCTGTTCCGCGGCTTCCTGCGACGCGCCGGGCATCAGCACGGCCATCTCTTCGCCGCCGTAGCGGAAGGCCTGGTCGCCCGCACGCAGACCCTTGCGCAGCACGGAGGCGACATGCTTGAGGACCAGATCGCCGGAGAGATGCCCATGCGTGTCGTTGACCTTCTTGAAGTGATCGATGTCGAGCAGCACCAGCGCGAAGGGCTTGCCGAGGCCGCCGCCGGCCGCGGCTTGGGCGCGCAGGTCTTCCATCGTGGCCAGGAAGTGGCGCTTGATGAAGAGGCCCGTGAGCTGGTCGGTGATGGCCTTGCGGTCGTCCTGGTCCTTCTTCATGGCCAGCGCGATGTGCTTGGCGGACTCGATGAGCATCTCCTCGAGCGTCTCCGCGATCGGGCCGTCGAAGCCGTCGGCCGCGCGGCGGATGCGCAGCACGCCCACCGGGCGCTGGTCGGCGATCAGCGGCACGCAGAGCAGCAGCGTCTCGTCGCCGGCGGCCTGCCGGGCGAGCAGCGTCGGCACGCGTTCGTGGACCGTGCGGCGCTGTTCGAGCGCCTGGGCGGCGTGGCGGCAGGCGGGCGGGCCGTAGTCGAGCCTTAAGAGCAGCGACTCGATGAGTTCGCTGGGGTTCTGCCGCGTCAGGCCCGGTTCGTGCGGCGAGACCGTGCGCTGCCACGTGAGCCGCGCCAGGACCGTCTCGCCCGAGACGATCTGGCCTTCGGCGAACGCCTTGCAGCCCTCGCTGACGAGCGTCGCGTCGCGGGCTTTGGGCGCCTTCACGGCGCCGCTGCCGTTCGAGCCTTCATGCAGGCGCTCCATCGCGGCCGGATCGAACGCGGCAAAGATCTCCTCGTCTTGAGACGACCGCAGGTAGGCCGCCGGGTGCACGCGCGGCGGGCCCTCTGCCGACGCGGCAAAGAGCGCGACCTCGCGGGCCTCGAAAGTGTCGCTCACCAACGTCAGGATGCGGTGCAACCGGTCGAAGTGTTCGGGGATGGAGGTGGAACGGTGGATCTCGCGCATGAGCGCCAGGCCCTCAGCCTGCGCGCGCAGGCGGCGGGATTGCAGCAGGGCCAGATCGCGTTCGGCCTGGGCGCGGTGCGCCTGCGCGATCGCGCGCTCGGTCTCGCGGCGCTGCGCGAAAAGTTCAATGCTGGCAAAGAGCACGCCCAGCCCCGCGCCCGCCACCAGCAGCGCCGTGGTGAGCGTCGCGCCGGCCATGGGCCCGGCCGGCAGGCTGCCCAGCCTGAGCGAGTTCGCGGCGCTCAAGATACCGCAGACGAGCAGCAGCAGCCCCGCGACGAACGGCGCGAGCGCCTCAATGGCGCGGACGGCGGGATGGGTGCGCGGAGCGGTGGAACTCATGGAGCCAGAAGGCTTCCTCAAACGGTACGCAAAGATCCTCATGGCGCGCGACGAGGACAAGCACTCACCGCAGGGCCGTGAAAGGTCCATCCAGGTACATCGAAACCTTATTCATAACATCGTGCAGTTAAGCCGAAGACTTGAATGAATCGGTGCGGCGAGGTTACTCGTTGCTGCGAGTGGTCACCAGCGGTTCGAGGCGCTGGGTCATGGCCTTGGAGATGCCGCGGATGGCCGAGAGTTCGTCCACCGCGAGGAACGGCCCGTGGCTCTCGCGGTACTCCACGATCTTGCGCGCCTTTGCGGCTCCGATGCCGGGCAGGAGTTCCAGTTCGGCGGCGCTGGCATGGTTCAGGTTGAGGCGCGCCGGAGAAGGCACGCCTTTCGAAGCGGGCGCAGAAGGGGACTCGAGGCGCACGGACACCACTTCGGCGTCGCGCGCGGCGCGCTCGTAGCGCGCCGCCAGACTCAAGACCGGCACGAGCAGCACGACCGCGGACCACGCGAGGAGTTCGCCCGGAGCGAGGGCAAGGGGCGCGGGCGCGTTCGGGACGCCGGGTGCGTTCATACCGGCCGCGATTACAGCGCGAGACGGCGGGCGGGTCAAGGGCCGCCGCGCGCGCGAGTTTTCCCTGGCGCAGGGAGAACCTCGTGTTACGATTCAAAAGTACGCGCTTTCAAAGCGAAAGCATCCTTCTTCCAACCTCCGGAGGCATGAAACTTCATGGGCGCAGCGCAGAATACCGGGCCGGTCAAGGTCGCCATCGCGGGGCTCGGCCGCGCGGGCTGGAGCATCCACGCCATGGGCCTGAAGGGCCGGCAGGATTTCCAGGTCGTCGCCGCCATCGACAAGCAGCCCGAGCGGCGCGCGGAGGCCGAGCAGACCTTCCCCGGCTGCAAGGGCTATGAGGAATGGAAGGACTTCCTCGCCAATCCCAACGGGGCGGAACTGGCCATCATTGCGACGCAGTCCGTGGCGCACGGTCCGATGTCCATCGAGGCCCTCAAGACCGGCCTGCACGTGCTGGTCGAGAAGCCCATGGCCATGAACGTGAAGGAAGCGGACCAGATGATCGCCGCGGCCAAGAAGGCCAAGCGCATCCTGTCCATCCACCAGAATTACCGCGCGCACCCTGAGTTCAACCACCTCAAGTCGATCGTCGAGTCCGGGATTCTGGGCAAGATCGTGGAACTCAAAAACTCCAGCGTGCACTTCGCCCGGCGCAACGACTGGCAGACCCTGCGCAAGTACGGCGGCGGAACGCTCAACAACACCTGCCCGCACACCATCGACCAGTGCCTCCAGTTGCTCGGCAGCCCAGTCATGGATGTCTGGGGCGACCTGCAGAAGACGATCACCTCCGGCAACGCCGAAGACCACGTCAAGGTCCTCATCCGCGGCAAGAACGGCGCGGTGGTGGACATGGAAGTCACGAGCTGCTGCGCGGTCAAGCAGCCGCAATGGCTCATCATGGGCACGCTGTGCACGCTGGTCAGGGAAGGGGACGAGTTCGTCATCCGCTACCTCGACCCGGCCAAACTCCCGCCGCTTAAAGTGGTGGACTCCATTGCCGTGCCCGATCGCAAGTACGGGGTCATCGGTGGCGAGACTTTGGAGTGGCAAGAGAAGAAGGTCCAGGCCGCCGACCCGGCATATAAGCTCGACTTCTACGGCTGCTTGTACGATTCAATCCGCAACAAGAAGAAGCTCCTGGTAACGCCGGAGAGTGTCCGCGAGGTTATCCGAGTCATCGCGCTGTCTCGCAAGGGGACCAAGTTTCCCTAAGCATTAGCCAGAAAATGCACTTGAGACCTAAGTGGAACTCCATTGAGGAGCTTCATTTAGGTCTTTTTCATGTTTTAGATACCGAAAAAACTTGAATTTCGCATTCCGTTAGCCGAAAAAGCCCTTGAGATTGCGCTGTGAATTGTGCGTGGTGTGTAGGGTCTATCACTTGTGCATTTTGTGCTGAAGAGCGATGTCCCTTAGCCGTCGCTTGGACAACAGGGGGAAGTTTAAGGAGGAGAGGATCATGAAGTGCAACCTGTGCTGTAAGTGGCCGATGGTAGGGCTGGTCGTAGTGGGCTTGGTCGGGCTCGCGGGTTCGAGCGCCTTGCTCGCCGGCGGCAATTACGTCCAGAAGCTTCCGGTCTTCAAGCTGAAGGATCCGGGCGATACGGAGCACAGCCAAGATGCGGTGCTCAAGACCGCCAAGAAGGGGCTGGTCGTGGTTGTCACGATCCCGAACGCCAAGCACGGGACGCAGCAGAGTTCCTGGCAGAGCAAGCTGATGAAGAAGGATTGGCCGGCCGAGCAGTTCAACATGATCATGCTGGAAGACCTGAGCCAGTCCGGTTCGGTGAAGGACAAGGCGCTGGACGGGATGAAGAAGAACTTCAAGCCCGAGAAGCAGCCGTTGCTCCTGATCGACTACACGGGCGACGTGCGCAAGTCCTTCAACGTCCCGCAGGACACCACCGTGCTGCTGGTCTTCGACAAGGACGGACAGCTCGTTCACGCGGAAGACGAGCAGAGCACCAACGAAGAGTCGCAGCCCACGCCCGAAGCCGTGCAGCGCGTGCAGAAGGTCATCAAGAACCTGACCAAGTAAGGCCGTACGATTTTAGGTTTGGAATGGAAGGGCGCGGCTCTACGCCGCGCCTTTTCTTTTTCAACGGCCTTGCGCGGCCGAGAGGCGCCATTCTTTTTCGAGCTGCGCGAGGGGTTTGCCGAAGGCCTGTTCGAGCGCTTTTTTGGTCTCGAGGCCCTGCTTGAAGAGTTCGGGGAGCTTGGCGAAGCCGACTGCGTCCGCTTTGTAGAGATAGCGCACGATCGACCAGCACTCCTGGTATTCGAGCACCGGCATGCTGATCATCTCGCGCGTGAAGAGCACCTCCCATTCCTGAATCTTGTCGTCCTTGACGCCCTTCGCCACGGCCTGCGTCCAGTTCACGTCGAAGCTCAGCTTGTTCTGCTCGTAGCGGATCGAGTAGCACCACGGGTTCTCGAAGATGAGGGACTCGCAGAGGCTCGAGAAGCCTTCGCAGAACCAGATCGGCGCCTTGCTGTCGCAGGCTTCGTGGACCAGCATCTGCGCATAGACGAAGACGGTGATGTGCCCGAGGCCGGCTGACGTGGCGGCGACGGCGTCGCGGCGGATCACGGTGAGGTTGCGCGAGCCGAACGAGGAGGTCGTGCGCGCCAGGTCCTTCCAGTTGCCCTCGTTCTCCGGGTGGCTCTTGGAGAAGCGTTCCAGGTAGAGCGCATAGCGCTCGCCGTTCTCGCAGACGACCATGTGCTGCGCGGCAGGGTTGGCCTTGAGGTACGCGTCGCCCTCGCAGTGCTCGCGCAGCAGGCGGCTGAGTTTCTCGAAATACTTCGCGCAGTCGCGGGCCTCGACCGGCGTGGTCTGGAAGTGCCCGGTCGCGTTGCGCGTCTCGAAGTCGATGAATGCGAGGCCCATGGCCTTCTCATGCGCGGCGTAGACTTCCGTGCGCTTGGCCAGCCGGTCCTTCTGGTTCTCGAAACGCTGCTTCATCTCCAGGCCGAGCTTGCAGTCGGGGCAGGGCGTCCAGCCGAAGTATAGTTCGGGATCGGGCGCGGGGTCGCTTTCGAAGAGCATATAGGCCTGGTCGGCCTTCGTGGTGGTTTTGAAGCCTCTGTTCTTGCAAGTGGGACAGACGGCTTCGGCCTTTACCGACTTTGCCGGAGGCGGCGGCGGGGGTTCGGCGGGTTTCCTGGTCTCGTCCTTCCGGCCGATGATGATCTCCTGGCCGCCGAGCGGATCGTTCTCGACGAGCGTCGGGTCGTCTTCTTCCTTGGCGCTGGTCTCGCTGGACTTGGGATGTTCGCTGAGCTTGCTGGCTAGGCTGGGATCGACCGGCTTGGGCGGAGCGGGGTTCTGGGTGGGAGTAGATTCGCTCCCGATAGCCGACACGGCCAGCAGGAGGGCGAAGCCTACGCCCGCGCGTCTTGAAAGGCGTGCCAACCACATAGCTGTCTTCGGGTTGCCCTTTCCACCCCACACCTACGGAATCCGCATGCGGGATACTGACGCGCCTAGCGTAAGGGTCTCAGGCGAAACCTGGTAGCGATATTTTTGCACCTTGCGCCGTAAAGCCCTCGCTATAACCGTCCAAGGGTTGTTCTCGCCGGGACTTGACGGGCTTGGCGGGTACCCTAAATACATCTCTATTCAAGACCTTGCGCGGAGAGTATCTGAATGGCGGAAAAGAATACGGCGCCCAAGTCCGACCCGGGGGCGCCAGCGGGCATCACGCATAGCGAAGCGCACGAGGCCTGCAAGGCCCTCCATGCGGCCACTACTGTTCAGGCGCTCAGCGACGCCATCGAGAAACAGGCCTGCGAACTGCTCGACTGCCAGCGCGCCACGTTCTACCGCGTCGAGAAGCACAACAAGGTCGTCAATCTGGTCGCGTATCGGAACAAGGGCCGCAACAGGGTCAGCATCCCGCTGGGCGAAGGCATCGCGGGGAACGTAGGGAAGGACAACGGGTACTACATCTGCAACAAGCCGGCCGGCGACGACCTGTTCGTCGCGGCGATCGACGGCATCCCGGGCGTCGACACCCGTAACCTGATCTCGACGGCCATGGAAGCCGACGAGGAAGTCGTGGGCGTGCTGCAGGCCATGAACAAGGAAGGGCGGGGGTTCGAAGAGAGCGACGCCTTCTGGCTGCAGTTGCTGGCGGAGCACGGCGCGCTGGCGTACCTGCGCGTCAAGCGTTCCGAGGATGGCTGGACGCTGGCGCGGAACCTGGCCGAAGCCGTCGCGACGGCCGTGGACAACAAGCACGTCAGCACCGTCGGGCATAGCGACCGCACGCGGCAGATCGCGCTGGCCGTGGGCCGCGAGATGAACCTCGACAAGAACCAGTTGCTGGAGCTGGAATTCGCTGCGCTGCTGCACGACGCGGGCCGGCTCGCGCTCTCGCCCGAGGCCTTCGAATGGGCGGGCGGGCCCGGCGCGTCGAGCCAGTATTCCGCGCCGACCGAGCGCCTGCATCTGGTGCTCACGGACGCGCTCCTGCGCGGGCTCAAGCTGCCCGAGTACCTCGCGCGCATGCCCGAGATCGCGCTCGCGCATCACGAGATGTTGGACGGTTCGGGCTACCCGCGCGGAAAAAAGGGCGCCGAGCTCCCGCTCTCCGCGCGCATCTTGGCCATCGCAAATTACTTTGACCTGCTCACGACCGGCCGCGCACCCGAATGCAACGGCAAGCGCATGGAAGACGAGGACGCGGCCAAGGTCTTGCAGCAGCGCGCGGGCAAGCAGTTCGACGCCGCGATCGTCGACCGCATGCTCAAGGGCAAGCTCTACCAGATCGAGAAACGGCGCTTCCCGCGCTACGACTACGATACGCCCGTGGAGGTCGCCGTGCTGGGCGAGGCGCCGGGCGCGAAGGCGCAGACGCTCCAGACCAAGGCGCTGGACCTCTCCGAGGGCGGCATCCTCTTCCACAGTCCGGACAAGCTACCCGACCACGCCCTGCTCAAGCTGAAGATCCACCTGCCGACCGAGAAACTCGAAGCCCTGGCCCGCGTGGCGCGGCACCTGAAAGACGACAGCGGCAAGGGCTTTAAGGTCGGTGCGTACTTCATGTGGTACGGAACGTAACGGAGGATTTTGGATTTCCGATTTTGGATTTTGGATTGGCACAGCCGTGCGCTCTAGCAGGCGCGACGCGGTGTAAATCCAGAATCCCCAATCCAAAATGGATTATGGCCAAGCTGACCCTGCATACCGCCGATGCGTCCAAGGACTTCGTCCTGAACGGCGATGCCACCATCGGGCGTCAGTCCAACAATACGATCCAGATTAACGAGCCCAAGGCCTCGCGCACTCACGCGCGCGTCAGTAACAGCAACGGCGAGTATTTTCTGGAAGACCTGGAGAGCTCGAACGGGACCAAGGTCAACGGGCGCAAGGTCGCCAAGGTCGCACTCAGCCACGGCGACACCATCCAGATCGGCACCACGCGGCTGGTCTTCGACGATCCGGGCGGCAAAAAGACCGCATCCGACGATAAACTTTCGGCGAAGACCGCTTCCATCAGCGCGCGGACGATGCGCGCGCAGCTCCAGAAGGAAGACACCAACGACCCGCTCTGCGGCAAGGACCTCGGCGGCTACAAGATCATCTCGCGCCTCGGCCAAGGCGGCATGGGCACGGTCTACCGCGCGAAGCAGCTCTCGATGGACCGGGAGGTCGCGCTGAAAGTGATGAAGAAGGACCTCTCGCAGAACCGCGATTTCGTGAAGGGCTTCCTGAAAGAAGCGCGCATGGCGGGGCAACTCACCCATCCGGCGGTCGTGCAGGTGCACGACGTCGGCGAGGCTTCCGGCACGCTGTACTTCTCGATGGAGATCGTCGAGGGCGAGTCGGTCTACGCGATGCTCAAGCGCGACGGCAAGGTGCCGGTCGCCAAGTCGCTGGACATCGCGGTCTCGGTCTGCGAGGCGCTCGCGCATGCGCAGAAGCTGCGCATCGTTCACCAGGACATCAAGCCGCACAACATCATGGTGGACAAGCGCGGGACGGTGAAGGTCGCCGACCTGGGGCTCGCGACGATTGCCGGGCGCGACAAGGACGCCGAGAAGCGCGGCAACGTGCTGATGGGCACGCCGCACTATATGGCCCCCGAGCAGAGCCAGAAGCGCTCCATCGACACGCGCACCGACATCTATGCGCTCGGCGCGACGCTCTTCCACATGCTCACCGGCCGCGTGCCTTTCGACGGCCCGACCAGCCTGGTCGTGATCACCAAACACATCACGCAGGAACGCCCCGATCCGCGGCAGTACGACGTCACCATCCCGGCCGCGCTCGCGGATACCGTGATGGAGATGATGGCGGCGGACATCGAGAAGCGCCCGGGCGATCCGAAGGAGCTTTCAGAGCGCCTCAAGAAGATCAAGGACGACTACCTGAAGTCCGTCGAGGAGGGCGCGCGCAAGAAGGCCAAGGGCCTGGGCGTAATCAAGAGGCGCGCCACGCTGCACGAGATGGTCTCCGTGAAGCCGGGCATCGCGGTCTCGGAGATTGCGGCAGCCGAAGAACGCGCGGTGGCGGCCGAACGGAAGCGCGAAGAGGCCGCGCGTCCGAGCAATACCGAGTACGTGAAGCTCGGCATCGGCGCGGCGCTGGTGCTGATCGGGCTGATCCTGGTGATCTTCCTCTTCGGCTCGGTCCGGTCGGCGTTGATGGGCAACGGCTCCGAGACCAAGCGCCCGCCGGTCGTGGCAAAGACCGAGAAGGCCGTTGTTGAAGACCCGTCGAAGCAGGCGAAGACTGTGGCGCAGAAGACGCCGGGCGGCGAAGGCGAGAGGAAGACCTTCGAAGGCCCCATTAACGACACGGACGGCCAGGCCCTCGCCGATCTGCACAAGGCCATGGAGGCCCGCGACCGCGCGCTGCAAAGCGGAAACTTCTCCGGCGCGCGCCAGGCGTTGCAGCGTTTTCGCGAGGCGCATCGCGTAGGCGCCGCGTCCGACGCCGCCGCGCAGGAACTCCGCGACACCGAGAAGATCATCTCCGACGCGCTCGACCGCATGTACCAGGACGCCGAGAAGTCCGCCAACGCGAAGGACTACCGCGGGGCGGCGGCGCGCTGCACGCGGCTGATCTCCGCCGATGGCCAGGGCGCGTTCTCTAAGAAGGCCAGCGCGCTCATGCAGCGCGTCGACCAGGAAGGCGAGACGCCCTTCAATAAGGCCATGGGCGCGGCGGACAAGGCGCTGGGCATTGGCAAACTCGACGAGGCCATGAAAGCGCTCGTGGCGGGTCTCGACGCGCTGGCTGGAACGAAGTGGGCGGAGCCGCTCGGCGCGCGCCAGTTGCAGCTCGTCTACGCCAACAAGCTCTTGAAAGGCATGGAACGCGCCCGGCTTGCCCGCGCCGAGAAAAACATGCCCACCGACGTGAAAGTGACCGACAGCAACGACAAGAAGGTCGCGGGCATCCTGCGCGAGATCAATGGGCTGATGCTCGACGCGGAGATCGGCGGCGCGGGCTTTAAATACCCATTGGCCAAAATGGCTCCGGACGAGATCTACCAGCTCGTCGAGGCACTCGGCCAGGGCGGCGACCACTTGGGCATCGCCAATCTGCTTCTGCTGCTGAAATACGATAAGCAGGCGAAAGTCGAAGTCGACCGCGCGCTCAAGGTCGCGGACCAGTCCACCGAGGCCGCGCGGCTGGCCGCCAAGCTCTCCGGAGTCTCCAACCTGCACGTCTACGACTTCAGCAAGTGGCAGCAGCAGAGCGATTGGGACGCGCCGTCGGGCGCGTGGTCCACCAAGGACGACCGCTACGTGCTGGAGAGCCCCGAGGGCGGCGATACGGCGCTCAAGACCGACGCCATCGGGGGGCCGTTTGCCTCGAAGAACGCGAAGGTCGGCTTCGAGTTCCAGGTCGAGCCCGGCAAGGCGGGCGAGGGCTGGTATATGGCGATGGAATTCGGCAACGACCAGCACAACGTCACGGCGCTCTTCAGCGCCGAAGGGTACCGCTTGCAGTTCAGTTCGGCCGACACGCCGCAGGTGAAGGGCGCGTGGAAGCCCGCCGCCGGATCGGCCACGCCGGTGGACCTGGAGTTCAAGGACAACACCGTGACGATCTACATCGACGGCAAGAAGGGCGAGACGCTCACCGCCAACGGCATCGCCGACGTGAAGGGCACCGTCACCTTCCACATCCGCGAGACCACCTGCGCGCTCGACAACATCACGCTGCGCAACGTCGAATAGCCTGCGCATTTCAGAGCGCACCCCGGAGAGTTCGGCGGATGCTCCGTGCCTTGCAGATCAAACTCTCCTCGTGGTGCGGAGTCGGCCTGTTCCCAAAGGGAGCAGCGCTTGGCCCGCGCAAGATTCCCGACTTCGAATTTGTTTGGATGATCGAAGGCAGTGCGCGTTACCGCGAAGGGGACCGGGAATTCGAGGTTCCGGAGGGTTCCATCGTCCTTTGCAAGCCGCGTATTCCGGAACTCTTCCAGTGGGACCGGCAGCGCCGTTCGCGGCACGGGTATTTTCATTTCGAGATCGTGCGCGCGCCGCAGGAATGGCCTCCGGTCGGTTCATGGCCGGTCGTGCGGACGCCGGCCGATGGCGACGTGCTGCGCCCGCTATTCCGCCACGTGCTGACCTGGAACCAGAAAGGTTCGGAGGCGATGCGGCATTTCACCGCCGCGTACATCCTGGCCGCTTTCATTTCTGGAGAAGTGAACACGGCGGAGTTGCCGGGCGGGATGAGCTGGCCGGAACCGGTGGTGCGCGCCTGGAACCACATCTGCGCAACGCTGAACGAGAAGCCGGACGCACGCATTACGCTGTCCGCGCTGGCGCGCGCCGCGTGCGTTTCGCAGGAATACCTCTGCAGGCTGTTCGAGACTTTCGTGCGGCATTCCCCGGTCGAGACGGTGCGCCTGTTCCGCATGGAACGCGCGGCCTGGATCATGATGCGCTCGAACTATTCGATCGGCCAGGTTGCGGACCTGTTCGGCTACAGCGATCAGTTTCATTTTTCGCGCCGCTTCCGGCAGGCTTACGGCATGCCTCCCAAGGAATTTCTCCGCAAGGTTCGCAACGGTAATTGTCCGGCCCCTCCGAGCCTGGTGAGCGGAACGCCGCCGGGGTTGCTGGCGGCCGCTACCGGCCGCGGTTCGCGGCGCAAAGCCTAACCCACGCTTGCCGCAATAGACGGCAGGTCAATTCCGTCCATATCGCCGTCAATCGCAACCATTCTTTCCTGCCGCGATTCGGGCAGAATCCGGTGTAAGAGATCGCGGAGGCAAACGCATATGGCACACGCAGCACTGAATCTGCAGGCGTATCGGCGAGACGGATTCCTGTCCGTGGAAAACCTGCTTTCGCCCGAGTTGGTCGGGCGGTTGCAGGCGGACCTGATTCGGATCTGCAGGGGAAAGTATGCCTGCAAAGCCATCGAAGCGCAGCCCGACAGCCTGGCGGATCAAGAGGTGCTTGAGCGCTTCCTGTGCATTCATCATTGCCAGAAGATCAGCCCGGTCATGCTGGAGATGGTCCGGCATCCGGCGCTTGCCGGCGTCCTGACCGGCCTCATCGGACCCGATGTCAAATGCATGCAGAGCATGCTTTTCATCAAGCCGCCGGGATTCCCAGGACAGTCTTGGCACCAGGACGAACTGTATATTCCGACGCGCGACCGCAGCCTGACGGGCGCCTGGATCGCCCTGGACGATGCCACTGTCGAAAACGGTTGCCTGTGGGTCGTGCCGCGTTCGCACGCAAGCGGCTATCTGTACCGCCAGCGCGAGCAGCGCGATGCGGATGAGTTCGACTTTTCGAAGGAGAGCTACGGTTTCGACGAAACGCGGGCGTGTCCGGTTGAGGTCAAAGCGGGAACGGTGATCTTCTTTAACGGGTACCTGCTGCATCGCAGCATGCGCAACCGGAGCGCGCGCTACAGGCGGGTGCTGGTCAATCATTACATGAACGCGCACTCGCTGTTGCCGTGGTGCCTTAAGCCGGAGGAGTTGTCGCACGGCGTCGGACAGGCCGATTACCGCGACGTCGTCATGGTTGCGGGACACGATCCGTACGCCGATAAGGGGGTCTGCGACAGCGCGATACCGTACTTGCGCGGCTGCAAGATACTTGAAGCGAAACAGGCCGTCGGGAGGTAGACGAAGATGCCGCGATTTCAGAGTGTGCTCTGCCTGGCCTGCGTGGCGGCGCTCGGCGCGCGTGCGGCGCGAACCGCCGAAGCGCCCAAAGCCCCTGCGGCGCAATCCGACTGGCCGCAATGGCGCGGACCGACGCGCGACGGCATCGCGCCCGCGGGACCGAAACTGCTCGATACATGGCCCAAAGAAGGCCCGCCCCTGCTTTGGAAGAGCGACGAGATTCCATCCGTTCGCGATGGCGGATGCGGCAGCGTCGTGGTGGCTGACGGAAGGGTTTTTGTTTACGTCAACGGGAGGCCACCGACCACTGGCAAGACCTATTGCCCGATCACGCTCGAAGTCCTGACCGACTGGGGTTGGGTGGCGGACATGCCGGCGGAGTTGGCCAAGAAAATTGAAGCCGCGCGAGTCGCCGATAAGCGGAAAGGGCTGAAGCCCGGTCCGGCGTTGGATGCGTATGTCAATGAGTTCATTGCGACGCTCGAGCCTAGCGACGCCAAGAAATACGACCTCTGCATCCGCAACCGGTTCAAAAAGGATATCGGCTTTTTTACGTGGGACGAATTGTCCAAGGTAAGCAGTCTTCGGGACAAGGAGTACAAGGCTATTCAGGAGCTTTTCAGCGATGTCACCAAACTCGCGGACATGCATCACCGCTACGGCGGCGTTAACGATGCCTTGGATGAAGCATGCGCGAAAGTGTCCAAGTTCACCGATGGCGTTGTGTGCCTGGATGCCGCGACGGGAAAGGAAACATGGCGGAAGGATTTTCCCGATCCGGTGCGTGAGAAACTACCGATTGACAATTTCTTCCGCCTCGCCGGCGCATCGGGAACGCCTGCGGTCGCCGGCGGCAGATGTTTTGTCGTGGGCAGTTCCGGCATGTATTGCCTCTCCGTCACGGACGGCTCGGTCATCTGGACCGTGCCTCTGGCCGCGGCCAGCAATTCATCGCCCTTGGTCTTAGGCGACACGGTCTACGCGATGTTGTACGGCTCCTTGCATGCCTTTGAGGCCACCACCGGCAAAAAGCGTTGGCACCAGCCTAAGGCCAACGGCAATGCGGCCCTGGTATGGAAAACCGGCGGCAAGACCTACCTCATCGCTCCGGGCGGAGTCTGTATCGATCCGGAGGACGGCAAGATTGTATGGCAAGCCGAGAAAGCCGAAGTCGGCAATTCCACGCCTGTCATCTCGAGCGACACCCTGGTCCTGTTCGGATCCAGCAAGTTCCAGGCGTTCAAGATATCGCCGCAAGGCGCCGTGCACCTATACACTCAGAATTATGGACCTAACTGGAGCGAGCGCCTCTGCAGCCCGCTCGTATATCAAAATTACGTGTATCAGAATTGCGACCGGTGCATGGATCTTCTTACCGGCGATACAAAATGGACCACGAAGGAATTGCTGGCTCAATTTTCATCGCCCATCTTGGTCGACGGAAAGATAATCGCCCATGCCAAGAGCCAAAGCGTTACCTATCTGATCAAGCCCTCGCCTGAAAAATTAGAAGTTCTGGGGGAGCTTAAAGAAGGCGTTGCATGCTGCACTTCGCCGGCGTATTCCGGCGGGAAGTTGTACCTGCGCTTGTCGAATTGCGTCGCGGCCTACGATCTGACGGAGTCCAAGCCATATCTGGATCGAGTAACGTTGAAAGACGGTCAATTGATCATGCAGTTCAAGCAGGTTGAAGGAGGACTTGCGCTCAAGAATTCGCCCGACGGCACGATCAAAGGGTTGAACCTTGTTGGTGCCTCTGGCGCCGCAAAACCGGCAAAGGCGCAGATCCAGGGCTCTACCGTTATTGTGGATGTAAAGGATTCGGCATTTCCGCTGCGTCTCACCTATGGCGCCGAGGGAAACCTGTGCGCAAAGAACGGAGATGTGACGGCGTGCGAATGGCAATCGCCGCATCTGGAATTTGAATCTTTTGCAGGAAATACGCTGACGCTTAAGTTCTTCGGATCTTCGGCGCCCGTTGACGAAGAGCCTTGGAAAGACGCAGCGGCCTACACCATCGCTGGCGCAAAAGTTATTGAAGCGGAGGTGATAACGGCGCGGTGCGTGCGCTTGAAAACCGACAAGGCCTGGAAGGAAGGCGATTGCGTCACTCTAGATTATCCCGCCGTTTCCCCTGATGTATCCGGCCCAAAGAAAGCTCTTGCGTTTACCATCACCAAAGGCCAGTTGGTTGAAAACAGACCGCTTACGAACTTTCTCGTGGGAGAAGCGCGCGAAAGCCTGGAACCGGCCAAATTATTTGAGGCGGACAATCTCGACAAGGATGTGAAGCCCACGGCGGGCGAGCATTGGAAACTCGCCTCGAATGGAGGCGGCGTCATCAATTTTACCGACAGTGTAGGTAAAAAGACCGAGGCCGTGGCGCACGCGTGTGCCTACGTCTACTCGCAAACGGACCGTAAAGTTCAACTCTGGGTTGGGCATGCCGGCGTAGGAATGCAGGTTTATGTAAATGGCAAGCCTGTACACACAAATAGGACGGCGTTCAATCCGTGGCCCAATGTGGACCAGATTCTGGATCGTGAAAAAATAAACGATGTTGAGTTGAAGCAAGGCTGGAACACCGTGCTTATGGGGGTCGGTTACCACAAAGAAGGTTGGTGGCTGTGCGGCTTGCGAATTCGCGACGAGCACGGCCAAGCACCCACGGGCCTCCACTACATGGCAGACTTGGCGGAACCGGCCATGAGCGATCCTGCGAAAAAGTAGATCGGCCACACCGTTGGACTTGGTGTTCTAGGACAACGCCGTGACGATCTACATCGACGGCAAGAAGGGCGAGACGCTCACCGCCAATGGCAGCGCCGACGTGAAGGGCACCGTCACCTTCCACATCCGCGAGACCACCTGCGCGCTCGACAACATCACGCTGCGCAACGTCGAGTGAACGCGCGCGCTAAAACTTCACCTCCGCGATATGCGCCATGTCTTTGTTCGCCACCGCGTCCGGAACCAGGGCGAACGGCACGATCGTGGGCAAGGCCACGATGCCGCCCTGGGGTTTGAAGACCACCACCACGCCGCGCGAGACGCCCATCGGGCCGGCGTTGAAGTAGTTCACGCCGATGTGGTAGGAACCCGGCAGCGCCTTCTCGCAGCGGATCACTTCGGGCCCCAGGCCCTGCGTCTGGTCGCTGTAGAGTTCCAAGCCCGATTCGTTCTTCAAATGGCTGTAGAAGCACTCCTCGCCCTTCGGATCGACGATGTGAAGGTCCACGTCGTTGGCGTCGGTGTCCCAGCAGAGCGTCACGCGCAGGGCGTCGGCGCGCGTGACGTCAAGGCCCAGTTTTTGCGCGCGCGCATTCAGCGTGTCGGCATCGCCCGGCGTCTTCTTGGCCCAGGCGCGGAACACATAGCCCAGTTCTTCGCTGAGCACGCGCTTCACGTCGCCGTAGCGGTCGTCGAACGTCTTGCCGAGCGCCTCTTCGTACACCTTCGCGGCGTCCTCGAACTTCTCGTCCAGCCACAGGCTCATGGCAAGGCCGCGGTACAGGTTGGCGTCGTCCTGGCGCTGCTTGAGGGCCTCGCGGAAGAGCGCCTCGGCCATCGCGTGCTTCTTGACGCTCAGCAGCACCCAGCCCGCGCGCCCGAGCAGCGCCGCGTTGTTGGGCGAGGTCTCGGCCACGGAGGAGATGGCGCGCAGGGCGAGGTCGGGATCGTTCAGCGCCGCGGCGCTCTTGCCGAGAAACTCGTAGACCTGCGGATTCTCCGGATCGAACGGGAGCCATTCGAAGCATTGCGCCTGAAGCGTGTCCCACTTGCCGGCACGGTCGAGGGCCTGCGCATAAAGGTTGCGATGCGTCCGCTCACGGGGCTCGGCTTTTACCTCGGCAAGCAATGCGTCAAGCTTCTCGGCGGCGGTTCCCGTCTTGTACGCAGCGACCCACTCAGGAATCTCGGGCTTGGCCGCCGCCTGTTTGTCTTGTTCGGGAGCCGGCGGCGCGGGCGGGGGATTATCGGGAGCGCGGGAACCCGGCGGCTGCGGAAAATCGGGGATGGTTTGGGTGAGATCTTGCACATCTTGTATTTTCAATTCTACCGAACCAGCGTCCTTCTGGGCTTCCGTGGGATTGGCCAGCACGATGCGTCGAGCAGGTGTTTGGTCCTGAGCGACAGCAGGACCACCCCCTGTCGGCATTTCCCGTCTCTTCAGTTCTTCTTCCGTTGCAGGCACCAGGACAGCCGGCGCAGGCGCGGCCAAAAATGGATTAGCGGCCGAGTGGCCATGAACCGTCACTCCGTCCTCTTGCTCTTTTTGCTCGTCTGCTTCTTCAGGCTCCGCCGTTCCCATTTCGAGGGCTGCGGTTTCCTTGGGAGCCGGTTTCTCCGCGGGAGCCGCATCCTTGGCGGGTTCCGCGGGTGCAGCAGAGAAGGGGGCAGCGGCGAAAGCATTGGCAACATGCGGCGCGGATTTCACCAGGATGGTGTCGCCTTTGAGTTCCTGCATGAGCCCTTCCGATTCGAGCAGCCGTTCGAGCGCCTTCTGCGCGACGGCGTTGTCGGCTTTGAGCGTGACGGGCTCCTTGGCCGTATCGCTCTTTGCCAGCTCCGCGCTCAGTTCGATCTTCACGTGCGCCGCGTCGGCGAGGGTCTTGAGCGCATCCTTCAGTGGTGCGTCCTTCAGGTCGAGGTTGATCTTGCCGCCGAGCTGGTCCCGCAGCTTGACCTCCAATAGGTCATGTTTGATCACCTCTTCCAGTTTTGGGCTCGGCTTTCTGTGCATGACCTCAATGCCCTGCGCGCCGACGGCCAGAATGTCGAGCAGTCCATAGCGCGCGATTCCGAAGCGCGCGTAGTCTTCCTCGGTCTCGAGCACCAGCATGGACGTAAGCGGCGGGCAGAGCACGCGGTTCTTCACCGAGAGTTCGGTGCGCTTTAGCCTCGACTCCGCAATCTTCGCCGCGTCCTTCTCCGCTTGCTCCTGCTTTTCCAGATGATCGAGCAGCGCCGCGACGGCCTCGCGCTGGAGCAGCGGCGCGAACGCGGGCGCATCGGCGGGCGTGGCGTCGAGCGGCACGTCGGTCTTGCCCAGGCCCTTGGGATAGACGACGCCGGGCTTGGCGTTCGCGCCGTCCTTCAACTCGCTGAAGACGACCATCTCGGAACCCGGCCGCACGTCGCGGAAGGTCTTGGGATAGACCCACGCCGCGCCTTCGTCGTAGAACTCGAAGGTCTGCCCGAGCGGCTCGGTCAGCTCCGCGACGGTCTTGGCGATGGACGCTTCCATCCTATCGTTGAGCGGCAGGACGACCACGCGGCCGTTGGTCCTGGCCACGATGGCGTTGAGCATCTTGGCGTCCTGCTTGTGGCCCAGCACGAGCGCGTGAAGGACATGCTGCGCGGGCCATTCGCCGAGTTCCGCGACAACATCGGCGATCTCGCGCTTGCCCCACGAGGCGATGCCATCGCTCACGAGCACGAAGCGCGCGGGTTCCTTAGTGGCGCGTGCGGTCTCGCCGATGTGCTTGAGCGCCTTGCCGAGGTCCGTCGCGCCGAGACAGTGGCGGCGCTGTAGCAGACTCGCGTGGTTATCGAGGGAAGGGCCGTCGTAGGTATCACGCATGTTCAGCGTAAACAGCGGCGCAATGTCCAAGTCGAAGGCGAAACCCTGAAACTTTGAAGCGCTCTCCGCGGCTTTAAGCAGGCCCTTGATGGCCTCCACCCGGCGCGCTTCCATGTCCGCGCCGCTGGCGCTGGTGTCGAAGTAAAAGACCCAGTCGCGCGTGAGCTGCGCCTCTTCGGCCGGCGCGAAGTCGGCGCGGTACGCGGTCATCTGGTAGTTGCCGGCCTTGAGGATGTTCAGCCGCGGGGCGTCGGGGGCGGGCTTGAAAGTCAGTTCGAGGTCGCGGTCCGGCGCGAAGTCCTTCTCGTGCCGGCTGAGGCGCACGAAGCGGCCGTCCATGGGCTGCGCCGAGAGCACCTTCGCCGCGTCGTCGCCCAGGCTCTCGCCGGAGAAATACTGAACCACGCCCGAGAAGTTGAACTCGGCGAGCTTCGGCAGTCCCGCCAGCGGGATCATCATCTTGCGTTCGTTGTTCGTGAGTGGGAGCACCTGCGAGTAACTCAGCAGGACGCGCACGCTGCCGTTCGGCGCGATAGGAAAGACCTTCGCCGAGAACCGGTTGCCCTGGTCCTGTTCGAGCAGCGCGGGGTCGCGCATCGTCTGGAGGATTTCCTGGTAGACCTTGCGCGCCTTCTGCGTCTCGACGACCTCGCCTTCCATCAGATGGCCGTCCACATCCTTCGCGAAGCGGCTCACCGTTGCACCGGCGGGCAGAAGATACAGAAAGCGCCCTTCGATGCGCCGGTCCTGCGGGTTGCGGAAGGTGATCTCCATCTCAGTAAGCGCCAGTGGGCCGTGGATGGCGACGCGCAGGTCGTACTTCTCGATCGCGAGCGCCTGGCCGTCGGGGTTGGTGAGGCTCACCGGGCAGACCGCGAGCTTGGATTCGCCCGCGGCCAGCGCGAGATGGGTCGCCGCAATCAGGAACAGACTGCAAACGCGCATGTTTCGCATACATAACCTCCTGGGGTAGGCGTACTCATTTAGACGAGCTTGAGGAGGCAAGGTGACCGAGAAAATCACTTTGGGGCGGCCACGTCCGCCGCGGACCAATACAGGCGCTCGCGGTCGCCACTCTGGCGCGCGATCTCCAGCAAGTGTTTCCGGGAGATCTCGAAGACGACGGGCTTTACAGGATGATTGTTGATGGTCACCTTGAGCGGTTTGGCCAGATCGAAAAGTTCCTGGTTTACATAAATCTTCAAGCCGGTGATGTTGAAAGCCTTGATATCCACGCTATTCCCCGCGGAGAGCGCGCCCGAGAGTCGCGCGATGCCGGCGCCGCGCACGGCGGTCTCGTAGGTCGTGGCGGCCTTGTCCTTTTTGGTCTGATTGTCCGTCATGGCGAGCCAGAAGGCTTGCGAGGTCTCCATGTCAGCGGAGACGAAATCGACCTCCTTCGGTGAGCGCGCCCGGGCCTTCGCGCCCATCCAATCGACGACCTTGGGAATCTCCTCGGCGAAGCTCTCGTTGCCGCGCATGAGGTACTCGACGTAAATCATCGGCCGCTTCTGGCGTTTCAGGTCTTCGTTCACCAGCCGGTTGACCTTGGTGGTGATCAGGTCGCGCTCGCCGGAGACGCAGTAAATCGGCACCAGAAAGCTGTTGGGGACGTAATTGGAGGAGACGCCGTTGACGCAGCCGGCAAACGGAGACGCGGCGGCGAAGCGGCCGGGGTAGGTGAGGGCCAGGTCCCAGGCCATCTGCCCGCCCATCGCGTGCCCGGCCACGTAGACGCGGTTGGGATCGACGGCGAAGCGGCACATGCAGTCGGCGACGGTGCGCAGGCCCAGGCCGCGCTCGTCGGGCGTGGAGAGGTAGCCTTTGCCGCGGCCGATCACGCATTCGGGCGCGGCGACGATCCAGCCGCGCTTGAGCGCGTCCGCGGCCCAGAGCTGCAGCGCGGCGGCGGCGTCCGCGTTGGTGCCATGCAGAGCGAGCAGCAGCGGGCGGCGCTGCGAGGGATGGTAATCGACCGGGAGCATGACCAGGTACTTGAGGCCAACTTCGAGTTCGGCCGCGGGCGCGTCGATCGCGAACGGCCCCTGCGGCGATTTGCCTTCGGAAGGCTTGGGCGGCGGCGGGGCGCGGTGGCCGTAGCGCACG
>JACQFI010000118.1 GCA_016200135.1 Planctomycetota bacterium
CCCCCACCCCAACCCACCCCCACAAGGGGGGAGGGAGCTCGCGGCGATAGAGCCTTCATAGAATACGCCGTGTCGAGCCGAACGCGATGGTCAGCTTCGACCGAGGGTTTATCGTTTTCAACCCGAGTTTCGCCTATGGCGGCGGGCGAAAGGCGCGGGGATGCCCGTAGCTTGAGCCATCCGATGGGCTTACGCTGGGCTGCACGTAGAAGGAATCCGAAAAACGCTAACTTTTCGACGCCGCGCGGGGCGTCTCTTCCGCGTGTATGAGTGCGAGCAACGAGAACCCGTCATGATTGAGCCGCAGACAGCCGATTGGGCCGCGCAGCGCCTGGAGCGCTGGCGCTCCGCGCGGGACGGCGAGGCCCTGGGCGAACTGCTCAAGTGGCAGCGCGTGCGCGCCTATGCCACGGCGCAGCGCATCCTGCGGCAGGATTCCGACGCGGAAGACGCGGTGCAGCAGGCGTTTCTCAAGCTGCTCTCGCGCAGCGAAGGCTTCGAGAACGAACGCGCGTTCAAGGCGGCGGTGTACCGCGCGGTGGTGCAGTGTGCGCTGGATCTGGCGCGCGCCCGACAGGCTCGAAACGGCCGGGAGAGAAGCATGGAAAACGTCCACGCGGCCGCGGCCACACCGGCGCAGCGTTCCGCGGAACAGGCAGAGGCGCTGCGGTGGCTGCACGAAGAGCTGGGGAGCTTAAGCGCCGAGGACCGCGCGGTGGTGACGCTCTGCTGCCAGGAGGGCCTGAATCTGGCCGAGGCCGCGGATGTGCTGGGCGCGCCGCGCGAGACCCTGCGCGACCGGCTGGCGCGGACGCTGCACGGCCTGCGCGCTCGATTGAAGAAGCGCGGCGCGTCGCTCTCGCTGCTGCTGCTGGTGGGATTGCTGCATCAGGGCCAGGCGCACGCGGCTCCGGCGGGGCTTGCCGCGGCGTTGGACGCCGCGCTGCCCGGAGCGGGCTGCGCGAAGATCGCGGCGGCGGGGGCGGCGCCGCTCCAAGCGTCGGCGGTGCTCGCGCAGGCGGGAATCTTTGCGAGCGCGGGTGCGCTGGCGCTGAAGGTTGGATTCGCGGCGGCAGTGCTGGTGCTCGCGCTGGGCGGCTACGCGGCGCTGCATGGAGGCGCCGACGGTCCGGCGAGCGCGACGGGCGGGACGAACACTACACAGCAAGCGGGCGCAAGCCCAGTGGGTCCGATGGTGGCGGCCAAGCCGCTGGCCGTGAAAGCACCGGCGGCAGAGACCAAGAGTTCGGACGCGCCCCCGAAGACCGTTGCGGTGGACGCGAAGCCCGCGCCGGATGCGGCGTTGCCTCCGGAGATCAAGGCGGCGGCGGAAGCGGCGCTTAAGGGCTTCAAGATCGCAAAGGTGGAGAAGGAAACGAAGGGCGGCAAGACGATCTACGACATAGAGGGCACGGCGGACGGCAAGCGCTACGAGCTGGAAGTGAGCGCCGAGGGCAAGGTGCTGGAGGTGAAGGAGGCGGACGAAGACGAGGACAAGGAGGACGCGGGCGCTAAGAAGGCCCGGAAACCCGATCCGCCGCCTCCGGATGCGTTCTAAGAAGGAAAAACGGAAGGGGATGAACCGCCCAGACGCCAAAGCGCCAAGAAAAGATTCTATAGAGCTGATTCAAAACGTTTGGCGCTTTAGCGTCTTGGCGGTTCAAGGTGTTCGATGCTCTAAGGGCCGATGAGATGTTGGAATCTAAACCTCTCCTTCGGTAAGGAGAGGAGCCGGATGGGATGCGCGAACATAAGGAGAGGGAGCCATGAAGAGAATGTGGTTGCTGGGGTTTCTGTGCATGGGCCTGGCGGCGCTGATGGTCACGCGGTCCGTGCGGGCGGAAGAGGACGACGATGACGGCAAGGAAGAAGTAGTGGCGGTCGACAAGGTGCCCGAGGCCGTGCTGAAGGCGGCGAAGGAAGCGGTGAAGGACATCGTCATCACCAAGGCCGAGAAGGAGACGAAGGGCGGTAAGGTGGTTTATGAGCTCGACGGTAACGTCGGCGAGAAGCTGTACGAGGTCGTCGTGAGCGCCGAGGGCAAGGTGCTGAAGACGAAGGAAGAGACGAAGGCCGAGCGTGACGACGACGGGAAGGAAGGGAAGGGCAAGAAGGAAGAATCGGAAAAGAAGGAGAAGGGCGAGAAGGAAAAGAAATAGCCAACTCAAAAGATTGATGAAGAAGAAGCCCACGGCGAAAGCGCCGTGGGCTTTTTTGTGTTACGAACGGAGGCCGACAGGAATGTCCGCCTCACCCGCGCGGCTGAGTCTTCGGCGAGCTCAGACGAGCCGCTCGCCGCACGCCACTACCCCCGGCTCGACGTGAACTCACCGACACGTCTCTCCCTCCTTGGGAGAGGGGAAATGAGGCGGCCGGTTCTTTCTTGCGCGGCGCGCGGTACGGCGTACGAAGGAAGGGTACGGAGACCTTTCGGGCATGGCGGAGTCGCAAGCGGCAAACACCTCGGACGGCGCGCAGCCGCATCGCTTCGGCGAGATGGCGGTGGCGCTGAGTTACGTCACGCCGGAACAACTGGCGCGGGCGCTCAAGCGGCAGGACGAACTGCGCGCGGGCGGGGCGCGCTCGCGCCTGGGCGAGACGATGGTCATCATGAAGCTGCTCGATGAAGAGAAGGTGCGGAAGGTGCTCGGCGAGCAGCGCAGGCTCCGCCTGTACGAGGCCAACCAGAAGCTGCCGGTGGAACAGTTCGGCGAGTACAAGCTCGTGCGGCGCATCGGCGAGGGCGGGATGGGGACGGTCTACGAGGCCCGCGACGTGCTGAAGGGCAACAGCGTCGCCCTGAAAGTTCTGCGCAAGGGGCTAGGGGTGGACAAGTCGTACGTGCACCGCTTCAGCCGCGAGATCTCGGCGGCGGAGCGGCTCGAGCATCCCAACATCGTCGTCACGCTGGGCTGCGGGACGATGAAGGGCATCCAGTACTTGGCGATGGAGTACGTGGACGGCGAGACGTTCAAGACCACGATCGAACTCGATAAGCAGGTAGAGGAGAAGAAGGCGCTGCGCGTCGCGCTGGACGTGGCGCGGGCGCTGCAGCACGCGCACAAGCTGGGGCTCGTGCACCGCGACGTGAAGCCCGAGAACGTGCTGATCACCAAGGAGGGCGTGGCGAAGCTTGCGGATCTCGGCCTCTCGAAGTCGGTCTACGGCGACTCGCAGCTCACGCAGACCGGCGAGATCGTCGGTTCGCCGAATTACATCTCGCCCGAGCAGGCCAAGGGCCAGCGCGAACCCGATCCGCGCTCGGACTGGTACTCCCTGGGCGCGACGCTGTACCACGCGCTGACGGGCAAGCAGCCGTTCGCGGCGGCTTCGCCGCTGGACGCGATGATGCTGCACATCAAGGGCAAGCTCGCGAATCCCAAAGAGCTGAACCCTAAATTGAGCGCCGCGGCGGTGCTCATCGTCGCCAAGCTGATGGCTAAGGAGGCCGGGGAGCGCTACCAGTCCGCGGCGGAGGTGATCGAGGACCTCGAGGCCGCGCTGAAAGGCGAGGCGCCCAAAAACGCCGCGCTGGCGGCAGGGCGGTCGACGGTCGAGAACGGCTCCGGAGCGTCCGCGCTCACAGCGCAAACAACCGGGACGGAGCCACCGCAAGGTAAAGGTTGCCTCGGCGTGCTGCTGTTCGGGTTGGGGCTGGTGGCGGCTTTGTTCGCGAGATAGCTGGAGTTCGCAGGGAACGCTTACTCAGGCGAGCGCCAAGGGCGAGGCGCTCTGCGTTAAGCTCAGCGCGTTCAAGACCGTCCGTATAAGCATTTCTGGTTCAAACGGCTTGAAGAGGATCAGCTCCTCGCGCTCGAGCAAGGGTTGAAGCTGCGGCGCGTCGGGCAAGTAGCCTGAAATATAGACGGTCTTCATGAACGGGTTTGCCTGCCAGAGCGCCAAAGCCAAGGCGGGGCCGCTCAGCCGCGGCATCACGACGTCGGTCACGAGCACATCCACGGGGCGGCTGAAGGTCCTGGCAATCGCGAGCGCGTTTTCCCCGAGGTCGCTGACGATTAATTCGTAGCTGGGATGCTTGAGCATCAAGGCCAAGCACGCGCGCACCAGCGGGTCGTCTTCCACGAGCAGAACCAACGGTTTCCACTTTACATCCATGGTGTCTGTCCCTCCCCCAAGCCCTTCACCGGCACGCACTAACTCATGGAGGAAGCAATACCCCTGCCAATGCGTCCGGCCATTTGCGACCTTTTTATCCACAATTACAACCCATTGGCCCGCTGAAAGTTGCCTCAGTGTTTTGGGTTGCAACACGGCCGAATTGTCTCACGTGTGAAGTCGAGGGCTTGGGGTTACTTGGACAGACTGCCACGAAATGGGCGGAACTCTGGACGGATGGCCAGGGGTTAGGCACGCGCGGCCGGTGCCGCACGTCTTTACATGAGCGTTACGAAAGGGCGTGGCTGCAGGGTGTCTAATGTTATGGAACGTTCCCGAGAACCGGCCTTGAAAGGAGTGTGGGGTATGAGCAACCTGCCGAGATTCGCGTGCCTGCTGGCGGTGGCGGCGCTGGCCCTGCTACTGGGATGGGCCGCGCGCGCCGGGGCCGCGGACGACCGCGTGCCGCTCAATGAGGAGTACGTATTGGGCAAGCCGGTGGTGGTGGACAACGTGACCGTCTGGCCGGTGTTTGCGGCCAAGCCCAATCAGCCCGTGGGCGAGTACCTGACGCTTGCGCAGGCGCAGGAGAAGAAGCTGGCCGAAGTGCGCGAGACCGGCGCGCCCGCCGGCGACGCGGCGCCGGCGAACGTGCAGGCGGCCAATCAGGCCCAGAATACAAACACCAGGCCGCAGCCGCAGACCACCAACGCGCAACCGCAACAGCAACCCCAGACGGACGATCTCTCGGGCAAGCCGCGCGCGAATGAGAACCAGGTACAGAACAAGCAGGTGCAGACGGAGGTGATTGGGGCCGAGCAGGTGGTCGCGGGACAGCAGGTATCGCAGGCGGACGTGAGCGGCCAAGTGAACCGGCTGGTGATCGAGAACAAAGGGACGCAGGCGATCCTGGTGCTCGCGGGCACGCTGGTGAAGGGCGGGCGGCAGGACCGGCAGATCGCGCAGGACTTCATCATCCCGCCGGGTAAGACTGTGCCGGTGGATGCGTTCTGCGTCGAGCACGGGCGCTGGACGGCGCAGCGCGAGGGCGTGAACACCGCGGGGCAGTTCCAGGCGCAGAAGGTGATGGCGACGAAGGAGGTCCGGGACAGCGGACAGTTCAAAGCCGACCAGAGCGCCGTGTGGCAGGAAGTCGCGAACTCGAACAAGGCCGCGGGCAAGGACCCGGGCACCGGCACGATGATGGCCACGGTGGAAGAGACCGACAAGGACGCGCTGGCGCGGCGCGAGAAAATCCGCAAGGCGGCGCAGGAGGCGTTCGCGGCGCTGGCCAAGGGCGAACAGGCTCCGCAGGGCCTGGCCTACGCGATCGACGGGAAAGCCAAGGAAGTTCGCTGCTTCGCCGATCCCAAGATCTTTCAGCTCTATGAGGAAACGCTGGTGAACACGCTAGCGCTCGAGGGCGACCTGGCGCAGCGGACGGCGCTGGACAAGAAGGAGAAGGTCTACGACCAGGTCGCGGATGCGAAGAAGCTGGTTGAGATGGTCCAGAATGTCGAGTCCGAGAAGGAAGAGCTCAAGAAGACCGACGCCGGGAACACGAACGGCTACAAAGCCGGTAAGGCGGGGTACAATTCGAACTGCTACGTACCGCAGGCGGACGCCAAGCAGAGTGCGCCGGTGACGCAGCGGTTTTCAGCGAAAGAATAGCGGCTTCGCCGCGGGCCGGGAGGCGAGGGACGGGGAACGCGGCGCTAAGAAGCTGAGTAAGTTGTCACCATCTATACGGACGGCGGGGCGGGTATCCGCTCACCGCCGTCTGCTTTCTGCCCGCTACCTAATGCCTTTCTCACGTGACCTGCGCGCCCACGTAGGGTAGTAGTGGATACGCGGTAGCGCGGGGAACACGGCATGGCAGCGGGTGCGGGCATGGGGCGGGGCGTGTTGGGGCTGACGACGGTCTGCCTGGGGGCGGGGTTTGCGCTGGGTTTCCTTTCCGCGCCGGATCCTTCCTCGACAGCGCGCGCTTCGATGCGTATTCCGGGACCCGGCATACCGGCGGTATACTTCGCGGCCACAACGGCAACGCCTGCGTCCACGGCGGCCGTCGTGGTTCCTAAGCCGGAGGCCGCGGGGGCGCCGGCCGAAATAGCCGCCACCAAGCCCGCGCCTACACAGGATTCGCCTAAGAAATCGATGAACTACGCACTGGCGGCCAACGGCGCCACGGCGACGGGCGGGCAGCACGCGGAGCTGCTCATCGACGGCAACCACGCGCAGTACGACGGCGCAAACGGCTACGCGCAGACCGAATGGAACGCCACGCCGCCGCAGGCGTTCGTGATTACGTTCAAGCAGGCCGAGCCCACCAACGCGGTGCGCTTCCTGTTCTGGGACCAGGACAACCGCTTCTACCGCTACAAGCTCGACGTCTGCCCGGACCTCGACGATGCCAAGTGGAAGACCGTCGCCGACCGCAGCCAGGGCAACCTGGAATGCCGGAGCTGGCAGGTGCTGATGATTTCGAAAGAGAACGTGCGGCGGATCCGGCTGACGGGCACGTTCGGTTCGGCGAACAGCGGCTTTCACGTGGTGGAGCTCGAGGCCTACGACGCGCCCGCAGGCCTGAGCAAACCGTGGGAAGACGTGGAGTTTTGAATCCGCTAACGCGTAAAACGTAACTCGTTTAGGTAATGTACGGACGCCGGTTATCGATGTAGGTTCCTGCGCGCAAAATCCATACGGCCATCAAGGCCCAACTTTAGGACCACCCTTAGGGCCGCCACCGCCCGCGTTGCCGCCGCCGTTGCCACCGGCATTTCCGCCGCCATTGCCACCAGCGTTGCCCCCCGCGCCTTTGGCGCCGGAGTTTCCGCCGCCATTGCCACCCGCATTGCTGCCGGTGCTTCCGGCGCCTTTGGAAGCGCTTGCGCCGCCGTTGCCTCCCGAGTTCCCGCCCGCGTTCCCGCCCGCGTTGCCTGCGCCATTGGAGGCCGCTGCGCCGCCTGCTCCGGCTCCATTGCCGGGCGTTCCGCCGTTGCCAACGCCGGGTCCGGTAGCTCCGCCCGTGGAAGATGACGCGCCCGTGCCGGGCTTGCCGCCGGAAGTGTCAGGGCCGGTGCCTGCACCGGTGGCCGGTCCGGTTCCGGTGCCGGAGGAACCGGCGTCGCTGCCCTGCGTATCCGTTCCTGTCACATTGGCCGCAGGCGGGGGCGTGACGGTGCGGGGGAAGGAGGGTGCGCGACCGAACTCTGTGATGCAGACCTGATTCGCAAAGACGTAGCGCGAGACGCCGAAACTGCTGACGACCACGCGGCCCTTCTCGACGTCCACCTTCGCCTCGCGGCCGTTCTCACTGATCAGCAGGGAGGCGAAGGCGTTCTGCAGGACCACGTCGGGCCCCTGGGCGCAGCGGAGCAGCATCTCGCCCACCCCGGGGCGCATGGGCTCCAGCGCGACGGCGCCGAACTCGATCTCGGGCATGGCGCGGTCCTGCACGCTTAAGAAGCGCACGCTGGAGCCGGGCTTGAGTTCCATGCGATAACCGGAGGCGAGGAGCAGCGCGGCCGAACGGGGTTTGGCGGTGTCGGCGGCAGCACCGGCCGTCACCCGCAGGACCGCATCGGCGAGGATCTCGTCGCCTTCCGCGGCGGGGATCTCGCGCGGGTCCTGCTTGCCGCGAACCCAGACCGCCTTCACGTCGGCGAGATTCTCAATGGAACCGAGGCTGCGCATCTTCGCGGGAGCGGCGACGTGTTCGGCCGCGGGTCCTGCGGCCGGTTCTGTGGCAGGCGCCTCGGGCTGCGCTTCCGCGACGGCCGGCTCGCGTTCGGGCTCCGCCGCGGGTTCGACGTGCTCGGTGGCGGGTTCGGCTAAAGGCTCCCGAGGTTCGCTGGATTCAGGTGTGACGGCGGGGTCCGTCCGGGCCGCCGCGCCGGAACCTGCCGTGGCGGCCGGATAAGCCGGGCGCTTCGGAACGCGCGCGGATGGTCTGCGAGCCGGAGCCGGATTCGGCGGCGCGCCCTTGGAAGGCGCTTCCGCACGGTTCTCGCCGGGCGACGGCATGAATAAGATAAGGAGCACGGCGCAGGCGAGGCCCGCCGCGATGCCAACCGCAATGGCGGGAAAGGGCGCCGCCTCGGCCGCGCGCAGGCGCTGGGAGACGCGGATGCGCCGCTGGCTGAGCGCGCTGCCCGGCTTGCGCACGAGGTCCATGACGCCGTTGGTAAAGGTGTCGGTGTCCGCGTTGTTGTCTTCGAGCTGCGCGCCGGTGAGCACTGCGGAGACGAACGATTCGGTATCGACGGGCTCGTCGTTCATGGCGGCCAGGGTGCGTTCGGTGCGGACCCACTGCCGGAAGCGATGCGCCAGAATGGGTTCGCCGGCGAGCAGCGCCGCGAGTTCCTGGTCTTCCACGTCGGAGAGCAGGCCGTCGAAAAAGCGGACGGAGAGGGCCTCGAAGCGCTCGGCTTGAGGAACGGGCAGCGAACTCATTCGGCTCCCTTCGCCGAGAGCTTGCTCTCGACGCACGTGCGGAGGCGTTCGCGCACGCGCAGCAGGGTCTGGCGGATGGAGTCGGAGGAGTTCCCGAAGGCCTCGGCCATCTCATCGGACGAACGGCATTCGTCGTAGCGCAGCCGGATCATTTCCTTCAGGCGCGTGGGCAATTTTTCGAGGCATTGGCGCAGCAGGCCCAGGCGGCATTCGAGCAGCTCGGGATCGGGCTCGGGGAGCTCGTTCTCGTTATCGGCCAGCCAGGCGACGGTGTAGCGCTGCCTGAAGCCGCGCTCGCGGCGGATGCGGCGCCATTCGTTGTAGATGTGGTTGCGCGTGATGGTCTCGAGCCAGGCCCAGAAGCTGGTGCCGGGGGTGAATTCGCGGAACCGCCGCCAGACCGTAAGGAAGACCTGCTGGCTGATGTCGTCGGCGCGGTGGGGATCGCCGGCACGCATGACGCACATGGCCCGCACCGCTGGGCTGTAGCGGCGCACGATCTCCGCGAAGGCGTCCATGTCGCCCGCGTGAGCTTTCTCGATCAGCTCGTCTGCCGAAATGGATAGCTCGCTCATAATCATTCCCAGGCAACTATGTCCTTATCACGATCCAACGTGACAAGTGTTTGGCTGCCCCCAACTGAATTTAAAGACTTATTTTTAATAAGGTTATGAAAACAAATGAGGACAAAGAAATTTTCTGTCACATGTTCATCACATGGGACATTTATTCTCATCTTCGAATGAGCCAAGTCAGAAAACAGGGAGGCGAGCGATCATGAAGAACGGCATCTGGGGTGCCCAAGCAACCATGCGGCTGGCCGTGGTGGTGATCGCGGTCTTCACGTTCTCGCCTGCGTTCGGTCAAGCGCAAGGGAATGGAGAAGACCACTGTCTGGATCAGTTCTACGGGAATGTCGGCCCGACCGATTACCGGACCACGGGCAAGCAGGCGAAAATCGAGGGCACTTTCAAGCTGATCATGGCCATGGACAAGGACGGCACCAGCGGCCACGGCTTTTACCTGGAAGGCAAGGAAGAAAGCTCCAACGAGACCACCAACTACACGCTGGTCTTCGGCAAGAACGCCCCGCACGATCTGCCCAGCGGGTCGAAGGTCGTCGCCAACGGGAAGCTGAACGGCAAGGTGCTCTCGATCAGCTCCGGCACCGACAGCGGCGGC
The DNA here is from genome assembly GCA_016200135.1 of Planctomycetota bacterium. Taxonomy (GTDB): domain Bacteria; phylum Planctomycetota; class SZUA-567; order H5-PLA8; family H5-PLA8; genus JACQFI01. The sequence goes on from JACQFI010000118.1 coordinate 9,754, forward strand.
CTGCAGGTGACTACTCAAGCGACCGTACAGGCGGCGACCGGCCCCTACAGCGTGACGGTGATCCTGGTCAACTTCAACGACTCGACGCTCGCGGCCACGCCCGCCCAAATCCAGAGCATGGTGAATACCAACCTGACGAACTTCTACTCCGAGGTCTCGAACGGCAAGATGAGCGTCTCCTGCACGGTTAAGGGACCCTACACGATCAACTACAACGGCCTCGGAAACTGCAACTACGGTTCGTGGGCCTCGGCGGCAGACCAGGCGGCGGGCGTCAGCAGCGGGTATCGCATGTACGTGCTCGCCCCGAGCGGCTGCGGCTGGGGCGGCTTGGGGATGATGCCCGGCAACCAGACCTGGGTGAACGGCTCCTACTGGAGTTGGGCGGGCGTGTATCCGCACGAGTTCGGCCACAACCTGGGCATGCATCACGCCACGTACAACGGCAGCGAGTACGCCGATCATAGCTGCTGCATGGGCAACCCGAACTATCCGCCGCACTGCAACGGCGCGCACAAGGTCCAGATGGGCTGGCAGTCGTCGGGCACCGTGGCGAACGTCTCCGCGAACGGCACCTATACCTACACGCTGAGCGCCCTCGAGAATAACACGACCACCACGCAGGTTGTTGAGATCCCCAAGCCGGATACGGGCGATAACTACTACATCTCCTACCGCGCGCCCATCGGCATCGACGCGACCAACTTGGAATCGGGTTACCGCAACACAACCACCGTGCACCACTACAGCTCGGGATCCACCTGGACGTACCTCAGCAGCTACCTGGCTGATGGGGGGACCTACTCCGATTCCGTGAACGGCATCACGGTGACGCAGACGTCGCACACCGCGTCGACGGCCACGATCCAGGTGGTCATCCACGCCAACGTGAGACCCGTGGCGTCGGCCACGGCCACGCCCAGTTCCGGCGCGGCGCCGCTGGCGGTGGCCTTCGACGGCAGCGCTTCGAACGATCCCGACGGCTCGATCATCGCCTACGCCTGGAACTTTGGCGTCTCTCCGACGGTCACCGCGTCGGGTGTGACGGCTTCGTACACGTATACGAACCCCGGCACCTACTACGCGACGCTGACCGTGACGGATAACTCGGGCGCGGGCAATTCCACGACGATCACCATCACGGTGGCCGACCCGAACGCCATCAACGCGCCCAGCGGCCTGACGGCTGCGGTATCCAGCACGACGGTAACCTTGACCTGGAACGACAACTCGAACAACGAGACCGGCTTCGTGCTTGAACGCGGCGTCAAGTCCGGCAAAGGCGCCAACGCGACGATCACGTGGTCCTCGCTGGCCAGCGTAGGCGCGAACACGACGACCTACGCCAACACCGGCGTAACCAATGGGACCTATCAGTACCGCGTGAAGGCGGTCAACACCGCCACCGCGCATGAATCGGCCTGGTCGAACACGGCCTCGGCCACGGTAGGAAGCACCAAAGGACACAAGTAGCCTCAAGCCTGAAGTTGAGGCTGCCGTATCCGCGCCCGCCCCGGAATCCCCGGGGCGGGCGCGTTATTGCAGGCAGCGGTTATCAGAATCGAAGGCGCTTACTACCGCTTGGAGATCCAGTCGTAGGTCGCCGCGTAGGAGCCATCCGTTCGCTGCAAGCCGCGCGGATGAAAAGGCATGCCTCTTATGCGTCCAGCCGGTTCAACCCGCAGGCGGGCGATTTTCCAGAAGCCCACGGGCTGGACCTCGCCGGGGTCCGAGACACCGTTGCCGTTGGCGTCCTGCCAGACCGCGAGCCCCTTCAGCTCTTCGCCGGACAGCCAGCCGTCGCCATCGTCGTCGAGCATCCCAAAAGCCTGGTAGCCGTTCTCCCAAAAGATCCACCACGTGGCGTTGCCGAAAAGCTGGATCCCCGATTCCACGCGGCCGGCGGCTTCGGGATCCCAGACGAGCAGGCCGGCGCGGGGGGCGATCCAGGGCCAGTCTTCCTTTTTGCCGTCGCCATCCAAGTCGAAGACTGCGCGCCGATCAGGAGCCAACAGCTCGTCGAGCTTTGCGTCGCCTTCCAATGGCAAGAGCAGTGGCGTGACCGCACGGGGCCCGGACGGCATCTTCTCAAGCTTTTTCCGGGTCTCCGCCCATTCTTTCTGCTCTTTCTCGGTGCGGGTCCGCAGTTCGAGTAAGCGTACGATTCCCTGGCCCGCTTCGTGCGCCACGGATGACCAGAACATGGAAGGCTCGAGGTAGTCCTCTGGAATCTTGTCCGAATCTTCCTCCATCTCAGCCTTCTGGTCTTCTTCGTCCTCGGGCTTATGCTTCAGGGCCAGTTCAATGGCCTTGCGATAAGCGTTCAACGCTTCCTCGCGCCAAGGCGCTGCGAGCAGCTCATGAACACGATTGCCGATTTCCGCGTCTTTCGATTTCCGGTGTTCCACCAGCACTGGCCAGGCTTTATTTATCTCCTTGGCAAGCTTGTCCGATGCGTCCTGGCGCGTCTCGAAATCCTCGGCGCCCAATTTCGCCGTCAAGGCTTCGTAACCAGTCCGTTCCTCCTCGGAGAGTTTCTCCGGCACCTTCGCTTCCGGCGGCGCAAGGCCTTCCTTGGCGGCGAACGCCGCGCCCTGTTCGAGAACCCAGCCTTTGCCTAGATGGATCACTGGCTTATCCGGCGCGAGCTCGGCTGCCTTGCGGAAGTTCTCGACCGATTTGACGAGGTATTGGCGGAGGTCCTTGTCCTCGAGGGCGGAGGCGAGAGCGGGCTTGATTGAAGTTTCCGGTACTTCACCATCTTCATCCTCTTTGCCCGTAATGGATATGCGATCTTGGAATCGCACCAGCCGCGGCTTTTCGCCACTGCCGTCCTTATAAACCGCAAGGGCGTCTGTTTTCTGGCAAAACGCAAGGCTGTACACCCGCCCCAAGGCAAAGTAACCGTGTGGAAGGTCGGGATGTGCCTTTACGAACCGTTCAAGATTCTTGGCAAGGCGTTCAACGGGCACGGGAGCAGGCATCGGGGCCCACATCGCTTGCGCCTTGGCCGCGAAGATCGCAACCAACCAGATCGCGCCGGTCCATCCGAGCATCCGCGCCAGCTTGCTTCTGATTTTGCGTGAACGGGTCATCGAAATGAATACACCACAGTTCTCTTTCTGGAGCCCAAGAAGGCGCGCTTCGCGGGCCTTCTTGACCGCCGAGACGGCAGGGCCGCGTTTTTCTCCGTGCCTCCGCGTCTCCGTGGTAAGATTCGCGGGTTGGAGGATGAAGGAGAAGCGCGGTGCCCACGTACGTCTACGCTAAGAAGAGCGACGCCAATGAAGACGGCTGCGCGGAGTGCCGCGCGTCGTTCGAGGCCGTGCAGCGCATGAGCGACGCGCCGCTCGAGAAATGCCCGAAATGCGGCGCGCCCATCGAGCGCGTGCTGCAGGCGCCGATGCTCGGCAATATCGACAACAGCCTGAAAGGCCCCAGCGACAGCGCGCTAAAGCAGGCGGGCTTCACCAAGTTCAAACGCGCGGGCAAAGGGCAGTACGAAAAGCAGTATGGCACCGGGCCGGGCAGGCTGGGCTGAGTTTCGTCGCAAACCTGACGGCCGCCAAAGCATTCCCTCTTAAAAAAGGGGTCGGTCGTCGATTGACTGCACAGACCCCCTACCGCTCCTTTTTTGTGTGGGGATTACTCGAAAGGACCACACGCATGCGGAATCTCGTGCTGGCGCTGACGCTTGGGGCGCTGGCGGGGTTTTGGGCCGGAGCCGCCGAAGAAGCGAAGATCGCGCCGACGGCGCAGGAGCGCGAGGCCCTGGAGTTCAAGGTGGCCGGCGACGAGTTGATGGAGGCCGGCAAGCCCGCGGAGGCGCTCGCAAAGTACAAGCTGGCGTTCGAAAAAGATCCCAAGCACCAGGAGACGCTCTACAACGGCGGCCTCGCGGCGTTCCTCTCCGGGGATTTCAAGACCGCCGCGGAGTGGTGGAAGCGCCTTAAAGAGAAAGCCCCCGACGACTGGCGCCTGCGCGCGAAGCTGATCCAGGCGTACCAGGCATTGAACGACGCGAAGGCGCGCGACGCCGAGCGTGCGGAACTCTTCGCGCTGCGGGCCAAGAGCAAGGACGAGGACTTCTTGCACTGGCCGAGCTACTGCCGCGACCAGTTGAGCGCGAACGGCAAGAAGGTCATGGCCTTCGAGTATTTCAAACTGGAAGGCGACCGTGCCATGCGCTACCGCTTCTCGGTGCTGAACGCCGAGGGCAACAAGGAAGAGTACTTTATCTCGCTGGGTTCGTACGAATTGACCAACGCGGTGGCCCGCGAGACCGGCAGCCTTAAAGAAGGCGAGCGGCTCTTTCACCTCGACGGGTACTACCAGGGCGAGCGCGAACACCGGACCTTCGGCATGTTCAAGAAGGAGCCGACGTATGACGAGACGCGCGCGCTGGTGATCCAGGTGCTGGAGGAGAAGCTCGACGCGCTGTCGAGCAGCGTCGTGGGCGGCGGGCCGCAGGCCAAGAGCGGCGAACAGAAGGACGCCAAGGTGGAGGACCTGACCACGTGCGAGGAGAAGGTTGCGTATATCGACAAGCGCATGGGGACTCTCAAGGAACTCGCGAAGGGCGCTGATGACGTGAAGGACAAAGACAAGGGCGCGGCGATCAAGAAGGAGCTCGCCGACGTGATCGCGGAGTTCGCCACGCTTAAGGTAAAAGAGAACATCTCGAACGACGAACTGAGCGCGCTGACCGCACGCGCACGGGAGGCGCAGCTCAAACTGCTGGCGGAGCGAGCGAGTGGTCCAAAACAAATCGAGGAACCCGGTAAGGTTAATGATCTGGTCAAACGGCTGAACGAAGAAGATAAGTAAAGGAGACCAAATGCCTGACCATCCCAACGATCAAGAGTTGGCTAAGTGGCAGCGCTGGTTCGCCGTCGAGTGCAACAACGCCGCTTGGGACCTTGCGGAGAAGCCGGAGCGCAGCACCGAAGAGAACGCGGCGATGCTGCAGGTGGCGCATGCCGCGGCGTATCACTGGTCGAAGGCTGGGAACGCGCTGAATCAGGTCCGGGCGCGGCTGCTGCTGGCGCAGGTTCATGCGCTGCTGGGGGACGGGCCTCGCGCGCTGGAGTACGCGCGGTCCAGCCACGCGGATCTTGCTCAACCGCAGAGCCCCGAGTGGGAGCGGGCGCTCGCGCATGCGGTGCTGGCGCACGCGGCCAAGGTCGCGGGGCAGGAGGCGCTCTACCGCGAGCACTATCCAGTGGCCAAGAGGTTGGGGGAGGGCCTCCCTGAGGACGACAAGGCGATGTTCATGAAGACCTTCGGGCAGATACCTGCTATCTGAATTCTACGGATCACACAAAGTATTGTGATTAAATGGATTAAGTAATTCGAGGACCTACATCCTTGAAGTTCGGTTCCTAACACGTTACCTTTACAAACCTTAGCCAGTCCTGTTTGTGAACATGTGCAGCCGCCCTCGCAGGAGAGGTAATAATGGCCGTTCCGATCTCCCAGATGTGGACCGTCGCGTCGTACGTGCTTGAACAGAAGCTCAAGGGCCGCAAGCGCTACCCGCTGGTCCTGATGCTCGAGCCGCTCTTTCGCTGCAACCTGGCCTGCGCCGGTTGCGGCAAGATCCAGTACCCCGGCCACATCCTGAAGAAAGAGCTCTCGCCCGAGCAGTGCTTCGCGGCGGTGGACGAGTGCGGCGCGCCGATGGTGAGCATCCCCGGCGGCGAACCGCTCATGCATACGCGCATCGGCGAGCTCGTGGAAGGCCTGGTCGCGCGCAAGAAGTACATCTACCTCTGCACCAACGCGCTGCTGCTGAAGGAGAAGCTCGAAGCGGGCGTCTTCAAGCCCTCGAAGTACCTCACCTTCAGCATCCACATGGACGGCGCGAAGGAGTGCCACGACTTCGCGGTCTGCAAGGAAGGCGGCTACGACGTCGCGCTGGGCGGCATTCGCGAGGCCGTGAAGCGCGGCTTCCGCGTGACGACGAACACGACCCTTTTTGAGGGCGCCGACGCCAAGAACATGCACGGCTTCTTCGACGACATGATGAAGGAAGGCGTCGAGGGCATGATGGTGAGCCCCGGGTACAGCTACCAGAAGGCGCCGGACCAGGCGCACTTTTTGCACCGGCAGAAGTCGGCCGAGCTCTTCCGCGGCATCTTCGGGAACCCGAAGAAGTCGTGGCAGTTCAACCAGAGCCCGCTCTTCGTCGATTTCCTGATGGGCAACATCGACTTCGAGTGCACGCCTTGGGGCAACCCGACGTACAACCTCTTCGGCTGGCAGCGCCCTTGCTATCTGCTCCAGGAAGGCTATGTCAAGACCTTCAAGGAACTGATGGACGGCACCGATTGGGACGCGTACGGGCGCCGCAGCGGCAACGACAAGTGCAAGGACTGCATGGTCCACTGCGGCTTCGAGGCCTCGAGCGTGGACTACACGTTCGGCAGCCTGCGCGGGTTCCTGCGCACGGTCAAGGCGACGCTCGCGGGCGTGGGCAAGACCGGGAACAGCAAGGAACCGCTCGTCGTTCCGGCCAACCGCCCGAACAAGCCGAAGAAACTGCCGCTGCCCGAACGCGCAGCGGCGGCGGCGGACTAGAACCATTTTGGATTTGCGATTTTTGATTGGCCGCGGCGAGGAACACCTCGCCGCGGTTTTGTTTTTGCAAGCCGCTTGGCGGCCCAAGCGGCCAGCAGAGGGAGCGCCGGCCGGAGGCCGGCGCTCCAACGGAACGCTTCGCGTCAGGGTTCCAGCCGCCGCTTACACTCGTCCAAGATCTCTTTCGTCTTCGAGGCGCCGCAGCGGGTGACGCCGAGGGCGCGGACGGCGAGGAGGGCGTCGAGGTCGCGGACGCCGCCGGCGGCTTTCACCTGAACGTGTGGCGGAGCATGTTCGCGCATCAGCTTGAGGTCCGCGTGCGTCGCGCCGCCGGTGCCGTAGCCGGTGGACGTCTTGACCCAATCGGCGCGGACAGCGCCGCAGATTTTGCAGAGCGCGATCTTCTGGTCGTCGGCGAGGTAGCAGTTCTCGAAGATCACTTTGATCTTCTGTCCGCGTGCGTGCGTGAGGTCCGTGAGCGCGGCGATCTCGGCGCGGACGTAGTCCCAATCGCCGCTCTTTACCTTGCTTATGTTCACGACCATGTCGAGTTCCTCGCCGCCGTCGTCGAGCGCCTGCTGCGCTTCGGCGCGCTTGACCGCGGTGGTATGGCCGCCGTGCGGAAAGCCGATGGTGGTGCTCGCCTTCACGCCGCTGCCTTTAAGGATCTGCGCGCAGCGCTTGAGGTAATACGGGAGGATGCAGACGCTCGCGACGCGGTACTGCACGGCGAGCGCGCAGCCGGCCTCGAGTTCCTTGTCCGTGAGCACCGGATTGAGCAGCGAGTGGTCGATGGTCTGCGCGATCTCTGCGTAGGTGTAGCGCATGGGCTCGTTCAACCTCCCTGGGTTCTCGTTTGCGGCGTCCGCCGGAGCCGCTTGGTTGTAGCGCTCTTTTAGTCCGGGTACAGGAGGCTAGAACAATGGGCAGCCACAGGGAGTGTTAGTTGGCAGTTGTTTCGGCGAAAGAAAGTCTTAAAAACCCTGTATTGTAAAAAACCAATGTAAGCAGTTGGGTAGAATGCCACATGTCCAAGAAAGGGCGCGCATGAATAACAATGGCGACGTGATGGTTCTTTTAGGTGTGTATGCGGTTATCATCGGCTCATTTCTGGCCGTCTCGCTGGCGATCAATGCCCTGATCTGCTGGCTTGTTTCGGGCTGCTACAAACGCATTCCCCAGCAATTCAGAAAGATGGAGCCGGGGATGGTCTGGCTGCTGATGATTCCCTGCGTGCCGATCGTGTGGAATTTCTTCGTCTTCCCGCGCCTCGCCGAATCCTACAAGGCCTATTTCGATTCGGTCGGCAATACGGAAGTCGGCGATTGCGGCGCGCAGATTTCGCTCTTCTTCGCCGTTGCCGTCGTTTGCGCGCACGTTCCATGTCTGAATTACTTGGCCGGCCCCGTGGCGCTGGTGCTGCTTATTATTACCCTGGTAAAGGCGCACGACCTGAAGAACAAGATTCCGGAGACCGCGGCCGTATCCTGAACCGCCGCGTTTCGGTTATTGGAGCTTGAACGACGTGGGAACGTCTGCGAGCAACCGCGTGCTCGGCTATCTCTCGCGCCGCCCCAGCGCGGTGCTCTCGATTCTGGCCGGCGGGGCGGTGCTGACGAGCTGCGTCTTTTCGCCGGGCGGCCTGCCGAATCTTCCTGTCTGTTGGTTCAAGAACACCACGGGCTTGCCCTGCCCCGGCTGCGGGCTCACGCGGGCCTTCTGCGCGATCTCGCACGGCGATTTCGGCGCCGCGTGGAGTTTCAATCCGTTCGGGTTCCTCTTTTACGCCGGAGCCGTGGCGCTGGCCGTTTGGCCCGTGCTGGTGTGGAAATTCCCGCGGCTTGAAAACGTCCGCCCCGCCGCGCGGCGCGTGGTCTGGTTCGTCTTCGGCCTGATCGCGGCCATGTGGGTCTTCGGTGTCTGGCGCATCTGCGCGGGGTCGAACGTCTAGCGTCCACAAATCCGCACGAATCAACACGAATGCCATGCAGCGCCTCTTGAAAAGCGCGAACACTTCAATTCACTTTTCCGATTCGCGCCGATTCGTGTAGATTGGTGGAAGCGAAAGGAGGCGCGCATGGGCGTTCAGATCGACGTCGTCTACGAGGGGCAGCTCCACACGGTCGCGACGCACGGGCCCAGCGGCAAGACGCTCACTACCGACGCGCCCAAGGACAACATGGGCAAGGGCGAGAGCTTCTCGCCGACGGACCTCGTCGCGACGGCGCTCGGCACGTGTCTGGTGACGATCATGGGCATCGTCGCGCAGCGCAACGGGCTCGACATCGCCGGCACGCGCGTGCATGTGGAGAAGGAGATGGCGCAGGCGCCGCTGCGGCGCATCGCGCGGCTGCCCGTCACGATCACGGTGCCGAAGGAGCAGGCCGCGAAGATCTCGGCGGACGACCGGCAGAAGATGGAGAAGGCCGCGCGCACCTGCCCGGTGCACGCGAGCCTGCATCCGGAGATCGATGCGCCGGTCACGTTTGTGTACGAGAGCTGAACGGAAGATCTGCCGCCAAGACGCGGAGAACGCCAAGAACGAACTCCTTCTTCCATTCCTACCTCTAAAACGCGCCGACATGGACTTGTCCGGTTCTCTTTGAGTACACCCGCCCCCTCACCCTGGCCCTCTCCCCCAACGACTTCTGGGAGAGGGGTACATCGGCGGCGGTCGTTCCTCAGAACGAAGTCGTTTCTTGGCGTACTTGGCGTCTTGGCGGCTGGTAACGTAGTTCGTGCGTTATTCAAATTTAACGTTGGGATCCAGGGGGAAAATCGGACGGCGGACGCGGGTTAAGTTTAGCTGCGCGAAGTCGGGGCGGTGGACGCCGGGGGTGTCGGCGTCGAAGATCATCTCGGCCAGATCCTGATAGGTGCCGCGGAAGTGGACCGCGGACTTGATCGCGATCAGCTTCTTTTTGGCGGGCTCGATGCCGAGGCTGCGCGGGAAGCCCGTGTCGTAGGGCTGCAGGCGGTTCGCGGTAACGACCACTTCGACGCCGCCGATCGCCAGCACCGCGGTCTTGCCGAAGCATTCGCGCACGCCGCCGCCCATCGCGCCCTCGCGCACATACCAGCCGTCCGAGAGCAGGCGCACGTAGGCGCGGGTCTTCACCGGCGCGCCGTGCAGGTTGTCGGTCTTGCCGCCGATCTCGAATTCGGCCTCGCCACCCCCGCCCGCCGCAATAGCGCGTTCGACGGTCTCGGGATCGTGGATGCAGATCACGGCGGCGTTCTCCACCTGCGCCTCGATGAATGCGCGCAGGATCACCGTGCCGTCGCAGGGCGCGCCGCCGCCGGGGTTGTCGCTGCCGTCGGCGAGCATCACCAGACCCCGGGCGGTCTCCGCGTATGCGATTGCATCGCGCACGGGCGTGAGTTGGGGCATGAATTCATCGCGCTTTTCCCAGATAAATTCGGCCATCTCGCGCGCGGTGCGCCGGGCCACTTCGGGCGATCCGTTCGCGGTGACGATCACCGAGACGCCGGTGTCGCGGATGTTCGAGAACGGGAAGCCGGAGATCAGCGAGACGTTCACCACGCCCGGGGTCTGTTCGAGCTCGTGCGCCTTGGCCAGCACCGTCTTCATCGGTTCGCGGAGCGTGCACTGCATGGGCGGGAGCGTGAGCTGCGGGAGCTGTTCGAACGCGACCTCCGGCGTGATCTTCTTCGTGAGCATGCCGGCCATGGCCCGCCCGGCTTCCAGGCCGCGTTCGTACATATCGGTGTGGGGATACTCGTCGAAGGCGATCAGCATCGTCGCTTCCTTGATCATGTGCGCGGTCACGTTCGCGTGCAGGTCGAGCGTCGCGATGACCGGAACTTGAGGGCCCACGGCGGCGCGCACCGCCGCAAGCAGGTCGCCTTCGGCGTCCTCGAGCCGCTCGGTCACCATCGCGCCGTGCAGGTCCAGCAGCACGCCGTCGACCGGGAGTTCCGCGCGGAGCTGTTCGAGCAGCTTTCCCTTTAAGAACTCGTACGCGGATTGCTCCACCGTGCCGCCGGGCGTGGCGAAGGCCCAGAGGAGCGCGCGGAGGTCCCAGTTGTGCTTGGTGGCCTCTTCCATGAAGCCGCCGACGATGGTGCGCGTGCCGCGGAAGTGGCCGAGCACCGCCGGTCCGCCGGAGAAATCGGGCGTGGGCGAACCGAGGCGAAAATCGACGAGCGTGGTCGGCGTGGTGGCGAAGACGTTGGTCTCGTGAGCGATCCCGCCGATGGCGATGCGCATCTCTCGGCCCTCCACAGATACTGGAGAAAGGATAACAGGCTGCTGTGGTGCAATACAGCAAATCCGAAATCCGAAGCTTGAAATCCGAAACAAACTTCAATACGAAAAACAGGCCATCAGAACATACCCGAGTCCAATGCCAGCGGTTGCTTCTTGGAATTTGCCGATTATCCGTTCGTTTCGGATTTCGAAATTCGAGTTTCGGATTTGCTTCATTTGCTTTATCACTTCGTTCATGCTTTCCCCGGGCTCCATCATCGGAATCGTCTCCGCCTTGAAAGAGGAAGAGGCCGCGGTGCGCGCGGCGGTGGACGCGCTGCCGGAGGCGCAGCGCGCGCGCGTGAAGACCGCGCGCGGCGGGTTGGGGTGGGACATGGCCGAGAAGGCCGCGAAGGAGCTGGCCGCGACGCCGGGCCTCGCGCTGCTCTGTTCCACGGGTTTCAGCGGCGGGCTGGTGGACGGGCTCGAGCCGGGCATGCTCTGCATGGCCGAGCGCCTCCTGCCGCTCCCGCCCACGACGGCCTCGTTCGCCTCGAACAAGATCGACCAGCCGCTCGCGGTGAATACGACTGCCTGCGCGCCCGCTTTGGCGGCGCTGAAGGCCGCGGGGCTGGCGTGCCGTTGCGGCATGGCCGTGACGGTGCGCGAGCCGGTGCTGCAAGGGCAGGAGAAGCGTTTTCTCGGCATGAGCCTGAAGGCCGAGACGGTGGACATGGAGTCGGCGGCGGTGGCGACGATCGCGCGCGACGGCAAACTGCCGGTGCTGGTGCTGCGCGCAATCAGCGACACGGTGAACGACGACCTGCCGCCCGAGATCGCGGGGTTCCTCGACCAGAGCGGCCAGTTGAAGATGGGCACGGTCGCGAAGTTCGCGTTCAAGAATACGGCCAACGTGGGCTTGTTGATGAAGCTGAAGGCGAACGCCGACAAGGCGGCGGCGGCGCTAACGGCGGCGTGGAAGGTTGTGCTGCCGGCGCTGCTATCTTAAAAACAAATCCGAAATCCGAAACATAATCCAAACGGCAAGAACCAAACAAACTGAAAACAGCAAAAGGCAATCGTTGGCTGCCGAAGGCAATCTTGATAGGGGTGTTTTCTTTTTGCCGTTTGGCGTTTGTTTCGGACTTCGAGCTTCGGATTTACCGTATCAGAGTCGGCTCAGCACCGAGTCGCTCACGCTGCTGGCGGGGGGCTGGACTTCCTTGGGCGGCGCGAGGTACTGGTCGAAGACGATCGAGAGCGTCTGCACGAAGATCACGCTCACGAACGTGCCTTCGCTCAGCGGCGTGGCCTTGCGCAGGATGAGTTCGATCAGCCCCACCGCGATCCCCGCCAGCGCCTTGCCGCGCTTGCTCCGCGGGCCCACCGTGGGGTCGGCGGCGAGATAGAAGAAGCCCAGCAGTGTGTAGCCGCTTAAAAGGTGGATCGAGACGAGCGGCGTGTCGGTGATGTAGAGCCCCGCCGCCAGCGTGCCCAGCGCGAAGAACGGCATCACCCACGAGACGGCGCCGCTGAAGACGATCAGCAGCAGCCCGAAGAGCAGCGCGAGGCCGCTCGCGCCGCCGATGGACCCCGGCGTGTAGCCGAGCATCATCTTCACCACCGGCGCGTTGTAGCGCGTCTGTAACTGGGCCGCGTCGTCGGGCTCGGCGCTCTTGACGAGGTCGATCGGGCGCTTGCTGTGGATCGCCTCGGCCGGGACGCCGGGGCTCCATTCGGGCTTGCGGCCGTCGCGGCTGGCGAAGAGTTCGTCGAAATAGGTCTTGTGGTCGATCGATTTCCGGATGTCTCCGCCGAGAAATTCCGTGAGCGCCGCGCCGAGCCACGTGCGGCTGGGTTCGGTTCCGGGCTGCGCGCTGTCGCGCGCGGGCGCGGCGACCGAGCGCGCCAGGACGGGCCAGCGGCCTTCGGGGTGCATCCATCCAAAGAAGAGCAGGTGTACCGCGAGCAGGCCCACCGCGGCCGGCTGGAGCAGCGGCATGCCGTCGACGGACCACCAGTGCTTGCCGATCACGATCGCGGCCACCGCGGCCAAGGCGGGGAGCCAGAGCGGCGAGGCGGGGGGCATTAGCAGGCCGACGAGCAGGCCCGTGAGCAGCCACGTGCCGTCGCGCAGGCCGCTGGGGTTGTTGAAGATGAAGCGGTTGTTATAGCGGTGCGTCACGAGTTCGGTGGCGAAGGCCGAGAGGAGCGCCGTCAGCACCACCAGCCCTGCGTACCAGCCGAAGACGAAAAGGCCGACCATCAGCGCCGGCAGCAGCGCGGCCGAAGCGGTGTAGCGCGCCGACGCGAGCGTCTCCTCGCGCGGCTCCACCGCCGAACGCCACAAGAGGTAGCTGTGGAATTTCTGAATCAGATTCAACGGCGCGGCTCCCGAAATTTTTCCTCAGCACTCAGGACTGAGCACTCGGAACTGGCCATTATGGTATCAAATCCGAGAGCTTCTGCGCGATTTTTTTCAGCCCTTCGGCGTTCGGTTTCCGGCCGTAGACGCCGGACTTCTCCGGGTCCAGACGCCAGGCTTTCTCGTCGAGGACCTCCGCCCAATCCAGCATCCGCGCCCCGCGCGCCGCCGCGGCCTCTCGGACTTCCAAGCGCAGCAGGTCGAGGCGCGCCTGCGCCACGCCGTACTTGATGGGCGGGGCGAGCACCGCCTGTTTCACGCCCGCGCGCGCCAGGCGTTCGAGCAGCGCTTCGAGCACGACGCGGTAGATCCGCGGCTCCGTGGCGACTTCCAGGTCCTCCGGCGGAAGCACGATCACGATGCGCTCGGGTTTCTCTTTAAGCGCCGCCAACGCGCGCAGCACCTCGTTGAACGCGCGCAGCACCGGCGCGCAGCCGGACGGTTCGTACGGCCCAAGCGCCACCGGCGCGGAGGCTTTCTCGGGCAGAAGTTCGCCAAAGTCGAGCGCCTGGGATGAGGGCGAATTCGGCCCCTGCGTCGAATCCCCTCCTTTAGAAAGGGGGGTCTTGCCCCACGCGCCCGGCAGCATCAGCACCGCGCGCGCGACCGGCGCCTGCGCGTCCTGATCCTTGATGCCGAGCGCCCACTTCACCGGCGCGAACGTGCGGTCGCCCTCGCGGTTCACGCGTTCGACCACCGGCACGAGCACAGTGGGGCGGGCCTCCGTGCCCGCCTCCCTTACCACCAGCCGCCCGTCCTTCACTTCCGCGTCCGGCCACGGGTCGGCGTCGCGCACGAGCCGGACGACAGGCCCGGCCACGTCGCCCTGCGGCGTCTTGAGTGTGAATGTTGCGCGCGCGGCGTCGTGCAGGTCGAGGTCCTTGCGGTACTCGGCGAACGCGTTGGGCGTGGCCGCGAGCTTCTCTTCGGCCACTCTCAGGCTCTTGCCCGCGGCGTCGAAGATCTCCGCGCGCACCGTCACGTCCGCGGCCGCGCCGGTGGTGTTCTCGACGCGCAGGCACGCGGTGAGCGCCTCGCCCGCGTACAGTGCGGGCGGGAGGTAATCGACGATGAGGTAGAAGGGCTTCTTCTCGGTGGGCGGAGGCTGGGTGGACGGCCCGGGCGGCGGCTGTTCGGCGGCGCGGGAGACGGCACACGCGCAGACCGCAGCCAGGATGATCGCGGCCAACGCGCGCCGGTAGGGCAGACATTCCTGTCTGCCCCATAAAAGTGTGCAGACAGGAATGTCTGCACCACTGTTTTTGCCGCGCATATCCATCTTGCCGCCTCGCACCCGTGGGGCAGACTAACACGCATGGACGGCGCGGCAAAACCAAGCGCGGAGACGGCGCAGCCGGGGTTCTGGCGGCGCCTTCGCGCGCGCCTACGCTTTGGCTTGGGCGGGCTGGTGCTGTTCGTGCTGTTTCTGGCGAGTCTCGCGGCGGTGTGGGTTAGGTGGGAGGCGTGGGTGGTGACATCAAATACCAAAGTTCCAAAGGATGGAGTTTGGACCTATCAGGAAAATGCTGTTTCAATTTATGCGTCACCTGACTGCAGTCGTGCATTTTTAGTTCCAAAAGACAAGGATATGTTCACTATTCTACCTGGAACCATAGCGATTGCTGAGGTCGTGGAGAGAGGTGATTTTCATGTCTTAGTAGAACCAAGAGACCGGCTTTGTTTATTGCCGTGTCCTGATCCTAATCGTGCAGAAATGGAGGTAATGTTCGCTCAACATAAATTTGTGGACAATGATCATATCCAACTGAAATACAAAACATTGGATCAAGATTACTACCTTGCAGAATATTATCGCCGCCACCCCGAGTGGTGGTGGGGCCACTTTTGTCGGCCGGAAGTGTGGGTCGCGATCATGCTCGGCGCGCTATGGCTGTGGCGCGTGATTCGTGCGGTTCGCGCGCGGCCGGCCGTTACGGCATGAAGGTTGAGCAGAAGATTCCTTTAGGGGACAGACAGGAATGGCTGTCCTACCGGGTTGCCGGCTTCCGTTCTCCGTGCTCTCCGTGAACTCTGTGGTAAATAAGAGCCCCATGAAGACCCGCGCGGCCGTGCTTTCCGAACCCAACACGCCGTTCCGCATCGAGGAGCTGGACCTGGAAGCGCCGCGCGCGGGCGAGGCGCTGGTGAAGGTCGCGGCGTGCGGCGTCTGCCACAGCGACTGGCACCTCGTTACCGGCGCGACCAAGCACCCGCTGCCGCTGGTCGCGGGGCACGAAGGCGCGGGCGTCGTCGAGGCGGTGGGTCCGGGCGTCACGCGCGTCAAGCCGGGCGATCACGTGGCGCTGAACTGGGCGCCGAACTGCGGGACCTGTTTCTACTGCACGCATGGCCGCCCGAGCCTGTGCGAGGCCTACACCGCGCCGACGTGGGCCGGGACGATGATGGACGGCACGCCGCGGCTCTCGCGAAATGGCAAGCCCGTCTACCACTACTGCGCGCTGGCGAGTTTCTCCGAGCGCGCCGTGGTCCCGCAGGAATGCTGCGTGCCTCTGGACAGGCGCGTGCCGTTTCCGGTTGCGGCGCTGATCGGCTGCGCGGTGACGACGGGCGTCGGCGGCGTGCTGAACACCGCTCAGGTCGCGGCCGGGAGCAGCGTCGCGGTCTTTGGCGCAGGCGGGGTGGGCCTGAGCATCGTGATGGGCGCGCGGCTGGCCGGCGCGGCGCGCATCGTCGCGATCGACAGGGCGGACGCCAAGCGCACAATCGCGAAGCAGTTCGGCGCCACCGACGCGCTGCTCGCGGGGCCGGATGTGGTCGCGCAGATTCGCGCGCTCACCGGCGGGCGCGGCGCGGATTACGTCTTCGAGGCCATCGGCATTCCGGCGCTTCAAGAACAGTGTGTCGAGGCCGCGCGGCCCGGGGGGACGATTGTCTTCTCCGGCATCGCGCCGATGGGCAGCGCGACGAACATCCCCGGCGCGATTCTCACGCGGCAGGAAAAGACGGTGATGGGCAGCTACTACGGCACGGCGGACACCGCGCGCGACTTCCCGCGCTTCGCCGAGCTCTTCCTCCAAGGCAAGCTGCCGCTGGACCGCCTGGTCTCGCGCACGTTCAAGCTCGAGGAGATCAACGAAGCCTTCGCGGAGATGCTGAAAGGCGAGACTGCGCGCGGAGTGATCGTGCTCTAGCTGAACTGCAAATCCGAAGCACGAAACTCGAAATCCGAAGTAACGGCGTAGAGCGGCCGTTCTCTGCGGCCTCTGTGTTTAAGTTGTGGCCGTTCGTAATGCGGACTACATTGCAAATTGACAATTGCAAATTTGGGTTTGGCTTCAAACTCGCAGTGATCAGTCTTTCGACTTGTGAGGCCGTTTAGAAGCGGGGCAACCTAGTTCGGCACCGCATTTCGCGACAGCAGCTTGAAATTAATCATGTTCAGGCAAGTCGTTGGGGTCTCTACAATAAATGGAGATATTTTATAAAGTCCCGAGGGAATTGCGATTTTCAGATTATCGCCCACATCCCCATCCACGGCTGGATTGACGGAATCACCTAAGACATATTCGCCTTCACTGAATATGAAATCAAAAGAACCAGCGTAGCTGAAATTATTTAGCGCATCCTTTGCAATAGCCATCACATCTTCTTCCGAGTTTCCACAGATCTGCCTAATTATCGTTCCACCGTCTTTGCTTGGCTCCCAAGTTGCATCCACGGGATTATCGCCTAGAACAATTACACTTTCTCCATTTTCAAGTTTGATGTGGCTGCAAATTAAATCACCTTTTGAGCAGGCTAATTGATAGTGAGTTTCCTTTGCACCTGGCGGGCCATCCGCACCATACCACCAATCGATATGACTGCGCGGAAGCAACACTAATGGGCCGCCGCTGCTTGAAACCCAATTCCTTTTGCTCTTTGATCCAAACGGCCACATTTTAATTCTCCAAATAACCTCGCAGCTTCTTTATACCAAAAGCTGCCGAGGATTGGCGAGTGGCAATGCTCTTGCGCCGGAACTGTATTTCGCGGCGGAGTTGCGGTAATACGGAGCGCATGAAAGCGCTACTGCTCACCGGGCCGCGCAAGCTGGCTCTCGAGACCGTGCCGGATCCCACGCCTGCGCCGCACGAGGCCGTCGTGAAGGTCGCGTTCGCGGGCATCTGCGGCACCGACGTGGAACTCTTCGTCAACGAGCACCTGCTCCACTACAAGATGGGCTACGCGAAGCTGCCGATTATCCCGGGGCACGAATGGGCGGGCACGGTGGCCGCCGTGGGTCGCGACGTTAAGAACCTGAAAGTGGGCGAGCGCGTGATCGCCGAGGTGGCGATGGGCTGCGGGAGCTGCCGCTTCTGCCGCTCGGGGCATTACAACGTCTGCCCGGACCGCAAAGAGGTCGGGATCATCAACCAGAACGGCGGGTTCGCGGAGTTCGCGTGCATCCCCGCCGCGAACCTGCGCAAGGCCGAGGGCCTGCCGCCCGAGCACGCGGCCATCGCCGAACCGACCGCGGTGGCGCTGAACGGCTGCCGCAAGGTGAACGTCGCGTTCGCCGACCGCGTGCTGGTGGTCGGCGCGGGGCCGATCGGGCTGCTCTCGCTGCAATGCGCGCGAGCCTGCGGCGCGGCGAGCGTGACGGTGCTCGACCGGGATCCGGCGCGGCTTGGATTAGCGAAGAAGCTTGGCGCGGACGCGGTGATCGACGGGAGTGTGCTCAAGCCCGCCGACATCCCGGCGCGCGCGAAGGAACTCACGCAGGGCGAAGGCTTCGACGTGGTGCTCGAATGCGCGGGCGCGGCGGCGGTCTTCGAGCACCTGCCGCTGGCGGTCGCGCGGCTGGGGCGGATCTCGGTGGTGGGCTGCTTCGGCGAGCATCATCCCACGATCAACCCGGACCTGCTGATCTCCCACGAGAGCATGATCGTGGGCGCGGTGGGCGGCGGGTCGAGCTACGGCGACGCGGTGGAGCTGTTGCGCTCGGGCAAAGTGCAGGCACCGGCTATCGTAACCCACAAGGTCCCGCTCGCCGAAGGCCCGGCGATTCTCGCGAGTCTGTCCGAGCGCAAAGGGCCGGCGGGGGCGCTGAAGATTCTGTTTCAGCCGTGAGAACGGATGGGTTAGCAGGTTTTCTAGTTGGCTGGTTGGCGAGTAGCTTGGCACAATCCCAAAGCAGAGTTTAATAGATTCAGATCTTCGGTGGGTGCCACGGGTCGCAGCTTTTCGCGACCTGTGCCGCTGCGCGGGTGCGCAGCAGACGTGGCACAGCACTTCGTGACTGTGGCACCCACGGCCGATCTGAATCTAAGAAATTGGAGTCCTTGCGATCTCGGCCACCTGCCTGATTCTCCTTTTATTCCCAGTACCTAGCGCCTCCTCTTGCCTCATAAGCGATAAAATATTCAACAGCTTTTGAGGGATCATTAAAATCCTCAATCGCAAGCGCCATCGCAAGGTAAGGCTTGTCAGGAGGCATTCGAAGAATTTCATCATAAATCGGCTCTCTTTCTCCTTTGCTATGATCCCAAGCAAAACACTTGAAGGCGGTTGGATGGTGAAAAATGTTGAATACCTCAACTATACCTCGCCATGCTAATGTTCCATCTTGCCTATCACGCACTTCGGCTTTCTCAGAACGAAGGTGTTGAGATTCACACTTCGTCCTTTCTTTAATTAACCTTTGCAAGGATTCAATATATTCTTGATTCATGTCAACACCTTGATGGTTTAGCGCCACTATATGTGACGGTATGCAGCCAGTGCAGGGCCGTCCAGAACTTTCTGCACATCTTAAATTATCCTCCTGATATTAAGCGCAATTCAAGCACCCGCACTGGCTGAAAAAGGCCTCAGCCAGTGGCACCCGAATTTTGAGCCCCAGCCATGAGTGAAGGGTTTGCTCGCGGTGGCAGCCATTACGGCGCGAAGGTGCCGCCGGGTTCGCGGCGAAAGGCGCGGGGGGCGCGGCCGAAGATGCGTTTGAACTGGCGGCTGAAGAGGAAGACGTCCTGGAAGCCGAGTTCGTAGGCCACCTCCGAGACCGTCAGGTTCGATTCGCTCAGGCGCTGCGCGGCGACGGTCATGCGTTCGCGCACCAGCCAGGCGCGCGGCGGGATGCCGAAGGTCTTGCGGAAGATGCGCGCGAAGTAGTCGGGGCTCAAGCGCAACACGCCCGCGAGTTCGCTCGGGCGCGGGCGCTTGGCCAGGTGTTCGCGCACGTACGCGCCAAGCAACTGGCGCTGGCGTTCGCTTAGGGTCTGCGCGGCCGGGCCCGCGGCGTCGGCCAGGCGCAGGGCTTCGCCCATCAGCAGCAGGAGCCATGCGCGCGCGTGCAGGCGCGCGAGCGGCGTGTTGCGGTGGGCTTCGCGCACCAACCCGGCGCAGGCCGATTGAAGTTCCTGAGCGTTGGGCAGATAGATGAAGTTCGAGCGCAGCCGCGGCGCGGCATTGTCCTTCTTGGGCGGCATCTGCATCGCGATCTTGAAGTGGAACATGCCGAAGGCCGGCTGGCCGCGCGGAATGCGGAATTCATGCAGGACCCCCGGCATCACCCAGACGAAGCTGCCGGGTTCCAGGCGCAGCGGCTTGCCCGCGACGACGCCTTCACAGACGTGTTCGGTAAAGAGGTAGAGCAGGTGCTCGGGGATCGCGCGGCGCTGCACGTGCCATTCCGGATAGGCGCGCGAACGCGCGGCCTGCGGGAACGCGAGGCGCGTGCGCTCGTCCAGTAGCGCCCGGAGGAAGGCTTCGGGTGCGAGGACGCGGGTTTTTGGCAGCGCTAAAGTAGGCACAAAAAATCACCCATTGGATGCAAAGAATACTTGGTTGAGCCTATGGTTCAAGGACACCTGTTGGGGATAAATTGTGGGCGAAGGTGAGGCATTCGTGTAGCGCGGGGCTGTTTCTCCCTCCCCCCTAGAGGGGGAGGGTTGGGGAGGGGGGAGCCCTTGGTCGAACGCCCCCCACCCTACCCTCCCCCTCAAGGGGGGAGGGGAACTACGGCAAACGGCTCTGGAGGTTCATGACATGAAAGTGGACGTGTTGGTCTGTGGGGGCGGATGTGCGGGGCTGGGCGCGGCGCTCGCGGCGGCGCGGGAAGGCGCGAAAGTGCTGCTGCTGGAGCGCGCGCCGTTTGCCGGCGGCATCCTGACCGCCGTGGGGCTGCCGTTTCTGGACGGCATCGCCTGCTGGCACACGGGGCGGCTGGTGGTGCGCGGGCTGGCGCTGGAGACGCTGGTGCGGCTCGGGCAAGTTGCGCCGGACGCGCGGCAGATCGAGGAGATCAAGACGCCGACGGGCCGGGCGTTACTGCGTCACGGCAGCGTATGCCTCTACAACATCGACCAGTTTAAGATCCTCGCCGACGGGATGCTGGCCGAGGCCGGGGTGAAGACGCTCTTTCACGCCTTCGCGTGCGAGACCGAGGTCGCCAACAGGCGCATCGCGGCGGTGCGCTTCGCCAGCAAGGATGGGCTGACGCGCGTGGAGGCGCACACGGTGATCGACGCGACAGGCGATGCGGATATCGCCGCCTGGTCCGGTTGCACGCTCGAACGCAGCACCGAACGCATGCCGATGACGATGCACTTCCGCATCGGGAACGTGCGGTTTAAGCCGGAGACGCACGGCTTGGCCCGCGAGGCGCTCGAGCGCGCGCACGCTGCGGGCGCGCTGCCGTACTTCTACGGGCCGGGGATCAGTTCGGTCTTCGCGTCCGATGAAGGCTACGTCCACGCGGTGCGCGTGCCGGGCAACGCCATCGACGCCGCGGACCTGACGCGCGCGGAGATGCAGGGCCGCCGCGACGCGTGGACGATGTTCGAGACGTGGAAGAAGGAGGTGCCGGGCTTCGAGGAGAGCTACTTTATCGGCAGCGGGCCGTTCATCGGCGTGCGCGAGACGCGGCGGATCGCGGGCGCGTACGTGCTGACCGGCAACGACCTGCTCGAACGGCGGCCGTTCGAGGACGCCATCGCGACGGGGAGCTGGTACATGGATATCCATCCCAACAAGGCGACGGCGGGCTCGGCGCATCCGAAAGAAGAGAAGCAGACGCCGCCGCAGCCGTACGACATCCCCTATCGGTCGCTGGTGGCGCGCGGGGTCTCGAACCTGCTCGTCGCGGGGCGCTGCCATTCGGCGACGCGCGAGGCAGCGAGCTCGACGCGCGTGACCGTCACCGCGATGGCGTTGGGCGAGGCGGCCGGCGTCGCCGCGGCCATGGCCGCACGCGATGCCAAAGGAGCGGCGGAGATCGACGGCCGCCGGGTCCGAGCGCGGCTGCGCGAACTCGGCGGCGGCCCGTTTACCAACGAACATTGACGGAAAAGCGGCGATTGCACGAAGAAGGCATAAAATATCCCGCTCGAAGCTCTGTAAAGCACGATAAAGCTTGCAATCCGAACATTACTCTTGCGTTGGATAAAAATGGGTTAGATTGCTTTTTCGCCTATCGGCACAATTTAATCGATTCACCGGACGGCTTCGGCCGTTCGAGATGGCGTTCATCACCGTGGGGGGAACACGGATGGTTGAAATGCTTGAGCAACCGCCGATCGTTTTTGCTTCGAAATACGCGGTCACCAATCTGCCCGCCGTAACGCGGACGCTGCGCAACCTGCCGGAGTTCTCGCGCGGCCAGTCGTCGAGCAGCGCGGAAGAGTTCATCTGGATGGTGCCGCAGACGCGCGGCGGCGCGATCGTCCAGGAAGCGGTGGCGACGGTGCGCCTGGAGGACGGGTTCCTGTTCGTGGAATGCCGCAGCCGCCACGCCTTGCGCGCGATGCGCGTGCTGCTCGACAGCCTGGTCGGCGTTCACATCGAGCGGACCACGTCGGAGACGCAGGTCATTCAGCGGTAACCCAGAGTTACTTCCATCTTAAATAGAGAAGCCCGCGAGCGCGTTTGCACCGGCTCACGTGGGCTTTTCGTGTCACGAATCCTTACGTTTAACCATATATTGATGCGAGGACGAGGCGGCTCGGTCCGCCGATGAAGTGTATGTAAAGCGGGACAGAGCGAGGGAGTTCTATGCGCAACGACGGGCCGGGCCGGCGGGCGCTGTTTGTTGTCGCACTGCTGTTCGCGGTGTGTTCGGCGCCAGCGGAAGACGCGCCCGATCAGGAGAAGGCTCTCGCGGCGCTTGTGCCCTACGTCAACGACGCGGCCAAGGCGCAGACGCTGCAGATTTGGGTCAACGTCTTCGGCAAGGCGGAGCGCGTGCAGGCGCTCAAGGCCGACGCGAAGAACCTCACCGTAAAATTCAAAGGCAACGATCTGCCAGTCGCTTGGATGGACCTCTCGGTCGAACAAATCGCGGGTGTGGCGGAGAGCGCGGCGGTAGGCAACGCCGAGCGCGCCCTCGCCGGCGCCGATTACGCGCTGGCCGCGAACCTGCCGGAACCCGCACGCAAGCTTTTGGAACTCGCGCAGCAGACCGACGCGGAGCACAAATTTGCGGAGGCGATCAAAGATCGGTATGCGCGCCTGGCCAAGCTCGCGACGGAGAAACTCGTTCCCGCGGGGAACTCCAAGCCCGAGACGCCCGCCGAGCCCGCATTTGCCGCGAAAGAAACCGGAGTGTGGCCGCAGTACGGCTGCGACGGAGGCGCGCGCTTCGCCACTTCCGGCGCGCTGAAGTTCCCGCTCGAAGAGAAGTGGCACTACACCAAGGCCGCGCCGGTCGCGCGCGTGGCTTCGACGATTATCTACAAGGATCGCGTCACGCTCTCCTGCATCGGAAATCAGAACGGTGACGCGAAGATTGGCGATCCCGCCAACAACCCGTACCTTGTGGCGCTGGATTTCGCCAAGGGCCAGAAGTCCTGGGAGTGGTCGCACAAGCACGACTGGGCGCTCGGCTGTTACCTGGCCGCGGCGGAGGGCAGCGTGATTTACAACGACGACGGCCTGGGCGGCGTCGCGGTCGAGAAGGGCGAAGCGACGTGGGGCGGCGGCGCGGACAGTTGGGGCCAGATAAGCGTCGACGAGCAGGCCGGGCTGATAGTCGTGGGCTGTACGATGAAAGTGGATAATGCAGGCCCGAACATCACGGCCTACGACCTGAAGGGAAAGCATAAGTGGACCGCGCTGCAGGAAGGTGGGAACAAGTGTCAGGACGGGATGCCGTTCTGCCAGATCGCGCAGGGCGCGGGGATGGTGTTTGTCTCCGCGAAGTGGGCGGGCGCGGCGATGAAGCGCCCGAAGGGGCTTTACGCGCTCAAGCAGGCCGACGGCAGCGAGGTGTGGAAGCTCGAGGGCGATTGGGGCGGGGTCTCATGCGACGGCAAGTGCGCCTACGCGGTGAAGAAGGACGATGGGAAACTCTATTGTTTGAACCCCGCGGACGGCGCGCCCGTCTGGAGCCTGGCCGTCGGCGGGGAGGCGCGGCATCCGCCAGCGCTGGCACGCGGCCTGTGCGTGGTGCTCACCGATGAAGGCGCGCTGAGCGCCGTTCCGACCGAAGGCAAGAATGTGGGCAAGAGCGCCGCGTGGCAGGGACAGGCGCCCAAGCCTTTCCCGCAAGCAGGGCTTTACCTGAGCGGGCTGCGCATGGGCGGCACGAAGGAGGTCCTCGACGAGCAGTACCACACCTACCGCCGCGCGTGCATGGCGATTGCCGAAGGCGCGGGCAAGAACGGCGCGCTGATCGTGGCGAGCGGCGGCATCATCTCCGCTTACGATCTCAAGAGCGGCGGTTCATTATGGTCCACGCAGTGGGACGAGAAGACGCTGGGCCCCGTGGGCAATCCCGCCATCGCCAACGGCTTTCTGATCGTGAACAGCACGAGCACTGTGGTCTGCTTCGGCAGCGGGAAGTGAGGCCGCTCGCGGCGTTCACGGTCCCGTCTTCGCGCCATCGACCGGCGCCATCTCGTTGACGCTCATCTGGCCGTCGTAAAGGATTGTGCCCGTCACGGTGACGTGCGCTTTGCTTCCCACCATGCCGGCGATCTTTTCGAGGTGGCCGGGGTTGTCGTTGTGCTTCGTGGCGCAGAGCTTCAACGCGCTGGGCTTGCCCTGAACCTTCGCGTCTTCGGTAAGCACTCCGACGACATAGTCCGGCATGCCCGCTTCTTTGGGGCCCAGCGTGCCGGTGACGGTGTAGAGTTCGCCGACGATGCGGTCGCGTTCGCCCGCGGCTTCGGCGTCGGACGCGTCTTTGCTCACGTCCACGCAGACGAGTTCCCCGTAATAACTCCGCATGTAGATCCGGCCGTTCGAGAGGATGGGCGTGGAGAACGAGGCCTGGCCGAGCGTGCCGCGCCCGCCGTTCTTCCAGTCGATGATCTTGGCGTTGGCGAGTTCCTTGTAGCCGTCGGGCGAGGCCTCGATTACGCGCAGGTCGCCCCACTGGCCCTGAAAGATCATTTTGCCGTCGCAGAGGATCGGCGTGCCGCTGACGCCGTGCTGCGTCCACATGTTCTTAAACGTCTTCGCGTCGAAGCACTGCAGGCAGCTCGCGGACATATCCGGGTTGTCGGCGAACATGCCGGAGCGATCGCTCGAACCGGTGCGGGTTACGTACAGGTATCCTTGATGCTTGACCGGATTGGCCATGTCGCCCGCGCCGAAGTAGCCCCACTTGCCGCTGTTGAAGACGTCCTTGTTGTCCTCGGCGGCCGACGTGGTGTTGAACTTGATGTGGCTGCCGCCGGCTCCGCCGAGGACAAGGACTTCGTCGCCGGTCACAAGCGGATCCATGTAGCCGGAGGTTGGATTCTTGAACTTGGTCTCGCTCCAGAAGTTCTTGCCGGTGAGCGGGTCGAGGAACATGAGGTTTTTCGCCAGCATAAGCACGCCGGGCTTGCCGTCGGACATGCAGGAGATGGGCGAGGTATGGCCGCCGGTCATCGCTTCCGGGTTCTGCCAGACGAGCTTGCCGGTGGTCTTGTTCAGGCCCACGCCATGCGCGAGCACCAAAATGTCGCCGACCAGCAGCGGCGAGTTGGCGATGCCGTGAAAGCCGCCGCGATTCGTCTTGTACTCCTTGACGAGGTTCACCTTCCAGACTTCGTTCCCGGTCTTCGCGTCCAGCGCCGTGACGTTGCCGTCGGCGGTGACGGAGTAGACCAGAATGCCGTCGGTGCAGGGCGTCGAACTGACGAACTCGTCCCGACCCTCGCCCACTTTCGTTTTCCAGAGCACGGCGCCGGAGACGGCGTCGATAGCGTGGATCCAGTCGCCGTTCATCCGGCCGAAGGCGAAGACGCGGTTGTCGCAGAGGATGGGGCTGGCGTAGCCCGCGCCGATGTTCAAGCTCCAGAGTTTTTTCGGGCCATCCTTGGGCCACTTCCAACTGAACGGCTGCGAGGGCGCGACGCCGTTGTGGCTGGGGCCGCGCCAGCCCGGCCAATCGAGGTTCATGGACGCATTCGCAGCCGTCTCGGCCGAGCGGGCGGCTCCGATGCCGAGCGCGAGGCTCGCGACGGCGAGCAGGGCGATGGTTCTCAACGTACGCATAGCATTACTCCTTCTTGGTGGGTTGAGGTTCCACACGTTTGACCGTCAGGTTGTCGATGAGGACGCGGCTGGCGCCGGAGCCGTCCGCAGTGGCCGAGAAGAAGAGGCCGCCGAAGCGCTCGGCCTTGCTCAGCTTCTTCTCGATGCCGTCCTTGGGCGCTGTGCCGAAGGGCGCGAACTCTTCGGCCGAGACCGTCACGCGCACCCATTTGCCGGCTTCAGGCGTGGGGTACTGGCGCCAGCGGCCTTTCGCGCCGCGCACGACCACCGCGAAATCCGTTACGCCTTCGAGCAGGCAGTCGAATTCGATGACGTGGCCTTCTCCGGCAAAACTCAGGCTGCGCCCGCCGCTGAACTCCTGGTTCTTCTCGTAGCATGGCAGCTCGAGCGCTCCGCGTTCGGGCGCCGCTGCGCCTTCCTTGGCTGCCGGGACCGGCTTGCCATCCGCGTCCAGGCCGCCGGCGACGCGGAAGACGTTCGCGTTGCGCGTGGCCGGGTAAAAACTCTCGAGGTCGAAATCGGCCGCGTCGTCGAAGCTCTGCGCGTAGGCGACGCCTTCGGGCAGGGCGGCCTTCGGCTCGGCGGCGGGTAGGCCCGCGCGCTTCACGCGCTTCACTTTCACGTCGTCGAACTGGAAGACGCTGCCGTCCGCTTCGGGGCCCATCCCGATCAGGCAGAGGTACTCCTGCGGGCAGCCGCGGCGCGGGCGGCGGCCGTGGTAGAGGAACTTGTCGAGCGGGATCTCGATGGCGGTCCATGCGCCCTTGGGCGCATCAAAGTCCACGCGGTGGAAGGTGATGTCGCTGGGGATCACGGGCGAGTACGACATCTGGAACGCTTTGAAGCCGCCATTGTAGATGCGCAGTGAGACCACGCCGTCCCAGCCTTCGGGCTCGACGACCGTGCCGTGCAGCGGGAGTTCCATACACACCGCGCCGGCCTGTTTGGCCGCCTTGACCGTCAGCGCCAGCTTGGAGTCGTTGCCCTTGCCGAGCGGCGCGGCGAGTTCCGGAAGGACGTTCTTATCCAGCGGCAGCCAGTTGCCTTTAAACGGCACGCCCTCGCCGCCCAGGCCCTTGCCGTTCTCGAAGTTCGCGCTGTACGCAACCTGCTCCGCGGCGCTGTTCGCTTCGGACTCTTTCTTCTCCGCCGCGAGCGCCTCGGGGCTCTTGGGCGTGAGGCGCAGGTTGTCGAACCAGACGACGAGGTCGCGGTCCTTGGGCGGCGTAGTGAAGATCTTCACTTTCACTAAGTCGCGCAGGGCGAGTTTGTCGGCGGGCGCGAGCGACTCCCAGTCGCCACTTTCCTTGCCGTTGCGGCGCAGGTGCGTTAATTTCCAGGTGAGGGTCTGCGCGCCTTTGGCCAGCTTCACCGCCGGCAGCGTACAGCGCGTCGCGTAGTCGCGGCTCTGGCTGTCCTGGAGTTCAAACGAGAGCTCCGCGCCTTCGGCGTTCTCGGTGAAGACGTCCAGCGCGACGGCCTCGGCGCCGTCCCAGCCTTTCAGGCACTCGCCGGAGAGCGCGAGCGACGACCACTGCGTGTTCTGCTTGAAGGCGACCTTGAGGCTCTGCTTGCCTTCGGTGACGCCCTTATCCGCGGAGGCCTCGGCCGCGGCGTTCTCCGCTGCTTTCGCGAGGGCTTCGATCTCTTCAGCTTTCTCGAAGCCGAGCGCCACGCGGGGCGCGTCTTCGGCGCGAAGCATGCTGCTCAACGACAACGCAGCCAGAAGAAGCGAACAGGATATGCGCATGCGTTATCCTTTGGAGGCCGGGCGCGCGATGGAGGCGCCGGATTTGAAGGCCGAATCGGCGGTCAGGATCATGCCCGCCATGCCACCGCGGGTCGCGCGCTCGTGAATGCGCTCCACCGCCAGCCGCGCCATGCTGGTGAAATCGATGCTCGCGGTGGCGACTTCGCCGCGCTGCGCTTCCGGCAGGATGTTGCCGAAGCCGAGCACGCTCACGTCGCCCGGCACCGCGAGCCCGCACCGGCGGCAGCCGTGGATCACGAGATTGGCCATCAGGTCGTCGAACGTCGCGAGGGCGGTGGGCAGCGTGCCCGCCCGCTGGCGCTCGAGCACCCAGGCGTCCACGATCTCATCGGTGAAGGGCAGTTCCGCGTAGAGCTCCGGCCGGTAGGCTATGCCCGCGTCTTCCAGCGCGCTGCGGTAGGCTTTAAAGCGCGTCTCGGTCTCAGGGGCCAGCTTGAAGAGGCCCTCGCGGCCGGGGTTGTGGTCGCAGAAGACCGCGCCGACAAAGCCGATCTCGCGATGGCCGAGCCGGATCAACTCGCGGACGCCTTCGTACATGCCGCGCCGGCTGTCCACCACCACGTTGTCCGCGCCCTCGATGCGGTCGCGGAGTTCGAGCATGACTTTGGGCACACGCAGCCCGGAAAACGGGTCGAGATTCCCGCGCAGCGTCGTCGCAAAGGCGATCACGCCGTCGAGCTTGGCCTCCACGACGCGCTTTTCGAGGTCCGGCGTAGGCGCATCGCGGTGGGGGCCCAGGAGCGTGCGAACTTCCATCCCGTTCGTGCCGGCCTCGGCGCAGAGCTTGCCAAGCAGGTCCTTCCAGTAGCCTTTGAGCTCCGGTTCCCACGTCACGATGCCGAGATTGAGGACCTTGCGCGTGGGCTTCCACTTGGCGGGCTGTTCGACGAAGGTGCCGATGCCGTGCTGGCGCCGGACATAGCCTTCGCGCTCCAGTTGCTCCAGCGCCTGGCGCAGCGTTGGCCGAGTAATCTGAAGTTGAGTCGTCAGGTCACGCTCAGAAGGGAAGGGAGCGCCGGGGATTAGCTCGCCGCTTGTGATGCTATGTCTAATGGAATCATAGACTTGCTGGTACAATGGGATGGATAAGTTTCGATCCAGAGCCACTTTAAGAGCACTCTCAAGCATTATAGTAACCTCTAAGTAATCACATTAACCACTTACTTACCAGTACACCAAGAACTTCTCAGCGGGCAGAAAAATCTTAACGATCTTTATTGGGGAAGGCGAGGACCCGAGGCCTATCGATTTCAAGCCCAAACGGGGTGCTCAGTTGTCTTGCTCCGCTGGCGCGTCCTTCGGACCTGCTCCGAGAAGACGGCCCTGAAGCGTGCCGCGTTGTTGGAGCATGTCCTGGAGCGCGTTCTCGATGTCGGGTGCGGCGAGTTCTTTGGCGCGGCCGGCATCCAGCGCATACTGCACGGCCCGGCGCACGAACTCCTTGATGAACGCGGCGCTCACGCCTTCCGTCCTTGAAGCGACGGACGCCACGAGGCCGTCGGCGAGTCCGATCTTGCCGGCGTAAAGCCGCAGGAGACGCGCGCGGCAGGGCTCGTCGGGCATGGGGAACTCGATGGCCTGGTCGATGCGCCCGGGGCGCGAGACGAGCGCGGGTTCGAGGGCCTGCGGGCGGTTGGTCGTAAGAATAAAGAAGATCTCCGCGTCGGGCCGCAGGCCGTCCATCTCGTTCAGCAGTGTGCTGAGGAGGCTCTCGACGCACGCGCTGGCCATGTCTTCGCGATTCCGCGCAATCAGGTCGGCGTCCTCGATCACGACCACCGCGGGCTGCAGCAGCCGCGCAAGCAGCATGTATTCGGCGATGGCGCCTTGTTGTTCGGCGGTGACGAGCAGGAAGGTATGGCCCTGCAGCGCCTGAATGAGATAGTGGAGCGTGAGCGTCTTGCCCGTGCCGGGCGGTCCGAAGAAGAGCAGGCCTTTCTTGGCCGAGAGCCCGAGTTCAGCCAGCGCGCGGCGCTGCTCGGCAAACTTGAGCACGTTCTGGTCGATCAGAGCGAGCGTGCGTTGCGGCAGGATGATGCCGTCCCGTTCGACCGGCCGCATCTTGTGGACCTTCAAGCCCAGCGTCTGCCCGCGGTAGTCGGTACTGACTTCCAGCGAGAGCACCTTGCCGCGGTAGGTGCCCGCTGCGGCGACGCCTTTTTCGAGCGCCTTGAAGAGCTCCGAGGCCAGGCGTTCGCCCGCCGCCTCCGGCGCATGTCCGACCTCGACCCGGATGCCGCTTCGCATGCCATATTGGACCTCGTCGGCAAGCAGCACGGCGTAGCGCTGGCCGCCGCTCTCGAGCAGCCACAGCGCCTGCTTCACGCAGCGCACGGGCTCGGCTTCGCCGACGTCGATCTCTTCGTGCTCGAGGGACGAGACGTGCGGTTCCATGCGCGCGGACGCAAGCATCGAGCCAAGGGAGATGCCTTCGTGAGCGTACTCGTTGCGCACACCGCAGTAACGGTGCTCGCGCGCGGAAGAGAGCACGCCGCGCAGGGTCTTCTGCAGGTCGACGCGCATGCGCAGAGGGAAGATGCGGCTGACGGTGGTCAGCTTTTCCAGCGGCAGCGGCGCAAAGAACGTCTTCAAGACGGTGCGGCAGCCTTCCGGCATCTGCCGCTCGTATTTGCGATACCGCCGGTACGAGACCGCGCCGGCGCCTACGGCCACCCCGGCCACGATCGCCAGCGAGATATCCGAGACGGAGAGCGATTCCAGGCTGAGGCCCAGGAGATACATGCCGATATCTATCCTATTCGGGCGTACATGAACGCGTAAGGTACACGCGCCAGCGTACGGGTACGCCGTGGTATAGCATGGAGTTCGGCGCAGATAAACTTTTTCTGCGGTCTCTTATTTCGCCGTTAGATCGTAGCAGGCGATGCCGTCCCACACGCGCAGATACAATTTACCTCCGACAAAAGCCGGAGACGAACATTGCGCCCCTTCCGGATTGAATTTGCCCAGGCTGATGAATTTCTCGGGCGAGGGCTTGAACATCTGCAAGGTGTAGCCTGCATGGGTGCCTTCCGAAGTTGTAGGAATCATTATTTTGCCGTCGGCCAGAATGGGCGATGAGACAATATTGCCGCGGCTGGATGGATTTCTTAGATGCCATTTGGTCTCGCCTGTTTTCAAACTCAAGCAATACCACTCAGGCGCACGATGATTGCTGATGTCCATATAGATATGGTCCTGATAAACCACGAAGCTCTCGATGCCGTCGTTCACCGGACTCTTCCACAGAAATTCCGCTTTCTCGGGCGTAATCTTATACGCGCACGTGCCCACATCGGCCGAGAAAACAAGGGTGTCGCCCACGATCACCGGAGTCGATTGGCCTGAATTGCCCGTCTTGAAATCCCACACAACTTTCCAGGTTGCCATGTCAATACAGCAAAGGGTTACGCCCCAGCTTCCGGCGGCAATGATGTAATTTTTGCCGCCAGTAGACCATAATATCGGGGTTCCCCCCGCGCGGTAATTGCCGGTATACCAAAGCTTCTTGCCGCTTTCGGCGTCGTAAGCGGCCAACGGCCAGCCGCCCACCACGACGCCGTTTGCGACCAGCACCGATGCGTGCGAGTTGCCTCCTTCTTTTGATTGCCACAGGAGCGTGCCGTCTTTGGCGGAAAGACAATAGATGCCCATGATGCCTACGAAATAACATTTTCCATTCCAGACCGCGGGCGTGCCGGACGGGCTCAGCCCCCAGCCCAC
This sequence comes from Planctomycetota bacterium, assembly GCA_016200135.1. GTDB lineage: Bacteria > Planctomycetota > SZUA-567 > H5-PLA8 > H5-PLA8 > JACQFI01. The sequence continues at coordinate 40,888 of JACQFI010000118.1, forward strand.
GGACACCTTGGTCGCGGGGAAATCTTTCTTCCAAAGCAGCTTGCCCGTTGCGGCATCCAGGCAAACGAGGGTGTCCGTGATCGACTCGGTCGCTTTTTCCCATGCGATGGTCCAGCAGGCGTACTCTTCACCATTTCGCTGGTAGCCCTTCAGAAATTCCGTCCAGGTCGAATAGTCTCTGTTTTCGCCGGCTTTCAGTTTCTTCAATTCTTCCCACGAGAGGGTCCGGTCTTCAGGCCCCGCCGTATTTAAGGCGCATATGCGCCATTGAATGTATTCGCCGTATTTTGAAGCGACGGCCGGATCGAGCTTGGTCATGAACTCCTTGATGTAGGTCTCCATTTCGGGGTGATCTTTTAAAGCTTTGGGCAGCGCCTCGAGCTGCTCCTTTTTGGACTTCGCAGGCCACTCGTACCAGGGATAGCCAATCCCGCGGAAATTCGGCCGGGTCGCAGACGCGCGGGCTTCATCGATCTTCTTGGCCAGGTCTTCGGGAAGATCCGGCAGCCAACCTCAATTCGTCAGCAGCTCGGCCGTAATGGGACGAATCTCATTTTTGCCGCCCACCGGATGATACCAACTCACGTACATGAACACTTTTCCGTCCGCGACCACCGGACTGCCCGCGCCGCCCATGCGAAAGGAAGGAATGAACTCGCTCTTCCAGATCCGCGCGGGTCCGCTTGCCGGCCACTCGTCCAGCAACTTGGGGCTCTTGATGGCCACCCCGTCGCGATTCGGCCCGCGCCACTGCGGCCAATCGGTCGCGGCGTTTGGCGCTTCCGCGCTCAGCGCTGCCGCTGAAACGATGGCCAGCAGTGCGGCAAAGGCCGGAAGCTTGTTCATCCTGTACATGAGCGCGTCTCCTCGCATCGGGTTCTCGTCTCCGTAAGAGAATAGTCCCGGTTGCAGCGCTCTTTCATTGAATAATTTCTTTGCCACGCTTATGTTGCCTTCTTGTTACCTTTCTCGAACAGGTGCACTGGGGACCCCTTATGGCGCGCAGGCCTCGCGGCGGCCGACCGGCCGGACCCGTGCCCGTCTATCGCAAGATCGTGGCTGCCATGCAGGCCCAGCTCGCCTCGGGAAAGTGGGCGATCGGACAGCCCATCCCTTCGTGCCGCGAATTGGCGCAGGAATACGGCGTCGGAATAAAGACCATCTGGCGGGCGCAGCACGCCTTGCGCGACCTGGGCCATCTGCATATCGCGCGCGCCCGCCGCGCCACCGCGGTCCGGCGGGTCTCGGTGGACGAGATCTTCACCGGTGCGGTCGTGCTGGTGCTGCGCTCGGGATTAACCTGGTTTTCAGGCATGGACGCGGCGCCGGGCCTGGGACACGGCGTCTTTCGCGCGCTGCAGGAAACCAGAGAGACCTGCATCGTGGTGCAACACATGGAGTGGTGGCGGCATCGCTGTCCGGAAGGGTTGCGCGACCTGCCCATCAAAGGACTGCTTTTGTGGGGCCCGTTTACGCAGGCATTGCTCAGGCAATATGCGGAAATGAACGTGCGCACGGTCCTGCTCGATCAGCCTCCGGCCGGCGTGAAGATGAACGCCGTGACGGTGGATAATTTCGCCGCCGCGTTCGACGCGACGTCGCGCCTGCTGAAGAAAGGCCACACGCAGCTCGCCTTCATTCGTTCGGTCGTGCATTCGCTGAAGGATATCGACCCCGATGCGCGCGAGCGCCAGGAAGGCTTCCTCGCGGCGTGCCGGCAGGCGGGCTTGACCGAGCAGAATTACCGCATCGTCAGCGCGACGCTGCTGGGGCGCAGCGACTCCATTCGCAAGGTCCTTCGCGCCAAACCCCGCCCGACCGCGATCGTATCCGCCACCCTCGCGCACCTGCCGGAACTGTCCGGCGAGGCGCATGCCTGCGGCTTGAAGATTCCGCGCCACTTAAGCGTCGCCACCTTTCGCGTGAAGACCGATGAGCCGAATTGGTCCGGCCCCGAGATTGACTTTGAAAAAATGGGGTCCGTCGCCGTGGAGGTCCTCAAGCGCAACAGCGCCGCCATCGAAACCGTTCGCATCAAGACCACGTGGCACGAGGGCAAGACGATTGCTGGGCCCGGCTGATGGTTGGATGGAGTGCTCTGGCACGAATTGCACGTAGTTAAGCGATGTTTCACCATGGGTGTCTGCGACGCGAGCCGTGATTTAGGCCTTAACGATGTGCCATTCTCTGTCACCGATTTACTTAAAATTTGGTGCGTGCTGTTTCTTGTCCTGAAAGGACAACAGGTGATAGCCCAGGGCAAGGCCCGAGCCATCGGGCCGCCGCCCTGGGTATGCGGCCCTCCCCCCTCGGTCCCCCCTCCC
>JACQFI010000116.1 GCA_016200135.1 Planctomycetota bacterium
AGCTCGCCAAGCTATACGAGGACGCGGGGGTTTACGAAGAGGCCGAGCGCATTCTTATCGCCGCGAAAACCAACCGTCCCGCGGACCCCTCGGTCTACACCACGCTGGCCGGCTACTACAACCGGCAGGGCCACTTCGACAAGACGATTGAGGCGCTCGAAGAACGCGCCTCGAAGGAACCCAATAATCCAGAGGCGTTTCATATGATTGCCGTGTATTACTGGGACGAGGCCTACCGCGACTTCAAGCTGAAGGAAGCCGAGAAGCGGGCGTTCGTCCAGAAGGGCGTGGAGGCGGTCGATCGGGCGCTGCAGATCAAGGCCGACTACATGGAGGCTCTGGTCTACAAGAACCTCCTGCTGCGGCTGGAAGCCAATATGGAGAAGGATCACGACAAGGCGATGGCCCTCGTGAAGCAGGCCGATCAGCTCCGTGACAAGGCGGAAGAGCTCCGGAAGAAGAAGGCCGCCGGCGTCACCAGCTAGCCGCGCATCTCCCTACAACATGTTGGATCGAAAGGCCGTTGGGTCACTCCCAACGGCCTTTTTGTATCACTGCCGTCATGCGGCGGGGGTAAAATACTCCGTCTCTCGCAATCATCCTACTCGAAATGCATACCTCTTCTCACCGTTTCCGGAACTCGAACGATGGAGAACACATGAGTCGCACGATTCTCAGAACGATCACCTTCTTGATTTTGACTGCCCTGTGGTCACCGGCCGGGCGCGCCAGCGCGCAAGGCGTCACCACGGCGGCCGCGGCAGGCGTCGTAAAGGACGCGCAGGGGGCCGTCATTCCCGGCGTCAGCATCACGGCCGTGCACGAGCCTTCGGGCACCACGTATGAAGGCGTGACGCAGGCGGATGGACGCTTTTTCGTTCCTGGCATGCGCGTCGGCGGGCCGTACACGATTAGCGCGGCGCTGAGCGGATTCCGGACGGAAGCCAAGAACAACATTCAATTGAGTCTCGGCGTCGCTCAGGAGGTGGAGTTCACGCTCGCGCTCGCGTCGATCGCGGAAACGATCACCGTGTCGGGCGCCAGCGATCCCGTCTTCAGCTCGACGCGCACCGGTCCGGCGACGGCCGTGACGCGCGAGGATCTCGCGACGCTGCCCACCATCACCGGCCGCATCACGGACATCACGCGGCTGACGCCGCAGTACGGCGGCAGCGGCACGTTCGCGGGCCAGGACAACCGCGCGAACAACATGACCGTGGACGGATCCTATTTCAACAACTCGTTCGGACTGGGTGTCACCACCGGCGGCATCGGCGACCGCACAGGCGTCGCGCCGATCTCGCTCGAAGTGATCGAGCAGGTGCAGGTCAGCGTCGCGCCGTATGACGTGCGCCAGGGCAGCTTCACGGGTGCCGGCGTGAACACGGTCACGCGCAGCGGAACGAATTCGTTTACCGGTTCGGTGTACCGCCGCACGCGTAATGAAGACTGTTCGGACCTCACGAACGTGGACACGTGTTCCGGGTTCGTCGGCACGACGGCCGGGGCGAACCGCTTCAATCCCCTTAACTTCACGACGCACACGACGGGCGTCTGGGCGGGCGGTCCAATCGTCAAGAACAAGCTGTTCGCCTTCGGCAGTTACGAAAAGCAGGAGGATACACGGCCGCTGACGACGTTCACGTCGAATCCGGGCGGCGCGCCGGTCGGCGGCAACACGACGCGTGTCCTTGCGTCTGACCTGAGCGCCCTCAGCTCGTTCCTGTCCTCGAAGTTCAACTACGACACCGGCCCATTCGACAACATCCCCAAGCTGACGCCGGCCAAACCGTGGATGCTCAAGGGCGACTACAACGTCAACAGCTCCAACAAGGTGACGTTCCGGTACAACCAGCTGGATTCGAACAGCCCCATCAACCAGTCGGGATCATCGTCGCTCGGCACGAGTCGGCAGACCGGCTCCACGAACTTCCTGACGTTCGCGAATTCCAACTACGAGATTCTCGAGAATCTCAAGTCGGGCGTGGGCGAATGGAACTCGGTGTTCGGGAACAACCTGACGAACAACCTGATCATCGGCCACACGTTCCAGGACGAGAGCCGCGGCCCCCTCGGGCAGACTCCGTTGTTCCCGTTCGTGGTCATCAGCGACGGTACGGGCAGCCCCCTGACCTCGTTCGGCAGCGAGCCGTTCACACCCTACAACCTGCTTCGCTACAAGACGTTTCAGGTGCAGGACAGCGTGACGAAGTTCGCGAAGGACCACTCGATCACTTTCGGCGGCACGCTCGAGAAGTTCCACTCGGACAACTCGTTCTACTTCGGCATCCAGAGCTCGTATTCGTACAACAGCTACGCGGACTTCTACGCGGATGCCAACGGGTACCTCGCGAACCCGAACCGCACGGTGGCGCCGGTGTCGGCGCTCAACTTCTACGTGAAGTACCTGCTGCAGCCGGGCCAGACGACGCCACCGCTCCAGCCTCTCGACGTGATTTACGCGGGCGGCTACGTGCAGGACGAATGGAGGCCGAGGACAAACCTGACCGTGACCGCCGGTCTGCGCGTGGACGTGCCGAAGTTCGGCAACACGGCGTTTGACAACCCCGTGGCCGACAACCTGACCTTCCGCGATCAGGACGGATCGGCCGTGAAGTACAACACCGGCGCACCCCCGGAGACGACGGCCTACTGGTCGCCACGCGTGGGCTTCAACTGGGACCTGAACAAAGATCAAATGACGCAGGTGCGCGGCGGAACGGGCCTTTTCAGCGGCAAACCGCCGTACGTCTGGATTTCGAACCAGATCGGCAACACGGGTGTGCTGTACGGCAGCATCAGCACCAACAACACGAACGCCTACCCGTTCAACCCGAACCCGGACAAGTACAAGCCGGCGGCGACCGGCGGCACGGCGGCCAGCTATGAGCTCGACGTGACGGACAACAGCTTCCGCTTCCCGCAGACGTGGCGCAGCAACATCGGCGTCGACCGCAAGCTCCCGTGGGGCCTGGTCGGCACGCTTGACTACATCTACAACCGGGACATCAACGACCCGGTCTACATCAACGCGAACCTGCCTGCGGCGCAAGGCGCCTATCTGGGCGTGGACAATCGGCCGCGGTGGGCCGCGACTGCTGTTGGGGCGACGCCCGCGCTGGGGATCACTACCGCGCTCCCCACGTGTGCGGCCACTGGCCAGGTGGGCGCTTGTTTCCAGCGCCTGAATAACGCCGTCGGCAATCAGATCACCGCGAACTATGTGATCAAGAACCAGAACCAGAACCGGTCGTGGAACAT
>JACQFI010000115.1 GCA_016200135.1 Planctomycetota bacterium
ATTGAATTTTTAACACCCCCCTGTTATACTCCCATCGTACGCGCACAGGTGCGCAAAACGACACTAGCAAACCCCGAGCAATCGGGGGACGCAAAGCCACAACTCGCCGAGAACACCCCCCACCCTACCCTCCCCCACAAGGGGGGAGGGGAAAAACGTCAACATGCGTGAGGCACTACACTCGCTTGTATCTGCCGCCAGGTCTCCGAGGGGGGACGAGAAATTGGGGGGAACGCGGAGCGCGCGCTGAAAGCGCGCGCTTCTTTGGCGATTGTGCAACACTCCATTTCCACTATATTTCCACGTGAGCGAACCTGTGCAACCGATTTAAGCGCTTGATCTTAAAGGTGTGAACGCATGCGCACGCCACGCCCGCGCGGGCGGCCTTCCGGGACGCGTTCCAAGTACCGCGCGGTCGCCGACGATATCGCGAAGAAGATTTCCAGCGGCACGTTCCCTATCGGCAAGCCGCTGCCCACCTGGAGCGCGCTCGCGAAGAGCTACAACGTCGGGCAGATGACCGTCGGGCAGGCCATGAACGTGCTGAAGCGGGAGGGCTTCATCCACGCGGGCCCCCGGCAGCGGCCCGTGGTGCGCCTGGGCCTTTCGTTCGAGGATGTGTTCGAGCAGTCGATCGGGATCGTCACGCACACGTTTCTGGACTGCATCATCCGGCCGCAGGACACTTATTGGATTGCCGCGCTGCTGCGCGGGATCACGCTGGCCGCCATGGAGAGCTCCAGCACGCTCCTCACGCTCCAGGGGCCGCAGTGGCGCAAGGCGTTTCCGGCGGGGCTTGTCCACGTTCCGCTGCAGGGCTTGCTGCTGCTGGCCTGTCCGTTCAAGCCGGAAATGTTCAAGCAATACCAGGCGCTCCAGGCGCGCTATCCCGTGGTGACCCTGGACGAACACTCGGAGTATCTGCATTCGGTGGCGCTGGACAATTACGCCATCGTGCGCGACGCGACGCTGCGGATGATCGCGCTGGGCCATCGCCGGATCGCGTTCGTCCGGCCTTATCACGCGTCGCCGGTGGTCCGGAACATCGACGTGAATGCCAAGCAGCGCACCGAGGCCTTCACGGCCGCCTGCCGCGAAGCGGGTCTGGCGCCGGACGAGCACGCGATCTTCTCGGCCAACGCCAGCATGGAGGTGTCCGGCGGGTCGTTTCGAGATATGGTGCGGGCGGAGCCGCGGTTCACGGCCGTGCTCGCCATGGACCACGCCCTGCAGGTCGCGCAGGAAGCGAAGCGGGTGGGCCTGCACGTGCCGCGCGACCTGAGCATCGTCGGGTTCAGCCAGCACCTGCCTTCGCGCTGGAGCGGCCCCGTGGTCGATTTTGAAGCGTTCGGCGCCAAAGGCGTGGAACTGATCCGGTCCAAGCCGCGCACGCTGCAGCACGTCCGCATGCCCGCGGCCTGGAACGAAGGCGAGACCGCTGGGCCGGCGCCGTGAATCCGAGGAAAGTGGATCCCCCATTCTGTCGATGCTGTGGTAGCCTTTCGGCGCGGCCGATGACGGAATTCACGTCTCCCGAAAGGATACGGCGCGAGAGGCGTGGAAGGTAGTGTAAGCGGGTATGTGCTGGCTTTGCGAGGTGGTACTGAAAGCATGGCCTCATGCAACCTGGATGGCTAACCAAGAGTGACGGCCTATGCGTAGTGTGCGGCACTTTTCCATGGGATAGCATGCGCGGCTAAGGCTTGGCAAACGATGGAAAACAGAGATACCGATTGGGAGCTTAGTGCTGAGAATGGAGACGCGAACGCGCAGTTCCTAATTGGAAAAAGAACGCTCGAGGCGAGCAAGAATTTCGCTGACGAAAAGGCCGGGGTCCGCGCTTTGGAGGCCGCTGCAGCGCAAGGTCATCTGGAAGCCCAGTATCTTCTAGGAATGTGTCATGAGGAAGGTATTGGCGGCGCTAAGAATCCGAGGGAGCGCGACCGCTGGCTGGAGCAGGCGGCGGCCCAGGATCATCCCGCGGCTCTCGCCAGGCTTGGCTGCATCCGTGAGCGCGAAGCTCTAGAGGACCCGTCGGATATCCGATGGTTTGCCTTGATACAGAAATCCGCGAGATTGGGAGATCCGGTAGGGCAATTTATCCTCGGCTATTGCTACGAGCATGGCAGGCAAGTCGAACAGGATTATGAAAGGGCGTTTAAACTGTACCGGGCGTCGGCCGCGAAGAAATCACCCGAAGCGCTGTACAGGCTTGGCGAATGGCATCTCGACGGGACGCATGTAAAGAAAAATACGGTTGAAGCGCTGCACTATTTTGAGCGCGCTGCAGACCTCGGATATGCCGAGGCCCTTTTTCAAGCGGGGCACTGCCACGACCACGGCATCGGAACCGTAAGCAATCTCGCCAAGGCCCTTACCTTCTACAAAAAGGCCGCCGCCAGGCATGAATTACATGCCTATGCCGCGTTAAAAAGAATTCACCTATTGAGCAAGATTCAATCCGCTTCGTTGCTCCTGCTTTTCATGGCGTCGCTGCTTGGGTTCTTATTCTCGGACCATCCTGGAAACAGCGGACGTCAAAAGTCTTGGTGCTTGTTTGGAATTGTTCTGACGCAAATGCTCTGCCTTGTGGGCCTGTTCACCTCGCGAATATGGTTCTCGTTCCGCGCCCTTGGCGGACGGTTCCAATTCAGCCTGTCCGAACTTTTCCAGGCCGTAATTGGACTTTCGGTCCCCATTCTCATGTTTTATTTTTTTCGTGCGCAGCGCGCGGCCCAAGGCGGATTGACTGAATTCGACGAGCAGCTCGCCGTTTTATTTTTAATCGTTCTTATCGTGGGCCAATTGTTTGGCGCGGCGACCGGTTACGCTTTTGCTCAAAAACAGCGTCTGACTCTGGTGAAATTCACAGACGAAAAGACCCGCTTTATGCTGGGCGTGGGCGCCTTGCTGGGGCTCGCCACCGGCCTAACTCTGGAGATTGCCACCGCATCTCTATTCAAGGTAGTCCTGTTCCCTTAGAGACCCCATGTGAAACGTAGGGCTAACTTGCCAGGCAGAGCGCGATTCGTGCTAGGATGGATGAAAGCGGTCAGGAGGTTTGGCCGCGATTGCCTGCGCGCGCGCGCCTCGCTAAGCTCCGGGCGCGTGATGCCCAAAAGAACGTAGAGCGAAATAACAGCGCGGGGAAGCAGGATGAGCGGCAAGAAATCCGCGAAGACGGGCGGGCGGCGCAAGCCGCCGGTGGATGAGCGTGGGCGCATCCTGGACGATATCGGCCGGATCGAGGACCCGATCGGGATCGATCTGAACAGCCCCGTGCCGAAATACTACCAGCTCATGAAGTGGCTGGAGTTCGACTACAGCCATTCGCCGTTCGGGCGGAAGCTGCCGTCGGAACGGGAACTGGCGCGGCGGAGCGGCGTGACGGTGGCAACGGTGCGCCAGGCGCTGCGGGAGCTCGAACGGGAAGGCAAGATCCGGCGCGAGCAGGGCCGCGGGACGTTCTCCAAGAACTGCCTCGTGTTGCCCAAGCCGCCCGGCACGGACCGGCCGCGGGTGGTGCTGGCGTTCTTCGACCTCGGCGGCACGATCGCGGAAGGCTACGGGTACATCGTCTCGGAGCTGATCGCGGGTTGCGAGGACACGCTGAGCGCCGGAGGCTGCGACTTGCAGGTGCTGGATGTGCGCCCGGGCAAGCGCAAGGAGGCCGGGCACCTGCTCTTCGGCGGCGGCATCGCGTGGGACGGCCTGGTGCTCACCGACCCGTGGGGCAAGCTGCGCCAGACGTGGGAACAGGCCGCGGCCCAGCACCTGCCGCATGCGGCGATCGGCGAGAACGCGCCGCCGGGGCAGGCGGCTCCGCCGGGCGCACAGTGGGTCTGCCTGGACACGGAGCAGGGCGGCGCGCAGGTAGCGGCCGCGTTCCACGAGCGCGGCCGGCGGCGCATGGCGTATGTGGGCGGCGAGGGCGCGCGGCTGCGGGGCTTCCGCAAGCAGGCCGCGGAGCTGGGTCTGGAGATCTCCGAGGAGTATGTGAGGATCGACCGCGCGATCAGTCTGGAGGAGTGCGACCGCGCGGGGCATGCGGGCGCGCTGCGGCTGCTGGGGACGTCTCCGCCTCCGGAGGCGATCTTCGCGGGGAACGACTTTCGCGCGTTCGGCGTGCTGCGGGCGCTGCAGGAACGCGGCGTGCCGGTGCCGCTGGAGCTCGACGTGGTAGGGTTCGACGACGTGGCGGGCGCGGCGAGCCTTTTGCCGGCGCTGGCGTCGGTGCGCCTGCCGCTGCGCCAGGCCGCGGAACTGGCGGCATGGGCCACGCTCTTCTGGATCGCGCATCCGCGCGAGCGCACGCCGCGGCTGGACTGCCTGCAACCGCAGTACTGCTGGCGCGAGTCGCTGCGGGCGAAGCCGGTGGACCAGCCCAAAGTCTGACGACGGCCGGCCCGAGTTCCTCTTCGAGCGCATGTCCTTCCTTTGCTCTGTTGAAATCCCCTCCTTTATGTAAGGAGGGGTTTCAGGAGCGAAGGCGTTAGCCCCCCCCTGTATCCCCCTTACATAAGGGGAATTTCCTCGCGAGTTCGAAGGTTTTCAACAGAGCATCCTTTATTCTATTCCTATCGGTACCTCGGGCAGACTTTTAAACGCCAAATTCGCGGGCACGGGCCTCCGCTTATCCGCGTCTAGTGTGCAGCCAGAACCGACAAGCGCGGACCTGAACGGGCGCCTCGAATGGACGGTTGTTTTCAGCGAAAGGAAATGCCGGTTTTTGCTTAAAAGCATGGTTGCTGCATTTCGATATTTGGTTTTGGTGCATAGCCCATCTCGGGTCGGGCGAAAGGGGTTTTCATGCGCTGGTTCGCATGTGCCATACTGTTGACGGTCTGGGCCGCCGGGCTGCGCGCGGGAGAGTCCGCGAAGCCGGAAGAGAACGAGGTCCCGGCGCTGATCGAGAAACTGAAAGCGGACGACGGCGAGACGCGCGACCAGGCTCGAAAAAAGCTGGCTTTGCTGGGCGAGCCCGCGCGTGCCAAGCTGCGCGATGCGCTTAAAGGCGCTTCGAAAGACGCCGATTTCCAGGCGCAACTTCGGGAGACGCTGCGCGACCTGGAGAAGCAGACCATTCTCGGCCGCTATGAGGCCCCCAAGACGATCGACCTCGAGCTCAAGGATGCGACGGTGAAGGACGCGCTGGAGCGGCTCAAGGCGCATTACGGCTGGTCGGTAAAGGTTACGGACGAGGCGGGCGCGCACAAGATTAGCCTGGCTGTGAAGGGCGCACGCTACTTCGAGGCGCTGGAGGCGATCCGGACGGCGGGCAAACTGGAGTACGTTCTGGACATGGGGGTCATGGTGATGGGCGGTGTTGAGGTCCCCAAAGAGTCCCCGATTCCGCTTTCGCTGAAGGCATCGGAAGGCAAGGGCCTGGCGTGTGCGGGCGTGAGCGGCCCGTTCATCCTGGTGCTTCAATCAATCAGTCTGACCTCCTCCCGGACGTTGCAAGCGGGCCAGGCACTCGCGCCCGAACAGCGCCAGCTCGGAATTCAAGGCATGATCATCTCCGAACCCGGGTTGACGGTGAACGGTCTGGAAGCGACCGACCTTGCGGCAACGGACGCGAAGGGAAACGCGGTGGCGCTTCAGAACCAGGGGATGGGTGGCCGGCAGACCGGCACGAAAGAAGGCTCGAATTGCTTCCAATTCTATGCCTATGCGCTCTTGGGCGAGATGCCCCAGGCGCCGCTCTGCCTAAAGGCGAACCTGAAGGTCCAAGTGCCGCTCAAGTCTGTCACGCAGCGCGTCAATGACCTGAGCGCGGTCATCAACAAGCCCATCGATCTGAAGGGAGGCGGGACGATCACCGTCGAGAAAGTCGAGAAGGAAGACAGCGGTTGGAAGGTAAATTACAAGTCAAAGGGCGACGCCAACGAGTTGGCAGGGGGCGGCGGGATGGGGCTCATGGCCGGCGCGGGCTTTGCCCTGGGCGGGGTGGAGAAGGAGCCATCCGAAGACGAGAACGGCCTGTTCTTCCTGGACGCAGAGGGACACCTGGTTCCGCACAGCGGCATGAGCTCCGGCGGCGACGGCACTTCGAATGACGTGCGGCTCAGCGGGATGCCGCGCGAGCCCAAGGCGCTGCTGCTGCGCTGGACCGACGAGAAGGTCGAGCGGAAGTTTTCCCTGGAGCTGAAGGGGATTCCAGTTCCGTAAGCGCGGCTGCGCTCCGAATACATCCCGCCTTTACCGCGCCGCGCGGCGTTATTTGCCCGCAGACGCCGGGTCGAGGAAGACGCCGCTGGCGATGGCGCAGGTGCCTTCCTGCTGGATCACGCTCGCGATGCGCAGCGCGATCTGGCCTTTCACGTTCCAGAGCAGGTACTTGCCTTTCACGAAATCTTTCACGGACTGCGTGTCGAGCACGGCGCCGGTGTCGGCGTCGACGGCCTCGACGGTGAGTTCGGTGGCTTTGCCCCAGGAGAGTACGTAGAGCGCGACCTGGTGCTCCTTGCCGTCGGTGATCTCGACGCCGATCTCGAACTGCTCGGGCGCAGTCCACGACGTAACCGTGCGGTCCTTGGCGGCGCCGGTCTTGACGAGATAGCGCGGGTCCTCGCGGTTGGGCGCCCAGGGAATGCCGTCGTTCTTGTTCAGCGGCGTAACGTTCGCGCACTTGGGCGCGGCGGAGGTATTCGCGTCGCCGGCGACGACGGCGCCTTCGGAACCGTAGACGGTCTTCCAGTTGCCCGCGGTGGTCTCGTCGATCTTCACGAACTTGGCCGCGGCGCGCTGCGGTTCGGCGACGGTGGCGGCGATCTTCTCGCGCCGGGCCTCGCCCGAGTCTGGGCAGTACGCGGCAAAGCTGAGCGCGAGGGCATCGCCGGGCTTCCAAGTTTTGTCGGTGATCAGATTCACGCCGCGGCCCTGCGGGTCGAGGTCGATGCGCGTGATCTTGGCGCCGGTAATTTCGTAGGTCTCCGGCTTGTTCCAGAAGCCGTTCTGCTGCAACGGCTGGTCGCCGACGAGCATGAGCGTGTTGTCGAAGGCCTTGCGGAACTTCAGGCCGCGGGACTCGCTCCAGCCGAAAGCGGGCGAGGCCTGGCCGTTCTTGCCCACGAGCGCGCCCGCGGCGCAGGAGATGGAGAAGGGCACGGCGGCGTCTCTTACGTCGACGGTGATCTCGTCGCCGGCGATCTGCGCGCGGGCGGGGCGCGTGCCGGCGGTGTCGGCGAGCTGCAGGTCCTTGAGGCCGGCCGAGGCGTCCTTGGACGCGAGGCCGCCGCCGGTCTGCTTGAAGCGGAAGACGAGCGCATCCTTCTTGGCGGCGACGGCTTCGAGGTAGACGCCGTGGTCTTCGAGGTCGTAACAGGCGATGCCGTCGAGCGTGCGGAGGAAGAGCTTGCCGCCGGCGATGGCGGGCGAGGACATCATGCAGATCTTGGGGTTGAAGCGGCCGAGTTCGACGAACTTGTCGGGCGTAGCCTTGATCATGGCGAACGAATAGGTGAGGTCGCCGAAGTTCTTGGTGAGTTGGTGGGCCTCGCCCAGGGGCGTGTAGATCTTGCCGTCGGCGAGAATGCTGCCGGAGCATTCGCAGACGCCGCCGGGGACGGGCTTCTTCCAGTTGAACTCGCCGGTCTTGAGGTCCACGCAGGTGTACATGCCGGCGGGCACGTAGACGTGGTCCTGGTAGACGTGCCCGACGCCGGGGATGGATTTCTTCCAGAGCAGTTCCGCGCCGGCGGGTGTGATCTTGTAGGCCTTTGTGCCGCTGCCGCCGTACTGCGGGGGCGCGATGAGGATGTCGCCGGCCGCCGTCACCATGCCGCCGATGGGGCTCTTGAGCGTCCAGAGGCTCTTGCCGGATTCCACGTCGAGGCAGCAGAAGGAGCTGTTGCTCTCTTCCTTGTAATCCGAGGAGACGATGTAGTTCTTGCCGTTCGCGACCATGACCGTCGGCGACCAGTAGCGCGCGGTCCATTCGTATTTCTTATGTCTGCCGTCCCAGAACGGGTTCTTCCAGAGGAGCTTGCCGGATTCGAGGTCGTAGGCGCAGCCGACGTGGTAGACGAGGTTGTTGACGACCAGCGGCGAGGCGTGCTCGGGATCGCCTCGCACCATCCACACCTGCGCGCCGTCCTTGGCGGAGAGGCAGTAGAGGCCCAGCGCGCCCGCGACGTAACACTTGCCTTTGAAGACCGCCGGAGTGGCGCAGACGCCGATGGCCTGCACCGAATTGGCGCCGCCGGAACCGAAGCACCACCATTGGACGTTCGGGTCCTTCGGCAGGTCTTTCTGTTCGATCGTGAAGGTCTTGCGCCAGAGTTCCTTGCCGGTCGCGACGTCGAGGCAGACCACCATGTCCGACCAGGCGTACGCGCGGCCCCACATCGCTCCGGCGAGCCAGCAGGTAATGCCGATCTTTTCGAGCACGTGCTGCCATTCGCGGAGATAGGGATGGCGCTCGTCTACTTTGGCGCTGAGCTTGGTGAGGATGTCCCAGGAGAGGCCGTCGGGGATACCCCACTTCTTGACGGGCTGGTCGATGCAGAGGCGGCGCTTGACGAACGCGCCGTACTTCTTGGCGTCGTCGGGCGTCAACGTGGCGAGGAAGTCTTTGATGAATTTGTCGAGCTCGGGCTTCTTGGCCAGATGCGCGTCGAGGTCGGAGTCCTTGTGCCCCGCTTCCCACCAAGGAAAGCCGGAGGCCGGGCGTTCCTTGGCGGCCCAGGCGGCCTCGAGCTTCTTGGCGAGTTCGTCGGGCAGTCCGGTCATCCAGCCGGCATCCGCGAGGACTTCCGGGGTCACGATCGCGTAGGGCTTGCCGGGAACGATGGGCTGCTTGGCGTTCGAATAGATGAAGACCTTGCCGTCGGAGACGACCGGGCTGCTGCAGCCGCCTTCTTCGCAGCCGGGGATCCACTCGCTCTTCCAGAGCAGCGGCGGGCCGTCCTTGGGCCAGGCGTCCAGGAGCTTCGGCCCGCCGGGCACGTTGCCGTCTCGGTTCGGGCCGCGGGACTGGGGCCAGTCGGCGCTCGGCGGCGTCTCCGCGCCGAGAGCGGCGAAGGCCGCGGCCAGAACGAAGGCGAAGAAGAATCGAGTGTACGTGTGAGTGCGCATGTATGTTTCCTCGTTCTACTTTGTGGCCGCACTCACCGGGGCGTCGAAGAACACGCCGCCTGCCGCGGCGGTGGAACCCTCTCCGCCGGTGGTTCTGATGAACCGCAAGATAACAGATCCCTTGATATTCCAAACCAGATACCTGCCCTTGTTGTCCTTGAACTCGACGGTCTGTGTGTTCAGCACAGCTCCGGTATCGGGATTAAGCACCTCTACAGTCAGGATTGCGCCCCAGTGAAAACCGTAAACGGCAACCTGATGTTCCTTGCCGTCTGTGAGATCAATAGTGGCCTCGAACTGATCCTCAGAAGTCCATAATCTGACGGTACGATCCAGAGCCGCTCCGGATTTTTGCAAGTAGCGCTCATCCTTGGGGTTCGCCGCCCACGGCGTTGCTTCTAACGCTTTCGTCAGCTTCACAGCCGCATAGGAGGGCGCGGCCGAAGCCTTGTCGCCGGCGATAACCGCGCCATCCTTGCCGTAAATGCCTTTCCAGTTCCCGAGGGTGGCCTCGTCCATCTTGACGAACGTGGCTGCCGGCCGCTGGGGCTCGACCACCGTATGATTCAACGTCGCCCGCCGGGGCTCGCCTTTTTCCACCGGGAAACAGGTATAAGTCAAATTGATCGTATCGCCGGGCTTCCATGCCTTATCCGTGGTCAGGAGGACGTCCTTGAGCTTTGGATCGAGCGTGACGTCGGTGACCTTCGCGCCGGAAACGGCATAGGTTCCGGCCTTGTTCCAAGCGCCGTCCGGCAACAGGGGCAGGTCGCTGGACAGAATGATAGTGCGGTCCAAGCATATTCGCACCTTCAACTGGCGTGGCGTGTTCCAAACGAATGCGGGGACCGGTTTGCCGTTCTTGCCGGAAAGCGAATTGGCGGCCGGGAGCGAGACGCTGAACGGCGCCACGGCGTCCTTGATATCCACAGCGATCGTGTCGCCGTCCACCTTCGCTTTGGCCGGATTTGAGACCCCTGCGGCATCGACAATCTGGAGGTCGTTCAAGCCGGATTTGACCAACAATTCTCCGCCGGTCTGCCTGAACCGAAAGGTGAGCAAGTCCTTAGTCGCTTCCACGCCGCCGAGATAAATGCCGTGTTCCCGCAGATCAAAGCAGGCCACGCTGTCAAGCAGGCGCGTGAACAACTTCCCGTCCGAAAAGGCCGAGGCGCACATGAGGCACGCCTGCGGATCGAATCGGCCCAGCTCGATGTACTTCTCGGGCGTGGCCTTGAACATGATGAGCGGAGCGCCGCCGAGATAAATATGGGGACCGGTGCCTCCCATCTGGCCGATGACCTTTCCGTCAGCCAGCAGCGGTGGGGAGATCGTGTAATCAATGCTGTTCTTCCAGTTCACTTCGCCCGTCTTGAAATCTACACATTGGCGCATCATGTACAGGTGCTCCTGGCAGACGACATCGCCTTCGTAGTGGGCAAACCCCTTCTGCCAGAGCAATTCCGCACCAGTCGTCGACAGCTTATAGGCCTTGGTTCCGCCATACTCTTTGGAAAACCCATGGCCGCTCAAACTTGGCCAAGGGACCGGCATGATCAGGGTGTCGCCATCCAGCGACGGAAACCATCCGGTGGGACCTTTCACGCTCCAGAGCTTTTTCCCGGTCTTCAGTTCGAGACAGGCAAAGTACCGGTCGCCTTCGTGGACGATGAGATGGTTCGTGCCACCGGAGGACCACACAACCGGGAAATTCCAGGCGTTGTCCCGTTCCCTCGCGCGCTGCGGACGGTCTTTGTTCTTCCAGAGTACAGCGCCGTTCTCGGCACTGTATGCGCACCCGCGGCCGTTGTCATAGACGACGCCGTCGGCAACCAGCAGCGCGGAGTGCGCGAAATCGCCCGGCACCTGCCACAAAAGCGCGCCGTCCTTCACCGCGAAACAGTACACGCTGAACGCCCCGGCCACGAAACAGCGGTCGCCGGCCACGGCCGGAGTGCTGCAAGCGCCGAGGAGGGAACAGGCCGCATCTTCCAATGGAATCTTCGTCACCGCGGCCGCATCGAGGGGAAAATCTTTCCGCCAGAGGGTCTTGCCTGTTGCGGCATCCAGGCAGAAGACGGTGTCCGACCACTTAAAGCAGCGTTTCCAGGACGTGTAGGCGGGGTACGTCTCGCAGAGGGTAGAGGCGTCGTTGGAAATCTTCCTTAACTCATTCGCCCACTTGTACCGGCTGCGATACCGGGTGTCGCGCAATTTGCTCAGTTTGCCAAGCGTGTCCCAGGTCTGGCCGGCGGGAACGCCATATCCACCTTTGCACGCGATACAGAGGCGCTTCCGGATGTAATCGCCGTATTTCTTGGCGTCTTCCGGTTTCAGCGTGGCGACAAAATCCTTGATGTACTTGTCCAACTCCGGCTTCTTGGCGAGAAAAGCATCCAGCGCGCCTTCTTTCTTGGACTGCGCGAGGTCGTACCACGCCCACCCGGCACTGCTGGGCCGGTCCTTGGAGGCCCACGCTTCTTCTATCTTCTTCGCTAAGTCCTCGGGAATATCCGGCAACCAACCCGCATCCAGCAGGAGCTCCGTGGTAATGAAACGGTACCCGTCCTGCGGCGCGATGCCCGTCGCAGCGTCGATCCCATCGACGGGCCACTTCGCGCTGGCGTACACAAACACCCTTCCGTCCGCCATTACAGGATCGCCGCAACCGCCCTCGTCGTAACCGGGTATCCATTCGCTCTTCCACAGGAGCGGCGGGCCTTCTTTGGGCCAGGTGTCCATCAATTTCGGACTGTTCACGACGATGCCACAGCCGTTCGGCCCGCGCCGCTGGGGCCAGCCGGAGTTCGACGGAGCCTCCGTGCCGAAGGCCGCGAAGGCTGCCGTAAGGCCAAAGGCCAGGAAGATTCGCGAGAGGACTTGCTTGCGCATGTTTCAGGCCCCTTTGCACAGGTGAGGCGCTCACACCTGCATTGAACGGTGTTACGTCTTCCTTCACATACGCCGCCGGCCGAAGAAGGCGGCCTGGAGAAGTCTTTCCTCGGCCCGATAGTCATTTTCTGTGCTAGAAAATGCAGCGGACGGCACTGGGCGCCTGCGGGAGGCCGGAACGGCCCGCCATGGTCTTGGAAGCTACGCGATCAAGGCGCGCGGAGATTGTAGCAGGCGATGACGTCGTTCTGGCGGAGGATGAGCGCGCCGCCGCTTAAGGCAGGAGAGGTCAGCGGGCACAGCTTGGGATCGAACTCGGCCAGGCGGGTGAATTCCGCGCCGGGCGCAGCGTTGGCGCTGAGCAGTTCGAGGCTGAACGTGTGCCCGCCATGCGGGCGGCTGATGACGTTGATCAGTTTGCCGTCGATGGTGACGGGACAAGAGGTCCCGCCTTCGCTGTTCTTGTACACTGGGCTGGTCCACTTCTGTTCGCCGGTCTTCAGGTCCAGGCAGTAGAAGGTGGTGGGGCCGAACTCGCGGATGTTCGAGTACACGTACAGATTATTCTGCGCGACGGTGTAGGTTCCCCAGCCGCCGACGGGTTTCTTCCAGAGCAGTTCCGCCTTGTCCGGCGACAGCTTGTAGGCGCGCACTTCCGTCGGCGAACCCATGATGGCGGCCAGGATATCGCCGCATACGACGGGAGAACTCCATTCGCTGGGCACGCCCTCAAACGTCCAGAGGCTCTTGCCGGTTTCCAGATCGAGGCAACACCACGCGTTGTTGCCGTCCGTGGAGATGACGCACGGCCTGCCCTGCGAGACCCACAGGGCGGGCGAGATGAACTTGCCCTTGGCCCAGACCGCCCACGAGGATTTCCAGGCCGGATTCGTCCAGAGCACCTTGCCGGTATTCGCGCTGTAGGCGGATCCGTAGTGATAGACGATGCCATTGGCGGCCAGCGGCGAGGCGTGCGCCGGCTCGGTCTTGGCCTGCCACAGAAGGCTGCCGTCCTTGGCCGAGAGGCAATACAGCCCCGCCATGCCGGCGGCAAAACACATCCCGTCGAGCACGGCCGGCGTGCCGCTCGCGCCGATCTCGAGAAAACCGCCTTGGGGAATGCCGCGCCGGCCTTTGAGTGCCGTCCAGTCCGCGGGAAAGTCTTTCTTCCAGAGCGTCTTGCCGGTAGCGGCATCCAAGCAAAGAATGGTGTCCATCGGTTTGCATGCGCGCATCCAGACATTCTTGGAGAACGATCCGAGCACGCCTTGATGGCCGTCCCAGGCGTCCTTCCCGCACAGGAGCGCGGTCTTCTTTGAGTTCCATTCGAAGATGGACTCGATTTCCGTGTCTCGCAGCGTGCTCATCTTGACCAGTTCATCCCAGGTATACTCGGTCCCGTTCATGCAGAAGCGGCGCTTGATGTACGCGCCGTACTTTTGGGCATCCTGAGGGGGCAGCGTGCCGATGAAATCCTTCACATACTTGTTCAGCTCCGGGGTCTTCTCGATGAACGCGACGATGTCAGCGTCTTTGGGGGCTTCGACGTCGTACCAGGCCGGCGCGCCGCGGGTCGCCGGCCGCGCCAATCTCGCGGTCTCGATCTTCTTCGCCAGTTCGTCGGGAAGATCGGGCAGCCAGCCGGCGTCGATCAGGGCTTCCGTGGTAATGGGCTTGAATTTCTTGCCACCACCGATGGGTTGCCTGGCATTGAAATAAAGAAACACTTTCCCATCCGCCACGACGGGACTGCCGCAGCCGGCCTCCTCGTAACCGGGGATCGGCTCGCTCTTCCAAACTAGCGGCGGGCCTTCCTTGGGCCACTCATCGAGCAGCTTAGGGCTGGCGAGCGCGGCGCCGTCGCGGTTGGGGCCGCGCCACTGGGGCCAGTCGGAGTATTGCGGCGTCTCGGCGCTCAGGAGCGTGGATGCACTCCACGCACACCATAGAAGAGCCCAAGCTGCACCATTCGACGCGTTGCTCATGTGCGTGCTTTTTCCACTATTTTGTTACCGTGGTGGGAGAATCGAAAAAAACGCCGCTCGCTTTAGCGAAGATGGAATGCCAATGGGGTCCATTCTTGCTCGACAGGCGCAGGATCACGCTTCCTTTGACATTCCAGATCAGATAGCGACTGGTGCTATCGGCGCGATTGACCTCCTGGGTATCCAAAACCGCTTTTGTGTCGGCGTCTTGAACCTCTACCTGCATTCCTTCGAAACTGCAAAAGCTGATATAAAGCGCCACCTGATGTTCCTTTCCATCCGTGACATCGATATCAATGAACATCTGGTCGAAGGAAACCCAATGCTTGACGGCGCGTCCTTGAGCGCCGCCCACTTTCTGCAAATAGCGGGGATCCGCGGCATTTACCGCCCAGGGAGTCTCATCGCTCTTTCCCCGAACCGCCACGATTGCGCCCTTAGGCGCCGCCGTGTCCGGTTCGCCGGCGATCACCGCTCCCTCGGCGCCGTAGACCCCCTTCCAATTTCCGGAAGTGGCCTCATCCACCTTCACGAACTTGGCCGCCGCGCGTTGGACTTCGGCGACGGTGGCGGTCAGTTTCTCGATTCGCACGTCCCCTGCATCGACTGCGAAGCACGGATACGTTATGCTGATCGCCTCGCCGATTTTCCATTTCCTGTCCGTCGTCAGGCTGACGCTCTTGCCCGACGGATCGAGCACGGCGGCGGTGACTTTTGCGCCGTCGATGGAATACGTGCCGGGCTTGTCCCAATTTCCGACTTGTGGAAGGGGAAGATTGCCCGTCAGCACGAGGGTGTTGTCAAAACACTTCTTGCACTTCAGAAGGCGCGCTTCATTCCATTCGAACGCCGGCACGGCCAGACCGCTTTTTGCCGCCAACGCGCCGCCCGTGCAGGAGATGTTGAACGGCGCGGCGGCACCCCGGATATCGACCACGATGGTGTCTCCCGCGATCGTCGCCTGGGCCGGTTTTTCTGCGCCGGCGGCATCGTTGATCTTGAGGCCCGCCGCGTCTTTGACGGACAGCCCCCCGCCCGTCTGCTTGAAGCGGAAGGTGAGTGCGTCCTTCGCCGCAGTCACGCCTTCGAGATAGACGCCGTGCTCCCGCAAGTCATAGCAGGCGATGCCGTCGAGCAGGCGCGTGTAGATCTTTCCGTCCGCAAAAGCCGGATAACACATGATGCTGGCCTGCGGATTGAAACTGCCCAGCTCGGCGTACTTCTCGGGGGTGGCTTTGTACATTCCAAACGGTACTGATTCAGCGCTGACACTATTGTTAAAACCGAAGATCTTCCCGTCGGCCAGGATTTGAGCGTTAAAGATTTCTCTGCCTCTTAATTTCCAATTCTCGTTGCCCGTCCTGAAATCCACACAGATGCCCGGAGAATACAGATGGTCCAGGTAAACAACCGAATCAGATAACCCAAGGGATGCTTTCCAGAGCAACTCGGTTCCGGCCGGCAACATCTTGAACGCCGCAGCACGACCATTCGTGGACGCTTCTATTAGAGTGCCGTCATGAACCGTGGGACTGGAATTTATTTCGCCTTTCAAGGTCCATTTGACTTCCCCTGTCTTCAGGCTCAGGCACACATAAGCTTCGCGCCCATTGGAGGTGATAACGTATTTCTCGCCGCCCGATGTCCACAAGAGGGGCGAACTGTATCGTGCGCCGGATTCATCTCTAATATGCTTGCCATCGCCAATCACCCACGCGGAATTTTTCCACAGTAATTTGCCGGTTTCGGCGTCGTATGCGCACCCGATGTGATAAACGATGCCGTCGGCGATCAGCGGCGAGGCATGCTCCGGACCGCCTTTGACTTGCCACAACAGGGAGCCGTCTTTAACCGACAGGCAGTACAGTCCCATGGACCCGACCATGTAGCACTTGCCACCCCAGACCGCCGGCGTGGCGCAGGCGCCCAAGGCATCAAACACCCACCATTGAACCCCGGGATCTTTCAATACAGCCGGGTCCACCGGGAAAACCTTCCTCCAGAGCTCTTTGCCTGTGGCGGCCTCCAGGCAGATCATGGCATCCGACCACGTGAAGGCGCGCGTCCAAGCCGCGTAGAAGTTGGATGAAAAAGTAATGTGGTGGGAGAGACCGAACCCGCCCACGTCCTTCAATGCCGCCACCCACTCTACGCAGGACTTGTGCCCCACGTCCCGCAGTTTGTTCATCTTCTCCAACTGCTCCCAACTCAGGCCGTCCGGAACGCCAAACTTCCTTTTCGGCGTATCAATGCAAAGTCGCCTTTGGATGAAGTCGCCGTATTTCTTGGCGTTCTCCGGACTCAGTGTGGCGATGAAATCCTTGATGTATTTGTCCAGCTCGGGTTTCTTCGCGAGCAGAGCATCCAAATCTGCCTTCTTAGACTTGTCGGGATCCCACCAGCGCCAGTCCGTGACGGGTCGGTCCTTTGAAGCCCAGGCTTCTTCTACCTTTTTCGCCAGATCGGCGGGCACATCCGGACACCAGCCCCAGTCGGCCAGAAGCTCCGCGGTTACGAATTTGAACGTGTCTCCGCCAGCGACCGGCAGTTTGTTGGAATAGACAAAAACTTTTCCGTCCGCCACTACCGGAGCGCCCAGGCCGCCGTCGCGATAGGAGGGAACCAGTCCACTCTTCCAGAGCAGCGGCGGCCCTTCTTTGGGCCAGGCGTCGAGCAGCTTTGGGCTGTTGACCGCGATGCCGTCGCGATTCGGACCGCGAAACTGCGGCCAGTCGGAACTCGGTTCCGGCTCCGCTCCGAAGGCGGCGTAGGCCGATACAAGTCCGCAGGCGAGGAGGATTCGCTGGAGCGAGTAGGGGCACATGACTTCAGTCCTTTGCATGAGCGTCAGAATCACATGTGCTTTAATCACCGCTTCGTCCATTGTCGTATACTCCGGCCAAGGTATGCACAGACCTCTAGAAAGAGAGCCGTGGGTCAATAAGTATATTCTGTGCTAGAAAATTACGGTACTGCCCTCTCGGTTCTCCAGACGGCGAAGCGAGGCGCCGGCGCTCCAAACTACTTGGACGGCTCGGGCGGATCGATGAAGACGCCGCTGACCGCGGCTTCGCTCAGGTAGGTGTTGAGGAAATGCAGCGTCACATGGCCTTTGAGGTTCCAGACGAGGTATTTGCCGTTGCGGAAGGCTTTTAAGGTCTGCGAATCGAGCACCGCTTTAGTGCCGAAATCCCGCACGTCCACGCGCATCTGGCGTTCGTAGTTCCCGGTGGCATCCAGGCAATAGAAGGCGACGCGGTGCTCCTTGCCGTCCGGCAGCGCGACGTCGATCTCGAACATGTCGGCCGCCCAGTAGGCGCCGCTGCGGTCTTTGGAATCGCCCGGCTTGAGCTGGTTCCGGGGTTCGGCGGGGGGAATCACGGCGTTGGCCCAGGTCCTCCAGACGTCGTCGCGCTTGTTAGACGCGGTCACCACGGCCAGGCTCGCGGGCGGCGCTTCCTTTTCGAGCGGAATCACGACGCCTTCCGCGCCGTACACGCCCTTCCAGTTGCCCGAGGTCGTCTCGTCGACCTTCACGAACTTCACCGACGCGAGCGCGGGATCGGCGGCGGCGGTGAAGGCGAGCTTCTCGCGCGGCGCGTCCCCCGGGCCGTCGAGCACGCCGGCATAGGAGAGCGTTCCCGCATCGCCCGGCTTCCAAGCTTTGTCCGTAGTGACGATCACGAACTTGTCGCCGGGGGCGATCTCGACGCGCGCGACGATTGCGCCTTCCACCGCAAAGTTCGCGGGCGAGTTCCATGCGGTCCTGCGGCCGATGGGCGCGTCGGACTCCAGTACGAGCTGGTTGCCGAAGGAGGTCTTGAACTTCAAATGCACGGGACCTTTTCCGGCCACGGCGGGCGCCGCGGCGTGGTCCTGTAAGTCGTAGCAGGCAACGCTGTCCAGGAGGCGCACGTACAACTTTCCGCCGGCAAACGCGGGGGAACTGAGCGGGCACGCACCGGGATTGAACTGTCCAAGCTGCGCGTAGGGTTCATTGGGCGTCGCGCGAAGCATCTCGACCGCGAAGCCCTTGCCGTCGTGGTACCAAAGGGTGTGCGCACCGCCAAGCGTGCCGTAGATCTTGCCGTCGGCGAGGAAGGGCCAGCAGATGTTCGATTCGGAGACGAAGGTGGAGACGCGCTTGGCCCAGGCGATCTCGCCCGACTTCGCGTCCACGCAGCGCCAGATGCCGGCGCTCTCGAGCGCATCGAAGAGGTAGACGTGGTCCCGGTCGACGATGCCGCCGCCCTGGCCGGTACCGTACGTCTGCTTCCAGAGGAGTTCCGTGCCGGACACGGAGATCTTGTAGCATTGCGCGCCTTTGCCGAACTCCCCGGTATTGATCAGCAACACGTCGCCATGAAGCACCGGCGCCGCGAAGTGCGTGGAGACTTTCTCGATGGTCCAGGCCGGCTTTCCGGTTTCGAGATCGAGACAGCACCAGTTGTTAGGGCTGGTGGTGATGACGTATTTGCGTCCGCCCGAGGTCCACAAGAGCGGCGAACTGTAGGTCTGCAGCATCGTCCAGTTGCCGGGCTTCCAGAGCGGGTTCTGCCAGAGCGGCTTGCCGGTCTCGGCGTTGTACGCCGCGCCGGCGTGGTAGACGATGCCTTCGGCGACGAGCGGCGAGGCGTGCGAGGGCTCGCGCGGCGTCTGCCACAGCACCGCGCCGTCCTTGGCCGAGAGGGCATAAAGTCCCGCGGCGCCCGCGGCGTAGACCTTGCCGCTCAAGACCGCCGGCGTGCTACACGAACCGAAGATGCCGAAGCTGCGGTCGTTGCCGATCTTCTTCACCACCGCCGGATCTTCGGGAAAATCTTTCTTCCAGAGGACCTTGCCCGTCGCGGCGTCGAGACAGACCACGGTGTCCAAAAGTTTGTAGGAGCGTTCCCAGGCCATGCCGTTGAACGCCGAGGTGCTCGCGGCTTTCTGGTGGAAGCTGTAATGGAAGCCGTTCTTCCCCAGGGCCTTTACGTATTCGCCGTAGGTGGCGAACTCCAGATCGCGCAGCTTGCTCAGCTTGACGAGGTTCTCCCAGGTCTCGCCGACCATGGCCACCCAGTCGATCGTCACCTTCTCCTTATTGATGCAGAGACGCCGGCGGACGAACGCGCCGTACTTCTTGGCCTCGTCGGGGCTCAACGCAGTGGTGAACTCCTTGATGTACTTGTCCAGTTCGGGATTCTTCGCGAGGAACGCGTCCAGGTCCGCGTCCGCAGGCCGTTCGGCGGACCACCAGCGCCAGCCGGCGCAACTCGGGCGCTTGGGCGAGGCCCAGGCGTCCTCGATCTTCTTCGCTAAGGGATCCGGCAAATCGGGCAGCCAGCCCGCATCGGCGAGCACTTCCAACGTGATGGGCTTGTACTTCGTCCCGCCGGCCACCGGCTGCTTCCAATTCACGTAGAGGAAGACCTTACCGTCGGCCACGACCGGGCTGCCCATGCCGCCTTCGTCGCAGCCGGGAATCCACTCGCTCTTCCAGAGCTGCGGGGGGCCTTCCTTGGGCCACGCGTCGAGGAGTTTGGGACTCGCCTGCGCGATGCCATCCCGATTGGGGCCGCGCCACTGCGGCCAATCGGAGGAATCCGTATTCTTTTCCGCCGCCAAGCCGCCGCCGCACAGCACCAAGATCGTTAAAACCAGCCAATTCATGTTGTTCTTCAATGTTTTATCCATGCACTCTATTTTGCTCGCAGATCGTAACACGTCACACCGTCTTCGGATCGCACGAACATCAGCCCGCCCGCCAGCGCCACCGGATTTGACCAGGGGCATATTTTCGGTTTGAACTGCCCGAGGGAGATAAAGTTTTCAGGAGTGGCTCTCACCAAGTCCATCTGGCAACTTCCCCAGACATCTAGGTCGCCCTTCCCTCTCTTTATCACAATCATTTTCCCATCGGCCAGGAGCCAGGGAACTCCACAACTTTTGTCGGTCCAGTTCATTTTACCCGTCTTTACATCAAAACAGCATAACCCGGTAAGTTTGCTGGGTTTGATTTCGGTACCGGTGACGTATTCGTATAAGTGGTCTTGGTAGAGAATCTGTCCGAGGCAATTGAGGCTTGCCCCCTCGGGACACCCATCCAACCTGGCGAGCGGTTCAACCTTGGCCGGCGATATCCTATAGAGGCCGACCATAACCAGAACGTTGCCGGCGATTCCCACGCTGACAGGTTCCGCCTCATCGTTCTTCAGCGTCCAGCAGTTCTCTCCCGTTTTCAGGTCGAGACAGCTGAGAGACTCTTTTGCATTTCCGGTGGATGCGAAGACATAGCTCCTGCCGTCCTGCGACCATATGAGCGCCGAGGAGTTGTCGCCGCCTTTCTGCCAGGCAGGAATGCCCTTCCAGAGAGGATTCTTCCAAAGTAATTTTCCGCTTTCGGCGTCGTAAGCAGATCCGCAATGATAAACAACACCATCCGCCACCAGCACCGAAGGATGCACGGGGTCACGCTTAACGTACCATACCAGATTCCCGTCTTTCTCCGACACACAGTACAAGCCCCGGGCTCCGGTGAAATAACACTTGCCGTTCCAGACGGCCGGCGAGGAACTGACTCCCAAGACTTCGCCGGCGTCAATGAAGGGGCCATTACACCAGTTGCCCGTTTCCTGTTTTATTTTGGCCAATGCATCGGCATCCAGGGGAAAATCCTTCTTCCAGAGCATCTTGCCGGAAGCGGCATCCAGGCAAACCAGGGTATCCGATGCCATCGTGTAACCGTGTTTCCACACCGCTTCGAAGAACATGGACATGCCCAAGTGGTGCGTCAAATGGCCCCTGCGGGTAGTTTTGCTCAGTTCCCCCGCCCACTTCGTAAGCGACGGATATCCCACGTCCTGCATTTTGCTCAACGTGACCAACTCTTCCCAGGTAAAGCCGGGATCGTTCCCCCATTTGTTAGACACATGATTGATGCACAGTCGCCGCCGGATGTGCGCGTCGAATTTCTTAGCCTCGTCCGTACTCAACGTAGCAAGGAAATCCTTGATGTATTTGTCCAGCTCCGGCTTTTTCGCCAGAAACTCGTTCAGCGCATTATCGTCCTTCATTTCCCACCACGGCCACCCGACGCTGTTCGGGCGGTTCGGAGATGACCAAGCGGCTTCGATTTTTTTCGCCAGTTCGTCCGGCAAATCCGGCAACCAGCCCGCGTTCGCCAACACGTCCGTGGTGATGAGTTTGTACAAGTTCCCACCGCCCACGGGTTGTTTCCATTGGACGTAAACGAACACTTTCCCATCAGCCACGACCGGCCCGCCGCATCCTCCGGAATAAAATCCGGGGATCCACTCGCTATTCCAAAGCACTGGCGGGCCTTCTTTGGGCCAACTGTCGAGAAGTTTAGGACTGTTGACCGCGATGCCGTCTCGGTTCGGTCCGCGCCATTGGGGCCAGTCGGAATTATTGGCCGGCGGCTCCGCCGCTGAAAGCAAACCTGCGCCAAGCAACGCCCCTGTCGCAAGGAGCACCGAAATCGCCATGTCTTTCACTTTCTTCTCCTACTACCGCTGGTCCTGTTGCACCCTCCGCCATCACCTCGCCGTCAGATCGTAGCAGGCGACACCATCGACAAGACGCAAATACAATTTGTCGGCGGCAATGGCTGGGGAGCTGTACACATTGACTTTCGGGTTGAAAAGGCCTAGCTGGATATATTTCTCGGGAGTGGCTTTGACCATCTCGACCTGAAAACTGCCGTCATAATGGCCTTTCCCGAAAATATTGACGATCTTGCCGTCGGCCAGGGCCGTCACATTGCAAAGCGTTTCGCCGGGAAGCGCCTGGGTCCACCGGAGGGCGCCGGTTTTCATATCCAGACAATACCAGACCGCGCCGCTATCCGAGCAGCCCATCACAAAAAGAGAATCTTGAGCGACGAGATAACTTCCCCTCTCGTTCATTTTCACCGTCTGCTTCCACAGGAGCGTGGCGGCGGCTGGCGTCACCTTGTAGGCTTCCACTTGGGTCGCGCCGCGCAGAATCAGAGTGTCGCCGCTGAGGACCGGCGTGAAGATACTGGGCGCGCCCGGCACGCTCCAGACAACCTTTCCAGTATCCAATTCAAGACAGCACCAGGAGCGATTGCCGTCGGTGGTGATGATATAATCTTTGCCTGCCGCAGACCATAGAATCGGAGAACTGACATTTGCGGCAAATTCCCATTGCCTCAAGTTGGACTTCCATTGAGGGTGTTTCCAGAGCAACTTGCCGTCGGTGGCGTTGTAGGCCGCGCCGCAGTGATACACCACTCCCTTGGCGACCAGCGGCGAGGCATGCGCCGGTTCATCCTTCACCTGCCACAAGAGAACACCGTCCTTGGCCGACAGGCAATACAACCCCATGATCCCGGCAAAGTAGCACTTACCCTCCGAGAGGGTCGGCGTGCCGCTGGCGCCAATGTATCCAAAACCGCCATTGCCCACGTTCAAGTAGCGCATCACCCGCTCCCGATCTTCCGGGAAATCTTTTTTCCAGAGTTCTTTTCCCGAGGCGGCATCCAGGCAGACGAGCGTGTCGGACTGCGTACTCGCTCGCAACCAGGCGTTGGGTATAAGCCAGCCGGCTTTGTCGTCGAAAACCGCTCTGTCAAAAAACAACTCGCTTCCCGACCTTTTCTGGTAATTCCAGGCAAACTCCGTCTCCTTGTCGCGCCACGCGCTCATCTTGGTCAATTCGTCCCATGTGAAACCGCCCGTCGGATTCCAACCCTTTTTCGGTCCGGATATGCAGAGCCGCCGTTTGATATACGTTCCGTATTTTTGGGCGTCTGCCGGAGACAGGGTAGCGACGAAATCCTTGATGTACTTGTCCACTTCCGGCGTTTGCGCGATGAACGCTTCAAGCTCTGCATCCTTCGGGCCGGTGACGGCATACCAAGGCGGCGCTTTGGCGCAGCTCGGCCGGTTGGGGGAAGCCCAGGATTCTTCGATCTTCTTCGCCAACGCGTCGGGA
This sequence comes from Planctomycetota bacterium, assembly GCA_016200135.1. Taxonomy (GTDB): domain Bacteria; phylum Planctomycetota; class SZUA-567; order H5-PLA8; family H5-PLA8; genus JACQFI01. The sequence continues at coordinate 22,917 of JACQFI010000115.1, forward strand.
AGGTCCGGCAACCAGCCGGCATCCAGCAGCAATTCCGTCGTGACCAGGCGGTATTTGCGTCCTCCACCGACCGGACGCATCCAGTTGACGTACAGAAAAACTTTTCCATCCGCCACCACCGGACTGCCGGCGCCGCCCTCGCCGCAGCCGGGGATCCATTCGCTCTTCCAGACTTGCGGGGGGCCTTCCTTGGGCCAGGCGTCGAGCAGTTTGGGGCTATTGAGCGCGATGCCGTCGCGGTTGGGGCCGCGCCACTGCGGCCAGTCGGAACGCGCCGGGGCTTCCGCGCCTAAAAGCGTGGCGACGCCGCACATAAAGAGGTGCGCAGTGGCGGTCCGAAGATTCAGAGCAAGGGTCATCGTGGGTTGTTCCTATCGGCGCTCCCGGCGCATGGACTGGCCAGGCGGCGATTGCGTGGTTTTTCTTTCGCGCGGCTATTTGGCCGGCGCCGCGGGGGGATCGATGAAGACGCCGCCCACCCAGACGGCGTGGCCTTCATCCTGGATGGTGGTGATCACGCGCGCGATCACCTGGCCTTTGAGGTTCCAGACGAGGTACTGCTCCTTCTTGGCATCGGCGAGGGTCTGGGTGTCCAGGATCGCCTTCGTATCGGCGTCCTGCATCTCCACGGTGATGGCGCCGCCCGCGGGGAGGTAGAGCGCCACCTGATGCTCCTTGCCGTCGGTGAACTCGAGGTCGACGTCCATCTGTTCGCCGGCGCGCCACCACGTGATCGAACGGCCCGTGGCGTTGCCGGAGAGCTGCAGGTTGCGGGTGTTGGCCTGCGTGTTCGCCCACGGGACGCTGTCGACCTTGTTGTTCACCGTTACGTTCGCGCACTTGGGGACCGCGCCGGCCTTCTCGGCGCAGATCACGGCGCCTTCCGTGCCGTAAACGCCCTTCCAGTTTCCGGAAGTGGTCTCGTCGCCCTTCACAAACTTGGCAGCCGCGCGCTGAGGTTCGGCGACGGTGGCGGTCATCTTCTCGCGGCGGGGCTCGCCCTGGCTCACCGGGAAAGCGGCGTACATCAGCGTCACGGCGTCGCCGGTCTTCCAGGTCTTGTCCGTGATCAGGTTCACGCCCTTGCCTTCCGGATCGAGATCGACGCGCGTGACCTTCGCGCCGGCGAGTTCGAAGTTCTCGGGCTTGTTCCAGCGCCCGTCCTGCTGGAGCGGCAGGTCGCTCGTGAGCATGATCGTGTTCTCGAAACCTTTCCGGAATTTCAGCAAGCGCGCTTCGTTCCAGGCGAAGGCCGTCACAGGCTGGCCATTCTTGGCCGCCAGCGCGCCGCCGCCCGCGTACGAGAGGCTAAACGGGACCGCGGCATTCCGGATGTCGACGACGATCTCGTCGCCGTTGATCTGCGCCGCGGCCGGTCGCGTTCCGGCGGCGTCGGCGATCTGCAGGCCGTTGGACGGGTCCTTGACCGCCAGGCCGCCGCCGGTCTGCTTGAAGCGGAAAGTGAGCGCGTCCTTGGCGGCCGCCACGGCGTCGAGGTACGCGGCGTGTTCCTGGAGGTCGTAGCAGGCGATGCCGTCGAGCAGGCGCAGGTACAGCTTCCCGCCGGCGATGGCCGGCGAGGTCATCATGCACATCTTCGGATTGAAGACGCCGAGTTCGACGTATTTCTCGGGCGTGGCTTTGATCATCGCGAGGGAGTAGGTGAGGTCGCCGAAGTTCTTGGTCAACTGGTGGCTCTCGCCCAGCGTCGTGAAGAGTTTCCCATCGGCAAGGACGGTCGCGGAGAACTCGCCGACGCCGCCCCGCATCGACTGCTTCCAGTTGAACTCCCCCGACTTCAGGTCCAGGCACTTGTAGGCGCCGCCGGGCACGTACAGGTGGTCCTGCCAGACGATGTCACCCAGGCCGTCGCTGAAGGGCTTCTTCCAGAGGACTTCCGCGCCCGCCGGCGTGATCCTGCACGCCTTGGCGCCGCTCCCGGCGTAACTGGTCGCGACCATCAGGAGGTCCCCGCACAAGGTCGGGATCGTGTTCATGTCGCCCTTCAGGGACCACTGGACCTTGCCGGTTTCCAGGTCGAGGCAGACGTACGCGGAGTTGTGATCGTCGGCGCAGTTGGAGGTGACGATGTAGTTCCGGCCGCCGGCGGCGAAGAGGAGCGGCGAACTGTAGCGCGCGTTCGTTTCGTAGCGCTTGTGCTTGGCGTCCCAGAGTGAATTTTTCCAGAGGACGGCGCCGGACTCGGCGTTATACGCAACGCCCGCGTGGTACACGATGCCGTTGGCGACCAGCGGCGAACAGTGCTCGGGGTCCGCCTTCGCCTGCCACAGCAGTGCGCCGTCCTTGGCCGAGAGGCAGTACAGCCCCATGGCTCCGGCGGCGTAGCACTTGCCGCTCCAGACCGCCGGCGTGGCGCTGACGAAACCGTCTTCAAAGGTCCACCACTGCACCCCGCCCAGCTTTTTCAGTAGGGCGGTATCGACGGGAAAATCCTTCCGCCACAGGGTCTTGCCCGAGGCGGCATCCAGGCAGACAACCGTATCGTTCAAGATTGTGGCGTGCCTCCACGCGTAGTATTGAGGATAGCTGGCGAAGGCGCCCAGTTTCACATCCTTGATCTTCCCCAGCGCTTTTTCCCATTCGCGTTTGCTGGCGATGCCCACATCTTTCAGACTTTCCAGCTTCACCGCGACGTCTGCGGTAATGATGTTGTCCTTGATCGCGGCGTTGAGGATCTCCGTCGTGACCAGCTTGTACGTCTGCCCGCCGCCCACGGGCAGTTTCGCGTTGGCGTAGACGAACACCTTTCCATCCGCCACGACAGGACTGGCGACGCCGCCCTCTTCACAGGCGGGGATCCATTCGCTCTTCCAGAGCTGCTGCGGCCCTTCTTTGGGCCAGGCGTCGAGGAGTTTGGGGCTGTTGAGCGCGATGCCGTCGCGGTTGGGGCCGCGCCACTGGGGCCAGTCGCTGTCCGCGGCGGTGGCGCATGACGCGAAGACCGCCATGCAGAACACTGCTTGAATGCGCGTGTGCATGATGGGTTTTCCTCGTCCGCGTTCATGGTTAGGTGGAAAGAGTTTGCCAAGCCCCTGCATCGTCTTCGACATACGCCACTGTTGGACGCCCTGCGGCGAATTCTTGTTGCCTGCTTCTTAAAGTCATTTTCTGTGCTAGAAAATAGATGATGGTTAGACGCCTTGAAGCGGGGGAAGCCCGCAGGCAGAAGGGGCGGACGGAGTTCGTGAGCGCTCTTCTGCATGCGCGGGGTTAAACACCTATCAATTAAAGAAGGCATACATCGTAATTCTTGGTTATCTTGGCGCTTTGGCGATTCATTTGATGAGACGTTCTAAGGCTTGCCGAGACACGTCACGCAGGCTCGGGGAGTTCCCAAACGCGGTGGGTCGCCACTTCCAGATGATTGCCGGCGGGGTCGTGGAAGTAGATCGAGTGGCCACCGTTCGGCCAGGCGACTTCGGAGTCGATCGGCACGTCCTTTTCCAAGAGCCACGCGCGCCATGCGGACAGGTCTTTCTCGGTAATAGCAAAAGCCGTGTGTCCCGCGCCAAAGGCCCCATGCGCGGACGGGCCTTCCAGGCTCGTGCTGCGCGGGTTGAAAAGCAGAAACATCTGCGCGCCGCAGCGCAAAAAGAGATGCCGGTCTTCCTTACGCGCGTAGACGGTCATGCCGAGCACCTCGGTGTAGAAGCGCTCGGCTTCCGCCAGGTCGGCGCAGTACAGACAGGTCTCGAGAACCGCGTCCACTTTCATGCACATTAGCTTCGCGCAAGGTGCCGGGGCAGGCAACGTGAATCTTTATGGGCGTCAGGCCGGCGCCCGGCCGAGGTCCAGCAGGATCGAGCCGGCGCGGCGGTTCCAGCGCATGCCGACGGGCGGGAGGCCCGTGGCGAAGGCTTCGGCGTAGGGGCACCAGATCGACTTGCCGAGCGCGGCGTTGTACTCCGTGAGTATCTTCGTCCAGGCTTCCGCGTGCGATTTATGCAGCGCAATCATCTTCAGCTTCTGTTCGAAAACGGCGCCGATGTTGACGTAGACGTCGGGCTTCGGCACGCAGCGGTCGTCACCGGCCATCAGGCCCATGTAGATCTCGGTGGTCCAGAACGCATCGGCCAGGTGGAGCGCCTTCCAGGCAATGTTCCAGACGGCGGCGTGGTCGGGCTTTTCGCAGGGCCAGTGCGTGAAGAGCGCGGCGGGCTTGAGGCGCGCAATGATTTCCGCGGCCTTCTTGCAAACGGTGGAATGCGCGTGGATCTCGCTGTCGGGTTCGTCGAGAAATGTGAGGCTCGCGCCGAACATCTTGCAGGCGGCGGCTTCTTCCGCGCAACGCGTCGCGGCGACTTCAGGATTGGGCGGCGTGGGCCCCTGGCCTTTCCACTCGTAACCGCGCTCGCCGCGGCTGGCGACGACGACATGGAATTGGTGCGTCTCCTGGAGCAGCAGCGCGGTGCCGCCCAAGATGAAGGTGACGTCGTCGGGGTGGGCCATGAGGCAGACGATGTTGGGTTTGGGAGCGGGCATGGGCTATCCTTTCCGGAGAAGGTTTAACGGCTTTCTTTTACCGCGAAGCCGCCCAGAGCGCCAAGCATGCCGCTGCCCGGCCCTTGGGAATCTGCGATTTGTGCGCGCGCAGCGTGCGCATAGATTGAACGCAAACTTGGGCAAGGATGACGCATGCGCGTTCTGTACCTCGGCAACAGCCAGATGGTCTGCAACTGCAACCTGCCGGAAATCGTCCGGAAGCTCTCGGATTCGTCCTCCGATCCGAAAGCCAAACTTGAGGCGGACCAAGTGGTGATCGGCGGCGCGACCATGGATCGGCTCTGGAACGACGGCCGGCCGCTCGCGGCGGTGCAGGCCGCGACGTACGCCTGGGTGCTCTGCCACGAGATCGTCTACAGCTACGGCGGCAACGGCGAACGGCTGCGTACGTTCGGGCGCAAGTTCTACGCGGAAGCGCGCAAGAAAAATTCGCGCATGCTCTTTTACGCCAGCGGCGACGTGGAAGGCCAGCGCGGCACGCATGCGGCCATGTATCGCGACGCGGCGGAGCTGGCGCGCGAGTGCGGCGGGCGCGTGGCCGGGGGCGGGATGGCCTGGCTGCAGGCGTGGGCGCAGCGCCCGGAGCTGGACTTCCATTGTCCGGACCGCGCGCACCCGAGCGCGATGGGCTACTACCTGAACGCGTGCGTGCTCTTCGCCGCGTTCACGGACTGTGCGCCCGTGGGCCTGGACGCGCATACCTTGAGCACGGCCGACGCGGAGTTCCTGCAGCGGATCGCGTGGGAGCAGTACCACGACGACCGCAAGAACGAGAAAGGCTAGGCGGCGTCTATCCCGCCGCATGCAGGCTCAAGACCTTTCCGTCCTTTCACTTGGCATAACCGGCGGATTACGCTCGAACTCATCATACCTGAACAATTGAAAAGCATCCTATACGTGGGGGTGCCGTCCCATGGCCATTCACTATCAGCGCGAAATCGAGCTGCTTAAGAAACGCGTGTTGGGCTTGAGCACGATCGTTGAAGAGAGCGTGCACCGCGCCATCGCAGCGCTGGAACGCCACGACGAGCGGAGCGCGCAGAAGGTCGTCCAGGCCGACGACGAGATCGACCTGCGCGAAGTAGACCTGGAAGAGGACTGCCTGAAGATCCTGGCGCTGTACAAACCGGTCGCGAACGACCTGCGCTTCATCGTCACGGTCATGAAGATCAACAGCGACCTGGAACGCATCGGGGATCTGGCGTCGAACATCGCCAAGACCGCGATCTACCTGGCGTACAAGCCCAGGCAAGACTTGCCGGACGAGTTGATCCGCATGGCCGAGCTGGCCCAGGGGATGCTGCACGGCAGCCTGGACGCGCTGATCGAGCAGGATTCGCAGCGCGCGCGGGAGATCTGGGCGCGCGACGTGGAAGTGGACGCCCTGAACCGGCACGTGTACGAGCAGATCGTCGCGTCGATCGGCCGGCACCCCGAGCGCGCGGACGCGTACGTGCGGATCCTCTCGGTCGCCCGGCGGCTCGAACGCGTGGCCGACCACGCGACGAATATCGCGGAGAACGTCATCTACATGGTGGAAGGCGCCATCGTGCGGCACCGTTCGGAGCAAGTGCGCGAAGCGCAACCGCGGCAGTTGACGGCGTGAAGGGCAGTGGACAGCGGTTAGCTCGTTGGCTGGTTAGCCAACGAACTAGTAAACCAGCCAATGAGCGAACCAGCCAAACCGGCATATTGAATTGGCGTTAGAAATGGAGCGGGCGGAGGAGGGAACTCTTCTTTGCCTGGTGGTCTTCCATGCGGCGCAGGATGGAGTCGAGCGCGCGGATGGCGGCGACGACGTGCGGGCCCTTGTTGAGCATGACGCACTCGGCCCGCTCGCTCATGGCCGCGTCGGTGATCTCCGCGCGCGAGGGCAGGCCCTTCTTCGCCATGGTTTCCAGCACCTGCGTGGCCCACACGGAGGGCACGTGGGCGGCCTCGCAGAGCCACAGCACTTCCTCCTGCACTTCGGCGAGGCGTTCGTAGCCCACTTCCACCGCGAGGTCGCCGCGGGCGATCATGACGCCCGCGCTCGGGCTGCGCATGGCGGCGACGAGCAGGTCCGGGAGGCGTTCGAACGCGCGGCGGGTCTCGATCTTGAGGACGATGCCCGTGCGCGTGGCGTTCAGCCGTTCGAGGCGCGCTTGCAGCTCGGCGATGTCCTCGGGCGCGGCCACGAAGGAGAGCCCGACCGTATCGGCGTGCGCGGCGACGAAGGGCAGGTGGCGCAGATCTTCATCGGTGAGGGCCTTGAGGGAGAAGGCGCTGTCGGGCAGATTGATGCCCTTGTCGCCCAGGAGGCGTTCGCCGCGGGGCCGCGCATGGGTGATGCGCACGCGCACTTCCGCGGCCCCGGCCGACTCGATCCGCCCGCCGATCTTGCCGTCGTCGAACCAGATCCGTTCCCCCGCTTTCAGGCTGGCAAAGACCTCCGGCAGCGTGCACGGAATCCGCGCGGGGCGGAGCACGGCGCCGCCGGGGCCGATCTCGGCGGGCGCACCGGGCGCCTGTTCGGCCGTCAGAACCAGTTCATCGCCGCGATGGAGCAGGAGGGGCTCGAAGACCTCGGGGAGTTCGCCCACTTGCGCGCTTAAGGCTTTCTCCCGCACGCAGAGTTCGGCGCCCGCGGCCACGTAGGCGGTGCGGTCGGCCTCGGCAAGCGCCGCCGGCCCTTCGCGGGCGCTCACGCGCAGGCAGCGCCGCGCGCCGCGCTGGTCGGTAAAGTCGATGCGGTCGCCCGCTTCCAGCCGGCCGATGAACTCCGCCGGGACGGGCAGGCAGAGATCCTGCGCTCCAGCCGGAGGGCCCGCGTCCGGCGGAACCAGACGCACGCGCGCGGGCCTTACCAGCGCGCCCGCGTGGTTGCGTGACGGATGCCAGCTCAGGAAGCGGCCCGCGGGGCGCAGCTTGCCCGTGCGCAGTTTGGGGCCGCCCAGGTCCATGTGAACCACGCAGGAGCGCCCGAGTTCGCGCCGCGCTTGTTTGAGGTTGTCGAGCATGCCCTGCCACGCGGCGGGGTCGTCATGGGCGCAGTTGATGCGCATGCAGTCCATGCCGCCTTCAAGCATGGAACACATGAGCGGATAATCGGAGGCGGCTTCGGAGGGCATCGTGACCATGATGCGCACGTTCCGCTGGAGCGGCGCGGGGCCGAGCAGATCGCACGTGTGGAGGTCGAGCAGCAGGCGGCCTTCCTCGAAGCCTACGCACGCATCCGCGTCGCCGGGCGGATCGTAACTGTGGCCGGCGATGCGGTGGAGCGCGTCGATGACCGCGTCGAGCGACGCGAGCGCGCAGGCTTCCGAACGGCCCAGCGAAGAGAGCCCCAGGGCGGCCAGGCGGCGCTGCAGGGGGCGGAGGTCGTGGCGGCGGAGCGCGAGATAATGCGCCAGATTGCGCGCGCTCGGCTGCTTCCGGGCGGGGAGCTCCCGCAGTTTGCCCGACCAGCGCGCCTCTTCTTCCAAGAGTCCGCGGCGGCAGACCTCCAGCGCCCGCAGGAGCGACTCGATCTCATCCAGATTGATGGGCATAAAGCGAGACTCGGGAAAGACGCACCCGCCGCTACTATGGCAGCGCTTGATGAAGCCCGGATTTTGTGTGCATTAATTTCAGGTAAGTTCCGGAAACGCGCGCGGCCCGCCAGAGCGCGAACTCGGGCGGGCCGCGGGGCGTGCGTGCTGCTGGAGCTACTTCTTCGTGCCGTCCTTGGGTGGAGCCGGATCGGGGTTCGCGGGCTTTGCCGCGGGAGCGGCCGTTCCGGTGGCGGCGGGCTCCGGCTTTTTAACGTCTGAGGTCAGCTTGGCGATGTAGTCGGGCATCTGGACGCCGCCGACGTCCTTCATCACTTGCAGCATGGGCGGGAGGGTGTGCGCGAGGTTCTTGAGGAAGTTCGAGGTCGCGCCGCCCTGGCCGTCGGGGCTGTGGCCGGAGTCCCAGACGACCACCTTGTCGAACTTGATGTTCGAGATCGCCTTCGCGGAGGTCTCCGCGAGCGTGTCCAGGTGTTCGAGCATCAGGAGCTTGAAGGCCTGTTCGGAGCCGCCGCAGGCCTCGACGATCTGCTTCAGACCCTCGCCCTTCTTGGCGAGGATCTCATACTGGCCGCGGGCCTCGGCTTCGAGCTTGGCATAGATCGCGGAGGCTTCGCCCTGGGCCTGGATGCGGCGCTTCTCGGCGTCGGCCTCGGCGTCCACGATCATCTTGGCCTTCTCGGCCTTGGCGGGCGCTTCGAGCGCGGCGCGGCGTTCGGCCTCGATGCGGTCGGCCTGCGCGAGGGCGGCCTTGGTCATGGCGCGGTTCTGGGCTTCCTGCACGCCGGCCTCGGCTTCGCGCTTGCGGGTCTCGCCGAGCTGGTAGGCCTCGGCCTGCTTGACCTGCAGTTCCGCCTGAGACTTGGCGATGGTGGCCTGGGCGGTGTTCTCGCCGGAGACGGCCTTGGCATTCGCGCTGGCGATGGAGACGCGCATGGCCTGTTCGGCTTCCTTCACCTGGGCTTCGCGCAGGAAGGCGGCGGACTGTTCGCCGACTTTCTGTTCCTTGTCGAGGTCGGCGACGCGCACGGCCTGTTCGCGCTGAGCGTGGCGAGTGCCGATGAGGCGGTCCTTGTTGGCGCCGGCAACCGAGATGTCCTTCTCGCGCACGGCTTCGGCGACGCGGATCTCGCCGAGTTTCTCCTGTTCGGCCACGTCGCCGCGGGCCTGCTGGATGGCGGTGGCGGCGGCCTTCTTGCCGATGGCTTCGATGTAACCGGACTCGTCGGTGATGTCGGTGACGTTCACGTTGATGAGCGAAAGGCCGACCTTGCCGAGCTCGGATTCGACGTTCTTGCGGATGGCCTCGAGGAAGCGTTCGCGGTCCTGGTTGATCTGTTCGATAGTAAGCGAGGCGACGGTGAGGCGGAGCTGGCCGAAGATGATCTCGGTGGCCATCTGTTCGATCTGGCGCTGGTCGAGGTCGAGCAGGCGGATGGCGGCCTGGTTCATGTGCTCTTCGGTGGTGTTGATGGCGATGGTAAAGGTGCTGGGCACGTTCACGCGGATGTTCTGCAGCGAGAGCGCATTCTTGAGCGGGATGCTGATCGCCATAGGCGTGAGGTCGAGGTACTTGAAGTCCTGGATCAGCGGCCAGACGAACGTGCCGCCGCCGTGCCAGGCCCGCACCGAGCGCCCGCCGCCGACGCTGCCGTACACGCAGAGAATCTTATTGGAGGGGCAGCGGCGATACCGGCTGGCCAGGAAGGCGCAGAAGACAAAGGCGCCGATCACCACCAGGGCGATGGTTACTGCGGCGTAGCTCAGGTCGATCAGCGCCAAGGGCGGAAGTAGCGTGGGCAGCATGGCGGTCCCTCCTTATATGTTCTCGGCTAAAAACTCAGGAGGCCCGGGACACCATCACCGTCTGGCCGTCCAGGACCTCCACGACCGTTACCTGCTGAAACGACTCGATCTCTTTCTTGTTCTCCGCGACGGCGTCGAGTTCGCGGGTGACGCCGTCGAGCACGATCTGGATGCGGCCCTTTCCGCCCGCTGGGATGCGATGGTAGACGGACGCCGACCGGCCCTTGGCCTGGCCGATGTCGAAGCGCTGGCCCGAACTGTCGAGACGGAGGAAGAGTTTGAGGATGGCCGCGGTGCCGAGCATGCTCGCGAAGCCGGCAGAGAAAGCTCCGAGGAGCGCGAGCATCGAGCCGAGTTGGAACTGGCGCGAACAGGTGAGGCCGGTCCAGCCGAAGATCATCAGGAAGGCCGTGATGGTGTTGACGGTGAGGAGCTTGAAGTCGGTGTCGGTATCGTGGGCATCGGTGGTATGCCCTACGCCCGGGTCGTGCGCGTGGTCGTGGCCGCCGGTGTGGAACATCCAGAGCACGCGCAGGACGAAGAAGAGCGTGCCGCCGAACGCAATCGCGGCGAAGAAGAGGTCCAGCGAACCGAAGGTATTGAGCGCGTCGTATGGCATGGCTTTTAGCCCTTTCAGGTTACTCGATTTTTCAACTTCGCACTCCTTTCTTCCGCCTTTGTAAGCAGGAATAGACGGGCTTTCTTTTGGGCAATCCAAACCGATTCGATGGAACGTGGAAGACGTTGCGGGAGCATGGGCTAGCGCGCTGCGCTCGTGCCGCGTTGCGGGGGCGAATTCGAGGCGCCTAAAACGTGTCCAAGGAACCTTTGCACCAGAGCACACGATGGGGTTGAAATAATGGAGGCTACGGGATCGTCAGGTCGTAGCAGCCAATGCCGTCCACCGGACACATTTAGCCTGCCGCCGGTATGCAATCCGAAAAGGCAGACAATAGCCTTTGTTTGCCCTAAACGTTCCAGGTGAGTTCCAGAAAGCTGGGCCGGCCTTCGCGGCCCATGCAGTTCCGCGCGGCCATCTCGATGCGGTTCGCGCCCGTGTGCAGCTTCCAGAGGAACACCGCATCCTCTTTCCGCCAGCCGCCCCCGTCGAGGTCGACCGCGAAGCACTCGAAATTCGGCGTGACCGTGCACATCTTCACGCGTACGACGCCGGGTTCGTCCGTGAGTTCCGCGTCGAAGCAGACCTGGTGGAGCGACCAATCCAGGTCTGCTTTCCGCGAGGTGTAGCGGCGGTACTGGTGAAGTCGCGGGATGCGGGGAGGCTCCCAGACCCAGTAGTCCGTCCAGTCCCACGTGAAGCCCTGCTCGTACGGAAGCGGGCGCGGCCGGGTGTACCAATCGTTGCGCGGCATGTAGCGAACCTGGAACCAGCGGAACCACGGGGGCCATTGCTCGAGCGGCTCGTTTTCTTTGCGCGGCTCGAGTGAGAGCCCTTCGCAGGTGCCGATCTCCAGGTCCTGCGGCGGCATCTTGGAAAAGGTGTCCGGTTTGATCTCGCGATCGGCGTACATCATGCGGACCATGCGCTCCTGGACTTCCATCAAACTTAGGGGCTCGCGAGTGTGTGGATCGACATGATGCAGATTCTCCTTGGCATCCATCAAGACCCATTTGTTGTACTCGTTCGACCAGACTTCATTGACCTCGTGGCCGCCCGCGTCGGGTCCACCCGGATGCTGGCCGAAGAGGAAACGCGCCTGGTATCCCAGCGCCGCGCAACATTGCGCGTAGGTGATGGCGTAATGCACGCAGAAGCCGATCTTGCGTTCCAGGATCTCGTGCGCGTCCCAGCCGGGAAATTTTCCTTCCACGGGTGGATTGTATTCCCATTGCTTGCTCACCCAGTCGCGCAGCCGGACCAGCGCCTCGAACTCGCTTGCCGTCCCTCGGACGACCTCCTCCAGTTTGTACTTTGTCCGCAACTCGACCAGTTTGGGATGGCGCGGATCTTCGTAGGCGAAGGGCATCGAGGAGTACCGGACGCGCTCGTTGTGGAAGCGGTCCACGCGCACGGCCGCGGACCAGGGCGGGGCGGGCTCGGGTCCGGCTTCTTCGCGCACGGTGACCTGGCGCAGAACCGGCGTGCTCGCGGGCTCGGAGGTCGTGAGCTCGGCCTGCCACTGAAAATAGGCGTGCGCAGGCGGGATCGAATGCTGAGCCGCGGCTGGCGACCAAGCCGACCAGGAACCCTCTTCATAGAGCGGCGTGGCGCCGGTGCGGACGGAGAAGGCGATGCGCGTACCATTGGGCGCATCCGCGGCGGCTTCGAGCGTGAGCGCGCGAACCTTGCAGCGCCGCACGAGCGGCTCGCCGGCGTTCGCGGCGGCCAGCTTGAGCACCGGCGAGACCAAGCGGCCGGCGCTCGCGTACTGGATGCGCTGCAAGCGGATGCGGTACTCGCCATCGATGGGCTGCCACGTCTTGCCGCCGTCGAGGCTCTTGAAGCTGCGCGGCGGACGGTTCGCGCGGTCCGGCGCGTTGGCGAGGATGTCCGCGCGCGGCGCCACGATCACGACGCCCTGGCCCGAGAGCACGACCTCGTTGTCGCCGGCTTTGAGCAGTTCCTCGGGAACGATGCGTGCCAGGGGAGCGCCGTCCGCGGGCACGGGGCGGCCGTTGATCCTGACCTCGGCATCGCGGGAAGTCGGATGCAGGTAGAGGCGCGATTCGAGTGCGGCGGGCCGTTCGAGGCGCAGAATCTTCTTTACCAGAACGCCCGCGTCGAGCTGCGCGATCTCGGGCAGCGCGAGCTTGTACCAGGGTTCGGTGCTGTAGGCGCGGCTTCCAGGGCCGTCGTCTTCGATGAGTTCCCGGTCGTAAAGGACGACGCCTTGGCGGGCCTCGTCCCAGCGGACCTCGCCGGCGTGCATGGCGCGCTCGAAGGCGTCCCGGGCCGATAGCGCGTGCGTAGGATCGGACACGAGCACCTCCGCTGCAGCGGCGCTGCAGCCCGCTATAGCTGTGTAAACCGCGGGTGTATGCCGATTTTCGGGTTATCCGCAAAAAGTTGCACGATTCTACGCTTACCCTGCTGCGGCTGAGCCCGCCCAGTCATGCTCAACCGTGAAGACCACAAGGGCAGCACGGTCGGCCTGGATTTTGCTGCCTCGGTTTAGGCCACGGGCAGCAGTCTCATGGTGGACGGCGGCTGGATTTGCATTTATGGTGCGCGGACAAATGACCCACGCGACCATGTGCTTCTTCTCCCTCACGCGCCGCCGTCCCGGACGAGGCCGGCCATGAGCGATTCGCCCAGTGGCAAGCAACCGCGCTTCGATGGCGAGACCCTCGCCCGCGTGCAGGGGCTCAACAGCGTTCGCGAAGGCGCGCCGACGTGGCGCGGCTGGGTGCTGGGCTTTTTAAGCGTCGCGTTTCTCTGCAAATTGATCCCGGTCACCGATTATGTGCTGCAAGGCACGCGGCTGACCTTGAACGTGCTCCCGTTCACCTCGGTGTTTCTGCTCTTCGTATTGATCCTGTTCTACAACCTCATGCTGAGCACCCTGCGCGGAACGCTTGGCCTCAAGCGCCAGGATCTCGTGCTCATCTTCTGCATGACCATGGTGGCGAACCACATTCCCGGCCACGGCTTTCTCTCCTACCTGACGGCCGAGATCTCCGGCGTGCATTACTTTGCGACGCCGGAGAACCGCTGGGCCGAGTGGCTGCATCCGTACGTGAATCCGCATCTCACGCCGCACGATCCCGCCGATCCGAACTCACACGCCGCGCGCCCCATCGAGTGGCTATTTACGGGATTGCCCGAGGGCCAGTCAGTGCCGTGGGCCGCGTGGGCCGTGCCGTACGCGCTCTGGTCGGCCATGATGCTGATGCTCTACGGCATGATGCTCGCCGTCACGCTGCTCCTGCGCCGGCAGTGGGCCGATCACGAGAAACTGCCCTTTCCGCTGGCGCAGATTCCCGCGGAGATGCTCAGCGGACTCGAGGCCGCTCCGGATGAACAGACGGCCTCGGGCCCGGCCTCGTTCATGCGCGATCCGCGCGCGTGGCTGGGCATCGGCGTGGTCTTCCTGCTGCACAGTTGGAACGCGATGTCGAACTTCTGGCCGAACTGGCCCGCGATCGAACTGCGCAACATGGGCTTCGGCGCCAGGTATCTGACGGAAGCTCCGTTGAATCACCTGAATCCGGTCTGGATCGTAATCTATCCTTCCATCATCGGACTCACGTACTTCGTCTCGTCGGAGATCGGCTTCAGCCTGTGGTTCTTCTATTTGGTTCTTAAGCTCGGCGTGCTGCTCGCGGTGGGCATGGGTCTCGGGTCTTCGGGCGCCGATTTCATGTTTCAGTCATCCGGCATGAACGGGATCTTCATCAACCAGGGCGTGGGCGCGCTTCTAGGCATGGTGCTGGCGGGCGTCTGGATGGCCCGCGGGCCGCTCGCGCACTCGCTCAAGCAGGCGCTGGGCCTCGAGAAGAACCCGCAAGAAGAGAGCGACGAGGGCCTCTCGCCGCGTTCGCTGTGGTCGATGTTGCTGGTCTGTTTCGCCGGCTTAGTCCTGTGGCTGGCTTGGGCGGGCGTGGGCCTTCTGTACGCGGTGATCGCGGTCTTCCTCGCGCTGCTCATGGCGACGGGCGTAGCACGGCTGGTCTCCGAAGGCGGCATCTTCTTCATCGAGATCGACTCTTCGCCGGTGGACCTGACCGTCCTGACGGCGCCGCCGGCCGCGATGGGAATGAGTTCGTTTATTCCGCTGAGCATGTGGAGCCGCATCGCGGCCTTCGACGGCTACCGCCTCGCGCCCACCATCACGCTGCTGACGACGGTGCAGGCGGGCGCGTTCTCGGGCTTGCGGCGCAAGCCGCTGGTGCTGGGCCTGGTTGCGGCGACGGTGCTGGCGCTGATCCTCGGCTTCTTCGGATTCTTCGACACGCTGTATCACGCGCCCGGCGGAGCGAACAACGCGGGCTGGGTGCTGAAGGCATTCCCGCAGGGCGAGTTCGGGCAGATGGCAGACCGGTCGGCCTCGGTGCATTACTATGAAGCGAAGAAGGACGAGCTGGCCGCGGCAGGCAAGCCGATGCCCGAGAGCAGCGTGCCGGCCGCGGCCAAGCGCGACTGGACCTCGATCACCTGGCTGAGCGTCGGGATGCTCGTCCTGTTTGCATTCGTGCTGCTGCGCTCGCGCATCTTCTGGTGGCCGCATCCCATCGGCTACGTGGTCTGGGCGGGCCAGTGGGCGCTCTCGCTCATGTGGTTCAGTTTTCTGCTGGGCTGGCTGATCAAGATGGCGATCGTGAAGTTCGGCGGGCTGCGCGTGTACCAGCAGTGGCGGCGCTTCTTCCTGGGCATGGTGGTGGGCGAGGCCCTCGCGGCGATGTTCTGGATCGCCGTCTGCTGGGCCACCAACCATCCCGGCGGTTACTTCATGCACTTCAATTAGCACGGTTCGCTCGGTTTGCGGCCGAGTGCGTTAAAGATATGACCGACGCAACGCCTTCGCACAGGCCGGAGTTGCTCGAAACATGCCGGATACGCTGATCTCCATCCTGCGCGAGAAAGTGCTCCCGGCGGCGGAGGCGCTCACGCCCGAGCGGCTGGTGTTGGCGCACGAAGCGGGCAAGAAGCCGCTGGGCGCGTATGTGCCGGGAGATGCGCCGCAGGGCGGAACGGATGCCGAAGAAGGCGAAGACCTACCGGGCATGCTCTATCCCTACCAGGGCCATGCGACGCTCGAGATCGTTTTCGCGGTGCAGGGCCGGGCCGAACTGGCGCTCGCGGGCAGGCGCTACGCGCTGGCGGAAGGCGACGCCGGCATCATCCTGCCGCATGTGCCGCACCTGGAACGGATCCGGAACCGCAACCAGGGCTATCACCTGCTGTGGCTGCGCGTGGCCCCGGACCATCTCTCGCTGCACTCCTCTTCGTACAGCCGCGGCACGCGCTTCCAGCTCGTGCGCGGCGCGTCGATTCCCCGCAGCGGGGCAATCGGGCGATGCTTCGAGTCCGCCGCGGAAGAATCGGCCACCCGTGGCCCGCTGTGGCTGCAACTTGTGCGCGCGCGCATGGTGGAAGGCCTGGCCCTGGCGATCCGGCATATCGAGACGCACGGGCCCGGGCGCAACCCCGACCAGTCGCGGCAGGGCAGCGTGGATGTGGCCAAGGCGTTCATCCAGTCGCACTTCAGCCAGGACCTCTCGCTGGAGCTGATCGCCAGCGAAGTTTTCTTAAGCCCCAATTATTTCAGCTCGCTCTTTACGCAGGTGGCCGGGAAGACGGTGATCGAGTATCTGCACGAGGTTCGCATCGACGAAGCCAAGCGCCTGCTCGCGGAGACCGACCTGCCGATCCGCCAGGTCGCGCGGCGCGTGGGGATTCCCTCGCCGTCGTACTTCTGCCGGCTCTTCCGCCGGACCACCGGGCGCGCCGCGAAAGATTTCCGGCAGCAAGCGCTCAAGCGTTAGGGCGAGGCTGGATTTCCTAATCCTTCGATAGTCGTGCGGCTTCGTTCAGGAAGGCGCGGTGGTACTCGGGCAGCAGGCCCTGGGCGTCGGGCCCCAAGTTGAGCAGCAGGTTGGCGCGATGACTGCGGGCGGTGCGGCGCCAAGCGGCAATGGCCGCGGCCGGCGGATGCGCGTACGCGTGCGTCGGCGCCCAGAACCAGTCGGGCGTGATGGTCGTTGTGTACTCCAGCGGCAGGAACTGCGCCGCGCCGTCCGGGCCGCGATAGTGCGGTTCGATGCGGCCCGGCCAGAGCTTACCGCGCCAGACGAAGTTGAAGTGCTCGCAGGTACGCGCGTCCACGGGCGGATAACGCACTTGGCCGCCGCGGTCGCTCGAGGAGTTGTTTAGCACGAGGCACGCGGGCTGCAGTTCGTGGATGTGCGCGTAAAGTTCCTTCCAACGCCAGCGTTCGCCGAATTTCAGGCCAGAGTTCGGATTCGTCTCCCAGGCCGGGTCGTACATCCATTCGCGGGTGGGAAAGTCCTTGTCCCACGCGCCATCGAACCAGACCTGCAGGATCTCTCCGTAGTTCGTGAGCAGTTCCTTGAGCTGATCCTGCATGTAGCCGGCATAGCGCTCGTCGTCTTCGTAGCGGGGATAGTTGCGGTCCCAGAGCGAGTAGTAGAAGCCGACCTTCAGGCCCGCCTTGCGGAACGCGGTGGCGAACTCGCCGACGATATCGCGCCGGCTGGGCGAACGCTTGACGCTGTACTCGGTATGCGCGCTGGGCCAGAGGCAGAAGCCGTCGTGGTGCTTGGTGGTGAGCACCGCGTACTGCATGCCGGCTTCCGCGGCCATGCCCGCCCACTGTTCCGTGTCGAGGCGCGCGAAGTCGACCTTCTCGGCGGGGAACTTGCCGTCGCCCCAGCCGGTTCCGGCAAGCGTGTTCGGACCGAAGTGGAGGAACAGACCGTACTCGAGCGCCATCCAGGCCGACTGCGCGGCAGTGGGTGCGGGCAAGGCTTCAGGCATTTCGAGGCCCTTTCTAAGAGGCGAGTCGCGAGCCATCTATAAGGAGGTGTATCCCGCAAGGCGGTGTATGCGCGCAGCGATGTATGTGCACATAAACTTAAGTTTTACATGACGTTGTATTTTTTAAGCCCAGGACCCTCCACAAGGCGTACGTTGTAGCGCAGATATAACCGGCAAATTATAACTGGGCTTGGAGTTGCAAAAAGCTAGACCGCGGGTAGGAAAAACATCTTACACGGTCTTGTAACCTTATTATAATTATAAGGTTGTATCGTATGAGTCCTGGAAAGTGGAACCCGATGAGCGCGGCACATCCTTAATAAAGCGCACATGTAGCCATTGAATTCGGATTATAGACGCATTCTTACCGTGCTATACAGGAGAGAAGGGAAGTCATTGCGCCTCTCACTAAAAGGAGTGCAAAGATGCCCGCGCTTGAAGCCCGTTCGCAGTCGAAACTCGAAGCCGTCTTTACGCCCGGACCCATCATCTTGGATTTTGATGACCACGAGTACAATCCCTGCAACGACCTGATTTTCCCCACGATCGTCAAGGCAAAGGGGTATCTCGAAAAGCCCCTCAACGCCTACTACATGTACTATGCGCCGCACGATCCACCCGGCGGCATCTGCCTGGCGCATGCGCCTTCCATCGAAGGGCCGTGGACCGAGTACCGGCCCAACCCGCGCATCTCGAAGGACTGGCTGCCGCACTACAAGGTCGGCCACGTCTCAGCGCCGCACGCGCTCTGGAACGCGAAGGAGTCCAAGCTCTTCGTCTACTACCACGGCGATAACGACCAGACCCATTACGCGGTCTCCAAGGACGGCGTGAACTTCGAGTACGGCGGTGTCGCGGTCGACCAGCGCCATTACGCCGATTTCAAAGAAGGCACGTACGACCGGGTCTTCTACGGGCGTGTCTTCGAGCACAAACTTCCTTCCAAGAACAATACTTACGTCTTCCTCTTCGCCCGAAGCTGCGGACATCCACCCAATGCCGAGACCGTCGCCAGGAACGGAATTTACCTCTCGTGGTCGAACGACGGGCGCAAATGGAGCACGCCCGTGCGCATCATCACGAAGGGCGAGGGCATGGGCTTCGTCTGCAGCCCGTGTCTCTTCACTCTGGGCGGTCGGCACTACATTGCGTATCACGCGGACTTCCAAGGCTACACGGATACCTGGGTGGACGAGTTCGACGTGGAACTCACCACGCGCAAGCCGATCGGTCGGCTCTTCGATCACCGCAATTACGGCGAGAACAATCCGCGCGTGAGCGACCCGCTGCTTTACTTCGAGGGCGAGACGGTCTACCTCGTGAACGCCACCGGGAAGGTGTTCAACCAGCGCTTCACGCTGGCGAAGGCGAAGGTCAAGGACTTGGAGAAAGAACTCGCGGCACGCGGCTGACGAACGGGGGAACGTCCCATGTTTCACGACGTGGTCCTGCGGGATACGCGCCCCGAAGACTGGCCCGAGCAGCGGGCGCGCATCCGCGAGCGGGTGATGCTCTCCATGGGCAAGGCGCCGGACGTTCGCGTCGAGCCTCGCTTCGAGATCCTCTCCGAGTACGAGGCCTACGGGCTTCGGCACCAGAAGATCCGCTTCTCCGTGCTGCCCGACGAATACGGTCTGGCGGTCCTGGTGCTTCCCAAAGGCACCAGCCCGGCCAATCCTGCTCCCGCAGTGGTGGTCTGCCACGGCACGTACGGGTGGAAGCACGGCAAGTGGGGGCCGTTGTGCCTCGAACGGCTGATCGACGGCGGCTGGGGACCG
Source organism: Planctomycetota bacterium (assembly GCA_016200135.1). Taxonomy (GTDB): domain Bacteria; phylum Planctomycetota; class SZUA-567; order H5-PLA8; family H5-PLA8; genus JACQFI01. The sequence goes on from JACQFI010000115.1 coordinate 42,014, forward strand.
GCGGACTGCGGGTACTCGATCGAGCTGGCCCAGCGTGGGTTCGCGACGGTTACTCCGGACAACTACAAGTGCGGCGAACTGCTCACCGGCGGCGAGAAGATCTCCGAAGAGGAGTTCCGCACGCGCCGCAAGCAGGTGGTGGAGCAGTTCCACAAGGATTATCCCGAGTGGTCTTTCGACGGCCGGCGGCTGTTGCATCACCAGCGGCTGCTGGACGTAATGGACCGGATCGAGACGATACAACACGGCAATTACGGCGTGATGGGCCACTCGCTGGGCGGGCGCACGGCGATCAATCTCTCCGCGCTCGACGAGCGCATCGCGGTCTCGGTGCCCTCGGCGGGGATCAGCCCGATCTTTCCCAACGTTCCGTCCGCTCTGCGCAACCCGTCCAAGAAACCGCCCTTTACCGCCAATGAGACCGCGAGCTGGTTCCCTTACGATTACCAGGATATGTTCGCGCTGAACGCGCCGCGCCCGCTGTTGCTTCTCGAAGCGTTCAACGACGGCCTGAGTCCCAACATCGAGTCCGGCTTTCAATGCTTCCTGAAAGGGCAGCGCGCGTACGCGCTGCTGGGCAAGCCCGAGTGTTTCTGCTCGCTGACCCATGGCGACGGCCACGCCACCGAAGGATACGTGCGCCAGTTCGCGTATAGCTGGTTCGAACGCTGGATGCTGAAGCGCTGACAAAGCGTCTGGTATGGGTTAGGCTACGGGTGCAGACATGCGCAACCGACGACCTTTTGCACTCCTCTTGTCGCTGGCATGCCTGGCCGCCGCTATGGGCCAAGAGGCCGCGCCGCCGGTTCCGCTTGCGCCCTTGCCGGAAGGCGAGACGGGCATCTCCTCCAAGTATCCGGGCGACGCGGGCATCGGGAAAGATCCCCAGGTTATCTTTGAAGACGATTTCGAGGCCGGCCTGAGCAAGTGGGATACCGACGGCTGGGGCGGAGCGGCCGCGACCAAGCAGGCCGAACATGTCCACCGCGGCTCCGGCGCGATGGAACTCGAAATGAAACCGCCGAGCCCGGGAAAAGAGACAAGCCTGGGCGTGCAGAACCATTTCAAGACCGGATACGACGTGATCTTCGTGCGCTGGTATGCGAAGTTCGATAAAGACATGGACATGCTGCACCATAACCACAACAACTGCTGCATCGCCGCGCGCGCCCCCGGCGTGCCCGACGCCAAGCCGGGCATCCCCGCCGACGGGAAGAACGAGTACACGGTCGCGATGGAGACTTGGCGCTCCGAAGAGAAAGTCAAGCCGCCGGGCGAATGGAACATCTACTGCTACCATCCGCAGCAGCGTTCCCAATGGGGCGACCACTTCTTTCCTTCGGGGCTGATCCTGCCGCAGCCGACGGCGAACTCGCCTAAGAATCTCTTCGGCAAGGATTTTGTCGCGCGGCCGAACGTCGTGCCCGAGCGCGACAAATGGAACTGCTACGAACTGATGGTGAAAGCGAACACGCCGGGGCAACTCGACGGCCGCATTGCCTTCTGGATCGACGGCAAGCTGGCCGCGGACTTTCCCAACCTGCGGCTGCGGGACGTGGAGACCCTCAAGGCCAACCGGATCGGCTTCGGGCTCTCCACGTTGAACAGCAACGCCACGAACGTGAATACGATGTGGTTCGACGACCTTGTGGCCGCCACGTCGTACATCGGGCCCATCGCCTCCGAGCGCAAGCCCGCGCCGCCGCCGGTGGCGGCGAAACTCGCGCCTCCTCCGGAAAAGCCGCCCGCGGCGCCGGCGGTAAGCGCCCAGGCGCTGGCGGTATGGGAGGCGAAGCTCGCCGCGCGCGTCACGCAGGGGCTGAAGGACGGCCAGCGGCCCACGGCGCATTTGAAGGTAATGGGCGCGAAGGAAGAACCGGTTAAGGTAGTGGGCTCGGACGGCAAGACGCTGAAGCTCGAGATCGCCGGCAATACGTTGCCGCTGCCGTGGGCGCAGCTCACCACGGGCGACCGCCTGAACCTCGCGCGCGCGTTCCTTAAAGAGGACAGCGTGGCCGACCTCGTGCTGGTCGCGGTTTTCGCGCTTGCCGACGGCCGCGCGGAACTCTCCGAGGAATCCTTCGCCAAAGCGCAAGCCGCCGACGCCAAGGCCGGCGCGGCCAGCGTCGCGGAGGCCCGCAGTTCGCTCGGGTTGAAATAGATCGTACCTCCGAGCTTGCCTGCGCCAGCCTGAACCACCGCAAATCCTCGCTGCAATCGTTCGCAACGCGAGCCGATGCTTCGATCAAGAGGCGCGGCAGCCGCGCTCGAATATTTGCCGGTTAAATGTGCTCGCGTTGGTTATCGAGTGAAGGTCGCCTGGGAATTGTATTGATAAACCATTCAAAAACATAAAGATGTGTGAACGATAATTCTTCAGACTGCATGGGAATCCCGGTTTATTCCGTCTTGGTTCGAATGCGTGCGGTCCGCTCGACGTCGGTGCGAATGGGGAGGGTTGAAGCGATGAAGATGCAACTTTCGGCGAATGCTTGCGCGTGGCTCTCGGTTTGGACGTTTCTCGCACTCGCGTGGGGGACTCGGACGGCGCAGGCGCAGGACGAGAAACCCTTCACATTGCCCGACGAACGCAAGATCGACTGGAAGCCCGGTATTCCGGGCGGCATCCCGAACTATCCCGTCTTCGCCAACGCGAAAGACGCGCCCTACAACGCCAAAGGCGACGGACAGGCCGACGACACCGCGGCGCTCCAGAAGGCGCTGGACGAATGCCCCGCGGGCAAGGCCGTCCTCGTGCCGCAAGGAACGTACAAGCTCACCGACGAACTGCGCATCACCAAAGGCATCGTGCTGCGCGGCGAGGGCCCCGAGAAGACGCGCCTGATCAACGAGGCCACGACGAAACAGATTATCGGCATCTGCAACTTCGACGAGAAGGAAGTGAAGTCGAAGATCGTCAAGGGCGGCACCAAAGGTTCCACGAGCGTGACGGTGGAAGACGCCGGCGCGTTCAACGTCGGCGACATGCTGGTGATCGACGAGAAGAACGATCCGGACCTGGTGGACAGCAAAGGCTGCGGCGGCGCGTGCACCTGGGCCAGCCGGGACGGCGGCGCCCGGGCGCTGGGGCAGCTCGCGCGCTTGGAGGCCAAGGACGGCAACACGCTTACCTTAAGCCGCCCGCTCTACCACACCTTCAAGGATTCGCTTGAGGCGGAGGTCTTCAAGACGCGCAAGGCGTACATCGACCACGCGGGCGTGGAAGACCTGTACATCGAGAGTAAGGCGCCCAAGCGGACCGACGAGAAGTCCTCGATCAAGATCTGGAACAGCATGTACTGCTGGGTGAAGAACGTCGAGTCGTACAAGTGCTGGTTCGGCGGGCACGTGACGTTTCAGCGCAGCCTGGGCTGCGAGGTGCGGGACTGCTACTTTCACCACACGAACGCGTTCGGCGCGGGCCACGGGTATGGCGTGTGGCTCTTTGCAGGCACCACGGACACCCTGGTGGAAAACAACATCCTCTACTACCTAAACAGCGGCGCGCTGGCCGAGTGCAGCGGGCCGGGGAACGTCGTCGGATACAATTACTGCGGCCGGTTCTTTGGCCGGGACTATCCGGAGACGGACTGGGCCTACGCCGGCCTGACCACCCACGGCGCGCACTGCTGGATGAACCTGTTCGAGGGGAATATCGCTCCCGGAATCGGAGGGGATTTCTACTGGGGCTCCGCCAGTCACAATACCGCTTTCCGCAATTACATTCATATGGACCAACTCATGGCGGACGGGCAGCCGATGCCAACGGCCGTGATCGGCATTCGTTGGGACCAGCGCAACTACTTCAACTCCGCGATCGGCAACGTGCTCGGGCATGAGGGCCTTCAGGGCGCCCTGGAAGGCGGCGCGGACGTGGGGCTCGATAAGAAGCAGATCTGGCGCATGGGGTACAACGCGCCGAGCACCGGGGGTGCCCCCAGCGATCCCAAGACCGCGCAGACGCTGCTCCGGCATGGGAACTTCGATTACATCAGCGGGAAGACGCAGTGGGCCGAAGGGCTCTCCGAACACGCGCTGCCGAAGTCGCTGTACTTGAGCGCCAAGCCCGCGTTCTTCGGCGAGTTGCCGTGGCCGGCGATCGGCCCGGACCTTAAGCCGATGACCGGCACGATCCCGGCGCAGGTGCGTTTCCTGAAAGTTCCCAAGGCCGAGCGCGAGGCGCAGGACCTGCTCTTCATGGGCGAGTACCTGCTGCACGCGGGCAAGAAGAACGAGGCCAAGGCGGCCCTGCAGCAGATTGTTTCCAAGTACGCCGAGTCGCCCTCGGCGGAGCAGGCGAAGAAGGACCTGGAGCAGATTAAGTAAGCGAAGCCGCGAGCGCGCTCAAAGTTGCTTGATGGAATATTCGCAGACGAGCATGCGTCTGGCGGTCTCGTCGTGAAGCTCACAGCGGAAGCGCGCCGCGTCGCGCACCGGATGGCCCAAGACCGGAACCGTGCCCGAGTAAACGACCAGGCCATCGCACGCGGCGGCCTTTCCGTGGGAGAGCACGTGGTCAAGCAAGACGCGCGGCGGCAGGAGCGCGCTTAGTGGCGAACACTGGTAAGGTTCGAAAGCCGCGGCCGGTTCCGGCGCGACGAAACTCATGAGCATCAACTGGTCCCACCGCAATTTGACTTCCTCGAAGCGCCAGACCCTGCGCGAGGCCACGTTGGGGCAGATCTGCTTGGACTTCTCGATGCTGAGCGCTTCGAGCTCGCGGTCGGTGTGATCGCTGCCGACGCCGACGAAGATATCCTTTCCACTTAGAAAAAAGACGACTTCGGCCTCGCCGCTATTCCTACACGGCCAAATCTCAATTTCGCCGTCCAGCGTGATGTTCCGGCTCGCGACGGGAATGCAGAGAGGCACGGACGGCGGCGGGGGCACACCTTGCTCCGCGAGTTCGTCGATGTGGGCGCGCACCGCGGCCTGGTCTCGGCCCGCATAGCCGACGTTGACCATGCGCCGCACGGCGAATTCCAGCGGACGAACTGCTCCGCCGGCGTCGAGTTCGAGTTGCAAAGTATTCATGCGAAGAAATGGACCTCAAAGAGGAGACAGCCTTCGTCGCTACGGAACGGCCCGTGAGGCACGTGCGGCGGCCGGCAGGCGTATGTCCAGGGTTTAAAGGTCTGGCCGCCGACCGTGAGCGCGCCGGAGACGAGGAAGACCTCCTCCCAGTACTCGTGCTCGAACGGTTCGGTGGTGAACGCGCCGGGCGCGAAGCGTAGCAGGCGCGAGCGCGTGCCCTTGCGCCGGGCTTCGTCGAGGGCGCCTGAGAGAACTTTCTGCTGAATCTCCGCGGGATAGCCGGCGGGCACTTCCCAGCCCGCGGACATATCCAGCGTGAAGAACTCGAGGTGTTGCTTGAGCATCATGCGTTCTCCGTTCATGGCGCCGCGTTTCCCCCGCGCTATGCGCGCACTAGCCAGCCGCGCGCGACCGGGTCGTTCTTTAAGAATTTGAAGTACTTTGAGGCGAAGATGCGTTCGGCGTGCGGGGCGGGGTGGACGCCGTCGGTGAAGTACGTCTCGTCCCAATGGTTGTCCCAGTGGTACGGGCCCCACTGCAGCCAGGGCAGGACGCGCTCGGGGCCTTCGAATGCCGTGCCCTTCTCACCGCGGATCTGGCTCGCAATAAGCCACTTGAGCGCGAAGGCCTCGCGCCAGACGTGGGGCTCGAAGTTCGTGTAGTGGCGCAGGCCGTCACAGGTGAGGTACGCGAGCTTCAGGTTGGGAAACAGCTTTACGCAATGTGCGAGGACCGTAACCATCGCGCGCTGCATCGTTTGCATCTCCGCGGGGAACGCGCCCGGCGGTTGCTTGTCGCGGTTCGAGGCGCCGACCCATGTCGTGTGGAGGAAGAGCGCCTGGATCTGCGATGTGGCTAGGTTCTGCTGGGCCAGCAGGTCGTTGGTCCTGTCCCAGACCTTGCCTTTCAGTTCCACGATCTGCGGGAGCTGCTGCCCGCCGATGGCGGCGTTTAAGAGCACGAAAGCGTTGTTCAGCTCGGAGCGCTTCTCGTCTAGGATCCGCCCGACCGCGTTGAAGTATTGGTTGCAGTTAGAGTGGCCGAGCACGAGAGCTGCGATTTTGCCGGATTCAGGATCGGAACGGCCATCCTTGTCCAGCGGGCGCAGGGAGGCCGCGATGCGGATGCCCGCGGCCTGGTGCGCCTCGGGGATCCGGTTCGACGCGCCGGGATAAAGGCCCGTCTCGAACTCGCCGAGGTACGGCGCTCCGTCCGTAAAGCGGCGCAGTGTGGAAACGTCGAAGCCGCTCTCATTAGTGGTGGCCGAAGCTTGGGACGACATGGCGCTCCTTTCCGCCGTGAGGCTTCCGCGCGCGGGCTCCGCCGCGACGTGGAAGACACGGTCTCTTTGGACGTTGAACTCGCTACGGGTCTTGGCGACTGCAGACGGGTCGATCTCTCCCATAAGCATTTCCTCGCGCTCGCCGGCGGTGGCCAGCGGCTTGCCGATGACGTCCACGAACTGGCTGTGCCCCGCGAGGGCGCGGCCTTCCGAGACTCCCGCGCCGTTGCAGGCCAGCACCAGCGCCTGGTTCTCGGCCGCTCGTGCGCGCAGGAAAAGCTGCCAGCTCTCCAGGCGCGCGAGCGGCCAGGCCGCCGCGATGAGGAAGACCTGTGCGCCCTGGTCGAGCATGCGCCGATAGAGCTCCGGGAAACGCAGGTCGTAACAGGTCGAGAGTCCCGTGCGGCCCCAGGGCGTATCCACGACCGTGATCTCGCGGCCCGGCGAAAGATGCGCGGGCTCTTCGGAGCCGCCGTGCCCAAAGAGGTGAATCTTGCGGTAGCGCGCCATGATCGCGCCGCTGCGATCTAAAAGGAGACTGGTGTTGAAGAGCCGCGCGCCGTCGCGCTCGACGAAGCTGCCTGTAAAGAGGTGGCATTTCAGCGCCGCGGTGCGGTCGCGGAGCAGCCGGACCGTGGGGCCGTCGAGCGGCTCGGCATCTTGGGCAAAACGATCGACAGAGAAGAAGCCGGTCGGCCAGAGCTCGGGCAGCAGCACGAGCTCGCTCCCGCGGGCCTGATCGAGCAGGCCCAGCGCGCGCTCGACGGCCGCGGACTTGAGCTCGCCGCGCGACTCGAACTGGATCGCAGCGATGCGCATTGGCTTAGTCCACTCCGCCTTGGTTCGAGAGCAGGTTGCGGCGTGTGGCCTCAAGATGCGCGTGCATGCCAAGGGCGGCTGCGTCGCCATTGCGTTGGCGCAGGGCCTCGACGATGCGGCGGTGCTCTTCCAGGACCTCGTTCATGCGCCCTTGCACGGAGAGCGCCTGCCGCCCGAGCAGCGCGATCCGGTCGCGGATATTCTCCATCAGCGAGGCGAGCAGTCCGTTGCCGAGCGTTCGCACGAGATACAGGTGGAAGGCCGCGTCGGCTTCGATGAAGGCGTTGGGATCGTTCGAGCCCGCGGCGCGCTCCATCCGGACCATGGCCTCGGCGAGCGGCGCTGTATCGAGATCGTTCCTTTGCGCGAGGTGCTCGACCACCCAGCGCTCGATGGCCTCGCGCGCCTCGAGGGTGTCCTCGATCTCTTTGCGTGTGAAGCGCCGGACCTGAAAGCCCTTGCTCCCGAGCGCAGTGAGAAAACCCTCCGAAGAGAGCTGGAGGAGGGCCTCGCGAACGGGTGTGCGGGAGACGCCCAGGCTGTCGGCGAGCTGGTTCGCGGAGATGATCGTCTCGGCATCCATCTTGCCCGAACGGAGCAACGCCTTGACCTGGCTGTAGGCCATATCTTTCAAAGATTGAGCACGCTTTAGAGGTCTTATGTTTATCATTTCAATACCTTTATGAATTTCATTGACTCGCTCACATACTACATGTAGTATGTAGTATACAAGTGAAGAAGACAAAGGCAAGCGACATTTGTAGATTTCAGGGGATGGCGCGAGCGAGGCCGGTTTTCCTTTAATAAAGGAGCGTGCGGCATGCGGACGGGACACCAATATCGCGAGGCCCTGCTAGACGAACGCCGGGTCTATATCGACGGCAAGCGGACGGGACCGGTCGCGGCGCACCCGGCCTTTCGGGGCATTGTGGAGACGCTTGCTTCGCTCTACGACTTCGCGGCCGATCCGCAGAATGGGATGACCTACACAGCACCCGAGACCGGCGCGTTCGCGAACAAGGTCTTCATGATCCCGCGCAGCGCGCAGGAACTAAAGACGCGGCGCGAGGCGATCGCGGCGTGGGCACGCAAGACGCACGGACTGGTGGGCCGCAGCCCGGACCACGTGGGCTCGTTCCTGGCGGGGTTCGCGAGCGACCCCGCGTTCTTCGACGCGCCCGGGCGGCCGTTCGGCAAGCACGTCTCCGCGTTCTACAAGAAGACGCTCGAGCAGAGCCTGTACGTCTCGTACGTGATCATTCCGCCGCAGATCGACCGCAGCAAGACCGCGCAGTCGCTGGAGGAGAAGTTCCTGCAGGCCGGCGTGGTCCGGGAGACCGACGGCGGGATCATCGTACGCGGCGCGCAGATGCTCGGCACGGGCGCGGCGATCTCCGACTACCTCCTGGTCAGTTGCATCGTGCCGCTCAAGCCAGGCGACGAGGAGTACGCCAACACGTTCGTCGTGCCCGCCGGCGCCAAGGGCCTGAAGCTTTACTGCCGGCCGCCCTATGCGCCGGGCAAGTCGAGCGTCTTCGACTACCCGCTCTCCACGCGCTTCGACGAATCCGACGCGCTGGCGGTCTTCGAGGACGTCTTCGTGCCGTGGGAGGACGTCTTCGTGTACCGCGACGTGGAGCGCGTGCGCAACCAGTTCTTCGCCACGCCCGCGCACACGCTGGGCAACGCGCAGGCTCAGACGCGCCTGACCGCGAAGATGCAGTTCATGTGCGGCCTGGCGCGAAAAATAGCCGCGATGAACCAAATCGAAGCTGTGCCGTCGGTGATCGAGAAACTGGGCGAGTTGTCCTCGCTGGCCGCCATGGTGGAAGGCATGGTTGTGGCCGCCGAGGCGGCGTGCGTCCTGGACAAGCACGGCGTCGCGCGGCCGAATGCGCGGTTTCTCTACGGCGCGATGGGCCTGCAGTCCGAGATCGTGCCGCGCGCGCTGGGGATCCTGCGCGAGCTCTCCGGCGGCGGCGTGCTGCAGGTGCCTTCGAGTTACCACGAACTGCTCGAGGACGAGACGGCCGCGGACATGCGCCGCTACGTCCGTTCGCCTGGAGTGCCCGCGGAAGAGCGCATCAAGCTCTTCCGGCTCGTCTGGGACCTGGTGGGCAGCGAGTTCGGCGGGCGGCACCACCAGTACGAGATGTTCTACGCCGGGGCGCCGTACGTCGCGAAGGGCTACGCCTACCGGAACTACGGCTACGACGAGACAGTCAAGCGGGTCAACGAGTTCCTCGCATCCTACGAGTTGCCAAAAATGTGAAATCAAGCCAGTGAGCACTGGAGTACAACCAAGACGGGCTCGAATTCGCGGCATACGATTTGTTCGGGAATGCAAATCGCCCGTGTGTTCGAAATCGAACGGTGTGTGTCAGGTGTTCCCCGCCGAACCTGCTGTATGGCCAATAGCTAAGAGAAAGACGGCCCTGCGCGCCCTTCGGGGCGCGCAGGGCGAGACTCTGATAGGCACCGCTGAATGGGCACACCGCGGACAGACGGACTCGCGCAAAGGGCGGATGCTTACGGTCGCTGAACCGCCCTCGTGAGTACGGAGAGGAGATCGGCGCGTTCCCGCAGCGGCACCCAATGGGTCATGCCCGGCGCCCAGACCAGCGAGTTTTCATCGACCTTTCGCGTCCGGCACAGTTCTTCCAGTCTTTTGAGATCCATCGGCCCGACCTTTTCGTTTCCAACGGCGACGAACCAGACGGCGCTCCCATCGCCCGGCAACGGCGGGGGCACCGGAGATTCCTGGACGGTTAGGACCGGAGGGTTCGGGGCCGACAGGGGAGCGGACGGCGGGCCGGCCAGTTTGGCCAACAGCACCGCATGCACCTGTTGCGCCTGGAGCCGTTCCTGTTTGCGTTCGTCTTCCTCGCGTCTCCGTTCGGCGCGTTCGCGCGCGTCGAGCGTGCGCTGCCGCTGGTAGTGCTGGCGCTTGCGGTCCGTCTCCTCTTTGAGGTCGGGCATAATGAAAAGAAGAGGGCCGGCCAGGAAAGGGGTAAGGAAGAGGGCGAGGAAGAACCAGGCGATCGCATTCCTGCCGCGCATGCCGGCAAGAACGGCGATGGCGAAATCGCCGGCCAGTAGTGCGAGAACCCAGAATTCTTGCAAGAGGACCTCCTTTCTTAAGCCGCGAGAAGGGTCAGATAAGCCGTATGGAAGGGGTTCCGGGCAAGGACAGGATAACGGTCCCGTCCGTATGAGCAAATAAGATTCTTGCGATAGCGTAAACGATTCTATCGTCCGCATGCTCCCTGGCCGACAACCTATCCGGGGAGCGGCCCATGAGCAATGCAGGCAGGAAGCGCAAAGCGGTCAAGATCGTGCACGACGACGTCATACATGCCTTTGCGACCCGCTTGAAAGAACTTCGCAGCGGGGCGGGCCTGTCCCAGCGGGAGCTGGCGGTGCGGGCGGGCGTGCATCTGACTTATATCAGCCGCCTCGAACGCGCGGAGGCCGCGCCGGGGCTGGACCTCATGCAGAAGCTATCCAAGGCCCTGGAGGCGCCCTTGTCCGATCTGCTTCCGGCCGAGGCCGGAAGTTCCTTGTCCATAAAGCAGGCACAGGCACGGCGGCGGCTGGAATCGATCCTGCGCAGGGCGGATGCCGCTACGCTTGGGACGTTGAATGCGCTGCTGCTCCTGATCGATCAGGAAGTGAGCCGGCACAAGCGCCGTACGTAAAGGACGCTCCGTGCGACGCGCACGCCTTCCCGATCGCATCCGCCGATCATGCCAACCCATGCGTGCCCAAAGGCACGCATGGGCTGGTCCTAGCCGCTACTTGCGCCCAGCTTCGAGCGCGGCTGTGGCGGCTGCCGCCACCGCCACAAGGAGGATGCGGACCCAAGGCGCCATAGCTCTTGCTCCTTTCCGGTCCGGCCAGAGGATCGCGCGCGGCCGGCCCGCCGGACCTTCTGTCGGGCCGGCCGGGCGTTTGGGAACCTTCCTAAGGAGCTATAGGCAGGACTCGATCCAGGCGGCTTCGGCGGCGAGGGCTTGCTCGCGGTACTCGTAGGGGCCGAGGACGGCGCCTCCCAGCGGCGCGAGGTCCACGATCCAGCGGGCATCCGCGGTGGGTTCGACGTGCGAGGCGCGTGAGATCACCGGTGCGCCATGCTCAAGCAACGAGCGCAAGGCATCGGCGTAAATAAACTGCAGGGATCCGTCCGCACGAAGGAAGATCAGATGTTCCATGGCCGCTCCCTCTTTAGGGGCCGGCCTGGAGTCGGCGATCCCGTTCTTCGGTCTGGGTGAACTCGGCGGTCGTGCGGTCCTTCATGGTCTGGCCCAGCGAAGTCTCCAGCCGGCGCGTCAGGTCCCGGCAACCGGGACCCGCATATCCCTTGACCTGAACCTCAACCGCGCCATCGGCCGAGATCGTGACCTGTATCTGGCATTGCATACGCTTCCTCTCAGCGAAATTCATCGCGCTCTCTAGGCCAGAAGGCGCAGGACGACCGAGCCGTCCTCGCGTTCTTCGCGCCGCACGGCCATGCCCATGCGCTGGGCCTGCCGGACGGCGACGCGCTCGGAATAGGTCCTCAAGACCCGGTCCAGCGCTGCTCTCGTGCCCCAGGCGCCGTTGAAGTTGTCGAACTGGACCGTGCCGTCGGCCAGCACGGCCACGGGGTAGCGCCAGTCCTTGAGCTGAAAAGAGGCCGCGGCCTGGACGCGGCCGGAATAAAGCTTTACTTCCCGGGCGCCGAGGTCGCAGGGCACGCCCAGGTGCCCACAGACCTCGGCCAGTATCGGCAGGTCTCTCAGTCGGACCTGCACGGTGGCGATATGACTCATGCGGTACGCTCCTTTATGTAGGGACCGTTCAAACCTCCACGGCGACGGGTTGCCGGGACCGGTCGGACTCGAGGCTCAGGCCCGCGGCCACGGCCCGGCCGCTGCGGCACCAGTCGCGCAAGGCCTCGATCTTCTCGGGCATCGTCTTGGAGAGCGGCACGGTCTCCCGGAGGGCCTTCAGGACGTCCTGAAGGTCGAGCTTGCGCATCCGGTCGTGGAAGGCCTCGACGAGCGCGTTCTGGACGGCGGCCTCCAGTTCCGCGCCGGTGAATCCCGCGCAGGCGTGGGCCAGATCGAGCAGGTTGGCCGGCTCGAAGCGCTGCCCGGCGCGTTCCAGGTGAATGCGCAGGATCTCCGCGCGGGCCTCGGTTCCCGGGAGGTCCACGGCGAAGATCTCGTCGAATCGGCCTTTGCGCAAGAGTTCCGGCGGCAGCGCGCCGATCTCGTTGGCCGTCGCCACGACGAAACACTCGGCCTTCTTGTCGGAGAGCCAGGTCAGCAGGGCCCCGAAGACGCGCTGCGCCGTGCCGCCGTCGTGGCCGCCGCCGGGACCGAAGGCCTTCTCGACCTCGTCCACGAGGACCACGCAGGGCGCGATCGCCTCGGCGGTCCGAATGGCCTGCCTTAAATTCGACTCGGACTCGCCCACCAGGCTCCCGAAGAGCCGCCCGGCGTCGAGCCGGACCAAGGGCAGCCGCCACGCGGCGGCGACGGCCCGCGCTGCGAGGGTCTTGCCCGTCCCCGGAACGCCGACCAGAAGCACGCCTTTGGGCGGCAGGATGCCGGCGGCCCGCGCCGCGTCGCCGAAGAGACTCGTGCGCTTGGCGATCCAACTTTTAAGGTTCTCCAGGCCGCCGATATCCGCCATGCCGTGCTCGGGCTCCTCGTATTCGAGCACGCCGGTGCGGCGGACGATCTGGCGCTTCTCGCGGATCGCGAGGCGGATCGCGTCCGGGCCCAACGCGCGATGATTGACCAGTGAGAGCGCGACGAGGTTGCGCGTCTCGTCCAGGGTGAGCCCCTGGCAGGCGCGCGCGAGAGCGGGCAGCGTGGCCTCATCGACGGTGACTTTTCCGGCGAGTTGCTCCCGGTAGAGCACGGCGAGGGACTGCACGTACTCGCAGAGTTCGCCTCGGGTCGGAAGCGGCAGATCGGCGATGAAGAGATCCGACTGCAGCTCCGCGGGAATCCGCCAGTCGCGGCCGACCAGGACCAGGGCCTTGCCCGAGCCGCGGGCATGCGCGAGAGCTTCCCGAAGCGCGCGCACGAAGATCGGGTTGCTAAGCTCGGCCCAGGGATCGAGCAGGGCCAGGACGACATTCTCCTGGGTCTTCCGAAAGGCATTCAGCGCCTCGTCCAACCCACACGGATCCTGGAGCGGACGCTCGGGTTCTTCGTCGTCCAGGGACAGGCGCTGCAATCCCGAGGCCGAGGACCAACGCCACAGTACGCGCGGAACCAGCTGGCCTGACAAGGCCTGGACGGCTTGGCGCAGGGCCACGATGGCCCGGGCCTCTTCGAGGGTGCGCAGATGAACTCCGGGGAGCCTCGCTTTCAAGGCCGCCAGGAGCGCATGGATCGCTTGCATATAAAGGATCTCCTGAGGTTCTGACGTGGGTTGATGGAGGTGCGACGACCGAATGGCGATCCGGTTCCTGCGTGGCTTGCCAACACGCGCGGCTTCAGTATTCATTGCCGCATTCCAACCATAAAGGAGGGGGAAACATGGCGGCCAGACGGGGCTCTAAGAACGCGGGCAAGAGGCCGTCCAGCGTAAAGCGCGGCCGGAAGGCGATCTTCACGCCGGCACAGAAGAACGTTCTGGAGCGGATGATCCGGTCCTCGCTTAAGGGGGAACTGAAGACGCTGGTGAAGTCGCTGTAGTCCATTTCTTCGCATGCCTCTCTTCCGAGACCAGCCCGGGCGGCCTTTCACGGCCTAAGCGCTCTTCTGCGTTACCGCCTGCACGTTTTCCTCTACGATGGGGGTCGGCACCGCCTGCGATGTCACCAGCGCCGGAAGCTCGACCAGAGCCTGGTCTAGAGCCGGCAGGACGGCCTGGACCCTCGGCGAAGAGACGGCCAGCAGGTCGCCGTCAAAAGCCGTGCGCACGATCTGTCCCAAGGCTCCGCCAAGCCTGCCGGCATGCGCCAGTGTGGCCATCACGTCCAGGTCCGCCTTGGCCACCAGGGCCAGATCAAGCTCCGAGGTGCGGACCTTCGCAAGCAGACCGGCGGCGTCGGCGGAGAGGCTGCGCGCGAAGACTTTGACCCGATCGAGGTGCTCCGTGAGCGCCTTCCAGCGGTGGCGCGCCTGGCGCTTGGTGAGCCCGTCTTCGGCGCGTGCTTTTTGCATCTCCTCGAAAAGCCGGACGAGGTCCTCGCGCACGGACTGCACCAGCACCTCCAAGGCCTTCTCGCGGACCAGCTCGTTCTCCAGGCCCACGGGAACGATTAAGCACTCGCCGCCCAGTTCGCTCACGAACCGGGCCACGCGCTGGAGCAGCCCGCGGTTCTCCCGCGGCACGAAATAGACCGCGCCGGCATGGCGGAGACTCAACAGGCCTTTCTGGCGTTCGAAGATGCGCCGGACGACCTTCGAGACGTCGCTGGGCAGATAGAGCGCGCCGTAGCGGGCAAAGAGCGCCTGGACCTTTCCGAACAGCGCCGCGTTGTCGCCGCCCACCGTCTGGGTCTGCTTGTCGAACCAGAACGCGGCCTCGAACTCGTAGCCCAGCCGCTCCTGCTCGCGGTAGCGGCGCGAGAGCTGCCAGGTCCAGCGCGCCTCGGTCTCCTCGACCTCGTCGATCAGGCCGTCGGCGCGCATGCGGTTTTTGGCCCGGACGAAGCAGAAACGCTTGGCGAGATCGCGGGCGAACTGCGCGTCCAGGCCGGTGCACTCCAGGGCGCTGCGCACGCGTTCGACGGTCACGGTGGGCAGCCGGTCCAGGAAGAATATAGAACCCATCGATGGCGAGATTTCCATCTGTTGCACCTCCTTGAGAGACAATCGGGCCGCGTCCATGCCGCCGGATACGGAAGGACCGAAGAAATGGAATCGTGAGGTGCCGCCAGGGCTTAACGAAGTGACCCCTTGCGACTATTTTGGACTAGATTCTTTTGAAATGTGCTTCCAGACGGCGTGCTTGACGGATAAACGCCTTTTCAAGATCCCCCATAAGGCAGGCGCCCTCGAACGGTTCTCCACGGTCCAATCCACGCGGCCTCTTCCCGACGGCTCCAGGATGGCGCCCAGCAGATAGGCCAGGTCCACGCCGATCTCGTCTTCGGCAAAAGACGCGGTCTCAGCGAAGGCAAGTTCGAAGATCTCGCGGGCCAGCCGTGCCCGTCGAAGAGCACGTACCCTCGAGGCACGTAGGCCATGTGCTGAATTCATGCGCGAAAGCTCTCCTTCGTTCCTATGATCCCTTGCTACGGAGGCAGGCGGACGAATGTCCCGTTCAGGAACCGCGCCGCGCCAACTCGACGATCAGCGGCGGGAAGTCGCGTTCGCCTTTCTCTTCCAGAAACGCTTCCCACATGCGCTCGAGCATGTCCGTGTCCACGGTGACCTCTGCGCGGAAACGCTCGCTTACATAGTCGAGGAAGCCGTCACAGTCCGAGCCGCAGATCCATTCCCGATCCACCACCTCGGACTCCGCGTCGTCCCGAGCCTCCTGCCGGCGGTGGCGTTCGGCCTGGCGTGCGGCGTTGCGCCGCTCGCGAGCCTGGCGCACCCGCTTCGAGAGGCCCGGTGCGTTCGCGTCCTCGTCCGGTTCGACGTCTTCCGCGAGAGGACCGTCGTACGTGCCGTAGGTCTCCTCGTACGCGTCCTCGCATTCCTCGCAATAGGACCGGCAGTCGTCCCTCACGTAGTCGTAGTCGGGAAGGTCCACGCCGTCGTCCTTCCAGTCGGGATAGACTTGGTTCGTGAACTCGATCAGAAGCGCGCGGACGTGGGGACTCGGGATCTCGTCGAAGAGGTCGGCATCGAGATGGTAGTCGTCGGAGAACGCGAAGGTCGGCAGCCCGCAGCGCTTGCGGACGATTCCTTCCATAAATAGGACATACTCGCCGATCCAGGTCCCGTCGGCCTCCTCCGAGCCGTGGTCGTCGCGGGAGTCCACTACCTCCAACTTGGGGACGTCGACGTGCGGCAAGCCCAGTCGCTGCTTCTTCAGAGCCAGGGCGCTGAGCACGAAACAGGCCATGCGTCCTCCTTGTCACGCGTTGACCGGAACGAGCGCCATCGCGCAGTTCCCGGCGTCGAAATAGACTTCCTGCGGCACTACGGTGTTCTTGCGGCGCCCATGGCGCGCGCCATGGGTCCAGAGCGCGTGAAAGGCCGCCAGAAGACTGGCCGCGGCCAGAAAATTCGTGACGAGCAACTGCGTCTCGCCTTGTGCGACCCGCTCTTCGCAGCCAGCCTCCGCGCGGTCGCCTTTCAGGCTGTGGGCGACCTCGGGGTGGCGGGCGAGCAGGGGCACCGTCAGGTCCTTCGCTCCGCGGCGCAACGTGACGTGGACGTTCCCGTCCAGGGTCTCGTTGCCGGACGACAGGACATAGACCTCGCGCAACTCCGCCGCGCGCCGGGCGATCAGCGCCCGCGCCGGATGATTGTCGACGGCCACCAAGATCAGGGCACGTTCACACACGGCCGCGTGGACGTTTCCAGATGTGACGTACTCGGCATGAACGCGCAGCCGCAGGGCCGGATAGCGGCCCGTGAAAATCCCCGCCTGCCCCAGCGCCTTGTTGGCGCCGAGGTGTTCGAAATCAAACTCCTGGCGCGCGGCGTTGCCCGCGCTGTAGCGGTCGCCGTCCCAGAGGTGGATCGCGCCCTGAAAACGCTCCGCATTCAAGAAGCGCAGCAACGGTCCAAGTAGCCACGACCCGATCCCGCCGCAGCCGATCAGGGCCATACACTCAACGTTTCGAACCATGGGTCCCTCCCTCGAGTTCCAGGTGCTCGGCCGCCCAGAGCCGCTCTTCGATCTCCTCCCGCATCTGCTCCAGGTGTTCGAGGTACTCCTCGCGGCTCGCGAAGGGTTCTCCGAGCAAATCGCACCAGCGTTCGTCCGTCTCCGTGCCCAAAGGCACGGGGGTGAATAACTCCCGTTCCAGCACAGGGGCGGGGCTGACCTGTGCGAGCCACGCCGGGTCAGGCGCCGGCAGGTCTTCCGCTTCCAGGACCTCGGCCAGGTCCGTCTTGAACGCGCGCCCGGCCAACATCCAGCGGCAGGCATACGAGCGGATGGGCTTGTCCAGATTCCCGACCGTGATGTGCAAACCATCGAAACCGCTCTCGTCGGCATCGTCCGTGCCGGAGTGAAAGGCCTGGATGTCCGCGTGCGAATGGATGGAGCCGAAGAGCTGGAATCCGGCCGGTGCGTTGGGCCGCGCGTGCAGGTCGTACTCCACACGCAGTCCGCGCACCTGTTGCGGCGGAACGATCACGCGCCACGCTTTCACGTTCGGGTTGCAATAGAGCAGGACGACCGCCTCGCTCTGATAACGCCGATAGACCTCGCCAAAAAAGCCCTCCACCGCGCGAAAGAGCTTTAACGGCAGCAGCGGCACATGCAGCTCCGCTTCTTCCTTGAGATCGGCCAGCGACGGGATGCCGTCGAGCTTCACGCAGGCGGTATAGAATTCGTTGCGCACGAGCTTGAAGAGGCCGTTCGCGCCGGAAGCGAAACAGACGGGCGCGTCGGGCAACGCGACTTCAGCTCCCGGCAGCGGCTTGGGTACCGGATATATCTGCATGGCTGCCCGCCTTTCTCTTTTTTGAGGGCTTTGTTTCGTTCGGGAGGCGCTGCAAAGCATCCTCCAATGCCTGGAACCGTTTGCCCTTCCGGCGCACGGACTCCCGCAAGGTCACCGCGCCGCGCGCGTAGTAGGTGAACTGAGCGCAGAGAACTTGCCCAGGCGAGCCGGGAAGTTGCGCGAGGGTTTCCAGGTCCGCGTCGAGCAGATGGTTCAAAAATTCTTCCAAGGACCTCGTCCCGGCAGCTGGACAACGGCACAGGATGGCGTTCAGGTCAGGGCTCTTGGCCACGGGATCCACCCTCCTTTCCTTATCCAGGGTGTTCGGCCAGGAATTTCAGCATCTCGCCCACGTGGGCGCGCAGATGCTGCTTGAGTTCAAGCTGCGCGTGGAACTCGGGATCTTTTCCAGAGGCCAGCGCCCAGTCTTCCAGGCTCTTGATCGCCAGGCCCTCGAAGGAAGGCAGGAGGTCGCCGTTCCAGGCCGATTCGAGCACCTGGCGGATCAGGGCCGTGACGCGCACGCCGGCCGGCGCCTTGGTCTCTTCCAGGCTCAGGTTGCCCATGCAGAGGGCGCCGTTGCCCTCCTCGTAGATATTGGGCATGGGGAGGCGGAAGAGAGGCGTGTCGTGACCGGTTTCGAGAACGGGCGTGCGCGTCGCCGTCAGCCACAAATCCTGGATCGCGGCGCACTCCGCACTCGGCGCCTGACTGGTCCGGCAGAACCAGAGCGTGCGCGGCCAGGAGAGCGTGAGTTCGTTGGCCTCGTGGCCGCCGCGCACCGCGTTGTACTGGACCACCTGAAGGCCCGGCGGGCGTTCGATCAGATAGATCGTGCGCGTGCGTTTATTCTCGTCGCAGGCCCGCGAGAACAGCACGCAGCCCTCGGGCAGGAACCCCGAGTCCACGGGCTGCGTGCGCGCGAGTTCGGCCAAGAAGTCCGTCGTCGTGGCTTCCCGTTCCACGACCGTCCGTTCCAGGCGCACCAAGTCGCCCTCGATCAGGATGCGCTTTCCTTCCGATGTGACCGCGGCCATCCCATTCCTCCTTTGGAAAAAAGGCGCGCCCCGTCTGGCGGACAGCCGGGGCGCGCCGAGGCTTGCCTTAGGAATGCCGGCGGCGCTTACGCGGCGCCTTTCTCGCCGGCCACTTTGACGAACTCGACGCTCGCGCCTTCGGGCACGCGCGCGTCCTCCGAGACGGGCGCGCCGTTGATGCGCGGTTGCGCGTTGGCCGCTACGCCGAGCAGGTCGCCGACCTCGTCGCGGACCTCACGAATCGTCTTCCCTGCCAAGCTGTCCAAATTGGTGCTGTTAACGCCACAACGAACGCAGATGCTCATGAGAAATACCCTCCAACACGATGAGAAGAAATAATGCGGCCTCCGGCGCCCGTTGCGCCGGCAGGTTAGGAGTCGAAGAACGCGGAAAGCGCTCAGCGGGACGAAACGGCCTTCCGCTTGGGACGACGAATAAGGCGACGCAGCCATTCTCCCGGCGGCAGGCTGAGCGGCTGCGTGCACCCGTCGCAGAGCAGGAGGATCGGCGCCACCGGCTCGAACGCCTTCGGCATCGGTCGGAAGGCCTTCCAACGCTTCGGGGAGAGCTGCTGCACCGGATGAACGCGTAGCGTGGCGACCAACACCACGAAGCCCGTGCGATTCCCGCATACCGGGCACCGGACCGGACCTCGGGCCCTGGGAGCGAACGAATTTTTCATGGTTAGGATCTCCGTGCGAGCGCGCCCAGAAAGCGAACGCGTATCAGGTGGGGACCGCCAGGCGTCGGCGCGTCCGGGGGCGGGCGAGTTCCTCCGCGAGCAGTTCGACGATCTCTTCCAGGGCCTCGTCCACGGCCAGGCCCTCCCCCACCCCTTCGAGGGCCCGGTCCACGGCGGCGACCTCGGTGACGATCTGCCGGATCCGGCCGAAGGCCTCGTCGCGGCGGCGGGGTGGCATCTGGAGTACGTTGAGCGTGCGCATGGTTCGAGACTCCTTTCAAGAAAGTTGCCTTGGAAAAACCGGACCGGACACCCGGCCCGGGTACAAAAGAATGACGTCAGCGGATTAGTGTCGGATTCCGTGCGATTAGCGGCCCAGACACCGGACCCGGAACGGACAGCTCGTGCAGGGCCAGCCCTCGCGCCTGGGGAAGGCGCGTGCCCGGATCGCCGTCCAGGTGGCCTGGACCTGTTCCTTCAGGCGCGCGGTCTCCGGCGCGCCGACCGGCGTCTCCAGCACCTGCACCCTGGGCTGGCGGGCCTTGGTGAGCACGACGAAGCGGGCCCGGACCTCCCGCACGCCCAGCGTCCGCGCCCAGGGCGCGAGACCTTCCACGTAGATCACCAACTGCGAGACCTGCTCGCGCAGCTTGCTCTCGTTCCAGGCCGCACGGGCGGTCTTCAGATCGGTCAGGAGCAACGTGTCGCCCTCGCGTTCGATCAGGTCCAGCCGCGCGTGGATCGGCGGGGCGTCCGGCAGGAGCCGGAAGCGTGCCTCCTCCTCTATCCCTAAGACCTCCCGGGCGCAGCATTCGGGCCGTTCCAGATGCTGGCGATAGGCAGCAAGCATCCGGCGGGCCTGGTCGCTCAGGGACAGCGGGCCTTCGCTCGGCCCGTAGACGATCTGCGGGCGCGCGCGCGCCTGCTCTCCCCAGGCGCCCTCGTAGATCGCGGTCAGGGCCTCGGCGCTCGGAAGCCCGCGGCCGAGCAGCCGTGCCTCGTGCAGGCGTTCCGTGGCCGTATGGAACGCCGTGCCGAAGAGTAGCGCCGCAGGCGCGCGTTCCTCCGGTGCGCGTTCGAGATAACGGTAGAAATATTTTTGTGGACACTGCGCGTAGGTTTGCAACGCGGACCACGAAGTATGGTCGACGTCGGCGGGGGCGTCTCTTGTTTTCGCATTCGACATGCGTGGCTCTCCTTTTTCAGTCGGGTAGGAAAAGACGGCAGGCTTCGGGAAGACTTCAGGGGTGGGTGCCGCAGGCGGCCAGGCGTGACTTGAGATCGTCGATCGCCTTAGAGGCACCGACGATGCTGAGCGGGGCGGCCTCGGTCACGCCCTGCTCGGCCAGGAACGGCTCGGGCTCAAGCCCCAGGTCCTTGCAGAGGGCCCGGATCGCCCGCAACTGCGCATTGGTCGCCGGCGCGATGCGCCGTGTCCCATGCCCATTGCCGTTGCCGTTTCGAACGGCGGTGACCGGTGGAGAGCTGTTCTCTGGCAGCGAATGGGCCGCACCCTCGGACGAGATCGTCTCTTGGCGATCGTGATCATGTGCCGGTTGTTTCGCGAGGACGCTCAATTGCTCTTGGATACATCCGTCCAGGAGCGTGTAGAGTTTGCGCAGCTTCCGTTGTATGGCCGCGGGCTTCGCGGTCCCTGCGAGTTCCAGTTCCATCGTGGCCCCGACCTGCAGGCTGGAATAAGGCACGCCGGGCAGCGGCGTCTTGCGCGAGAGGTTTCCAGAAATGCGAACCATGAGAGGCTCCTTATTTTTGGGTGAAGGGGGTAGCGGGGCAACGGGCGCCGACAGGCTGGGCCGGCCATTAGGTCATAGGCGACGTCCAATACATACTATAATAACACATAAATACATATATTTTAGGAGGCGGGCACAAAGCCGGCCGTTGGCGTGCCTCGGGCCGCCCGAGATCTCAGGCGGCGGCCCAGGAAGCGCCCCAGGCGTGGGAGCTGAGCCGTAATGCGTACGTCAAGGCATGCAGCACGTCGTCCTGGCCGCCACTGGGACAGACGAAGCGATGGCGCCGGGCGGCGTTGTCATAAAGCGCGGTCTCGTGCCAGAGCTCTTCGAGGCATTTCCCGCAGTCCGTGAGCCTGGGGAAGCGGATTTTCTTTTTCTTGATCCGCGTAAACACTTCGCCGATCCATGCAGTGCGATCGACGGTCCAGCGGTACATGCTCCGAGAAAATTGGGGACTCGACTCCGTATCCGCATACATCAGGCCGTAAAGCCCTAGGCTGCGGTGGGCCTCCTGGCAGTTCATGAGCAGCAGGCGGTTCAGAACGGAGCCGTTGCCGTTCGCGTCGGCGGCCACCAGATCGATCCCGAGTGCGATTATCAAGTCCTTGGCCCGCGCCAGAGCGTCATCGAAACCGTCGGCGATCGGCATCGACTCCAGATGGAGGACCTGAAAGATCCCCTGGGCGTCGTGGGCGCCCACCACGAACGCCGTACGCGAGTTCACGCCGCCGGACCAGTCGATGCCCAGCACCAGGGACTGCAGCATCAGGTTCACACCGCTCAACTTCTGCCGCTCCCGTATCGACGGCCGTTCGCCGCAGCAGGCCTCGACCTGCTCGCGCGTGACGAGATGGTCTCCCATGATGGTGGGCTGCCCCAGAACCTCGTTCTTGAAACGCGCGGGCGCGTAGGTCTCGCGCCAGTAGAGCAGTTCGTCCAGCTTGAGCCAGGGGGTGATCAGATAATTGAACCAGAAACCTTCGCCGCCTCTCGCGTCCGGCTGCCGCGCGACCCAGCGGCCCTCCGCGAAGCAGATCGGTTGTCCGCATGTGGCGCACTGGATCGCGTCCGGTCCGAGGCACTTAAGTTCGGGCACGTTCTCGTGGCCGCACGCCTTGCAGACGCTCACCCACTCGTTCTGGGTCGTGGCGGCAAAGCACTTCTCGAGCAGGTTATCGCTGAGCTTCGGCGTCCCGGCCACAACAATGCGCTTACGCAATGCATGTGAAAGGTTCTGCTCGGCCACCTCGAGGGTATCCGGCGCCGTATCCTGCGTCTCGTCAACCAAAAGAAAAACGGCCGTGATGCCGCGCACCGTGTCGGCGTTTTGAAAGGAGGGCCTTAAGAACACTTCCGATCCGTTTGAAAACCGCAAGTAGTAGCCCTTGGTGTGACTGCCGGCTCCGAGCAAGACGTCGCGCACTACCGGCGAGTCGCGCACGATGGCCAGGAGCAGCGTCTCACGGAACATCCGCAGTTGCTCGCGCCTCGGGAAAACGACGAGCACGCGCGCGTGCGCCGAGGTCAGGAGTTCCAGCAGCACGAGAATCGCGAGCGTCGTGGACTTCTCGCTCTGCCGCGAGGCGCGCAGAACCAGCCGCTCGGCCTCGGAGGCGTAGACGGCCCTTAAATACGGTCGCGCGCGAAACGAGATCGGCTGACCATCCAGGTAGATAAGCGCTTCCGCCAAGGTGATACGGTCCATCGAGCCTCCACAGGCCTAAAAGCCCCCCTAGTGCTCGCGTGCCGCTTATGCGGAGCGGTGTGCCCTCGCTGGACCCCGCACGGTCCGAGTTCTGGGAAGACTGGCGGCGCTTAGCGCTCCCAACCGCGCAGGCGCCGGAGCAGGTCTTGGACGATCTCGGGCTTCAGACCCGGGAGCAGACTCTTCAGGAGGTCAGGATGCTTGTCGAACACGGCGTCGATCCGGGCCGCGTCGGCCTGAACCGGCTCATCCTGACCCCGGGCCTTCAGGATCTCGGCCTCGGCCTTGAGCGCGCTGACCTGGAACTGGGCATCTTTGACGCTGATCAGGCGCTTGAACTGCAGCAGTCGAATCAAAGCAATCGCGCTGCGGATCTCCTCGAGCGTGCGCGGTGCGTCATACGCGAAGCCTTCACTTTCTTTATCACAACCGGCCTTCGCGCTACCGGGACGGCTGCCCTCGGCCCCGCTGGACGCGGGGGTGATTTCGTTCGTCAGATCCGACATGAGTTGCTCCTTTCAAAGTTATGGATCGGGTTGCATGCGTCTCCTAAGTTCCCGCAAAACCCGGTCGTCGTTGGCTTGGTCGCGCGCGTGGATCCGGCGGCAGAGATCGCGCAGCGTCTCCGGCCTCCGTATTCCGACGCGGGTCCCTAAGAGTCCGAGCGGGAACTGCGGTTCGTGCAGCAAAAGTACCGCCGCCCTCAAGGCCGACGGCACGTAAAGACGGGTGCCTTCGAGAAAGGTTCGGCGGTAGATAAGGTGGTACCTGTTCGCCGGCAGATGATCTTCGGGCGGAAGCGGGTCTCCCGGCGCCAGGGGGTAGCCGCCGTCTTCAAACGCCACGCGAAGCAGCACCGCGCAGGCGACCTCGCTGCGCAGTTCGTCGCAGAGTTCGTTCGCGCGCTGCTCATGCCGAGCAATTACAGATGGCCGGGTGGGCGCCTCGAGCGCCAGGTTCCGGTTCGTGTGAAAATCCTTCAGCAAACGATTCAGCGAGTGGACATGAACGAGGCGCTGCGCGGAGACAGTCTCCATAGGATGGCTCAGCAGCAGGTGAAGACTCTCTTTGTCCGTTGTGACGCCGTGAAGCAGGGCACGGAGCGCCCGTTCTCCTAGGGCGCACAGCGCCGCGCTCTGGGCGATATTTCGGACTTGCAGCGTCTCGATCAGGCCCAGTGGCCTGAGTTCCTCCAGGCACAGGTCCAGAAGCTCGGCAAACGCGGCCTCCCCGAAGATCTGGGCGAGCTTCTTCTTGGCACGCAGGCCGTGGCGAGCGGAGTTCAGCGCGCTGGTCGACTTGCCCTCGGGGGTCCGCGGGCCGGTCTGCGGTGCAGGAACCGATAGATTCGGAGGCACCTGATTTTTGGGTCGACCATTTCCTTCCGTAGGTTGAGAAGAAATCAAAGGAGGTCGCTCCCGCAAATAACAAAATATCGCTTATACCAAATGCACGTGAACGAAGCTGTGCCCTGTAGATTTCGGAAAAAACTCATAGTCAGTTTGATCACGAGTGGCTTTTCGAATCCACGAGTTCTATTTACTTCATAAATGCCTCTATAATCAATAAGGTATAGAAATTAACTTACGCACTTTTTATGCCCACCTTAACCCGTTTTCCGTACTGGGAAAGTATGACCAATGCTGAATTGGTGTGCATAACTCCACGCTACAACCAAACGTATTTATAAGCTAAACTAGAAACGAATTACGTGCATGTTTGGCAAACAGGTTCTATCAGGCTTGAAACCTATGGTTCGAGAAACTAGGAAGTAATAGATAATCGATGGAGGGCTCAATAAGGGTCAGGATTCAGAAGTCTGGACCGGTATTCGAGCCTTGAGCACTAGCAGTCTGTTGAAAAAGGTATGTGAAGGAGTGGCCGATACCTCGTCTAAGGAAAGGGCGGAGCGAGGGCGTAAGGGATGTGCATGAGCGAGCGCGAAGGCGAAGGGCAGGACGCGTTCTGGATTCCGACGCAAGACATCGTGAAAACGGAAGGGCATCCCTTTTACCAGGCTTTGAACAAGATATTGGCGCAGCACGGCTTCGATCGGTTCGTGGAGCGGCGTTGCCGGAAGTTTTACAAGGAAGGGGGCCGTCCGAGTGTCCCGCCGGGCGCTTATTTTCGGATGCTGATGGTGGGGTATTTTGAGGGGCTGGATTCGGAGCGCGGGATCGCGTGGCGCTGCGCGGACTCGCTGGCCTTGCGGCGCTTTCTGGGCTACGCGCTAACGGAAGCGACGCCGGACCATTCGACGCTCTCGGTGATCCGCAGCCGCATCGATCTACGCACGCATAAGCAGGTCTTCCGCTGGGCAGTGATCGTGCTGGCCAAGGCCGGGCTGGTGAAGGGCAAGACGGTGGGGGTGGATTCGACGACGCTGGCGGCCAACGCGGCGATGAAGAGCATCGTGCGGCGGGAGACGGGCCAGAAATACGAGGAGTTCCTGGCGGAACTGGCGCGTAACGCAGGGCTCGAAGAACCCACGCGGGAAGACCTCGCGAAGCTGGACCGCAAGCGCAAGAAGAAGGGCTCGAACAAGGACTGGTTCAACCCGCACGACCCGGATGCCAAGATCACGAAGATGAAGGACGGCCGGACGCATCTGGCGCACAAGGACGAGCACGCGGTGGACATGGTGACAGGGGCCGTCTTGGCGGTGACGGTGCAGGCCGCTGACCGCGATGACCGGCAAAGTTTGCAGCAGACGCTGGACGAGGCGCAGGCGAACCTGCGCGCCGCGGCGCGAGATATGGAAGTGCGGCGTGCGTTGCCGGAGCGAGAACGTCCCAAGGAATGGGTCGAGGAAGCCGTAGCAGACAAGGGTTATCACGGCAACGCGGCGCTGCTGAAGACGCAGGAGCGCACGATACGGACGTATTTTGCGGAGCCG
>JACQFI010000124.1 GCA_016200135.1 Planctomycetota bacterium
ACCCCCCTCCCTAACCCTCCCCCACAAGGGGGGAGGGGATTGAAACCGCAAGTCCAAAGAAAAGAGGAGAATGTCATGTCCGAGTACGCTCCGGTGCGGGTGGCGGTCGTGGGCTGCGGTTCGATCGCGGAGAACGGCTACCAGCCGCGCTGTCTCGCGTATCCGAAGAAGATCGCGCTGCACGGGTACTTCGACCAGGACAAGGCGCGCGCGGAGACGCTGCGCAACAAGGCCGGCGCGGGCAAGGTGTACGCGACGGTCGAGGAGGCGCTCGCCGATCCCGAGGTCGAGGCGGTGCTCAACCTCACGACGATCAACGGGCATTACCCGCTCTCGCTGCAGGCGTTGCAGGCGGGCAAGCATGTGTACTCGGAGAAGCCGGTTTCGATCACGTCCGCGCAGGCCGACGAACTGATCCGCGAGGCCGAAGCGCGCAAGCTCAAGCTCGCGTGCTCGCCGTCTTCGCCGCTGGGCTACGAGCAGCAGAACGTCTGGGCGCGCATCCGCGCGGGCGAGATCGGCACGCCGCACACCGTCATCGGCACGTTCGCCTGCACGCGGTTGGAAGCCTGGCACCCGAACGCGGACGTCTTCATGACCGCGGGCGTGAGCGTCGTCGCCGATGCCGCGCCGTATCCGCTGACGGTGATGACGACGTTCTTCGGGCCGATCGCGCGGGTCTTCGGCTTCGCGCGCAACGTCGTGCCCGAGCGCGTACTGCAGGTCGGCCCGCGCAAGGGCACGGCCTTCAAGCCCACGATCCCCGATCACGTGATGGGGCTGCTCGAGTTCGCCAACGGGATGCGCGGCTTTATCTACACCGGGTGGTCGGGGCGCTCGGACGTTCCGCCGCTCGAGATCGCCGGGACCGAGGGCGGCATGGCGCTGAATCCGCACAACGACGGCAACGGCATCCGCACATGGTCGCAGTCGGGCCACGAGGTCAAGCCGCTGCCGACGCCCGAGAAATCCATGAAGAACGCGCTCGACTGGGGCAAGGGCCCGGTGGATTTCGCCGACGCCATCCGCCGCAACCGGCCGGTGCGCTGCTCGCCGTACCAGGCGCGGCACATCGTCGAGATCGCCGAGCGGTTGAACGAGTCCTCGCGGACGAACGCGTCGGTGGAGGTCCGGAGCCGTTTCGAGCCGCCGGAACCGGTGGGCGAAGTGGCGCCGTGGGAGTGAGCGTCAACTCGCGGCGGGTTTCTTGCGCAGATAGACGAACCAATAGACGGCCCCGACCATCCCGGCGCCGCCGATGATGTTGCCGATGGTGACCGGCAGCAGATTGTTGATTAGAAACGCGGGCCAGCTTAGCGCGCTCTCGCCCGGCAGGTTGAGTTCCGGGCGGATGAAGAGCGCCAGCGGCACGAAGTACATGTTTGCGACGCTGTGCTCGAAGCCGCAGGCCACGAAGGCGGAGATGGGGAAGACGATCGCGAGGATCTTGTCGGTCGTCGTGCGCGCGCCGAAGCAGAGCCAGACCGCGAGGCAGACGAGCGCGTTGCAGAGCACGCCGCGGAAGAGCGCCTCCACGAAGGGAAGCTGGACTTTGGCCTCCGCGAGCGCCACGGCAGTTGCTCCGACGGCCGAGTTGTTCAGCTTCCACTGCCCGCTCAGGTAGACGATGCCCGCCGTGGCGAGCGCGCCCACGAAATTGCCCGCGAAGACGACAACCCAGTTGCGAACCAACGCGAAGCACGAGACGCGCTTGCTGGCCCAGGCCAATGTGATCAGATTGTTGCCGGTGAAGAGTTCGGCGCCGGCGACGACGACAAGGATCAGCCCGAGGCTGAAGACGAGACCCGCGAGCGCGCGCGTGGGCCCAAAACCGAGCGTGCTGCCGGTGCTCGCGACCGTGGAGAACGCCGCGCCCAGTGCGATGAAGGCGCCCGCGAGCACGGCCAGCACGAACATCGTGGCCATATCCATTTGGGCTTTCTTGACGCCCACGTCTTCAACGCGCCCGGCAATCTCGGCTGGCATGTAGCCGTCCATCCTGAGTTCGGTTCGTGGGGCGGGTGGCGCGCGCACGCCGTCGAACGGCTGGGCCGCGGGATCGTCGATGGCCGATTGCGGCAGAGCAGGCGCATGGACGAGCGAGCCCGGCTTGGGCGAACGTTGCATGCTCGAATGATCCCTCATGTCAATTTGCGCGGATGTGCGGTCTGCTCGGCCAGGGCAATGCGCCCAACGGCCTGGACCACGCTGTCGGGGTTGAGCGAGATCGAGTCGATGCCGCATTCGACCAGGAACGCGGCGAACTCGGGGTAATCGCTCGGCGCCTGCCCGCAGATGCCGACCTTGCGGCCCGCGCGGTGCGCCTTCTCGATGACCTCGCGGATCATGCGCTTCACGGCCTCGTTGCGTTCGTCGAAGAGATACGCGAGGTCGGCCGAGTCGCGGTCGACGCCGAGGACGAGCTGCGTGAGGTCGTTGCTGCCGATGGAGAAGCCGTCGAAGCGCTGCGCGAACTCTTCGGCCAGGATCACGTTTGCGGGGATCTCGCACATCACGTACACGTCCAGGCCGTTCACGCCGCGCTGTAAGCCGTTCGCGGAAATCTCGGCGAGCACGCGGTCGGCCTCGTCGATGGTGCGGCAGAAGGGGATCATCACTTTCACGTTGGTGAAACCCATCTCGTCGCGCACTTTCTTGAGCGCGCGGCATTCGAGCGCGAAGCCTTCGCGGTAACGCGGGCTGTAGTAGCGCGAGGCGCCGCGGAAGCCGAGCATCGGGTTCTCTTCTTGGGGCTCGAAGGCCGCGCCGCCGATGAGGTTCGCGTACTCGTTGGTCTTGAAGTCGCTCATGCGGACGATGGCCGGATGCGGATGCTGCGCGGCGGCGATCTTGGCGATGCCGCGGGCGAGCAGATCGACGAAGTAATCGGCCATCACCGCGTAGCCGCGCGTGTACTCGAGGATCTCGCGGCGCGCTTTCTCGGCGGCGACCTTTTCAAAATGGAGCAGCGCCATGGGGTGAATCTTGATGTGGTTGTTGACGATGAATTCCATGCGCGCGAGGCCCACGCCCCGGGTGGGCAGGCGCCACCAGCGGAAGGCCTCCTCGGGCGAGCCCATGTTGAGCATGATCTGCGTGCGCGTCGGCGGGAGCGTCTTGAGATCCACTTCCACGGCGTCGAAGGGCAGCAGGCCGGCGTAGATGCGGCCCTTGTCGCCTTCGGCGCAGGAGAGCGTGACCTCCTGGCCCGAACGGAGCTCGTGCGTGGCGTGGCTCGTGCCGACGATGGCCGGGATGCCAAGTTCGCGGCTGACGATGGCCGCGTGGCAGGTGCGCCCGCCGAAATCGGTGACGATGCCCGCGACCTTCTTCATGATCGGCACCCAGTCGGGATCGGTCATCTCAGTGACGAGGATCGAACCGGGTTCGACTTTGCCGATGTCGTCCACGCTGAGGATGCGGCAGACCTTGCCCGCGACGATGCTCTCGCCAACGCTGATGCCGGAGAGCAGTTCCCGGCCTTTCGCTTTAAGTTTGTACGTCTTGAGCATGCCCACACGGTGCTGCGACTGGACGGTCTCGGGGCGCGCCTGGACGATGAAGAGTTCGCCCGTCTCGCCGTCCTTGGCCCATTCGATGTCCATCGGCTTGCCGTAGTGGCGTTCGATGGTGCAGGCCCAGCGGCTAAGGCGCAGGATCTCTTCGTCGCCCAGCACCCACGCGCGCCGTTCTTTTTCGGTCGTCTCTTCGCTGACCGTGCTGTGCGTGCCGCCGGTGGCGTAGACGAGTTTCTTCGCTTTGCCGCCGAGCTTCTTGTCCACGATGGGCTTGAGGCGCAGGTCGTTGAGCAGCGGCTTGAAGACGGTGTACTGGTCCGGCGTGACCGTGCCTTTTACGACGAACTCGCCGAGGCCCCACGCGGCGTTGATGAGCACCGCGTTAGGAAAGCCGGTCTCGGTGTCGAGCGTGAAGATCACGCCCGAACTGCCCTTGTCGGAGCGGACCATCTTCTGCACGCCGATGGAGAGCGCGATCTTCAGGTCGTCGAAACCCTTGGCCTTGCGGTAGGAGATCGCGCGGTCGGTGAAGAGCGAGGCGTAGCAGCGGCGGCAGGCGTCGAGCAGTTCGGTCTCGCCGCGCACGTTCAGGAAACTCTCCTGCTGCCCGGCGAAGCTTGCTTCGGGCAGGTCTTCGGCGGTGGCGCTGCTGCGCACGGCTACATCGATAGCGCCGCCGCCGAAGCGCTTGGCGAGCTCGCGATAGGAGGCGAAGATCTCGTTTTTTAGTTCGGCAGGAAATTCGACAGCTAAAATAGCCCGGCGAATCGCGGCGCCGGCTTGTTCCAGGGTGGCCTCGCCCTGCCGGAGACTTGTGAGATGTGCCGAGATCTTGGCACGCAAGCCTTCTGTCTCCAGCAACTTCCAATAGGCGGCCGCCGTTGTTGCAAACCCATTGGGCACCTGGATTCCGTGCGGCCGCAGCGCGCGGATGAGTTCGCCCAAAGAGGCGTTCTTGCCGCCGACAAGGCCCACATCGGTGTTGCCGATGCTTTCCAGCGGTACCACGAGTGGCGCAGTCTTGGCCATCGCAAGCTCTCCTCAAGTACGGACATTCAAAGAATTTAAGGCTACATTTATCCTTTTATCAGGCGTCCGCCTATAGCCGTGCATGAGGGTCATAAGCAATTCCTATGACAACCGAGCGCAAAAGAGTCATTGGAAAGGCGTGAAAGAGCCGGCGAAAGACCGTGTTTGAGGAGGCAGGTAAGGGGCGCGTGCGCTTGACCGAGGGTTGCGCCTTGGCATCCTCTGACTAACCGCCGGTTTTCGGGTCGCGCGCCGCCTCTGGGAGGACCTCACGCATGGCCGCAGCACTCCCGCCCCGCGATCCGCGCCAGCTCAGCAGCTTTCCCACCACGCCCAAGGCCGTCGCCGCGGCGAAGCACGAGTTCGACGTCGCGGATCTGTACGCAGGGCCGGCGCAAACCGATGCGCAAGCCGCCGCGAGCGCCGGCGCGCTCCCGCTCGACGAGAAGCTGCGGCAGGCGTACTTCTGGATCGTGAACCACGCGATCATCTCGCCGTACTACGACATGGAATTCAACGAGGCGAACAAGGCCGTGCGGAGTTTCAAGTTCGGCGGCGTGGGCACCGAGGTCCAGCTTCCCAGCGATATGTCGTACTCCTCGTTCGTGCTGCTGCCGCTGCTGAACTTCGCGGCGCGCAAGCGCGCGCTCTTTATCGGCGGCCCCGGGCGCGGCAAGACGGCCAGCGCGATCCTGCTCGGCCTCATTGCGGGTTACAGCCTGCACGATATCCGGCGCGCGGTGCAGCACGGGCAGCCGCAGATGACCATCGCGGACCTGCTCGGCAATCCGTTGCCGAAGGCCCTGGTGCAGGCCGACGAGATGGAAGACATCAAGATCGCGTGGCGCAAATGGATCGGGATGCGCGTGAAGATCGTGGACGAGTACAACCGCATCCCGACGCGCACGCAGTCGGCGCTGCTGACGCTGATGGGCGACGGGTACGCGGAGATTCTGGGGCAGACGATCGAGAGCCCCGAGAGCGCGTGGTTCCTTACGGCCAACGACGACATGGGCGGCGGCACGTACCAGGTGATCGAGGCGCTCAAGGACCGCATCGACATCGTGATCAAGGCGCTGAACTTCAATCCGCGTTTTCTGGGCGACCTGCTGGTGCGCGTCGAAGAGCGCGTGAAGCCCGAGGCGATCGTGCCGCCGGAGATCATCTTCACGCCGGGCGAACTCGACCAGGCCTACCAGCAGATTCTGAAGGTGCCGATCGCGCGCGAGATCCGGCGGCGCATCGAGTTCTTCGCCGCGCAGTTCGATTTCTGCGACCTGGCCGCGCAGGACCTCGAGTACAAATCGAAGGACACGATCCGGCTCGCGGGCAAGACGCTCTCGTCCGTCTGCGCCAACGACTGCGGACGCGACAAGGTCAAATGCCTGTGCAGCCAGACGGAGAACGGCCTGAGCGTGCGCGCGCTGCTGACCATCCTCACGTTCTCGAAGACGCTGGCGTGGTTTCGCGGTTCGCCGGAGGTAACGTTGCAGGACCTGCGGCAGGTGATCCCCTGGATTCTGCACGAGAAGCTCGTGCCGAACCCGACCTCGCCCTTCTTCGACCAGGCCCAGAACGGGATCTACCGCATCGACCGGATCGCGTGGATACGCAAGGCGTTCGACGCGGCTTGCGACGAGTTCGTGCGGCTGGACCTCGACCGCAACGACCCGGTGCGGGACATGGACGAGATCTTCGACCGCGGGCTCGAGGGCGTGCCCGAGAAGGATGTCCGCAAGCAGCTCAACGCGATCGAGACGCAGCTTGCGAACTTGGCCAAGAACACCAAGCTCTACGCGCACGTCCAATCCGACGTGGTGAAACTCAAGTACTACCATCAGCGCTACAACAACTACCTGCGGTGGCTGACGTGGCAGAAGAAATAGTGGGAGAAGCGCGCGCTTGGCTGAACGCGCGCCGGGACGAACTGAACGCGCGCTTCCGCCTCGCGCAGCGCCGCTACCCGCGCCTCGACGGCGCGCTTGTGCTGCGGCACCTCTCCGAGATCCTCCCGCCGCTTGCGGGCAAAGGCGATGCGGGCGCGGGCGAGCTGCTTTTCGCTGCGTACGAGCTGATCCTGCTCCAAGCGGGCCGCGGGTTGCTGGGAGAACCGAAGAAGCTGTCCGCCGGAAGCGAGACGTTCGCCGGCGTGCTCCTGCGTGAAACCTTTCCGAAAATACGTTCGCTGCTGCTGAAGAGACCGCGCGCGCTGATGGGCGCGCTCTCGAACGCCGCGGAGAACCTGGGCGAACGCGGCGTGGCGTTCGCGCGGGCGCTCGGCGCGTTCGGCGGGGACCTTGAGGATGCGGACCAACTGCTCGACGCGGGCGTGGTGCTGGCGTGGCGGATGGGCGAGCCGCGCCTGCGGAGCGAGGCGTTCATCGCCGGGGCCAAGCTGCCGCCGCGCGCGGCGCTGCGGGCGCTGGGGCTTTCCGGTTGGCCCGAGCGCGCCGCGGAACTGGCCTTCAGTGCTCTGCAGGCGGACGCCTGGCGCACGCCGGAGGCGCTCTTCACGCCCGCCACGCTGAACGGCCTGGCGAAGCGGAGCGCCGCAGAGTTCGGGTCGTTACGGAAGAAACTCGTCGAAGCACCGCCGGAGCAGCCCGCGGCCTGGCGCGAGAACGCGGCGCTGGGGAACTTCTCCGGCTTTGGAGGCGCGTTCGACGAGCCGCCGTTGCTGCTAGGCGACGGCCGGCTGGGCAACCGGCACCGGCTCTGGGTGCTCTCGACGGAGGGCGTCTACCGGATCGAGGCCGATGTCTTCGGCTGGGTGTGCGTGCCCGATCCCCACGTGGACCTGCCGGTGCAGGAGGTCAAGCCGCGACAGTCCAAACTGAGCGCGCTGCTGAAAGGAAAGATCGATTCTCCGCAACTGTATCCTGACGGAAGGCTGGAGTCCGTGGCGTACGGGGTGGACTTGCCCCAGGCCGCCGGAGCGGCCACGTTCGCCTGCGGTCCGGGCCTTCTGGCGTTCACGCACCCGGAGAGTTTCCGCGTGCGGGTGCTGACGCCCGAGAGGACGCCCTTGTGACGACCGCCGCCGCGCCGCTGCCGTTGCAGGACCGCTGGCTGCAAGCCTGGCCGGTGGCGCTCGAACGCTGGTCGCGCTACACGCAAATCCGGGACCCGCTCTTCTTCGCGACCGACAAGGCTGCCCGACCGTACGGGATGTCGGGCGAGATCGCGGCGATCCGGCTCATCGACCAGCTCGTGATGGTCAACCTGAACCAGGTGCAGGGCCGCAAGCTGACGGAGTACGCGCTCGCGATTCTGGCCCACGAAATCGGCCACCACATCTACGTGCCGGG
Organism: Planctomycetota bacterium; assembly: GCA_016200135.1. Classification (GTDB taxonomy): domain Bacteria; phylum Planctomycetota; class SZUA-567; order H5-PLA8; family H5-PLA8; genus JACQFI01. The sequence continues at coordinate 7,856 of JACQFI010000124.1, forward strand.
AAACCTCACCGACCACGCGCGCATGCTCGCGGCGATGAAGCGCGTCCTGTTCGATCTGCACCCGGATACGCCGCACCTCGTCGCGAACTTTTACGGCGACCTGATGATCAACGACCGCCTGCAGCGCCGCGCGGACGTGGACATCTGTGCCGTGTACAAGCGCTTCAAGGAACTTGCTCCCCCAAGCGGCGCCAGCCAGGTCTGGATGGTCTACACGCGCGCCTACGAGCACCTCTGGCGCCTTACGCCGGGGACGCTCGCGCCGGACGGCGTCACCGGCGAGATGAACGCGGACGCGCTGCTGATTTCGCGGCTGATCCGCCACTACGCGGGCGAATGGCTGCGCGGCGCGCGGCGCTTTGCGGCGATCCTCTATCCGTATCTGAAGGAGGACGAGCAGGCGCGGAGGACGCAGACGTTCAGACAGTTGGGCCTCGACGACACCAAGGGCGCGGGGCGCGCGACCGGCAAAGGCGACGACGCGGACGCGGTGCCGGACGGCCTTACCGAGATCGATCCGTCGGAACTCGGCGATGTGGACGATTTCGAGGACGCGCTCGCGGATGAGTTTGTGGAAGGCGAGGGCGCAGAGGAAGGCTCGGGCAAAGACCGAAAAGGCCGCGCCCGGCGCCAGGGCGCGGGAAAACAGCTCAACACGGAGCCGCAAAAAGAAGGGCGCGGCCGCAAGGGCAACTGCCGCGAACCGTTCGACTATGGGGAGCTGCTCAAGTCGCTCGGTTTGGATCTATCGCAACATGAGATCACGACGCGCTACTACCGCGAGCGCGCGCTGCCGAACTTGATTCCGTTTCCTTCGCGCAAAGCTCCGCAGGCGAAGGAGCCGCTCGCGGAAGGCTACGAGACGTGGGATGCGGGCGAAGCGATCGAGACGCTGGACGTCTTCGGCACGCTCGTGCAGTCGCCGGTGCTGGTGCCGGGCATCACCACGGTTCAGCGCGTGTACGGCGAGACGCCCGGCAGCGATCCGGCGAAGACGCCCATCGATCTGGATATCTACATAGATAGTTCGGGCAGCATGCCGAACCCGGCGATCAACATCAGCTACCTGGCGCTGGCCGGCGCGATCCTGGGCCTGAGCGCGCTGCGCATGGGCGCGAAGGTGCAGGCGACGCTATGGTCGGGCGCGGGACAGTTCGAGACCACCGGCGGGTTCATCCGCGACGAGAAACGCATTTTGGGCACGCTCACCGGCAGCATCAACGGCGGCACGGCTTTTCCGCTGAACGTGCTGCGCGAGACGTACCGCAATCGCAAGCCCACCGACTCGCCCGCGCATATTGTGGTGATCTCCGACGACGGGGTAGACACCATGTTTGCGAAAGACGACAAAGGAAATCAAGGCGAGGAGATCATCCAACTCGCGTTGGAAAAAGGCCGGGCCGGCATGACTCTGGCGTTGAACCTCTGGAATCCCAAGTGGGCCGCGGGCGAACGGTTCAAGAAGCTCGGCGTGCGCGTGCACCGGTGTTCGACGATGGAAGAGCTGGTGGAGTTCGCGCGGGCGTTTGTGCGGGAGAACTACGAGTAACAGGATAGGCAAGATGGATAGGATGGAAACTCGAACGAGAGAAACCTGTTTCTGAAGAGCTAGGTTATAATGGGACCACATGAATAATAATCCTAACCATCCTGCCTATCCTGTTCCGGTTTCGCTCCCGCCGCTCGCGGAATTTCTGCGCTGGCTGGCGGAGATGCCGGACGCGTTTCGCAACGAGCCCTACGGTTTTCCGCAAGGGCGCACACGCACGAGCGCGGTGGTGCACGATCTTTTCGAGACGGTGGCGGCTGCCAGGCCGGGGGCGGATTTTCTGCGCCAGTTTGCGGCGGCAAAGCCGAACGAACTCGAACGCAACCGCCTGCGCTGGGTGCTCGCGGCGTGCCACCTGCTCTGGCATCCGGCATTAAGAAACCGCGCGCTGAAAGGCGTGCCGCTGACGGCGCTGGAGAAACTCTTCCTCCAGGACCTGGCGATGCTCGCGTCGGTGGCCAACGTGGACGGACTCTTTCAGGTCGAGGAGCGCCGCGAGGAACTGATTCGCCGCGCGTTCGAGACGCTGGGCTTGCGCCTGCCCGGCGAGTCCGAGGCTGAGGCGCGCGACCGGCTCACGCAGGTCGATTCGGTCGAGCGCAAGCGGCTCATGGCGGAGATCGCCAAGCGCCAGGAGAAGCTGCGCAAGGAGGAAGAAGTCCGCCGCAAGGCTCAGGAGGAGGCCGCGAGCAAGGGCCCGCGCGAGTAACGCCTCACGCCACGGGCGGATCCTGGTAACGGTTGATGCCGAAGCGGTCCTCGCCGTGAACCAGGATCGCGTTGTGGCCCGGAAAAAGCGGCGGGCCTTCCTGATTCAGTTTGACGAACGGCAGCGTGAGCCGCGCCGCGAGCCCCATGCGCCGCTTGTTCGAGACGTTCTTGTTCGACTGGTGCAGCGTGCGCTCGTTAAAGAAGAAGAACTCGCCGGGCTGCAGGACCATGCGGACGGCCTTGTTCACGTCGATGCCCTGCATCTGCGCCATCTCGCTGAAGGCCATGCCCTCCGTGGCCTTCACGTGCTGGAGAATTTTCTTGTGCGAGCCGGGAATGATGCGCACGCAGGAGTTCTCCTCGGTGCACGCGTCGATGGCCATCCACGCCGAGAGGTTGAGGTGCGGGTTGAGCGGCCAGTAGTTGAAGTCCTGGTGCCAGGGGATCTCACCGCCGCCGGGCTGCTTCGTCCAGAAGTTGCTGCTCCAGATGACGATGTCCGGCCCGAAGAGCGCGGTCATGCGCTCGATGATGGCGGGATGCGTGACGAGGTCGTAGATCAGGCGGCAATCGAGGTGGCGGCAGTGTTCGCGGCTGCGCGGATTCGGGCCGTCCTTGGTGAGGACCTCGCGTTCGATGCGTTCGCGGAACGCGGCCATCTCGGCCGGCGTGCAGAGCGCGTACGGCCCGAGGTAACCTTCTTCGTGAAAGCGCAGGACATCCTGTTTGGAGAGCGTGCAGGCGGCGGCGGTGGTCACGGAGGGTCTCCTTTTTGTTTGGCTTAAAACGCATACATCAACGAGAGATAACTTATCCTGAATTGGGCTTGAGTCCCATAGCATCAATAGTATATAATTTGCATTGAAACGGAGATATCTTGTGACGGAATTTATCTCGTTCCGTACGCGAAAACTGGCGCCGGAGCGCTTCTTCGAGGCGCTGGCAAACCCGCGCGTGAACGTGCGGATCGCGGGCTGTTCGCGCTCGACGACGTACAAAGGCTGGGTCGTGCAGCGGCGCATGATCCCGGAGCACCTCGTCTATCTGCTCGCCGAGCACGGCGTGGAAGGGCGCGTGGCGGGCAAGCCGGTGCGCCTCGACCCGGGATGCTTCGTGTGGGTGATGCCCGGCGCGGCGCACGAATTCCGCGTCTTGCCGGGGCGCGCGGAGTTCGTGGTGTACTACATGAAGCTGACCGCGGCCGAGCGCGGGGACGACCGCTGCCTGCGGCTGACGCAGGACTTTGTCTTTGCAAAGAACGCGCAGGCGCTCCAGCCGTACTACGAAGCTTTGTTGGACGAGGCGCGCGCGCCGATGGCGTATGGCGAGGCGCGCCGGCGCAGTCTGCTGGCGCTGCTCTTCAGCGGAGCGCTGCGGCTTGCGGCGGGGCCCGAGGGCAAGGGCCCGGTCTTCGACGACCGCCAGCGGCGGATGCTCGCGGAGTTCATGCAGGCGCATGCGGCGAAGCGGCCGGCGCCGTCGGACCTCGCGGCGGAACTGCGCCTGAACCCGGACTACTTCGCGCGGGTCTTTCAGCGAACGTTTGGCGTCTCTCCGCGCGCCTGGATTCTGCGCGAGCGCATGCGCGTCGCGGCGATGCGGCTGAGCGACTCGAATTTGGGCGTTTCGGAACTGGCGTATGCGCTAGGCTACAAGGACGTATTTCTGTTTAGCCGGCAGTTCAAGCAGGTCTTCGGGCGCAGCCCGCGCGCATACCGGAGAGGCACGTAGATGGCACGCAAGGCGACTGCGCAAAAGACTCGCGCCGCAAAGAGCGCCGGCGGCGTTCCTGCGGACCTGCGCGCACGCAATCCGCTGATCACGCCGCGCGCCGCCAAACTGCTTCACGACATGAAGGAACACCCCGACGCGCCGAAGTGGAACTACACCTGCGGCGACCGCATCACGCGCGAGGACTGCGAGGCCGTAGCGGCCTTCCGCGCAGAACTCTTCTCCGCGCGCGAACCGCGTAAGCCGGGCGCGCCGCCACTGGAGATCGTGCGGCGGATTGCGGCGCAGGCGCCGCATTCGGAGTGGCTGCGCAAACGCATCGGCGCGGGCGTGGACCTGGTTCGCGATTGGGACGCGCTGCCGTGCATGACGCGCGAGGACTTCAGCCGCGACATGGGCTACGTGATGCCCGACGGCTGCGACCTCGACAATATGTACGTCTACGATACCTCGGGCACCACCGGCCACGTGCTGTTTGTGCCCAACAGCCCGCGCGCGGTCTCGAGCTACCTGCCGCTGCTCGAGTTTGCGATGGCGCGGCACGGCGTGCGGGTGAAGTTCTCCGAGGAGAAAGCCGGCTGCATCCTGGTCTGCGCGCAGGCGCACACGATCGCCTACGCGTCGGTGCACGCGGTCTGGAACAATTCCGGCTACGCGAAGGTGAACCTCAAGCCGTCCGAGTGGCCGAAGGCGGACAGCGCCAAGCGCTACTTCAAGGACTTCAACCCGCCGGTGCTCTGCGGCGACCCCGTCGCGTTTGTGGAACTGATGCGGCAGGGCATCCCGGCGAAGCCAAAGGCGCTGCTCTCGACCGCGCTGGCTCTTGCGCCGGAGGTTCGCAAGCGGCTTGAGAAGCATTTCAAGTGCCCGGTGATCGACACGTACTCGCTCAACGAGACCGGCCTGATCTCGTACGCGTGCCCGAAGGGCTTCCACCACGTGCTGCCGCACGATCTTCACGTCGAGACGCTGGGCGCGGATGGCCACGCGGTGAAGCCGGGCGAGCGCGGCGAGATCGCGGTGAGCGGCGGGCGCAATCCGTTCGTGCCGCTGCTGCGCTACCGCACGGGCGATTGGGCGTGCCTGGAGTACAAGCCCTGCGCCTGCGGCGATGCCCTGCCGCGGCTGCTCGACCTCGAGGGCCGCGCGCCGGTGCTCTTCCGCGCCGCCGACGGCAGCGCGGTAAACAACGTCGATCTCTCGCGAGTGCTGCGCAAGTATCCGGTGGTGCAGTTCCGCTTCGAGCAGAAGAAAGATGGCGCGTGCGCGTTGCAGGTCCGGCCGATTCCGGACTCGCCCAGCGGCTGGACGGAGCGGGCCAAGCGCGAGCTCGCCGAGCTCTTTGGCGGCCAGCCGGTCAACGTGCGCATCGACGAGCAGCTCGGCGCGCGCGCGAAGGGCGGGAAAGTGGTTCCGTACGTGAGCGCGTACACGTTGGAGAAATGAGTGGACTGGGCGCACGCATATAACGAATTTCTACTCTGGTGGGCCGCGTGCTCGTGGCTGGAAGTCATCGGCTCCGTGGCCGGACTTGCCTGCGTGTGGCTGTACGGCAAGGAGAACATCTGGGCGTGGCCGGTGGGCATCGTGAACGCAGGTTGTCTTCTGGTCGTTGTATACGATGCCAAACTTTATTCGGACGTCGTGCTGCAGATCGTTTTTCTCGTCCTCACTTTTACAGGCTGGTACGACTGGCTGCACGGCGGACCGCAGAAGACCGAACGCAAGATTGTCGTGCAACTGCCAGGAACTCAACGCGCTGCGATGCTGGCGATCACGTTGGCCATCAATCTTGCGGCGGCTTGGTACTTTGCCATTCACACCGACGCGGCCTCTTTCTTTTGGGACGCGTCCATCCTTGCGTTCAGCCTTCTGGCGCAATGGCTGCTGAACAAGAAAGTGCTGGGCACTTGGCTCTTTTGGATCGCCGTTAATGTACTTTCGGTCTACGTATACGCCGGAAGGAAGCTCTATCTAATGGCCGTGCTATATGTGATCTTTTTCTTTCTAGCGATTAAGGGTTACTTGGAGTGGAAGCGCATTCTTCGAGCCGCGGCGGCAGAACCAAAATCCGAACAGGCGCAGGAACTCGCGGCAGCACCGACCACCACCTAGAGAGCCTTGCGGCTGAGCTTGAGCTTCTTCGCGTCCAGCCGCGCGAGCACCGTGTCGCAGAGTTCGCGCACGGCCGCGTGGCCGCCCGGTTTGCTCAAGACGAGCTTCGCGACGCCGAGCACCGACGGATGGGCGTCGGCGACGACCACGGGCAGGCCCACGCGCTCCAGACAGCCCAGGTCGTTGCCGTCGTTGCCGACGTAGACGACCTCGGCCGGCGGGATGCGCTCGCCCTTCAGGTACGCTTCGAGATACGCGCCTTTGTCTTTCACGCCTTGATGACATGCGAGCTTGAGCTTGCCGCAGCGCGCGGCGACGACGCTGTTCTCTTCGGTGGAGAGCACCATCATCGGCACACGGGCTTTGCGCATCAGACCGATACCCCAGCCGTCGCTGCGGTTGCAGCGCACGGCCTCTTGGCGGCCCTCGTGCACGAGCACGCCGTTGTCGGTCATCACGCCGTCGAAATCGAAGACCACCAACGCGAGGCGCTTGGGCCAGGGATCGGCGGGCGGTTTGGGAGACGGCAGCTTGCCGCCCTTTCGCGAAGGCTGAAGCAGCGCGGCCTCGACGACTTCGCAGAGCGCGTGGCAGAGCACGAGGTGGACTTCCTGGATGCGCGCGGTCCGGTGCGAGGGCGCGCAGAGCGCGAGATCGCAGAGTGGCGCGAGCTTGCCGCCGGACTTTCCGGCGAAGCCAATGGTGGCGATGCCGCGTGCGCGCGCGGCCTTCACGGCCTCAAGGATGTTCGGCGAGTTGCCGCTGGCGCTGAAAGCCAGCAGCACGTCGCCCTTCTGTCCCAGCGACTGCACTTGCCGGGCGAAGAGCTGGTCCGGCGGGTAATCGTTGACGAGCGCCGTGAGGATGGACGTGTCCGCGGTGAGCGCGATCGCGGGCCAGCCGCCGCGTTCCTGCTCGAAGCGCCCGACAAATTCCGCGGCGATGTGCTGCGCGTGCGCGGCGAGGCCGCCGTTGCCGCAGAGCAGCACCTTGCGGCCGCCGCGGATCGCGCTTTCCACCCAGTCCGCGGCCGAGAGTAGCGGCTTGCCGAGCGTCCGCGACGCGACGCGCTGCACGGCGGCGCTCTCAGCCAGCGTGGCGGCGATGCGCTTCGATGCGTCTTTGATCACGGAGATTCCTCAGTTGGGAAAAGCACGGGTTCTGTAAACGCAGGGTACTGCGACCCCCAGCCCTGACCCTCTCCCGCAAGGGGGGAGGGGAATTGGAATGCGTTCGTCCCTCCCGGCTACTCTTTGCGCGCGATGACCATGCGCCATCCGGAGCCGAACGCGCGGTCGGTGACTTTCAAGCCCGGCGCGGTCTGCTTGCGCTTGAACTCGGCGTTCTTCACCAGCCGCATCACCTTGTTGACGACCTCGGGGTCGTAGCCTTCGGCGATGATCTGCTGCCCGGATTTATGCTGCTCGACGTGGCGCTCCACGATCTGGTCGAGCAGGTCGTATTCGGGCAGCGAGTCCTGGTCTTTCTGGTTCGGGCGCAATTCGGCCGAGGGCGCTTTGGTGATGCAGAGTTCCGGGATGATCTGCTTGCCGCGGGATTTATTCAGCCAGTTGGAGACGCGGTAGACCATGGTCTTGGGCACGTCGGCGATCACGCCCAGGCCGCCGCTCATGTCGCCGTAGAGCGTGCAGTAGCCGACGGCGATCTCGGACTTGTTGCCTGTGGTCAGCAGCATCGAGTTGTACTTGTTGCTGAGGGCCATCAGCAGCGTGCCGCGGATGCGCGCCTGCAGATTCTCTTCGGTCACGTCCTTGTTCTTGCCCGCGAAGGCGGCCTTGAGCGTCTCTTCGTACGCCTGCATCGAAGGCGTGATCGCGAGCTTGAGCGTCTTGATGCCCAGGTTCTGCGCGAGATCGACCGAGTCGTCGATGCTGCCTTGGCTCGAATAGGGCGAGGGCATCATCACGCCGAGCACGTTCTCGGGACCGAGCGCCTCGACGGCGATGGCCGCGACGAGGCTTGAGTCGATGCCGCCGGAGAGCCCCAGATGCACGCGCTGGAAGCCGCATTTGCGGACGAAGTCGCGCAGGCCGAGCACCAGCGCCTTCCAGATCTCTTCTTCAATGCACGAGACATCCGGCGCGAGATCGCCCTTACCCGAATCCAGATCCACCAGCACCAGGTCGTCTTCGAATGCCTTGCCGCGCGCGATGGACTTGCCCTGCGCGTCGAAGGCGCAGGAGCGTCCGTCGAAGATCAGGTCGTCGTTGCCGCCCACCTGGTTGGCGTAGACCACGGCCAGCTTGTGTTGTTTTGCCAGGTTCGAGAGCATCTTCTCTCGCACGGCCTGCTTGCCGGCGGTGAAGGGTGAGGCCGAGAGGTTGACGAGGATCTGCGCACCGGCCTTGGCGATGCGTTCGACGGGATCGACCTTATAGCGGCGCTGCTTCCAGAAAGACTTGTCGTTCCAGACATCTTCGCAAATGGTGACGCCGATCTTCCTGCCGCCGAGTTCCAGCAGGGGATTCTCCGCGTAGGGCTCGAAGTAGCGGTCCTCGTCGAAGACGTCGTAGGTCGGCAGGAGCGTCTTGCGGAACTTCGCGCCGATCTTGCCGCCCTGGATCAAGGCCGCGCAATTGAAGAGCGGACGGCCTTCGGTGCTGGGGTTGGGTTCGGCCATGCCGACGAGCACGGCGGGGCCGCTGGCGAGTTCCTCGGCCAGCGCGGCGAGCGTCTCCCAACTGCGCTTGATGAAATCGGTATGCAGCAGCAGGTCGCGCGGGAGGTACCCGGGCAGGGCCAGTTCGGGCGTGAGGACCAGGTCCGCGCCGCGATCCTGCGCCGCGCGCACGCCGGCGGCGATCTTCTGGCGGTTCCCGGCCAAGTCGCCAACGGTGGGGTCCATCTGCAGCAGGGCTATCTTCATCGGGGGTTCCTTGTGGCAGGCTGAAGGGACGACTATAGTGAGGCCTTGCGGCATTTCAAATCGACTCCCAAGGGCTGCGCGCGAGGGTTCCCACGCTGAACGTCCTGCATCTGGCTCACGGGCGCTCGTTCACCGGGTCCGTAGCCTCGGCCTTGACCGATGTGCGCGCGCTGCTGGCCGCGGGGCACAAGGCGTGGCTCTGCGCCCCCGAAGGCGGCGCGTTGGAGGATGGCTGCGCGGAGCACAAGGTCCCGTTCGTGGGTGGCGTCCGCATGGGCCGGGGCGTGGAGCGCGTCTTGAACTTCCGGCACGACGTCAAGCGCCTGCGCGCGTTGGTCGAGGAACAGAAGATCGAGGCCGTCCACGTCCACCGCAGCGACGACCAGTTGATGGCGCGCATGGCGCTGGGCAAGCGGAACCGCGTGGCACTGATCCGAAGCTGGCATCGCGATCCGGCTGGCGTGCCCGCGCCGATTCTCAAGCGCCTGGCCCGCGCCTGCGACGCGTCCTGCTGCGTGGCGCGCGTGCATGCCGAGACTTTACGCAAGGCGGGGGCGGCGCGTGCGTTCTATCTTCCACCCGGCGTGGACACCAAGCGTTACCGGCCCGCGGCCGAGGCCGCGGAGGTTCCGGACGCGCCGGTGCTGGGCCTGATCGGGCGCATGAAGGCCAAGGAAGACCGCGGCCACCGCGCTTTTCTGGAGATGCTCAAGGGCTTGGAGCGCAAGCCACCGTGGCGCGCGCGCCTGCTCGGGCGGGGCGAAGGCGTCGCGGCAATCGAGAAACTCGTGGCGGCGCATCCTTATAAGGAGCGCATCGAGATCATCGATTCGCACCGCGACTTTCCCGCCCAAGTCGCCGCCCTGGACCTGGGGTTTGTCTTTGCGGTGGGTTCGGATGGGACCTCCCGGCCCGCCGTGGAACTGCTCGCCTGTGGCGTGCCGATACTAGCCGCCGATTTTCCGGGCTTGCGGGAACTCGCCGAGGACACCGCTTGCGCGCGCGCCTTCTCGCCCAAGAGCCTGCATAAATGGAGCGAAGCCTGCGGGCAGATCATGGCCCAGCCGCGGGAACTCATGGGCATGAAGACCGCCGCGCGTATGCGGGCGGAGAGCACGCACGCGCTGGCGGTGCGCGGGGCCTCGCTGGCGGGCTTGTATCATCCGTAACCTATGATTTACGGACCTCCTTGAAGGTTCTATACTGGCCGCCGTCTCAATAGCCTCTTACCGAAGACGATCTGGAGCCGCGGACGCTTTGAACCACCTCTGGCGCGCCATCAAGCTGCTCTTCCCACTCAAGAAGTGGCTGGCGCTCTACATGGTCTGCGCCATTCTGCTGGCCGCCGTGAGCAGCGCGCCGCTGGGGCTCGGCAACGTACTCCTTTACAACCTGCAGCAGAGCGTCGGCCAGCCGAACGCGACCGCGGGATCGGAAACCGCGGACGAGCACATGCCCCAACACAAAATCAAAGCGGGGAAGGACGCCATCAGCAAATGGGCGAACGAGTACGCGGCCACCTGGTTCGGCACGGGTAGCTCGCTCGTTTACGGGCTCTGCATCTGCATCCTGGTCTGCCTGGTCATAAAGGGCATCCTCGATTTCCTGGTCTCGTATCTGCAAAACTACATTGCCATGCGTCTGCAGATGGACGCGACCGTGCGCGTGATGCGCCACGCCCTGACGCTCGACATCGGGTTCTTCGACAACGAGAAGATGGCCGATCTGGGCATCCGCATCTACGGCGATACGACCACGCTGCGGACGACGGCCAAGGTCACTCTGGACATGCTGGAGAAGCCGCCGTACATCCTCTTTCTGCTCTGCCTGGCGGTGTACCTCAACTGGCAGCTCTTCCTGCTCGGCGCGGTGGGCATTCCCATCATCGTCCTTCCGTTCCTGGCGTTCACGCGCAAGCTCTACAAGAACACGCGCAAGGCCATTCACACCTCCATCGATATGGCGCAGGCCGGCGGGCAGGTGCTGGGCGGAATGCGGATGGTGCGGGCGTACAACGCAGTGGATGCCGAGAGCGAAAACTTCGCGAAGCTGGCGAACCGGTTCACGCGCTTCGTGATGAATAAAGTGGTGCTGCGCGCGATCCAGCGGCCTTTGACCGAGATCCTGCTGAGCCTGGGCGCGATCGCGGTGATGATCGTCGGCTCGAACCAGGTGCTCAATCACGAGATGGACCTCAGCTCGTTCCTAACATTTGTGGCGACGCTGGGGATGCTCACCTCGCCCGTGCGCGGCCTGCTGAATACGCTGGGCGATATCGTCGAGTTCGTCCCCTCGGCCGAGCGCACGTTCGAGATTCTCGACCACAAGCCGAAGATCGTCGAGAAGCCCAACGCCGTGGCGTGTCCCGCGCTCGCGAAGGAGATTTCCTTCGAGAACGTGACGCTCGATTACGGCCGCGGCCCGATCTTCCGCAACCTCTCCTTCACGGTGAAGAAGGGCGAGCGCATCGGCATTGTGGGCCGGACGGGCGTGGGCAAGTCCAGCCTGATCTACCTGCTGCTGCGCTTCTACGAACCGGTGGAAGGCGCGCTCAAGATCGACGGCGTGGACATTCGCGACACGACGTTCTCGAGCCTGCGCGCGCAGATGGCGCTGGTCTCGCCCGATACGTTCCTCTTCCACACCACCATCGAGGAGAACATCCGTTACGGGAAGCCGGGCGCGAGTTTGGACGCGGTGATGGAGGCCGCGAAGGCCGCGGCGATCCACGACGAGATCATGAGCTTCCCCGAGGGCTACCAGACCGTCACCGGCCCCGGCGGCGCGACGCTCTCGAGCGGCCAGCGGCAGCGCGTGGCGGTGGCGCGGGCGATCCTGCGCGACGCGCCGATCCTGCTGTTGGACGAAGCCACAAGCGCGATGGACACCGCGAGCGAAGCGCGCGTGCAAGCCGCGCTCGACCGGCTCTCCGTCGGCCGGACGAGCATCGTGATCGCGCACCGGCTGAGCACGGTAAAGAACGCGGACCGCATCGTGGTCTTCGCCGAGAAGGGCGGCATCGAGGCCATCGCGCCGCACAACGAACTGCTTACGCTCTCGCCTACCTATAAGAAGCTCTGGGACCGCCTGGCCGGCCGCGGCGACGACGCCTCAACCGACGAACTCTCCGTCGCGTGACGTTTTTTGATTATCCGCCAAGACGCCAAGGCCGCCAAGAGCAACCTTTTTTAACGAATGCTATGATCAATTTGGCGAACTTGGTGTTTTGGCGGTTCAAATAATATACGCATCGGGCGCGTGGGCGGCGCTCAGCCCTTGGGGCCCTTGCCGAGCGAGACGAACTCCGCCACTTCGCTGAAGGCTTTGGCGTCGAGCACGCGCCAACCGTCGATGATTGCGCGGGGCTTGCCGGTTTTCTTTACGAGTTCCGGCTTGAGCGCGCGGAACTCATCCCACGGCGTGGCGATCACGAGCACGTCCGACTGCTGCATGCAATCTTCCGCGGAGGCTGCGTAGCGCACGCCCTCCTTTAATACGCGCTTGGCGTTGGGCATGCCGGCGGGATCGTAGACCACGACCTGGTACTCGTCCTGCACCAGCGTCTGCGCCAGCAGCAGGCCCTGCGCGGCCTCGACGACATCCGTGCTGGCCTTGTACGAGAGGCCCAGGATGCCGACGACGTCCTTCTCTCGGCTCAAGTGTTCGATCAGGCCGGCGAGGCGCCGCACGACGTCGTCGTTGGTGTGGTCGGTGGCCTCGGCAAGCAGCGCGGGCACTTCCAGCTTGCGCCCCAGCGCGGCGAAGGCTTTATTGTCGCGCGGGAAGCACGGGCCGCCGTAGCCCAGCGCGCCCTTGAGGTACTTCTTGCCGATGCGCGTGTCTTTGCCGAGCGCCTCCGTGACCACGTCCACGTCGGCGCCGGGCAGGCGTGAACAGATCGCGGCGAGCATGTTCGCGTAGGAGATCTTGGTCGTGACGAAGGTGTTGACCGAGAGCTTGGTGAGTTCGGCGTTGACGAAGTTCATGCGCGCGGCGGGCGGCTTGTTGCAGACGTTGTCGTAAACCGACTGGAGCAGATCGCCGGCGCGCTTGTCGGACTCGCCGATGAGCACGAAGTCGGGGTTCAGGAAGTCGCGGATCACGCTGCCGAGGGCGATGAACTCGGGGCTGTAGCAGAGCCCGAAGTCCTTGCCGGCCTTCATGCCGCTGGCCTTCTCGAGCGCCTCGCGGATGGGTCCGCCGGTTGCGCCGGGCATTACCGTGCTGTTCAACACGACCAGGTGGTAGCTCTTCTTTTTTGCGATTGCGCGGCCGATGATCTCGCAGACCGGCAAGACGAACTTGAGCGAGAAGCCGCCTTCGGGTTCGCTGGGCGTGGCCGTCACGATGCAGCTTATCTCGCTCTGGCCGACCGCGGCCGCGGCGTCGGCGGTGGCCTTGATGCGCGCGGCGGCGCTCGTGAGCATCTCCTGCAGGCCGGTCTCGAACACCGGCGCTTTATGGTTCTTGAGCGCCTCCACTTTGGTGGGATCGACGTCTACGCCGATCACTTCGTGGCCTTTGTGCGCCAGGCACGCGGCCAGCGGCGCGCCGAGTTTGCCTAAGCCAAAAACGGATATGCGGGGCAGCGTGGCGGCCATGAATTCTTCCTCGACCCGAAGAGCGCTAGACGCGCCGATAAGTCAGCGCATCCACGAACCGGTAAAGCAGACGCGCGGGTCCACGAAAGAAACGGTCGGTTGTTCCCGCGAGCCACTTCAGGTTCGGGTGAAGCATTTGGGAGCGCTTTAGATAACGTTTGAATTGGTCGCGGTCAAGCGCACGCCTAAGCCCTTGTTCGGTAAGCACGTGGGTCGCGTCCTTAATCGAAAAACAATGCTCCTCGCCGCCGGCGAGCTCCAGGTTGCGCGCGGCCTCGGGGCCCTTGTACGCGCCCTTCTCGCCGTTCTTGATATGCCCGTAATCGTGGTTCTGATGCACGGCGACGGCCACCGGCGTGATATCGACGAGCAGCGCGCCGCGCTCGCGCACCCGATAGAGCAGCCAGTTGTCCCAGACCGTGCGGCCCACCGCGAACGGCGGGATCTCGCCCCACACGCCGCGCGGAAAACAGAAGTAGTCGATCAGCCAGTCGCGCTGCTTGTGGCCTTGCGTCTGGGCCGCCGCGCGCAAGCGTTCTTCCCAGCCTGGGGCGAAGTCGAGCGGTTCCTTCTGGTCGAAGTCCCAGCGGTGCCCCACCGCGACCGCGGGCCGGCCGCAGCGCGCGACGCGCTCGATGGCGCGCATAAAGTCGTTCATCAGCACGATGTCGGCATTCACGTAGCACTGGCGTTCGAAGCGCCCGCGCTGCTGCGCCTGGGCGAAGATAGCGCTGATCAGCGGCGTGCCGTGCTCGTTGCGCGCTACTTGCGGGACATGCACGCAGCCGAATTCCTTCGCGGCCTCGGCAGTGCCTTCGTCGTCGCCTAAAAGGAGGATCTCGCACTCCGGGCGCAGCAGCGTCCAGCTTTTGAGCGCGTTGCGCTGGATGACGCCGATGTGGCCGCGGAACGCCTTGGGAATCGAGAACAGCGTGAGCATGCGCGGCGCATTCTACCATGCGGCGCGCACCGGACCGTGGAAATTGCGCGCACTTGGGCCCGGCCTCGGCATTCCAATTCCCGCATAACCGGATACCATGAAGTGTGCGGAGCGCACTATGACCAGCCATTCACCATCCAATAGCCCGAAAGCCCTCGCCGCGTTGGTCTTCTTTTGCGTGTTGGCGGCGCTTGCCGCGGCCTTCATTCCCTACGGCAAGCCGTCCACGGCGCCGCACGCTTCTTCAGGACCGGGCGTCGCCTTTGCCGAAGACGCCGGCGGCGCGCATGCGTCCAAGCCGGCGTTCTGGCCGCAGGAAGCCAAGGCCGAGAGCGACGCGTGGACCGGGCGGCTCGTGCGCGTGGACGAGCATCTCGCGATCCTGAGCGTGCGCGGCACGCCCGAACAGCGCGGCGCGGCGCACGGCAAGCTCCTGCGCGCTGAGGTCCGCCGCCTCGTTTCCAGCGTGAACAAATACCTCACGCCCAGCAACGACGAACGCGGCAAGCAGCAGTTCGAGACCTGCCTGAAGGGCGCGCGCGTGATGAAGAAGTACCTCGAAGCCGATGTCCTGGTGGAACTGGATGCCTGCGCCAAGGCCGCGGAAGTGGACGCGGACGAGCTGTTGCTCGCGCAGCTCTTCGGCGACGTCAACCGCGCCAAGGGCTTCGCTTCGTTCTGTTCGTCCTTCGCGGCCTTCGGCCCGGCGACGAAGGATGGCAAGCCGGTCGTCGGGCGCAACTTCGATTACGCGGGCCACGGGCTCGAAGGCGGCCTGCCGCTGATCCTGCAGGAGCTCCCCACGGGCGCTGGCGCGGGGCACGCGTTCGTGACCATCGGCTACGCGGGCATCTTGAATGGCTGGACCGCGCTCAACGCCGAGGGGATTTTCGCCAGCAACAACACGCTCTTCGGCGGCGCGGACAAGCTTGAAGGCATCTCCACCTGCTTCCTGCTGCGCAAGATCGTGGAGCGCGCGGGCACCGTGGAGGAAGGCGTCGCGCTCGTCGAGAAAGGCCCGCGCGCGTGCACGACCGGGATGCTGATCGCGGGCAAGAACCGGTCTGGCACATGGGACGCGCGCTTTGCCGAGTTCGACGCGGAGAAAGTGGCGGTGCTCGATCCGGTGGACGGGCTCGTCATGGGCACCAATACGCGCCAGAAGCTCGCGGTAAGCACGCTTGCGCCCAGCGCAGACCCCGGCTGCGGGCGCTACCAGACGCTCAAAAAGTACGTCCGCGACCGCAAGGGCGGCCTCGATTTCGGCGACCTCAAGCAGAATCCCATCGGCGCCAAAGACGTGTACATGAGCATCAACCTGCACAGCGCGCTGCTGGACCTTGAAGGCCAACGCTTCCGGCTCGCGGTCTCGCCGGGCGATAATACGCCTGCGGCCGAGCACCCCTTTCGCGTCTTCAAGATCGAGAAGGACAAGGTCGTGGAGGTTTCTCCCGAAAGCCTGCAGCCATGAAGCGCGCCCTCGGCACCGCGCTGCTGCTTGCCACTATTTTAGCGCGAGCGGAAGACGCCCCGCCGCTGCCGCCGGCCGAAGTGTGGCCCGCGCCGAAACTCATCGTGAAAGATGCGACCGGCGGTTTGCTCGACGCAAACGGCAAGCTGTGGGCGTGGCGCCTGAAAAAAGATGCCGGCGACGGTAAGGATGCCTGGGCCGAACCCGACCGCGAGAGCATCGAGAAGGCGTACGCGAGCAAAGAGCCGCTGCTGATGACCGGCGCGAAGCTGCTGCTCGTTCACGGCGAACATACGGTCTGGCTTGCGCGCGAAGGCAAGTCCCTCTGCTTTTCCAACGGAAACAAATGGTTCGAGCGCGTACCCGGAAGGAATACGGGAGTGTTTGATGGCAGCGCCGCGGATATCGACAAGTCGTTGCTGGTCTTTGGCACTCCGGGCGGGGTCCTTTCAAGCGCCGGTATTGGATGGCAATGGATTGAGCTAATACCGGAAGCAGTGCGGGAGCGGAAAGCCGCACAGCCCTTACACTTCGTACAAGACCAGGCGGGCACATGGTATGCCTACTATCCCGAGCTAGGGTCCATTTGGAAGCTCGCGTGTCTCCGGGTACGAGGCGCGCCTCCCGAAGATGTCTGTACATACACCTTGGTAGCGCGCGAGATCCCCGTGCTCGATTCGCTCGAAGGCCACGGCGTCGGCGAGGTCGCGCGGCATCCGGACGGCACGAAGGAGAATCCCATCCTCCTGGCCGGCGGCGTGCTGCTGGAGAAAGGCGCGCTGCGCCCGCCCGAGCCGCCTGCGGAGAAGGAACTGAAGGACCTCGCGGCGGCGCTGGCCTCGGACAAGTTCGAGGAACGTGACCGCGCGGCGAAAGTCTTCTTAGAAGACGGCAAGGACGGCGCGTGGCGCTACAGCCGGCTGCTGCTCGACGCCGATCCTTCCAAGAACGCGGACCCCGAGTACCGCTCGCAGATCTTGAAGGCCGTGCTCGACCGCGTGGCCCGCTTCGAGCCCGGGCGTTCGCGGGACTACGCGCGGCAGCTCCAGAAACTGGGGGTCCTGGATGAAGCCTTCGTGAAGGAGAAGGGTGGCGACTACAAGAACCTCTGGATCGCGCTGGAAGAGAAGGGCCACTGGAACCGCGAGACGCGCGTGGGCTTCGAGCGCGACCGGCGCGAGGCGCGCCTCGAATGGCAGAACCTGTGGGACCGCGTGCACAACCGCCACGTGCTGACCTTCCCCATTAACGGCGAATGGAACTTCGATTACGCGTGCGAGGAACTGCATCAGGAGGTCGATGGCAATTCCTGGAACGATGCGCGCCGCGGGTATTGGGAAGATCGCGAGCGCAAGGCACTGTACCTCGCCATGGGCCGCGGCGGCGTGTGGCGCATCACCAACAACGCCGAGAAGGCCCGCGGCATCGCCTTCAACGACCCCGCGAACCCGGACGCCGCGCCCAAAGCCCGCTGCCACCTGGACGCGGAAGCGATTTTAGGCCGCGACGCGCAGCAGCGCCTGCTGGTGGTGGGGACCGTCAAGACGGTGCGCTTCGATGAGGCCAAGAAAGATTGGGCGGAAGAGCAGACGACCGCGGGCATCTGGGCGCTGGAAGAACCGAAGTCAGAGAAGCCTTGATGCCGCACCACCCGATAAAGCGGGTGGCAAGCAACGGACAAACGAACGCGTTCTTGCTTGCCTATGGATTGCCGCTGTGCTCTTCCCGTTCCGCGTAACGCTCCAGCGCGCTCTTTACTTCCGCGTCCGGTTCGCGCTGCGCCAGCCAGCGCGCGGCGGCGGCGCGGGTCTTGAAGCGCTCGTCGTAGCGGCGGTGCAGGTACGAACAGATCACGCGCACTTCCTCGCCTGAATGCTTCGCGGCCTCCGGACCGGTTGCGGCTTCGGCTTTCAGGTCCGCGATGAGCGTCGCGTACTGCATGGCCAGGTAACGACCGGGGCTCTGGCGCGCGTGCACGAACGGACAGAAGACGAAGCGGACTTCGAGCTCGACGCCGGCACGGCTCTCGCCCTGGCCCACGGAGATCAACACTTCCTCGAACGCGGAGGGTTCTTCCAGGATGCCGCCGCCACGCAGGTCCGCGACCAACGCGCGCAGGCGCGCTTCGGTGAGCGACTGCGTAAGGCTTGCGGAGTACGCCGGTACTTTTTCGGCCGCCACGGGAATTTGCAGTAGGAGGCGCTCGCTGTCCTGGATCGTGCGCACGTACGCCTGCGCGGCGAAGGCGCAGAGCGCCGCGGCGAGCATGGCCACAATTACCGAGGCCAGCGAGAAGCGCCGCAGGACGAGAATCAGCCCGCCGTAGATGCCGCTGAAGGCCGCGAAGAGGATGATCGGCGCGCCCTTCCAGCAGCCGGGCAGGCCGGGCACCATGCCCGCGGGGTCGAGGATCAGCATCCACGCCAGCCCGCCGCTGAGCGCCAGCAGCGCCGCGCCGGCGGCTTTCACCGCCCAATCGCGGCGGCGGATGCGCCCGATCAGCCGCGCGCGCTGGGACTGGCTCAGTTCGACCGTGTCGGTGGGGGTAAGGAACCCCGAGGGAGGAAGCGCCGCGTTCATATGAGTTTACACAAGGTGCATACGCTTAGAGTCACAATCCAAGCATCGCACAACCTTATTTATATCAATAGATTGTGCAATACACATCATTCGGATGGTTCAGTCTCGATTTCGTCGGATGTCTTTGAGGGTACTGGCGGTAGCCCCGTTTTGAGTGCCTCTGGCTTTACTAAGCGTCCGCGCTTGATCTCATCTCGGACTTGTTCCAAGAAGGCTTTCAATTCGGGATCTGGCTCCCGCTCGGCGAGCCAGGAACAGCCTTCCACATACATTTTTTCTTTCGTTTTCCTTTGCGGAGGCGAGAAGAGCCTCTCCATGAATACCCAATCAACGAGGAAATCGCCCATCGCCTCAGTAAAAGCATCAACCTGTTGTACTGACAAAGGTTTAGTAAGGCCTGTCGTTTCCAACTCGTGAACGGAGTAAATATACTTTTGAACCCAACGATTGGCATTCGGTTCAACACCGAGCGTACGAATTATGTTCCACTTATTTGCTAATTCCGCATACGACTGCGCCCACGTTCTTGCCTGTGAGCGCATGGGATGAACGTATGGGCTCCAAGAGAACGTTAGTCTAAGGAACTGCCTCCACTCGTTCTCCCTGTCTCCGCCAAATTGGATCACCAATTCGTCGTAGTCAATCGCCTGCTTTAGATGGCCCGTGGCGTACAGATCGAGCACAAAAGCCGTCACGCGCGTAGAAGTCAGGCTGGTGCGCGAGCGCTCCAGAAAATCCTTCAGCTTCTCCGGCGGAAGGTTGAACGAGTCTTCGCGCGTCTCGCTCTCGCGAAAACTGTACACGTACGCATGCACGCCGCCGGTAAGCGCCGCGGAGAGAACGGCCGCGAGCAGCATGGCGCCGAGCGAGAAGCGCTTTAAGAGCAGCAGCAGCGCGCCGTAGACGCCCAGGAAGCACGCGCCGAGCAGCAGCGGTCCGCCCTTCCAGACCTGCGGGAATCCCGGCAGCGTGCCCGAGGGATCGGCGACGAAGAAGTAAAGCAGCGCGCTGCCCGCCGCGAGCATGCCCAGGCCGCCGAGAAAGAACCAGCGCACACGAGGCTTCGGCGGCGTCGGAGGGAGGTTCTCCGCGGGCGTCTCGACGCTGGCGGTCATGGTTTGGCCGCCTTCGAGCGCGGCCAATGGGTCTCCAATTCTCCTGCAAAATCAGATATGTATTTCTTGAGTTCTTCGTCGGGCTCGCGCTCCGCTAGCCAGTGCATGGTTTCGATAAACGCCTCCCTGTGAGGCATGGCGGTGTTCGCGGTCGCAAGGTCCTGGGCAAGATCCCGGCACAGGTATTCCAGGGTGTTTGTGATCGTTCTTCTCGAATCGTCCTGATAGCCGGGATTCAAGAAACGTTGCGCTTCGCTGGCGGCATCCGGCTTCTGCCCTAACGCGCAAAGAACATTCCATTCAAAGAGCAGGCTCGCGTAACTCGCAGCAAGGCGGCGCGTGGGCGGCGCACTTTCATGCATATAGGCGGAGAACCGGAATCGAATCTCCAGCTTGTAGTATTGCGTGCCCGGAGCAAACGGACTCAAGTAGGGGCTGTGGTCGGGCACGAGGTTCACGGAGGCCTCGTCGAAGTTCGGCGGCTTAGGCCAGCGGCTGGACGAGTACGCGTCGGCCATAAAGGCCAGCACGCGGTCCGATGTCAGGTTGCGGGTGTTGCGCGCCAGGATCTCGCCCAGCGCCTTGTTCTCAAGGACGATCCGATTCTCTTCATCCGTATCGTACTCGCGAAAACTGTACACGTAGGCTTGCAGGGCGGCGGTAAAAAGGCCGGCGGCCACGGCGCTCAGCAGCAGCCCTCCCAAAGAGAAACGCTTTAGGAAGCAGCAGAAGGCGCCCAGGATAATCAGAAACGAGGAGCTGAGGATCAGCGGCCCGCCTTTCCAGACCTGGGGAAAGCCGGGCAGCGTGCCGGTGGGATCGCTGGCATAGGACCAGAACAGAAACACGCCCAGGGCCAGCAGCACAAGTCCCAGCGCGACGAAGCGAATCGAGCGCGGCTTGGCGGCCGGAATCTGTTCGGAGGCGGCCGGTTCGGCCTTGGCTTGCATAGGAAGCCTCTGGAGCGCGATAAGGGCTATTACGCCTTTAGCAACTAATCTTTAGACTTCAGAGGCCGAGGTTTGTTACCGCAAAGCAGGCGTGTTTCGGGAACTACTCCCCGTCGTACTGGATCAGGCTGAAGACGTCGTACTTCTTGAGCTTCTCGCGGCCCTTGAGGAACGCGAGTTCGATGATGAAGCCCGCGCCCATCACTTTCCCGCCCATCATCTCGACGAGTTCCGCGCTGGCGGCCATGGTGCCGCCGGTGGCGAGCAGATCGTCGACGAGCAGCACGTGGTCGCCTTTCTTCAGCGCGTCTTCGTGCATGGTGAGCGTGTCGGTGCCGTATTCGAGGTCGTAGGTCACCTGCTTCGTCTTATAGGGCAGTTTGCCGGGCTTGCGCACGGCCACGAAACCCGCACCAAGGTGGTACGCGACCGCCGGGCCGAAGATGAAGCCGCGCGCCTCGGCGGAGACCACTTTGTCGATGCGTTTGCCGAAGTAGTGCACGAACATGGCGTCGACCATGTAACGCAACGCGTCCTTGTCGCCCAGGAGCGGCATGATGTCCTTGAAGACGATGCCCTTTTTCGGGAAGTCGGGGATGTCGCGGACGAGCTTCTTCAAATTCATGCACGGTCTCCTTCGCGGCGGCGATTTTGGACAGCTTAGAGACTGTCCATGTCCGCGCAAGGTAAGGGGGCGCGGGACCGGGCTCTTGCAAGGGTCTGCCTGCGTGGCTCCGCCGTCTCGGCGGAGACTTCGGCAGCGGCGGGATTTCAAACGCCCTGCGAATGCCGGACGGTCAGCGGCTGGGCTCGCTCACGCGAACTTGGCTATGCTCCGCGATTCGGCGCGCCTCGGCGTAGATCTCTTCGCGCGAGGCCTGGCGCTTCACGGCGCCGCGGAACCCTTCGTCCTTCAAGGCCGCCGAGAGCAGCGAGAGCAGGTGCAGGTGGGCGCGGAGCGTGGGGCTGATGAGGGTGAAGAGCACCTGCACGGGCTGGCCGTCCGGCGCGCCGTACTCGATGGGATGCTCCAGAAAGCAGAGGGTGATCTGGGCGCGGGGGACGTGCATCACCACCGGGCTGCGGGGATGCGGAATGGCCATGCCGTCGCCGATGGCGGTGCTGCAGAGTTCCTCGCGCGCGACCAGCACCTTGCGCAGGAACTTGCGGTCCACTTCGTCGGGCAGGCGCAGCGACTCGACGATCGTCCGCAGCACCGCGTCTTTGTCGCCGCCCTCCAGCCGGTAAAAGATGCCGCCGGCATGGAGCGCTTCGCCCAGCGTGGGCAGCGGTTCTTCGCCCTTGGGTTCCTTGAAGATCTCGTCCGAGACGTTCAGCTTCTTGGCCGTCGCCCACTGCAGGATCTCGGCGCGGTTGAAGCTGTACTGGTCGTTGATCCGGTAGACTGGCAGGTCGCCCTGGGTGATCCAGCGGTAGACGGTTTTCTCGGAGACCTTTAACAGCTTGGCGACTTCGCGGACGGTGATCTGCACGGGCAGCTCCAAAGAATTCGGAATACAGGTCAATCGCAAAGTTTTGAACGCGCATTCCCGCTTTAGTAATGATCAGGATAACAGAGTGTGTCTATAAATGTCAAAGAGTGTCCAATAAAAAGATATAAGTTTAACTTACTTCACTGAAATAGTTTACAAATATTTATACGCGCTTAAGGGCAACAATTGTGAGATCATCTTCAACCGGCATTCCGGCGATGTGTTTTCGGACGGCCGCAACAACCGCATCGACGAGCGCATGGCTGCTCGAGCGGGCATGCTCCAGCAGGACGCCTTCGAGCAGGTCGTCGCCGAACTGCTGGTTGTATGGGTCCTGGGCCTCCACGATCCCATCCGTGTAGAGCAGGAAGGCGCAGCCGGGATGGACCTGCACGGAATACTCCTCGAGGCGCTTCGCGAACATCTCCGGCTTCGCCAGCCCCAGCACGAGGCCGGCGCCCTCGAACTTCTGCACGGTATGCGCGGCGGGATCGGCGAGCATGGCGGGGTTGTGTCCCGCGCGCGCGCAGCGCAGCACGCCGGTGGCCTGTTCGAGCACGGCGTAGAAGGCGGTCACGAACTTGCCCGAAGGGATGTCGTTGATCAGGTCCGCGTTCACGGCTGCGAGCACCGCGGCGGGCGAGGGATGGGTCTTGCCGCGCAGCGCGAAGCTCTTCATGGTCATCGACATGATCATCGCGGCCTCGACGCCGTGGCCCGAGACGTCCGCGATGAGCAGGCCCGTGCGGCCGGGACCGGCATCGATGTAATTGTACATGTCCCCGCCGAGCGCCACGCAGGGCTCGTAAAAGGCCGCAACCTGGTAGCCGGGAAGCAGCGGCGGCTTGTTGGGCAGCATCTTGAGCTGGACTTCGCGGGCCGCGGCCAGGTCCTTCTGCATCTCCTGCATGGTACCTTTGGCGGCGTGCAGTTCGTCCACCTGCTGCCGCAGGAATTTCAGTTCCTCTTCAGCCTCCGGGCTGATCTGCACTTCGCCGGCGTTCGCGCGCTGGGCGGAGATCCTGCCCGCGAGGCGGCTGAGTTCCTCCACGGTCTTGTCCGTGCGAAAGCCCACATGGGCGCCCGGGCAGTTGGGGCTCAGCAGATAGTCCACGATCTCGTTCTGGATCACCGGCCCCCACTGGACGCGGTGCAGGTTGATGGCCTGGATGGTCTGCTCGGTGAACGGGTCCATCCAAAAGCCTTCGTCGTCGGTGACCTGAAAGACCGGTTCACTGACGACGCGCATCAGCAGTTCCTGGCGGATGTCGCGGTCGCCGAGCGCCGCCGCGCGGACCTCGAGATCGCTGTAGGGTTCGAGCGGCGCCTGGGCGTATTCGGGGCAGGCGTGAAAGTGCTTGATGAGGTCGTTGAGATACCAGTCGAGCGGCGCGGGCGTGCCGTCCCAGTTTTTCATCAGCACGCCGGTGTTCTTGAGGCAGTGCGGGCAGATCCAGTGCCCGTCGGCATTGGAGATGCGGTAGTTGGGCCAAAGCCCCAGGCGCATGCGGACCGCCTGCTCGACCAGGCGCTCCCAGGGCTGCATGGCGGGAGGGGGTTCCTTGCGCGTGACCACGGGGCACTTGCAGAGGTGCTCGAAGATCTCGGGCTGTTCAAGCAGCGTGCCGGAGAGCCCGTTCCAGGCCGGGGCGGCGATGGCTTCGGAGCAGAACGGGCAGAGCCAGTCGTTCATCTCCAGCGGGCGGATGGCGACGCGGGGATCGGTAAGGTCCAGCAACGCGCTTACGCGCTCGGCGATCGGCTGGCCCAGCAGGTGGCGCAGCCGCTTGGGCAGCTTCTGGGAGAGGTTTTCAAACCACGCGGGCATGGAATAGATCCGTCTCCAGATAGTACGATAAGAACGGCGCGCCGTTGGCGGCCAAGCGTCCTCCTGTGCGGGTCAGTCCGTCTTGGCCTCGGTCTTTAGCGGAACGGACAGGTCGGAGACCTTCTTGAGCGTGCCAGAGGTGTGTTCGAGTTCGCCGGCATGGCCGAGGAGCACGAGCATAAAGGCCAAGTACTCGTCGGGCACGCGAATCTTCTGCGCCAGGGCATTGGGCGATTTGGGCAGCACGGCCCGGGCCGCCAGGCCCTCCGCGGTGGCGGCCATGAGGATCTGGTGGGTCACCAGCAGGCAGGATTCGCGCCAGAAGGGCTCGCTGCGCTGCCCGAGCACCACGATCAGCGCGCCCGCCGAATGGAGGTCGCGGACGAAGTGCGTGCCCGGATGGGCCGCGAAGAAGTCCTCGAACGCATCCGGATTGCGCGCCAGTTCCAGCAGCAGGCCGTGCGCCGCATCGCCGTTGGAGTTCGCCAGGAGCCAGGGCTGCCGGTTGGCGACGGAGGGCGTGCAGCGGGCGCATTCCAGGATGCGGTCGATCTGCGCGGGGGAGATTTTGCCCTGCGAGAGACTGCGATGGTGGTAGACCGCACGGGCGAGTTCCTGAAACGCAGCGCCGTCGAGGCCTGCGGGTTTGCGGGGTTCGCGGGGTTCGCGGGACTTGCGAGTCCGGGAGCTCAAGACGTGCTCCTTGATCTGTTCACGCGCCACCGACCTATGCGAGGCCGGTCCGCCGGGCATGGGGCACCCTAGCCCGGCATGGCCGGCCAGCATACCCTATTTTCGTAGGGATGCAGGCACCAACAAAAAAGCCCCGGGGATTTCCCGGGGCTATACGGCGCGGCCGGAACCGGCGCGCTTTATTCGTCGTCCACCTTGCCTTTGTCGGTCTTCTTCTTGGCGGGGTCTTCGGTCTTCTTGGCTTTTTCCTTGCCGTCATCGCCTAAGCCGGGCAGGCCGGGCACTCCGGCCTTGTCGGCCGGCTTATCCTGCGGGTCCTTGGGCGGATTCGCGGCGGCCACTTCGGCCGGCTTGCCCTGCTCGAACTTGGGCGGCGGCGCCTTGGCCATGCGGTCGGCCGCCGCCTGGTTGCCCTGCGCGGCCTGCTGCGCGGCTTGCGCGAACTGCGCCGCGTTGGGCAGGTTGTTCTTCCACCAGCCTCCGACCACCGTGCCGTCGCAGAGCAGGATGTAACAGGCGGCGCCTTCCTTGGCCTTGTCGAGCATCTCCACCGGCCAGCCCTTGTCGTCAGTGCGGCACATCACGAAAGTAAAGCCTTGGAGCGCTTCCTTGACGGCTTTATCCGGGAAGATGTTCAGTTCGAGGGTCTTGGCGACCGTGTTATTCTTGATCGTGGAGTCGTAGATGTAGAGCAGGATGGGCTTGCCGGCCTTGCGCGCGGCGTTGATGTCCATGCGCGTCCAGCTATAGGTCGTGTCCTTGCCCGCGACGAACCGGGTGGCTCCGCCGCCCGAACCGGACGTCGCGCCGCTGCCCGCCATGACGGCCCACGCGGACGAGCTTCCAACCAGCAGCCCCACAGCCAGCATAGGCGCACTGAGCTTCAACTTGAGCATGGCTTATGTAATCCTCCTAAATGACAGGCCGACTCGCCAACTATGAAGACGCTTTACTGAAGGCTTCTATTCTCGTAGTTGCTTGAACTAAATCGCCGGGTACTGAAATAATCACCATGGGCCGAACTCGGACCAACTAGTTTACTGTAAACAAATCATGTTACCTATTGGAAGTCAAAAGGTTATCTGAAATCTTTTTAGAGTCAAGAGCACCGCATTTCGCGGCAAAAGGCACTCGCATTGCACCAGGCGCAATGATGTCATCATTAGCTGGTCTAACTGGTTTATCCCAAACTTGTTAGACGGCGGATACAATTTACTTTCACGCGCCCAGGACCCCGCGAAGGTATTTGATATCCGGGACCAGGACTTCCAGAACCGGCTCCAATTCGTCGCGGTTGTCGTACTCGCCGTGGACGCTGAGGTACCCGTCGTAACCCGAGGCCTTCAGCAGCGCGACGGCCTTCGGCCAATCGACGATGCCTTCGTGAAGCGGGCAGACGCCGCGGCTCCAGACCACGCGGCTGCCTTCGCGCTTGGACGCATAATGGCTGTTCTTCACGGCCACCATGGCGATGCGCCCGCGCAGGATATCCAGGGCCAGCTCAAGCGGTTCGCCGTCGAGCGCCAGATGCGCCGGGTCGATGTACGAGCCGACGTGCTTGGGGTCGATGTCCTGGAGCAGGTGCATCTGCGCAGAGGCGTTCAAGCCGTAGTAGGTGTCGGAATGCGTATGGAAGAGCGCCTTGATGCCGTGCTTCTCGGAGAGCTTGGCGTAGGCGGCGAGTTCCTTTTTGATCGTCTTGACCTTGTCCCAGTAGTGCTCGGTGTTCGGCTTCCAGACCCAGTAGCCCAGCTTGATGCCTTTGATGCCGGCCTCGGCGCAGGCGGCCCAGGCGTTCTCGGTGAGCTTATCCGTTGGCGGCATGGCCGTCCCGCCGACGGTCGCCATGGGTACCGCCAGCCCTGCGGCGCGAATGGGCTTGATGAACGCCGGCAGTTCCTTCGCGATGCCCGCGGGTGTGACCGGGTACCCGTCGCGGATGGTCAGGTCGAAGCCCGCCAGGCCGTTCTGCTTGGCGAACGTAACCAGTTGCTCGGCGTTCCACGGCTTGAGCAGTTTGGTGAAGACGATGAGTTGCATGGGTGGTCTCTCGGCTCCTTGTGCTTTGGAAACAACATTAGCCTAATTGAGACAAATGGGCCGCCAAGCGCAAACACCCGATCCAGTGGGCTCTCAAAATTCGCACCATTTCGTGGCTCCGCCGTCTCGGCGGAGGTCGCAGCGGCGTCCCGCCGCTGCTCCGGCAAGGCTCCCCTGGGACCAGCGGCGGGACGCCGCTGCTACGAAATTGTAAAGACGCTGATTCAGTCCACGCGCAGTACCAGGCACTTCAGGTAGCGCCCCTGGTCGAATCCCGGCGGCACCGGGTGGTCGGGGCCCGCGCCGCGGCGTTCGAGCACCGCGGCCCGGCGGCCGGCGTGGGAGAGGCCCGAGGCCACCGCGCGCTCGAACTCGGTCTCGTTCACGTTGCCGGAGCACGAACACGTAAAGAGCAGCCCGCCGGGCGCGAGCAGCCGCGCGGCCAGGGCGTTCAGGTCGCGGTAACCCGAGAGCGCCTGCGCGACGGCCTCCTTGCCGCGGGCGAACTTGGGCGGGTCGAGCACCACCAGGCCGAACGTGCGGTTCTGTTCGCGCAGGTGCCGCAGGCCCTCGGTCCAATCGGCGCAAACGAGGTCCGCGTCGTCGATCCCGTTGCGTTCGAGGTTGGTCTTGGCGGCTTCCATGGCGGCCTCGCTCGATTCCACCAGCGTCAGGCTCTTGGCGCCCGCGCGCGCCGCGTGGAGCGTGAACGCGCCGGTGTAGCTGAAGGCGTCGAGCACCTCGCGGCCGCGGGCGAACTTGGCGAAACGCCGGCGGTTCTCGCGCTGGTCGACGTATAGGCCCGTCTTCTGCGCGGCGCCGGGGCGCAGGTCCACGCGCATGGCGATGCCGTCCTCGAGGACCTCGAACGGTTCGGCGGGCATGGTTCCGGCGAGCGGTTCGGCGGAAGGCGGTTCGAGACCTTCGAGCCTGCGGGTGCGCGGATCGCTTTTGTCGAGGATCGCCTTCGGCATGAGGCGCTCGGTGAGCAGCTTGCAGATCTCGGTCTTGCGGCGCTCGATACCCGCCGTGCCGATCTGCACGGCCAGATAATCGCCGTAGCGATCCACGATCAATCCGCCCAGGCCGTCGCCTTCGGAATAGATCAACCGGTAGGCGCTGGTCTGCTCGCCCAAGCCGAGCACGTCCTTGCGCAGGGCCATGGCAGCGTCGATGCGCTTGGCCAGCAGCGCCTCGTCGCACGGCTCGTCTTCGCGCGTGAAGATGCGCACGGCGATGGCGGAATCAGGGCTGAAGTATCCGCGGCCCAGGAACTGGCCCTGGTGGTCCAGCACGCGGACCTCGTCGCCGGGGTCCAGGCGCGGGCCGTCGTGCCGTTCGATGGCGTCGGCGAAGACCCAGGGGTGGCCGGAGTGCAGCGGTTTAGCGCTGCCCCGCCGGAGGGTGAAAGTCGGAGTGCTCTCGCTGATGGCGGTCAATTCGGCCTCTTGCTTTCCCATGTTTGCAGGCTACCCGGTCAAGCCGTGCGCCTGCGTCGGCCATGCAAGGCCGTTAGCACGAGGTCCGGCGCCCGATCCGTTACCAGAAGCAGCGAGAGTGCCGGCCCTTCCGGCTTGCGCCGCCCCTGCTCCCAATTCTGCACCGTCGCCGTAGGCACTCGCAGCAGCGCGGCGAAGGACGCTTGCGAAAGCCCCAAGCGCTTGCGAATCGAGCGCACCTTGGCCGCCACAAATGCCGGGGCGAGGCCCGCGCCGCCCTTGGCGGCATGCACGCGCATGGCGTTCACTTGCGCCGCCGTGAGTTCCGTCACGCGAGCCGGACGCATGCGCCCGGCGCGGAGCGCCTTCAATTCACGCACGCCTTGCGCGATGCCGGTCCTATCACGCTTATTCATGTTTGAATGCCTCCAGATTCTTGACCAGCGCGGCCAGTTCCCTGGCGCTCAGGTCCTCTTTTTCGGACTTTGGATAAACCGTTACGAGGTAGAGCGCCACGCCTACCTGGACGTAGTAGATCACGCGCACTCCGCCACGCTTTCCTTGACCTTGTCCCGGCGAGGCCCAGCGCAGTTTTCGCAGGCCGCGTCCACCCTGAACGAGCTTACCGGCAAGAGGGTTGAGCGCGAGGTACGCCTGGAGTTCCCAGGTCTCGAGATCGCCCAGCAGTTCCGATGCACGCGTATGAAACGCCATCGTCTCGACGATCTTCATGCGCGCACTATACGCCATTGGCTGATAGAGTCAAGCGGGCCGGCTTGACCCGTTTTTTGCCCAAGAGCACCCTAGGGAGCGGCCTGCGCTTGCAAATAATCTAAGCGGAATGGCTGCCGTGTCCTCTGGTCTTAGCAGCGGCGTTAAGGCCGGACGGCATTGAAACCGTAGAAGAACGCCCGATTGCGATTGGCGTAGACGCGCATCTTTTCCAGCAGCGCCTGCACTTTTTCCGGCTCGGTGTCCACGAGGTTGTTCATCTCCATCGGGTCGGTCTCGAGATTGT
Organism: Planctomycetota bacterium; assembly: GCA_016200135.1. GTDB lineage: Bacteria > Planctomycetota > SZUA-567 > H5-PLA8 > H5-PLA8 > JACQFI01. The sequence goes on from JACQFI010000124.1 coordinate 37,017, forward strand.
ACAGCGTGTAGGTGCCCGAGAGCCGGTCCACGGTCAGCTTGTAGCGGAACTCCTCGATCACGCCCACCATGTTAAAGTGCGTCGTGAGCACCACGTCGCGGGATTTGTACTGCTTCGTCAGCTCGGGGGAAGACTCGCCGCGCAACAGCGGCGCCAGGCTGCGGCCGACGGGCGCCCAATTCGGATCGGCTGGCGGAAGGCGTTCTACTCCCGCGAGTTCGGCCACGGTGGGGACGACGTCCATCTGCAGGACTTCCTCCTTGGAGACGATGCCCTTGGGCAGGCCGGGCATCTTGATGATGAGCGGGATGTGCAGGCTCTGTTCGTACAGGTGGCTGACGTAATACAGGTGCTCGTGCTCGTACCACTGGCAGCCGTGGTCGCCGACGATGACGATGAGCGTGTTCTCGTAGAGGCCCTTCTGCTTCAACCGCTCGACCAGCGCGCCCACCTGGCCGTCCATGCGCGTGATGGTCTGGAAGTACCGCGCCAGGCGGTCCATGGTCTCGTCTTTGATCTGCGCGTCTTTCTCGCACCATTTCAGGCCGTCGGGGAAACCGAGTTCGGCCGCGCGCTTGTCGGAGGTGCGCTTCCAGGGGAAGTGCGTGTCGGTAAGGTGCTCCGAGAAGAAGAAGTGTTCGCCGGGCTGAATGGAATCGATGAAGCGCAGGAGGCGCTCGTTGCATTTGTCGCCGCGGGTGATCTCCAGGTCTTCCTCGTCCTTGTTGGGAATCCCGTCGAAGTCGTTCTCCCAGTCCTTGTCGTGGTCGGCGGCGGGGCAGAAGAGGCGCTCGAAGGGATGCGTGTTCGGGTAGCACCAGCGGTTGACGCCCGCGAGCGCGAGGATCTTATGGATGCCGTTGTGCCGGGCGTACCGGTCGGTGTCCTTGATCGTGGACTCGCGCATCTCCTGCACGCGCAGGAAACGCCCCGAGAGCGTCGCGAACCAGCCGTCCCAGGTGCTGGGGTAACAGCAGCGCGCATGCGTAAAGAGCGTGCCCTCGGCGGCGAGCGCGTCGATGTGCGGCGTGGCCGGACGGCCCAGGGCCTTCAGGTCGCGCTCGCCGAACGCCGAGATCGAGCGGGGCGTGACGCCTTCCAGGAAGAGCAGGACCACGTTGGGGAAGGCCTTGGCTTTGGCCGCGTCGCGGATCTCGTAGCGGTCCTCCGGCATTTCCTTAAAGAGGTCGGGCTCCTTGGCGTCCGTGCCGAGCTTGACCTCGCGGGCATCGGGCGAGGTGGGCGGAGAGAGGTAAGGCCGGACGCGGCTGTCCACCAGCATCGATGCATAGCCGCTGCCGTCGTAGTCGAGCACCCAGTTCAGGAAGCCGATCTCGAAGCGGTGCCGGTCGCTGTACTCGAAGGTGCGCGCGAGCACGTTCCGGTGGACGCCGGACCAGCCCCACAACGGCCAGAGTGCCAGAAGCAGGCACGCCGCGGCCAGCCCTCGCGCGCCGCGGCCGGCCCATGTGCGCACGGCCGAAGCCGGCCGGTCCAGGTTCCAGCCGAGGAGCAGGCGTTGGGCCGTCAGGTAGATGAAATAGGCCACCGCCAGCGAGAGGACCACCCGGCCGCAGGGAAAGACGCCGGACTTCATCATGCCGCGCCAATCGTCGAAGTCGTACCCGGCCTCGGCTTTCAAGAGACCGCACCAGAGCGCCGCCACGGCCAGCGCGGCGAACAGCATCAAGCCGATGTAGTGGACACGGGGGAACTGCGGGCGGAGCAGGCGCAGCAGCGGATAGAACGGGCAGAGGAAGAGCGCCAGGAAGGCGTACTCCGCGCGCCGCACGCGCAGCGAGCCGGTCAGGAAGCCCGGTGCGCCGGCCAGTTCGCGCCGCTGCGCGTCGAAGTCGTGTTTGATCAGCACCACGCTGACGTAGAGCAGCGGCGTGAGCGCGGCGGCAGTGAGCGTCAGCAGACCCACCGGCATGATCCACGCCCAGTATCCTTCGGCGCGGATGTCCGGCATCAGCTTGATCTGCCAGGGGGCGATCAGCGCGAGCGACCAGAAAGCGCCCGCCGCCAGCGCCTGGCGGCGGCAGTCGGCCGGCGCCAGTTCCGCTCCGGCGGAGAGCCCGCGCCGCGAGATCCAGCGGAACACGAAATACGCTGCGGCGGCCGCCACGCCCACCACGGAAGCGAAGAGCACCGAGGTCGAGTAGAGCACCAGGTTGGCCTGGACGATCTCGCCCGCCTGGAAGAAGGGCTTGTAGTCGTAGCCGCCGTTCTTTGCCGGATCCCAGAACTTGATGTGCTCCATAAAGCCGTACAGGAAAACCGAGGCCGTGCTGACCAGGTAGACCAGGGCGATGCGCACCGGCAGCCGGTCGCCGTCCTCGGGACAGGGCCCGGTGGGCGGTTCGAGTGCGTCCGTGAGATGGGCGAGCGAGGGCAGAAACAGGACCGCGGAGGCGCTGATGCAGAAGAGCATCGTCCAGTCCATCCAGGCCAGGGACTCGAGCGCGGGGCTTGTGCTGCCCTGCGGGAACGAGTACCGGTCCGTGATGAGGCTGAGCGTCACCGCGGCCAGGCTGAAGCCGAACATGGCTATGCCTGAGCGGGTGAGTTTAAGCTTGTTCCAGAAGAGCAGCGTCGCCGCCAAGAATACGTGACCCAAAACGGCCATGGCCACGTAAAGGTGCATGTAGTGCTTGTCGACGAGATCCAGAACGGGGATGTTCTCGATATGGATGAGGTTCTTGGCCGCGGTGGAGGTCTTCACGCAGCGGAAGGCGAAGAGGGTTCCGGCAAGCAGCACGAACCCGCTCCAGGCGCTGGCTACGTAGAACCAGCGCAAAGGTTGGGAGTACAACTCGCGGATTCGATTCCAGAACCAGCCCATGCCCCACCCAATCCAGCTCAGCCTGCACCCACGAAGTTCTTACATTACCCTAATCCTTAGACAAAAAAAGGAAGGAAGCCATTCAGGCTTCCTTCCTTAATTTTGTTGCCTTCTAACTCCCTGCCAAGACTAGCTCTTGGGGGCGTCAGACTTGGGCGCATCCGACTTCGGGGCATCCGACTTCGGCGCATCCGACTTCGGCGCATCCGACTTCGGCGCATCCGACTTCGGGGCGTCCGACTTCGGCGGCGTCGTCTTCGGCGCATCCGACTTCCCGCCACCGCAGCCCGCGAGACCCGCGACGAGGACGCCCGCGGCCATCATTCCAAACAGCTTGCGAACCATACTATTCTCCCTCCTAACAAGGCGTCCCTGCCCACACGACCGGCGCAGACATTCCACGCCGTGGCCTGGTACCGCGCGGGATAAGGACTTCATGTATCCTGGAAAGCGCTTTGTATCATGTAGATGATGGCATTCCTTGTCAACTTCAAATCGGCAAAGCCGCAGGATCGCCGTTCTTTTTAGCCGGGCGGAACCGGGATAAACGTTATAATTCAAAGACTTGCCATTGGTTAGCTGGTTTGTGCAGACGTTGCATCCTTTTCACAGTGGACGCGGCCAGAGCCAGAACGTCCGGCTAAATGAGGATTTCCATGCGCGGCTTGGGTCTGGCCACCAAAATCACCGTCCCCTTCGTGCTGCTCTTCAGCCTGCTGCTGGTGGCGCTCGGCGTCGTTCTGGCCAGCGAGATCTTTAAAGAGATCGAAGCGCGTGTGGAGCGCGAGCAGACCTTCGTGCTGGCCGTGGCCAGTGATCCGCGCATGCCGCGCGGCGAGGCTTCCTTGCGTGCGATCAAAAGGAGCGCGACCGGGGACGAGGGCGAGCGGGGCCCGGAACTCATCGCCATGGAAGAGCATACGTCCCCTTCCACCACCCTCGACCTTGCTAAAGAGGAAGGCGCGGCGCTGCTGAAGGACCTCGCCAAGGCCGCAAAAGAGCCCGAGCGCTTTCCCGGGCTTCACGGGGCCGAGGCGGGCGAGCGGATCGGTTCGACGCATGCGACGCTGGCCGGGCAGAAATATCTGGTGCTCTATATCGCGCGGCCGGGGCGGGTGCCCGGAGAGGCCCTGCGCGACTACTTCCTGATCTATCCGCAGGCCAACATCGAGGCCGTGCAGCAGCGCGCGCTCGCGCGCATCGCCGGCTTCGGGGCCTGCGGGCTGCTACTGGCCGCCTTGCTCGGCCGCCTGGTGGCCCACTGGATCACGCGGCCGATCAAGCGCCTGGCCACCGCGGCGGGGCGGCTGGCTTCGGGCGGCCTGAACGAACCGTTCGAGCACGACGCGGAGAAGGCGCGGGACGAGATCGGCGAACTGGCGCGGGCGTTCGGCGCCATGGTTGAGAGCCTGCGCGCGTCGCAGCACGAGCTGGTCAAGGCCGAACGCCTCGCCGCCACCGGCAAACTCGCCGCCTCGGTGGCCCACGAGATCCGCAACCCGCTCACCAGCCTGCGCATGACGGTGCAGATGCTTGCCGAGAAGGCCGAGAAGCGCGGCGACGCGTCCGACCGCGAGGCCTACCAGGTGATCCTGGGCGAGATCGACCGCCTGGCGCTCTCGGTCGAAGAGTTGCTCACCTTCGCGCGCCCGCGGCCGGCGCAGCGCGCGCCCGCGGACCTGAACCTGCTCGTCCAGGACACGGTGAAGTTTCTGGGCCGGCAGCTCCAGCACGCGCGGGTGCAGGCGCGCGTCGAACCCGATGCGGGGCTGCCGGCGGACTTCGCGTTCGACGCCAACAAGGTCCGCCAGCTCTTAGTCAACTTGGTGCTCAACGCCATGCAGGCCATCGTGCGCGAGGGCACGGTTACCATCCGCACGCGCTGGGACGCCGTCCGCCGCGCGGCCACGCTGGAAGTCGCCGATACGGGCCCCGGCATTCCGCAGGAGATCCGCGACAAGGCGTTCGATCCGTTCGTGAGCACCAAGCCCGGCGGCGGCGGCTTGGGACTGGCCATCGCCAAGCAGATCGCCGAAGAGCACGCGGGCGCGATCCGCTTCGAGACCGGCAAGACCGGGACGACGTTCTTTGTCACGCTGCCGGCAGGCTGAGCGGAGGTCGCGCTCAAAGACGCTAAGGCGCAAAAGAACGGCAACGAAGAAGTACAGGCGCCATTCGGTTACAAAGTCGAGTTCAAGAAAGGCGGGAAGACCTACAAAGCGGAGGTCTTCGACGACGGAACCTTTAAGAAACAAGACCGCGTGCCTTGAATCCGGTTTCGTCGTCCATGCCGTTCTTTGCGCCTTAGCGTCTTTGCGCGAGCAATACGAGCCGAAGTCAGCGCCCCATGACCTTCTCATCCCAGATGACGGGGAACTGCGGCCCGTGGAAGCGTTCACCCGGCTGCGGGTAGGTCTCGTGCTTCTTCATCCAGTGTTCGTTGTGGTGCGGCTGGCCGGGCTTGTAGGTGCACTCGCCCGACATCACATGGCTCACGAAGGCCCGGCGGTGCGTGTTGCCGGTATTGCGCCCGCTGCCGTGCAGGGTCAGGCCATGGTGGAAGGCGACCTGCCCGGCCTTCACGAGCACGGGAACCTTCTTGAGGTTCAGGTCCGGCGGCAGGACCGGGAACTGTTCGTCGTCGCCCGTGATGCCTTTGGGCAGCGGAAAGAGCCCCAGCTTGTGGCTGCCTTCCAGGTAGTCCATCGGGCCGCTGTCGGGATGGACGTCGTCGAGCGCGATCCAGCAGGTGACGGTGCGGCACTCGGCGAGCATCTGCCAGTAGGCCCAGTCCTGATGCCAGGTGACGACCTTGCCGCCGCGCGCGGGCTTGTGCAGGAACTGGTCGTGCCACATGCGGATGACGGACGTCCCGAGCAGTTGCGCGGCGATGTGCCCGATCCGCGGCGACATGGCCGCGGCGGCCATGGTCCGGTCGGCCTTCCAGCAGTTGTCGATCTTGATGACCTTGAGCGGGTCTTCTTTTTGCGTGCCGTTGTGCCCGTCGGGCCGCTGGTCGTTCTCGAAGAAGCCGTGCGTCACGCGGTCGGCATGCACGCGCAGCGCCTCGACTTCTTCGTCGCTGAAGAGCTTCCCCTGGATGTGGTAGCCTTTTTCGTTGAACGCGGCGATCTCCTCGGCGGAGAGTTCGGTCGAGACCTGCGGTTCGGCGATGGCGAGCATGATTTTCTCCGGAGCATGGAATCCATGGATCGAATGCACGTGCTCGAAAGGTACTCTCAGGAGGCCCTGGAGTGCGTTCAAGCTCCTTCGATTTCTGTACAAGATCGTTGGACGGCATCCAAAATCCGCCGCTTGCCATGCGCGGGGCAGAGTGGAAACTAGGCGCAGCGGTCGGGGTCGGGGAAGACATGCCGATGGCTAAAGCTTGGCGCCACTACGGTCCGCGGCTCGAATACCACCTTACGTTATCGCACCAGCACGAGAACCCGCTGCCGGAGTTTCCCGCGCTGACGCATGTCCATTATGCCCACTGCGCGCCGACCCACGACCTCGCGCCGCACCAGCATCCAATCTACGAACTCTGCTACATTCATTCCGGGCGCGGCGCATGGTGGGCCGAAAACCACGCCTATAAACTCAAACCCGGCGACCTCTACATCACCAAGCCCGGCGAAGTGCACGGCGGCAAGACCGATTCCGCCGATCCGCTGGTCTTGTATGTCTGCGGCATCGACCCCGGCGCGCTGCCGCTCGCGCGCATCCCCAAGCCTGCCTTGCCCGGTCCGGAGGGCGATGTCGGCCAGGCCTACCAGCAGACGCGCTCGCTCGACGACGACTTCCGCGCGCTCGACCTGCGCGTGATCCCCAACGCCCAGGGCATCGAGACGATCTACAAGCGCTTGCTCGCGGAACTCGACCAGCACCACGAACCCGGCACGCCCGGCCGCGCCTTGCGGCTGATGATGGTCCAGGCAATGCTCGTGGAACTGCTCGTCTTCGTCGCGCGGCGCTACGCGGAACACCGCCGGACGATCGGACCGGCGCTGCCGGTTCCCGCTCCGGCGAACGCGCGTTTTCTGGAGGTCCAGGCCTGGGCGCGTTCGCGCTTGAGCGACCCGCCGGCGCTCGCGGACCTGGCAGACCGCGCGGGGCTATCGCCAGCGCACTTCGCGGTCCTGTTCAAGCAGGAGACCGGCGAGACGCCGCTGGAGTTCGTCACGCGAGCGCGGATCGAAGATGCGGCGCGGCTGCTGCGGGCGCGGCCAGACGCCGGCGTCACGTCCGTGGCGCTGGACCTGGGGTTCAGTTCGTCCCAGTACTTCAGCTTGGTTTTTAAGAAAGTGATGGGCTGCACGCCCAGCGAATGGCAGGAAGGGAAGGGCGGGGGCGCGGCATAAATGGAGCGACAGGTCCTCGAAGAAGAAGAGTGCGGCGTGTGACGTGGGAAGTCCCCACAACCTCCCCAGGTCTCAGGCTCGCGTCCGCGTCAGCCGCGGAAGGTATTCGCGCAGATCACGTCCAATTCGGGCTCGTAACGCACATCCAAGGCCGAGCCGTCGGGCAGGCGCTCGCGCCGGATGACGTAAATGGGCTGATGCAGCGGGCCGCGCACGTACATAAAGCGCTGCATCGAGCCGGAGCCGGCGATCGCAGGCGGGTCTTCCGCCACGATCTCCTGGTCTTCCGAAAGCTTGACCTCCGCCGGAGCCTGGGGATCGTCTCCAAAGCTGATGAACCGGGTCGCGAAGGTTGCAATCTTAACCATGGTGCCCCCTCCTTAGCCCCCCACCGTAGATATAGCAATTCGTTTGCCGACCTTTCCGTGATTTTCAGGTAAAATTTGGGTGATCGAATCTAATCATGTCTATAGATAGGTGTTAAAAGAGATTATATTCCCACATATTGTGCTTTTATGAACCTGTGCGTGTGTTCAATACGAAACAAATCAGTCCAGTGTTGCTGGAATTCGTCACACTTTCCGCTCACTTCGGTCAGAATTTTGGCTCTTGGTCCTTCTCGGTCTTTTGAGCCTTATCGGTCTTTTCCGCGGCAGGCGTGTCGGGCTTGAGGGGCACGATCGCTTTAACCTTCTCGGGTCTTTCGGCGGCCACGCCGTTCCAGTACATGTTCAGTTCCACGTTGCGCCGAAAGGCCGCGCTGTTGGCGTGGTTGGTCTTGAGATAGGTAAAGATCAGCAGCCCGAAGTCCTTGCCGATCTTCTGGCGCAGGAGCTGCTCCTCGTCGATCTCGTTGTTCTCGCGCCATTCTTTGTACTCGCGCAGGCGGATGAAGAGCGTCACCGCGGTTGCTTCCTTAAGGACTTCCTCGGCGAGTTTTCCTTCGGCGACGTCCTTGCGGGTGGTCTCGATCTTGGCGCCCGCGACGCCGATGTCCTCAAGGAACTCCTGGGACTCGCGCGCGATGTCGCCGCCCTTCTCGTCCAGGGCCAGGCCGATCAGCATCTCCACGGCCCGCGCGGCGTCCTTGACCTGCATCGCGGCCTGCACTTCGGGCGCGTGGTCGAAGCGCAGGACGAGCGCGCCGCGCAGCACTTCCATGGCGTAGTCGTGATCGACATGCAGCCGCCGCTGGTGGGCCTGATATGCCCCGATGCGCTTGATGAGCGCGTCGAGTTCCTCGGGCAGAGCTTTCGTGGGATCGAGCTTGAAGATCTCCTGGTCGTTCAGACCCATGTGTTCGAGTTCTTCGCGGGCGGACGTGCGCAGGTCGTCCTCTTTCGCTCCGCGCAGCACTTGCGTCAGCAGCGTGAGCGCCTGTTTAAGATCGCCTTGTTCGGAGAGCACCTGCGCGCGGAGCAGTTCGTGCTCGCCGGGCGCTTCGGGTTCGGCAGCGGCCAGCGCGGCGGCCATAAGTGCTGCGGCGATCCCGCAGGACAGGTACGCGATGCGTTTCACGGGCTGTGGACCTCTTTAAGGAGTCTTCTGTTCTTCCTTGGACTTCTCCGCCGGCGCGTCCGTCTTGGCATCGGTTTTGGTCTCCGGCGCCTTGCGCTTGGGCAGCGAGAGCACCTGCACGCGGCGTTCCTCGGTGATGTAGCGCTTGAGGACCTCGACGATCTCTTCCTTGGTGTACCCCGTCATGCGCTCGATCACTTCCTTGACGTCGGAGAGCTTGGTGCCGCGGTAGTCCAGGTCGGCGAGGACGCCGTTCCAGTAACTGGGCTCCTTGAGCGTCGTCTCGAGTGCGTTCTTGAGCTGCTTGCGCACGGTCTCCATCTCCGCGTCCGTGGGACCGTCCTTGGCGAAGGTCTCGACGAGTTCCCGCGTGAGCTTGGCCGCCTCCGCGGACTTGTCCGGATCGGCCTGGAAGTAGACGCCGAACACCCCCATGCCGCTGTAGCCTTGCGAAGGCCGCGCGAAGGCGCCGGGCGAGTACGCAAGCCCGCGCTTCTGGCGGATCTCTTCGTGCACGCGCGAGGAGAGGATGCGCGCGGCGATCTCGAGGATGCGGCGGTCCTTCACGTCCTTCCAGTCCGCGCCGCGCCAGCCGACGAAGACCACGCCGCGCGGCGTGATCGTGGGCACTTCCAGCAGGGCCTCGTGAGGACCGGCTTTGGCCGCCACCGTCCGCAGCGGGTCCAGGGCTGGGAGGGTGCGGCCACGCTTGGGCAGCGAGCCCAGATACTTGGCGGCGATGGCGAGCATCTTCTCGCGGTCCAGGTCACCCACGATGGACGCTTCGATCGGTCCGTTCGCGAGGGCCTGGTCCAGCCACGCCTGGCTCTTGGCCGTGTCGGCCTTTTCCAGTTCTTCCGGGGTCAGTTCGGCGAAGCGGATATCGCCGTTGCTGAGCAGCGCGGAGATCTTCAGCGAGAGCTGCGCCTCGGCGCTGGTCTTGATCATCTCGAGTTCCTGCACCTTCTCTTCTTTGAACTTCTTGACCGCGGGATCTTCCACACGCGGCTGGGTGAGGAGGAGATACGCGAGGCGGAAGCCGTCTTCGAGGTCCTTGGGTGAGCCGCTCACGTGAAGGCTGAAGGTATCCTGCGCGCTGCCGCCGCCGACGGCGATCTGCTTGCCGGTCATCAGGTCGCGCACGGTGGTCGAGTCGAGCTTGAGGGTCGCGGGCTTGCCCAGGGCCAGGCTCGCCACGTCCGTGATGCCGCGGTTCTCGGCGGTCTCCTGAATCTCGCCGCCGGCAACCGTAATTCCGGAGAAGACCTGGTCCTTCTTGAAGTCCATCTGGCGCAGATGCACGCGCACGCCGTTCTCGAAGGTGACGGTGAGGATCTTTAGATCGGGCTCCTCTTCCTGTTCCACGACCTTGCCTGGTTCGGGATCGCGGTCGAGCAGGCTCTTGGGGCGGTCCTTCGCCGTGAGCGCCTTGACCTCGGACGCTTCCACTTTCTTGGCGAGCTCAACCAGTTCCTCTTGCTTGGGGATCTTCAGGTCGAGCTTCTCGGGCATGGTGACCAGCAGCAGCCGGGATTGCGGATCGAAGCTCTTCACGAAGCTCTCGTGGACTTCCTTGAGCGTGATCGACGGCAGCAGGGCCTCGACGAGTTCCAACCGCTGCGCCTCCGCCATGGGCTTGCGGCCCTGGGAGACCGCGTTGTTCATGCGCGAGAGGAACGCGCGCGCGTCCCAGGTGCCCTCCGTCTTGGCCGCCTGGCGCGCGCCCTCCAGCGTCTCCTTGATCGCGTCGTCGAACTCCTGCTCAAGGAAGCCGTGGTCGCGCGCGCGTTTGATCTCGGTGAGCAGCGACGTCATCATCGCCTGCCATTGATCGGGCTTGCCGCTCACGGAGCCATCGACGTAGGTGCAGACGTTGAGGAATGGCTGCACGCTCACGCTGCCGCCCTGGAACGGCGCTTGGCCCTTCTGGACCAGTTCGCCGAGCCTGCGGTTGACGATCCAGCAGCCCAACTGGTCCACCATCCGTTCGCGCATGTCGCCTACGGTGACTTCCTTCTTCAGCGGCCCCACGCGAATCGCGCTGACTTCGGTCTCGGTGAGTTCCGGATCGGTGATCACCGCCGCGCGCATCTCCGTGTAGGCCTTGATGCCCGGATCGGCGTCGGGCGCCGGTTTCTCCACGGGCTTCCAGCCTTCGAACTGGCCTACCAGGAGCTTCTCGACGACGGCCGGGTCGCAGTCGCCCACGACCATGAGCGTCGCGAGGTCGGGGCGGTACCACTTCGCGTAGTAGGTCTTAAACAGGTCCGGCGGCGCCTTGGCGATGATCTCTTCCTTGCCGATGGGCATGCGTTCGGCAAAGCGCGAGTCCGGGGCGAGGATGGGGAAGAGCTTGTCCGTGATGCGCTGCTGCGCGCCCTTGCGCGCGCGGGACTCTTCGAGCACCACCGCGCGCTCGCGCTCGATCTCTTCGGTGGGCAGCGCGAGGCGGTAGCCCACGTCGGACATGAAGACGAGGCCCTTGGCGATGGTCTCTTCTTTGGTGTCCGGCAAGGAGATCTGGTAGGTGGTCTGGTCGAAACTGGTGAAGGCGTTCTGGTGCTGGCCGAAGCGCAGCCCAATGGACTCGAAGTACTTCACCAGCGTGCCGGGCGGGAAGTTAGCCGAGCCGTTGAAGGCCATGTGTTCCAGGAAGTGCGCCAGGCCGCGCTGGCTGTCTTCCTCGTTGATCGAGCCGCTGCCGATGTGCAGCCAGAAGCCGATCTTGCCCGGCGGCCGGTCGTGTTTGCGGATCCAGTACTTCATGCCGTTCGGCAGCGTGCCCATCTTGAGGTTCGGGTCGATGGGCAGTTCGGCCTTCAGGTCCAGCGGCTTCTCGGCCGCGCGCGCGGAAAGGACCACGGCGAAGGCCGCAAAAAGGACCGCCAGTACCGGCAGGAAACGGTGTCGGACGTTCACGCGAAGCTCCTTTATTGTAATAAAGGCAGTAAAGGGAACGGAAGGACATTCGGCCTTAGGTCAGACGATAGATTAACGGAAAGAAGCGAAAAGTTTTGGCATTTTTGACCCACGCTCGCCGGCCGCCGCAAGACCGCTCTTCTATGAATGCCTGACAGAAAAGGATGAACCGCCATGACGCCAAAACGCCAAGAACGGATTCAATAGATGAATTATTAAGCCTTGGCGCACTTGGCGGTTTATTTTTAGGCGTTCTACGTGTGTGCGTCGCCTTGCGCTTGCGGCGCATGCAAAACGGTGCGCGCCCAAGCCCACCAGCGGAGCAAAAGAAAGAACCCGGCTACGGCCTGCATTCCGCCAAAGGTCAGCAGCATCAGGCTCACGGTGGTCATCCCGCGCCAAGGCAGCAGAAAAATGTAGGCGGGGACGGTGCAGTAGCTCGCGGCGAGCAAGGTGGATTCAATCAGATGAACCCGCGCGAAGGCCCACAAATAAGCAAGCGCCCAGAGGCCGAAGCCCCCCAACACAAGGTAGAACCCCCAATTCCCGAAACTGGAACGAGGCAGGAGCGCGACAACCGCGTAACCGCCCAGCCAGGTGAAGTATGAGGCCCGGTTCAAAAAGTTTTCTGTCCGAAAATAGCTATGGACGATCGGCGCGGCCTCCGGCGGCAGCGGAGCCATGTTCGGATGTGTTCCTTGCGCCTGGGCCGCGCGGCCCACCCGTCCCGTAACGAATCCCCTCAATGCGTACGCACCAATAAGGAAGAGGTAGCCGAGGTTTCCGCCGCCCATGGCGGGGTTGAACCAGAGATATACGCCTTCACCGGCAAAAACGACGCCCCAGACCAAGTATCCGATGCCTTGAAACGCGAGACTGCGTTTAAGAAAAACGCGAGCCTGGTCCTGGAGTTCCGTTTCCAGCATAGGGATGGGATCCGAGAAAGCCGCCGCGTGCCGCGAAGAGCGTCCACGCTTCATATCCGAGCAATGCGCTGGAGCAACCGCCTGCGCAGGAAGGCCGGATCAGCGGCCCGTGACCCTGCGCAGCAGCAGCGCCGCGCGTTCGCTCTCGATCCGCGCCGCTTTGCCGAAGATCAGCTCGTGCCAGGTCTCGCCGATCAGGATCTTCAGCAGCGGGGTCTCCACGGCGGGGTCCTCGGTAAAAAAGATCGCGCGGACCTCGGGCAGGTCTAGAAAGATGCAATGTGTGCTCTCTTTCTTGAGATCCGCGATCGCCGTCTGCTGGAGGCGTTCGAGTTCGCGCGCCGCTTTGACGCGCTGCTCGTCAACGGACTCTTTGCCGACCAAGCGCTTGAAAAAGGTAGAGCCGCGCTTGGAGGGATTGCTCAACTCGGCCGCGGGCGTTCCGGTCACCGGGTCCACCTCGCCCACGCGCGTGATCCACAGGTGCTCCGGCGTCAGGACGCAATAGGAGAAGAAAAGATCGTGTTGCGAGCGGTAGAAACAGCGGAAGGACTGCTGGGTGGCCGTGTTGGGGATCGTGGCGATGCGGCTCGCGCGTTTGCGTCCGTTGGCCGCTACGGCCTGCAGCTCTTGCAGCCGGTCCTGCACCATCCGCACGCCCATGGACGTTGTGTCGCCTTCCTGGCGTGAGAGTTCAATGAAACGCTTGAAGAGGATCGTCGCGCGTGCGCGGTCCGGCCCGTCGTAATCCGGGTGGTCGTACACGCGGGCGAGCGCGCGGTAGCCGGCGGGTTCGTCCACGTTCGCCTTGATGTGCCGCTCCAGCAGCGCGATGGCCTTGGTGAAGAGCTTCGCGGAACAGTACGCTTCGGATTGTTCTTCGAGCAGCGAGATCCCGCGGCGGTTGCTCGTGCGCGCGAGCTGTTCGACCACCGCGAGCACGCAGCCCAGGTCGCGCGTCCAGTTTGTGCAGAGCGGGCAGTCGCCAAGGTTGCCGACCATCGTGTCCTTGCCGGGCAGGGGCTCGGCGGCAAGGCCCTCAGAGTATTCGCAGTGGCCTTTCGAGACGTCGTAGCCCCACAGGTTCTGGGCGTTCTTCACGAAATACGTCTGCCGCGTGGACTTCATTCGTTCCACTTCGCGGTGCGCGCCGATGCTCGCCGCGGTGTCCTCGACTATCGTCGCCTGCATATTCGAGTTCGAGGGCCTGCGCTGGGGTTCCGAGACCACGCGCGGTGGAATCGCGGGCGTCTGGGCTTGGGCCGGCAGGCGCGCGCTGGGCGGAGGTTCTTCGATGATGGTCTGCAGCATGTCACGATTTGAAAGCGGCCGCGGCGTTCCCACGGGCGGCATAGCCTGGATAGCCGGCAGGCCTACTGGGGAAGAGCGACTCGCAGCGGCGGTGGCCGGATTTGGCAGCACCTTGGTCGAGCCCGGGCGCGGAAGCATCGAACTCACGTGCCGGCTAGGGATCGCGGGCGTCTCCGTCAAGGACTGCACTTGTCCCGAAGGTCTCGGGGGTAACGCGGGTTTGGGCTTCGGTGGCGGCGGGACGACCGGCGCCGGCGGCAGCACGATCTCGAGTTCGCTTGGCCGCGGCGCGGGCCGCGCGACGGTCGGCGCACTCATGGATACCGGGGCGCGCACTTCCCCCAGCGCGGGAAGGATCTCGTCCAGCACGTCCTGCGCGGGATTACGGCTTGCGGGAGGCGGAAGGGGCGCCGAGCTGCGTTCTTTGGAGAGCCGCACGCGTTCGGCCAGCGAGACTTCCGCCGCCGCGCTGTTGCAGACGGCCTGCGAGAGGTCCTTGAGCAGGTCCGTGGGCTTCTGGTAGCGCGCCGCGGGATCTTTGGCCAGCAGTTTCAGGCAGATCTGCTGAAGCTGCGCCGGGACCGGCCCGAGCGGCGAGACCACCGGCGGCGGCGCATCGTACACGTGCTTGTAGATGACCTGCGCGATCTCGACCGCCTGGAACGGCGGGTGGCCCGCGAGGCACTCGTAGAAGATGCAGCCAAGGGAGTAGAGGTCCGAGCGGATATCGACGGGCTTGCTCAGGGCCTGCTCCGGCGAGATGTACGTCGGTGTGCCGACGATCTGGCCTTCCATGGTGAGCTTGCTGTCGGTCTCTTTGGGCTTGGCGAGGCCGAAGTCCATTACTTTCAGCACGCCGGAGCGCGTGAGCATAATGTTGGCGGGCTTGATGTCGCGGTGGACGATCTCGTGGTGCGCGGCCGTGTCGAGGGCCTTCGCCACCGAGCGCACGATCTCGAGGGTCTCGTCGAACGTGAACGCGGGCCCCTGCTTGAGCAGTTTTGCGAGGTCCTGCCCGTCGATGTACTCCATGGTGTAGTAGGGATTGCCTTCGTAGTCGCCGATGGAATAGATCTGGATGATGTTGGGATGGACGAGCCGCGCCGAGGCGCGCGCTTCGCGGAAGAAGCGCTGCTTGTTCACGTCGCCGCCAAAGATCTGCGGGGTAAGAAACTTGAGCGCGACCTCGCGGTCCAGCGACTCCTGGTGCGCCAGAAAGACGACGCCCATGCCGCCTTCGCCGAGCTTCTTCTTGAGGATGAATTCGCCTACTTTATCCATACCGCAAAGCACCCGAATATCGAAACCGATGGTTCATACCCAACTATACGATGGATGAAAACGCTCTGGACTGAACGATCAATGGTTGAAAGCGATAACATCCTAGCGGATTAGGCACAGCAGGGAAAGAGGTTGTATTTCTTATTTTGGAAAATTTGCAGTCCTGAAACTCGGCAATGAGCACTATGTGCTGCCGATATCCACACCACGTGCGAAGTACCGCCATTGCCGCACAAGCCCTTTTCGGATATGAAGTAGGCATGAGCGTCCCCGGCCAGAAGATTCTCGTAGTGGATGACGAACAGGCCATCTGCTGGGCCTTCACGCAGCTTCTGCCGCCCGAGGGCTTCCAGGTTTTCACCGCCGCGAGCGCCGAGGAGGGCCTCGAGATCGCCGCGAAAGAGCACCCGGACCTGACCCTGCTCGACATCCGCCTCCCCGGAATCTCCGGACTCGACGCGCTCCCGAAGTTCAAAGAAGCCCTGCCGGACATGCCGGTGCTCGTGATGACCGCGCACGGCACGATGGAGACGGCCATCGAGGCCATCCGCCGCGGCGCGTACAACTACCTCACCAAGCCGCTCCACAACGAAGACGCGCTGCAGCAGATCCGCAACGCGCTCAAGACCACCAGCCTCTCGCGCGAGGTCGCGCAGCTCCGCAAGGAACTCGACGGCGCCTGGTCGCTGGAATCGCTCGTGGGCAAGTCGCCCGCGATGCAGGAGGTCTACAAGAAGATCGGCGCGGTGGCGGGAGCCGATTCGAGCGTGCTCATCACGGGCGAATCGGGCACGGGCAAGGAACTGGTGGCCCGCGCGATCCACGTGTACTCCGGCCGCGCCAAGAAACCGTTCATCGCCGTGAACTGCGCCTCCATGCCGGAGCCGCTGCTCGAGAGCGAGCTCTACGGGCATGTGAAGGGCGCCTTCACCGGCGCGCACCGCGATAAGGCGGGCAAGGCCGAGGTGGCCGACGAGGGCACGTTATTCCTCGACGAGATCGGCGAGATGCCGCAGTCGATCCAGGCCAAGCTGCTGCGCTTCATCGAACAGAAACGCTTCGAACGCGTCGGGTCCACGGAGTCCATCGAGGTGGACGTGCGCATCCTGGCCGCGACGAACCGCGACATCGCCGGACGCATCAAGCAGGGCCAATTCCGCGAGGACCTCTACTATCGCTTGAACGTCGTCTCCATCGAACTGCCCCCGCTGCGCGCGCGCAAGGACGATCTGCCGTTGCTCGTGGCCCGCTTCTTGAGCCTGGCGCCCGGCGCGACGGGCAAGCCGCCGGAAGTCGGACAGGAGACGATGAAGTTGATGTTGCGCTACGACTGGCCCGGCAACGTACGCGAGCTCAAGAACGCGATCGAGCACGCGGTATTGCTGGCGCGCGGCGCGCCGATCCAACCCGAGCACCTGCCCGGACACATCCTCCAGGCGCTGCGCGGCGAAGGCCCGCAGCGCGGCGAGTCGCTCGAAGACCTGCTGCGCCAGAAGACCCACCGCGCGCTCGACACCGCCGAATTGAAAGAGGAAGGCAACGCCTTCAACGAGATCATCGCCGACGCGGAGAAGATCGTGCTCGAGACGACCTTGAAGCGCGTCGGCGGCAACCAGGTGAAGGCGAGCAAGCTATTGGGTATCCACCGCACGACGTTGCGGAAGAAGATCGAGGAGTACGGGCTGTAGTTTTCCTTAAGATAATAAGATTCCGATTCGCAAAAACACAAAGCAAATCATGGGTCGACTCGTAAAGAAAAAGAGGCCTTTCCTTAAAACAATTACTGATAGGGTCGCGAAGCACACCGAAGCACATATTGATTTGTCAGGAATACTGGTCATGAATTTTGATGAGAATGTCCGAATGAAAATAGCTTCGGTGAGGATTGCTCAACTTTCATTTTTTTTATTAGGAATTGGAGCGGTGATTCTTTTTAGTATGACGTTATGTGGGGTACTCGTAGAATGCCCTCCAGTCGAGTTCATGTTCGTAGGATTTCCGGGGTGGCTCGGCTATTTCTTTAGAGGGCTTGTATTCGCTATTGTACTTGGCGTTTTTGGATTCGTTTTTTCGTGCGTCGGAATTTATATGGACAAAAATAAGTGGACCAAGGCAGCGTTTACCATTCATGCTTTATTGATGGCTCCACTTGCCTTTCTATTCCTAATTTGTCTATTTCATCAATCGAGATGATCCCATTCTAGCTTCTATAAATTGTAATTTTCAAGAAGTGCTGCTTAGAGCGACCAATACACTATATTTTTCTTCACTTTCGCCGGATCGAGCGCCGACTTCACGTCCACCAGCACGCCGCCGGGTTTGAGCAGCTGCACGAGCTCGTCCACGCCTTTCTCCAGATAAGCCCGGTGCGGCACCGCCAGAATCAGCGCGTCGAGGCCGCGCAGGTCCTTCCAGGCGCTTAAGCTGAGGTCGTATTCGTGCCTGGCGTCGGCGGGTCTGGCCAGCGGGTCGTGCACGAGCGGCTCGATGCCGAACTCGCCCAGCTCTTTGATGATGTCCGGCACGCGGCTGTTGCGCAAGTCGTTCACGTTTTCTTTGAACGTCAGGCCCAGCACCCCCACGCGCGCCCCGTCCACTTTTGCGCCGGCCTGGCGCAGCAGCTTGACCGTCTTCTGGCCCACGAAGCCGCCCATGCTGTCGTTGATGCGCCGGCCCGCGAGGATCACCTGCGGGTGGTAGCCCACTTCTTCCGCTTTCGTTGTCAAGTAATACGGATCGACGCCGATGCAGTGCCCGCCCACCAGGCCCGGCGCGAAGCGCAGGAAGTTCCACTTCGTCGCCGCCGTGGCCAGCACGTCGCTCGAACGGATGCCCAGGCGGTCGAAGATCAGCGCCAGCTCGTTCATCAGAGCGATGTTCAGGTCGCGTTGCGTGTTCTCGATCACCTTTGCGGCCTCGGCGACCTTGATCGACGGCGCGCGGAAGACGCCCGCGGGCACGATCGCGCCGTACACGGCCGCGACGCGCTCCAACGCTTCGGCGTCCTCGGCGGCGACGACTTTGGTCACGCGTTCGAGCGTGTGCTCCTTGTCGCCGGGATTGATGCGCTCGGGCGAGTAGCCCAGTTTGAAATCTTTTCCGCGCTGCAGCCCCGAAGCCTTCGCGAGGATCGGCCCGCAGATATCCTCGGTGAGGCCCGGATACACGGTGGATTCGAAGACCACCAGCGCACCCTTCTGCAGCGCCTTGCCGATGGTCTCCGAGGCCGAACGGAGCGGCTTCAGGTCCGGGCGCTTCTGTTCGTCTACCGGAGTAGGCACGCAGACGACTATAAATGTGCGGTCCTTGAGCGCCGCGGAATCGACGGTGATCTTGAGGCTGCTGGACGTAAGCTCCGCATTGGAGAGCTCGCCCGTGGGATCGTCGCCCGCCTTAAGCCGCGCGATCTTTTCAGCGTTGCTGTCGAAACCGACGGTGTCCTTGAACTTCTTCGCCAGCGCCAGCGCCAGCGGCAAGCCTACATATCCCAGCCCTACGACGGCGATGCGTTCCATCTTGGCCTGTGCGCTCCGGTCCGCTCTAAGAAGGTAATGCGCCCGCTGCTTTTTCGGTCTGGTACCAGGCCAGCGTGCGCGCCAGGCCGGTCCGGAAATCCACGACGGGCCGGTAGGCCAACAGCGTAGCGGCGCGAGTGAGTTCCGCCAGCGAGCGCCGCACGTCGCCGAGGCGGGGCGGGCCGTAGCTGGGCGCGATCGTCCGGCCGCTCAGCTCGCCCAGCACGCGGACCATCTCGTTCAGCGAGTGCGCTTCGCCGCAGGCGATGTTGATCGTCTCGCCGCCAAGTTTGGCGGCCTTCAGCGCGAGCAAGTTCGCGTGGACCACGTTCTCGACATAGGTGAAATCACGCGCTTGTTCGCCGTCGCCGTGGATCGCGATTGGCCGGCCGTCCCTGAAGGCCGCGCAGAACTTCGCGACCACCGCGCTGTACGGGCTGTCCGCGCGCTGGCGCGGGCCGAAGACGTTGAAGTACCGGAACGCAGCGGCCTCCATGCCAAACGCACGCGCGCACGCCGCGACGTAGTGTTCGCCGGCAAGTTTCGTCGCGGCATAGGGCGAGAGTGGGCGCGGCGGCGTGTCTTCGCGCTGCGGAAACGGCCCTTCGCCGCCGTACACCGAGGAGGAACTCGCGTAGACGAAACGCCGGACCTTCTGCGCGCGCGCGCTTTCGAGCAGCAGCAGCGTCAGGTGCGCGCCATGGATATGTGTATCGACCGGGCGTTCGATGGAGCGCGTCACGCTGCCGAGCGCCGCGTGATGCAGCACCGCGTCCACGCCGTCCAGCGCCCACGCGCGAACGCTCGGGTCGAGCAGATCGCCTTCGCGGTATTCGATCTTGTCGAGGACGTGTCGCAGGTTCGCGGCGTTGCCGTTCGAGACGTTATCCACGACGCGCACGGAGGCTTTAAGGTCCGGGTCGCGCAGCAGCCCGTCCACCAAGTGGCTGCCGATGAAGCCTGCTCCACCCGTGACGAGTACGCGCATGCGGTCGTCGGCCTCAGGCATTCGCTGCGCGCAGGAACGAAACGATGGAACCGGCTACGTGGACCAATTGGGTGCCGCTGAGTTCGGGATAAATCGGCAGTGCGAGCGTCTCGCGCGCGGCGGCCTCGGCATGCGGCAGCGCGGCCTGGCCTTGGCCCAGGTAGGCGAAGCATTCCTGCAAGTGCAGCGGCACCGGATAGTAGATCTCCGTGCCGATGCCGCGCGCTTTCAGGTGTTGCAGCAGGCCGTCGCGCAGCATCGCCGGCACGCGGATGACGTATTGATTGTAGATGTGGCGCGTCTTGCCCGTGGGCCGCTGCGGATAGCGCAGCGGCAGGCCGCCGGTGGCCAGCGCAGTCGAGCCGTCCTTCGCGTCCGCTGCGGCAAAGGCGCGGTCGTAGCGCGCGGCGTTGGCCTGCCGGCCGCCGGTCCATGCATCGAGATGCTTGAGCTTCACGCGCAGCACGGCCGCTTGCAGCGCGTCGAGCCGCGCGTTCAGGCCAACAACCTGGTGGTAATACTTCGGCTTCATGCCGTGCACGCGCAGGACGCTCATGCGTTCCGCCAGCGCGGCGTCGTTGGCGATCACCATGCCCGCGTCGCCGAAAGCGCCCAGGTTCTTGGTGGGAAAGAAGCTCAGGCAGCCGATCTTGCCCACGGACCCCGCGCGTCGGCCCTGCGTGTCTTCGCTGCCGAGCGCCTGCGCGGCGTCTTCGACGATGGGCACGCCGAGTTCGCGCGCAATGGTCTCGAGCTCCGCCATCGGCGCGCACTGGCCGAAGAGATGCACCGGCAGAATCGCTTTGAGCTTCTTGCAGCCGCGCGCGACCTGGCGTGTGCTCTCCGGATCGAGGTTGAACGTCGCCGGGTCGATATCCGCGAAGACCGGTTTCGCGCCGAGCCGCGCGATCGAGCCTGCCGTCGCGAAAAAGGTGTACGCGGGGCAGAGGACCTCGTCGCCTTCCTTCACCCCCAGCGCCAGCAGCGCGAGGAGCAGCGCGTCGGTGCCCGACGAACAGCCTAGCGCGTGCGAGACGCGGCAGTACGCGGCGATCTCCTTCTCGAGGGCTTCCACTTCAGGCCCGAGGATAAACTGCTGGCTTTCCACGACCCGCGCGATGGCCGCGTCGATCTCGGCCTTGAGCGCCCGGTACTGGGGCTTCAAGTCCAGCAAGGGAACCGTCGGCGAACCGCTCAATGCCTGTCTCCTGTGAATGGCTACCTAAAGGAAAGGATACGGTTGCGCGTGCCTGCGCGAAAGTGAAGAGCGCCGTTCCCGTTTGCTGCTTTTGAATTCCGCGCCAGGGCGGTTATGCCTGTGCCCATGCCAAAAACCAAATCCGAATCCACCGCCGCACAGAAACACGACCGCAACATGCGCCCCCAAAAGGGTAATTGCGAGGGCCTGACCTGGCACGACCCCCGCGGCGCCAAGTGCGCGCTGCCTTTGCAGGTGGCGGGGCTCGCCTGGTTCGAGCGCGACCGCGCCTGGCGGCGCATGCCCGTCGCGCCCAAGCACAAACTGCCCGAGGCCGTCGACAATCTGGCGAACTGCACCGCGGGCGCGCAGATCCGTTTTCAGAGCGACACCACGCGCGTGGCGGTGCGCGTGAAGCTTCCGCGTGTCGCCAACATGGTCCATATGGCCACGACGGGCATCAGCGGCGTGGACTGCTACGCCGGTCCCGCCGGAACCGGGCGCGGCCTGCGGTACTACGGGACGACCAAGTTCGACATGACAAAGACGGAGTACGAGATCCTGCTCTTCGAGCATTCCGAAGCGCTCATGCGCAACTTCACGCTTTATCTGCCGCTCTATTCGGGCGTGCGCAGCGTCGAGGTGGCCGTCGAGCCCGACGCGAAGGTGCTCCCACCGCCCAAGTGGAACGTGGCCGGGCCCCTTGTCGTCTACGGCACTTCGATCACGCACGGCGGCTGCGCGAGCCGCACCGGGATGGCGTATCCGGCGATCCTCGGCCGCGCCATGAACGCCGAGTTCTACAATCTGGGTTTCTCCGGCAGCGGCAGAGGCGAGCCCGAGGTCGCGCGCACGATTGCCGAGATCCGCGCTCCCGCGCTGATTGCGCTCGATTACGAGGCCAACTCCGGCGGCATCAAAGGGCTGAGCGCGACGCTGCCCGGATTCATTCGCATCCTGCGCGAAGAACACCCCAAAGTTCCGCTGCTGGTGCTCTCACGCATCCGCTTCGCCCACGAGACGCTGCAGTCCGAGAGCCTCCGCGCGCGCAACGAGTGCCTCAGCTACCAGCGCCAGGTGGTGAGCGACCTCCACAAGGCCGGCGACGCGAACATCCACTTCCAAGACGGCACGGACCTGCTCGGGCGCGACTACGAAGAGTGCACCGTCGACGGCGTGCACCCGACGGACCTGGGCTTCTACCGCATGGCCGAGGCGCTGCTGCCGGTCTTCCGGCGGATCCTGGGCGCGGGCCAATAAAGGAGCGCGCCTTGCCGGTCGATTACGAGAAGGTCTTCCGCGTCGAGCGCTACGACCCGAAGGCGCGCCACCCCGAACCTGCCGATGAGAACCTCCAGTGGCTCGACGCGCACGCGGCGCCGCTGCGCCTAAGCGGCTTCGCCTGGTTCGCGCAGGACCGTCTCTACCGGCGCATGCCGAAGCATCCCACAGAAACGTTTTCCGCCGATGTCGATGGCTTGGCCGATTGCACCGCCGGCGGCCAGGTGGCCTTCCGCACGGACTCGCCGTGCCTCGCGGTCCGCGTAAAGCTCAACGGCCCGCCCGACGCCTGGAATATGGCGCCCATCGGACAGTGCGGCGTTGACGGCTACGTCGGCGAGCCCGGAACGCCGCGGCGCATGCGCTACGCCGGCAGCCCGCGGCTGGAAGCACGCAAGGATGCGTACTGTGCGTGGCTGTACGAGTGCCTGCCCGCCGCGATGCGCACGGTAACGCCGAACTTCCCGCTCTACCGCGGCGTCGAGCGCTTCGAAATCGGCGTCGATCGCGGCGCGCGACTCCAAGCTCCGCCGCCCTTCGCGAAGCCCGGGCCCGTGATCGTCTACGGAACTTCGATCACGCAAGGCGCGAGCGCCTCGCGGCCGGGCATGTTGTTCACCAACATCCTCAGCCGGCGCTTGAATCTCGAATTCGTCAATCTCGGGTTCAGCGGCAGCGCGCTGTGCGAGCCCGAGGTTGCCCGCGCGATCGTGGCGATGCCGCTCGCACACGAACCTTCTGGCCTGGTGATGGATTGCGACTCCAACATCCGCGACACGAAGGTGCTCATGCAGCGCCCCCCCGCCTTTCTCAAGATTCTGCGCGAGCGCTGGCCGCTTGTGCCTCTGCTGGTAACCAGCAAGCCGCCGTTCATGACCGAGACGCTTCATCCGGAGATCGTCGCGTACCGGCTCGAGCGCCGCGACTTTCTGCGCAACCTCGTGGCCGATCTGCGCGCGGCCGGCGACACAAACGTCTATTTCCAGGATGGCTCCGACTATTACGGCGAAGACTGGGACGAGTGCACCATCGACCAGCGCCATGCCACCGACCTGGGCTTCTATCGCATGGCCGCGGTACTCGAGCCGCTGATGGAACGGATCTTTCTGCAGGCAACCTAAAAGAGGAGCGCCGATGGCCGCCGTTCAGATTCTTTCGTGGAAGAACATCCCAACGCAAGTAAAGGCCAGCGACGCGGGCGGCGAGCACAACGTCCCGCTCGACGACCGCTTCCAGCAGGCCGTGGACGCGCTGGCGATGGAGCAGGAACTGGCGGGCACCGACGAGTATCTCGAACATTGGACTTGGAGCGATCCCGTCGAGAAGCCCGGTTCGGCGCAGGAGGCTGCGGAAGCCCACGCGCAGGAGCTCGACACCGCCTGGCCCAAGCCCGTGCCGGCGATGGTAAAGAAAGCGCTGAGCGAATAGCGCGGTTCATTTGGGCCAATCGCGGCTGTATTCGGATTGGACTGCGGGTATTTTCAAACGCCTATCGGTTCCCCGCGGCGTCTTACCTCTAAAAGGAGCGCGCCATGGCCATCACCCATCCCTTCCTCGAATGGTTCGGCATCGACGAGACCGTCATGTGCCGGGTTCTCACTGAGGCCATGGGCCGCGGGGCGGAATACGCCGACCTCTATTTCGAGCACGCGCGGCGGACTTCGATCTCGCTTGAGGACGGCATCATCAGCCGCGCCAGCACGGGCGTCGACCAGGGCGTCGGCGTGCGCGCGGTGATGGGCGACCAGGTCGGCTATGCGTTCAGCGAGAGCCTGGAACTCGAAGCGATGCTCAAGGCCGCGCGCGTCGCCGCGACGATCGCCAGCGGGCAGAAGCCCGCCGAGCCGCAGGCGGTCAAGCTGCGCGAAGTCCCCAACCGTTACCGGCTCGCGCGCGATTGGGACGGCGTGGGCGTTACCGAGCGCCTGCCGATGCTGCGCAAGGTCGAGACGCTGGTGAAGGGCATGGATCCGGCCATCGAGAATGTGAGCGTCTCGTGGTCCGACGGCGACGAACGCGTGCTCGTGGCCACGAGCGACGGGACTTTGGCCGCCGACCGCCGGCCCATGGCCGCGTTGCATCTTTCCGTTACGGCGCAGAAGAACGGCGTGCGGCAGAGCAACGGCGGGGCGCTCGCCAAGCGCGACGGCTTCGAGGCCTTCACCGACGAGGCTGTCGCCAAGGTCTGCCGTGAGGCCGTCGCCCGCACCATGATCCTCTTCGAGGCCAAGCGTCCGCCCGCGGGCGAGATGCCCGTGATCCTCGCCGCCGGGGCCTCCGGTATCCTGCTCCACGAGGCCATCGGGCACGGGCTGGAGGCCGACTTCAACCGCAAGGGAACCTCCATCTACGCTTCCATGCTGAACCAGAAGGTCGCGCCGGACTTTGTCACGGTCGTGGACGACGGCACGCAGGAGCACGAGCGCGGCGCGCTGAACGTGGACGACGAGGGCAACGTCACCGAGAAGACGGTTCTCATCGAGAACGGCGTGCTGCGCAGCTACCTGCACGACCGCATCTCCGCCAAGCACTACGGCGCCGGCGCGACGGGCTCGGGCCGCCGCGAGAGCTTCCGCCACGCGCCGCTGCCGCGCATGCGCAGCACGTACATGCTCGGCGGGCCGCACAGCTACGACGAGATCGTCAAATCGGTGGACCGCGGCATCATCGCCGAGCACTTCACCAACGGGCAGGTGCAGATCGGCGCGGGCGATTTCACCTTTTACGTGAAGAACGGCTGGCTGATCGAGGGCGGCAAGATCACCGCGCCGATCAAGGATGTGAACATCATCGGCAACGGCCCGGAGGCGCTCAAGAACGTGGTCATGGCCGCCAACGACCCGAAGCTCGACAGCGGCGGCTGGGTCTGCGGCAAAGCCGGACAAGGCGTGCCGGTCTCGATCGGAATTCCATCGGTGCTGGTCAAGAAGCTGACTGTGGGAGGCGTGCATGGTTGAGGACCTGTTGCACGAGGCCCGGAGCGGCCTCCAATTCGCCTTGCAAGCGGGCGCGAACGATGCCGTGGTAAGCGTGAGCGAAGGCGCGTCCACCAACTTCGCCTACCGCGACGGCAAGCTCGAGAAGGTGCAGCAGAGCCAGAGCCGCGGCCTGAATGTAAGGCTCTACGTCGACGGACGCTTCTCGACGCACGGCACCACCGACCTGCGGCCGGCGCAGCTCAAGCGTTTTCTGGAAGACGCTGTGGCCCTGACGCGGCACCTGGAGCCCGATCCGTACCGAGTGATCCCCGACCCCAAGCTCTACGCAGGCCGTGCGAATGCGGATTTGGACCTCGTGGACGCTAACATCGAGAAGGTCACGCGCGAAGAGTACCTCGAATGGCTGCAGGCCATGGACCGGGCCACGCACGCCGACAAGCGCGTGATCAGCGCGACGACGTTCGCGGGCGGCGGGGGGACCGCCGGGGCCATGGTGAGTTCCAACGGTTTCGAAGGCGTGCGCGAGGCCACCGGCATCGGTTACGGCGGCAGCGTGACGCTCGACGAAGGCAACGGCAAGCGCCCCGAGGCCAGCCGGGGCGTGCACGGCTGCTACCTGAAAGGCCTGCCCGCGCCGGAGCTGACCGCGAGCGAGGCCCTCAGCCGCGCAATCGAACGCCTGGGTGCGAGCAAGGCGGCGAGCGCGCGCCTCACTCTGGTGGTCGATCCCGAGGCCGGCGGGCGCCTGATCGGGCCGATGCTCGGCGCGCTCGCGGGCGGATCGATTCAGCAGAAGCGTTCGTTCCTGGCGAACAAGAAAGACCAACAGATCGCCAACGAACTGCTCACGCTCACGGACGACCCGCTGGCCCCGCGCGGGATGGCTTCGCGCCACTTCGACGGCGAAGGCATCGCCGCCAAGCGCATGCCGGTCTTCGAGCGCGGCATCCTGAAGAACTTCTACATCGATACGTACTACGGCAAGAAGCTCGGCTGGGAACCGACCACCGGCGGCGCGTCGAATCTTTTCTTTCAGCTCGGCACGAAGAACCTCGAGGAACTTCTGGCCGAAGCGGGGGAGGGGATCTACGTGACCGGCTGGCTCGGCGGGAACTCCGACGGGACCACCGGCGATTTCTCGTTCGGCATCCGCGGGCACAAGATCGAAGGCGGCAAGAAAGGCGCGCCGCTGATGGAGATGAACGTGACCGGCAACATGCTCGAACTCTGGAAGAACCTCACCGCCGTCGGCAACGACCCGTACCCGTATTCAAGCGTCCGCACGCCGACGTTGGTATTCAAGGAAGTGAATTTCAGCGGAAAATAAGACTAGAATGAACCAAAGTGTCGAAAGCTCAAAGCAAAAGAGACTATTGTTTCTCCAGCGATTTGTTGGCGCAATTGCCATCATTTCACTGATTTCTTGCGTTGTTATAGTAGTTCTTATGGTTCGTGCCGCCTCAACCGCCAGTGAAGCAGAACACACTCTTCAGGTTACAATCGAGACCAGCAAGATACTCTCTACTTACGTAAAGGATTATCCAGGGCGATGGCCTAAGTCCTGGGAGGATTTGAGCAAGTCATCGTCCGATAAAGGACATATTTTGACGTATAATTTAGATGAATTCAAGAAACGTGTTTACGTGGATTTTGACGCAAACTTAGACGAACTTGCTACGCAGAAACCAGAAACATTCAGCGCCGTTAGACCTATTGGACCTTGCTTTGATAGCTACAAAGTTTTTATTCCCGAGCTTATTGAGAGCATCAATACCTCATTAGGGGCGAGCAATTCTGATCTTGAGGCAATCAAATCCGATAGTAAGCGTTGATTCTTGCCAATCGGTCCGACTTACCACCCGAATCCTGAGAACCCGCTGGAGAAGCTGCCGCCGCTGAAACCGCCGATGCCGATGTTGTAGCGGAAGCTCCTGCTGCCGCCCGAGAGGTTGATTCCGAACCCGCCGAAGCTGCTCGACACGCCGAAGCCCGAGGAGAAGTTCGTGCCGAAGGCAAAATTGTTCGAGACGAAGCCTGGCGAGAAGCCGAAGTTGCGCCGGAACTGGCGCGAGACGTTGCCGTTGTTGCTGTATAGCGCGCCCGCCCCGTTGAATCCATTCCAGCCGCCGTTCCAACCGCTGCCGTAGGCATTCGAGTTGGCGTAATACCCGGAGCTCACGTTGCCGACGAAGAATTCCGAATTCCCCGAGCCGATGCTCACGCCGTCCACCACGACGGGCGTCTGCCCCGGCCCGATGTACATGCCGTTGCCGTCGCCGTAGTAACCGTAGCGCTGCAGGAAGGACTCGCCCTGCTGCACGCGCAGGCCCTCGCGGCGCGCGAGTTCCTCCTCGATCTGCCGCATCTTGACGAGCTTCTCGGCTTCGGCCTTGGTGAACTTGTCGTCGCCGGGCTTGCGCGGCGCGATGCGCAGGTCGTCGTCATCCGCCTGATCCTGCTTGGCCTGCTTGTCTTGCCGGTCCTTCTTGTCGATCAGCCAGGCGCGTTCGGCGGGCTTCACCCAGACGTCGTCGAGCTGCACGAGGCCCTTGGCGCGCTTCTCGTCCTCCACCGGCTGCCAGCCCTTCTCGGTCTTCGCGTGCCCGAGCCGCTGGTGCGCTTTTTCGTTCTCGGGATCGGCGGCCAGCGCCTTCTTGAAGGCCTCCTGCGCGGGATTCGAGTACCCCGAACGCTCCGCGTAGAAGTCGCCGAGCTTCACCCACGCGCCGGCGGCCGCGGCGCCGGACTTCTTCTCGGCGGCCTCGCGCAACGCCGCGGCTTCAGTCTCGACGGGGTCGGCCGCGAGCGCCTGGCGTTCAATCTTGGCGATCTCGTTCTTGGGGATGTGCACGGCGCCCTTCATCGAGCCCACCTTGACCTCGAAGGTGATGCCGTCGGCATCCTGCTGCAGGATCGTCCCTTCGCGCACCGTGCCGTCTTTTAGCGTGACCGTGTCGGCGCGGACGCCGCCCGCGATGCCGAGTACGGCGGTCAGAAATGCAGTTGCGGTGATGCGCATGGAACGAACCCCCATGGATTACTTGTGGTGCCAGCCTCCGCCGCCACCCCAGCCCATCCCGTAGAAACCGCCTTTGTGGGCGATGATGTCCACGGGGTCCGGGAACTTGAAGAGGAATTGGCCCTGTAGCACGCCATCCTGCTGGTAATAAGGAGCGACCGGGTAACCGCCGTTCGGCCCAAGCGGCAGAGCTTGAAGCTTGGCGCCGAAGGGAATCGGCAGCTTCTCGTAGGGGTGGTAGTCCTTGCCGGAAGGGAAGATCCAGGCGCCTTCCAGTTTCTTGCTGGTGAACTTCTTACTGTTGTCGAAGATGAAGTTCTTGTAGTCGCGCAGATCCTGCAGGCGCGAGCGCGAACGCGGCAGCGGGCCGTCGAAATACGTCAGGCCGCGGAAGTTCTCTTCGTACACGCCCTGCCAGAGCGGGCTGTAGACGTCCCAATAAGTAGGATCGGAGTCGTACGGCATCGGGTTGCGCAGCCAGGGAAACGGCGCGCCCGTATCGAAAGCCTGCCGGTTGGCCTCGTCGATGGCCTGGCGCAGCGTGCTCACGGGGTTGTCCGGCTGCTTGTCCAGCGCGCGCAGAATGTTCTGGATGTCCTCGGGCGTGAACTCGTTGCCCTTGGGGTCGCCGTTGATCAAGGCATTGCGGATCGCCAGGTCGCCGTGCTGCTGCGACTCCGCGTCGACCTGGTCCGTGTTCGCGGCGCGCTTCAACATGGCCCAAGCTGCGGCGTCGGGGCTTGGCGCGACGGGTACGGGCTCCTGCGCGGCCTGCTCCGCCGGCTTCTGCTCGGCCTCGGCGGCATGAATCTCCCTCACGACGCTCTTGTCCACGTTGACCTGTGCGGTCGCCGAACCGACCGAGATCTCAATGGTTAGATGGTCTTTGTCCTCGGCCGCGGTCTTACCGCGCAGAACGCGGCCATCGTTCAGGGTGTACAAGTTCTCTTTGGCGACCTCGGCGGCGTTTAACAGACTGCCCGCCGACAGAGCAAAGGCGATCCAATAGATTAGGCGCAAGGCTGAACTCCTCTCGTGTTCTGCGAGGTTATGTGAATTCCGCAGCCCAAACTTCCGCCTATTCTAAGCGCATCCGCCCGCTTGAGACAAGAACCTTCCGCCTATTGAAGGTCCATAACGTTTGACGTGCCAGACGCTTGGGTCTTAGAGCCGAACCCTTTGGGCGCCACGGTCAAAAGTTCAAGAAATGTCCGCAGTTGCAGCAAGAGTTGTGAGCAAACGACCCGCCTTCGGCGTCTACCTTGCGGACGCAAAAAGGCGTGTGAAAGCACGTGTGCATCTTTTTACGTGAAGAACAGTTGGGGGAACCCTGAAATTCAAGCGGTTTGCTTGACCTGTTAACCTTTAGAAAGGTTAATGGGTAAGTGGGATTCCA
>JACQFI010000121.1 GCA_016200135.1 Planctomycetota bacterium
GCCGTCGCCGACAAGCCCGCCGCGAAGACGCGGATCGTGCTGCGCGACGGGACCGCGTACACGTTCGTCCTCGGCAAGCGCATGAAGGACTTCGGCATCCTGCAGATTGAAGGGCAACCCGAGATCTGGAAGATTCAGGGCTTCACGTACGATGCCCTCGCGCGGGAGCTCAAGGAACTCAAGCGGGAAGACGCGAAAACGCAGGCGCCGCCGGATGCCACACATCAGGAGGAAGTAAAGACCACCGCGCCGACCGTCGAGCCCGCCAAGACGCCCGACGTGGTCGCGCCGCCGCCTCGCGAAGAGATCCCCGACGCGCCGCCGCCCGCCACGAAGGAACAGCTCGAGAAGCTGAAGCCCAAGGCACCGCCGGCGGTGCTCAAGTCGGAGTAACGGCGGGCTCGCGCAAAGGCGCAAAGAACGGCACGTCGAATACAACAGGGCGAAGTGCTGGGTCCTGGGTGCCGAGAGGTTGCTGCGTCAGAATCAATTAATAGCATTTGGCAGTTCGTTTCTTTGCGTCTTAGCGGCTTTGCGCGAAACCATTCCGTCCTTGCGTGAGCCGATTGTCGGTTTCCTTCCCCAGCATCCCCCTATAGAAAAGAGCACGGGAGCTAAAATACATTCGAAGGGAGTCTTGCGAATCATGGCATCACGACCCGCGACCGTGGGAGAACTCAAGAAGAGCGGTTACCGGCCGAGTTCGGTGAAAGACGAGCTGCGCCGGAATCTGATTCACGCGTTGAAAGAGGGCAAGCCGCTCTTTCCGGGCATTGTCGGGTATGAGAAGACCGTCATTCCGCAGATCGTCAACGCGGTGCTCGCGCGGCACAATTTCATCCTGCTGGGCCTGCGCGGCCAGGCGAAGACACGCATCGCGCGGCAACTCATCGATTTTCTCGAACCGGAGATTCCTACGCTCGCGGGCTTCCCGCTGAACGAAGACCCGCTGGCGCCGGTGAGCAACGGCGCGCGCGCGCATCTGGCCGCCGCGGGCGACGCGGCGCCGATTCACTGGCTGCCGCGCGAAGAGCGCTACCGCGAGAAGCTCGCGACGCCCGACGTCACTATCGCGGACCTCATCGGCGACATCGACCCGATCAAGGCCGCGAACAAGCGCCTCGACTATGCGAGCGAAGAGGTCATCCACTACGGCATCATCCCGCGCACGAACCGCGGCATCTTCTGCATCAACGAACTGCCGGACCTGCCGAGCCGCATTCAAGTCGGCCTGCTGAACATCATGCAGGAGAAAGATATTCAGATCCGCGGCTTCCCCGTGCGCCTGCCGATGGACATCGTAATGGTCTACACGGCCAACCCCGAGGACTATACGAACCGCGGCAGCATCATCACGCCGCTGAAGGACCGCATCGAGAGCCAGATACTGACGCACTACCCGAGCCGCCTCGAGGACGCGCGCAAAATCACGGCGCAGGAGGCCTGGACGAAACGCGACGGCGAAGTGCGCGTGCATGTGCCCGAGTGGCTGCAGGACGCGGTGGAGGAGGTCGCGTTTCAGGCGCGCAAGAGCGAGTTCCTCGACCAGAGTTCCGGCGTGAGCGCGCGGCTGCCGATCACGCTGCTCGAGAACGTGGTCTCGAACGCCGAGCGCCGCGGGATCGTCTGCGGCGAGAAAGTCGTCTGTGCGCGGCCGGTGGACTTCCAGACCGCGGTGAGCGCCGTGACGGGCAAGGTGGAGCTCGTGTACGAAGGCGAACAGGAAGGCGCGCTGAACGTCGCGCGGCATCTCGTCGGCCGCGCCGTAAAGGAAGTCTTCGACCGCGTGATGCCCGACGCATACAAGCCCGGCGGCAAGCAGGAGAAGGGCGCGAAGCCGGGGCCGGGCCGCCCTTCGCCCAGCGAGCAGGACGAGGACGCGTCGTTCGGCCCGTACAAGCTGATCGTGAACTACTTCGCGCAGGGGCGCACGGTCAAGCTCGGCGACACGCAGCCGGCGGCCGAGGTCCTCAAGGAACTGCGGCAAGTGTATGGCCTCGAAGATCTGACCCGCAAGCACATCCCGATGCAGGAAGCGGAGCTCGAACTGAGCGCGGCAATGGAGTTCGTGCTCGAGGGCCTGCACCAGTCGCGCCTGCTGGCAAAGGACAGCCTCGAAGGTGCGGCCGGCTATCGCGACATGCTCGGCAGCATGTTCGAAGGCATGGACGAGGGCAGCCCGCCAAACCCGCCGCGCGAGCGCGGGCGCAGAAGATAATAAGGTTACGTCTGCCCTGCATCTTAGGCATACGTTTTGCTTTTTGAAGACTCTCGCGGTGCCCATTCCGGGGGGCATGGGGCAGCGCCGCCGCTTTCGGCCTTCCATCACTCTACCTAACCGTTGGTGATCTATGCGGTTCGAAGGGTACGAGGTCGGCCCTTTCTACGACGAGATGTTTCTGTCCTCCGGCCGGCCGCGGCCTGGAGCTGAACTGTTGGTTCAAAAGATAGCAGCTCTGGCCCAAGGCGAACTATCCCGCCGGCAGCAAGCCGCCGAGCAGGCGCTGCTGAATCTGGGCATCACCTTTAATGTCTACGGCGACAACCAGGGCGGCGAGCGCATCTTCCCCTTCGACATGGTGCCGCGCATCGTCGGAGCGGAGGAGTGGGCGTCCATCGAGAAGGGCCTGAAGCAGCGGATCCACGCGCTGAATCTCTTCATCGACGACGTCTACCACGAACAGCGCATCATCAAGGACGGCGTGATCCCCGAAGAGATCATCCGTTCGGCGAAGAGTTTCCGGCCGCAGTGCATGGGCCTGAACCCGCCGCGCGGAATCTGGAACCACATCACCGGCACGGACCTGGTCCGCGACGGCGACGGGCGCATGTACGTGCTCGAGGACAATCTGCGCTGCCCCTCGGGCGTCAGCTACGTGCTGGAAAACCGCGAGCTGATGAAGCGCACCTTCCCGCAGGTCTTCGACGACTCGAAAGTCCGTCCGGTGAATGAGTACCCCAGCAATTTGCTGAAGACGCTGCAGAATCTGGCGCCGGACGGCGTCGAGAACCCCGTCGTCGCGGTGCTCTCGCCGGGCATCTACAACAGCGCGTACTTCGAGCACACCTATCTGGCACAGCAGCTCGGCGTCGAACTGGTCGAGGGCACGGACCTGGTGGCTGCCGACGGGCGCATCTGGATGCGCACGACCAAGGGCTTCGAGCGCGTGGACGTGATCTACCGCCGCATCGACGACGACTTCCTGGACCCCAAGGCATTCCGGGCCGATTCGACGCTGGGCTGCGCGGGCCTGATGGACGCGTACCTGCACGGCCGCGTGGCCCTGGCCAACGCGCCGGGCACCGGCGTGGCCGACGACAAGGTTGTGTACGCCTACGTGCCGCGCATGATCAAGTATTACCTGGGCGAGGAGATGCTCCTGCCGAACGTGCCCACGTACCTCTGCTGGGAGCCCGAACAGCGCCAGCACGTGCTCGCGAATCTGGACAAGCTGGTCGTGAAGGCCGCGAACGAGTCCGGCGGCTACGGCATGTTGGTGGGCCCGCACGCCGACCAGGCGGCGCGGGACGAGTTCGCGGAACGCATCAAGGCCAACCCGCGCAACTATATCGCGCAGCCGACCCTCTCGCTCTCGCGCGTGCCGGTGATCGTGGGCGAACACTTCGAAGGCCGGCATGTGGACCTGCGGCCGTTCATCCTGTACGGAAAAGAGATCTACGTCCTGCCCGGCGGGCTCACGCGCGTGGCGCTGAAGAAGGGCTCGCTGGTCGTCAACTCATCCCAGGGCGGCGGCAGCAAGGACACCTGGGTGCTCGCTTCGAACCACGGGACCTGACATGCTCAGCCGCGTCGCCAGTTCGATGTACTGGTTGGCCCGCTACGTGGAGCGCGCGGAGAACGTCGCGCGCTTCATCGAAGTGAACCAGAACCTGATGCTCGATCTGCCCGACGCCCAACAGCAGTGGGAGCCGCTCGTCGTCACCACCGGCGACGAGGACGAGTTCAAGTCGCGCTACGCCGACTATTCAAAAAGAAACGTGCTCGAGTTCCTCAGCTTCGACCTGAAGAACCCGAGTTCGATCCGTGCGTGCGTCTGCGCCGCGCGGGAGAACGCCCGCAGCGTGCGCGGCAACCTCTCCACGGAGATCTGGGAGGGGCTGAATACCTTCTACCTGGAGATCAACGCCGCGGCGGCCGACCCGCGCACGCGCGACGATCCGCAGGACTTTTACCAGCGCGTGAAGCAGCAGAGCCACCTGCTGGTGGGCATCATGGAAGCCACGATGTCGCGCGGCGAAGGCTGGCACTTCTGCCACATGGGCCGCCTGCTGGAACGCGCCGACAAGACCACGCGCATCCTGGATGTAAAGTATTTCCTGCTGCTCCCGACACCCGGGCATGTCGGCACGCCCACCGACGAAGTGCAATGGTCGGCGGTGCTGCGTTCCACCAGCGCGCTGGAGATGTACCGCAAGAAGCACCACACGATCCTCCCGCAGCTTGTTGTCGATTTTCTGCTCCTCGATCGCGAGTTCCCCCGCGCGGCGCATTACTGCCTGCAGGCCGCCGACGAATCGCTGCACGCCATCACCGGCACGCCTCCGGGCACCTTCCGCAACGCGGCCGAACAGCGCCTGGGCCAGTTGCGCGCGGAGATCGCGTTCACGCACGTGAACGAGGTCGTCCGCGCGGGTCTGCACGAATTCATTGACGGCCTGCAAGTCCGCCTTAATCTCATCGGAGACGGCATTCACGAGAGTTTTTTCATGCTGCGCCCGCACGCGAGCGAGCTGAATGCCCAGTCCATGGGAGCCTACCAGCAATGACGATGTGCCTGGGGATGCGGGTGCAGGAAGGTCTCGTAGGACTTGCCGATACGCGCGTGATCACGGGAAACGAGTGCATCGTGGCCCGCAAGGTCGCGACGTTCACCGGCGACGGCTACTCCCTGTTCGTCATGACCGCGGGCCTGCGTTCGGTGCGCGACAAGGCGCTCACCTATTTCAACGAATTGATGGAAGACCGCAAGGAACCCTTTGACCGCGTCTTCAAGGCCGTCAACGCCTTCGCCGACCAGTTGCGGCGCGTGGCCAAGGAAGACAAGGAAGCGCTGGTCGAGAGCGGGCTGTCCTTCAACATCACGGCGCTCATCGGCGGCAAATTCCACGCGGATAAGGAACACAAGCTCTACCTCGTCTACTCGCAGGGCAACTGGGTGGAAGTCGGCACCGGTACGCCCTACGCGATCATCGGCGCCACCGGCTACGGCAAGCCGGTGCTGGACCGCACGCTAAAATTCGAGGACCCGCTGCGCTTCGCGCTGAAAGTGGGCGTTCTCGCCTTCGATTCGACGCGCATCAGCGCCTCGGACGTGGACTTTCCGCTCGACGTCGTCATCTTCTCGAATGGCAAGCTGGTAGAGCACCGCTACCAGCGGCAGGACCTGAACGAGGTCAGCACCTGGTGGCAGGACCGCCTGCGCGATTCCGTCGGCCAACTGCCTTCGGACTGGGAAAATCTGGTGCTGACCAAACTGCCCGCGCCGTAGAAAGACCGGAGCCGCCACGCACGCATGCGCATCGACGTTTGCCACCTCTCAGAATACCGCTACAGCACCCCCGTTTTCCTCGAACCGCACCTGCTGCGCCTGAGGCCACGTTCCGACGGCGCGCAGGAGTTGCTGCGGTTCGAACTGACCGTCGCGCCCGCGCCCGCCGGCCGAGCGCACCTTCTGGATGCGGAAGGCAACGCCTGCACGCGAATACTGTACGAACAGCCGGCGGAGTTCCTGCGCATCGAGACGCGCTTCGAGGTCTCACTGACCCGCGCGAACCCGTTCGACTTCGTGCTCGAACCGGACGCGGACCGCCTGGATTCGATCTACAACCGCACGCCCATGCTCCTGCTCGCCCCATATCGCACGCGCGCCAACGAGTCCGCCGAGGTCACGCGGTTGGCCGCGCAGGTGGCGCAGGATTCCGGCGGCAAGACGATCGCCTTTCTGGCCAACCTCGGCAAATTGATCCGCGAACGCGTGCGCATGGCCGTCCGGCCCACGGGCTATCCTTACACACCGGAGGAATGCCTGCGGAAGGACGAGGCCTCATGCCGCGATCTGGCCGTGCTCTTTATGGATGCCTGCCGCGCGCAGGGCTTGGCCGCGCGTTTTGTGAGCGGCTACAAGCGCGGCGAGCCGGACCAGGAACATCATCTGCACGCATGGGCGGAGGTCTTTCTGCCCGGTGCGGGCTGGCGCGGCTTCGATCCGTCTCTGGGCCTGGCGGTAGCGCAGGACCAC
Source organism: Planctomycetota bacterium (assembly GCA_016200135.1). GTDB lineage: Bacteria > Planctomycetota > SZUA-567 > H5-PLA8 > H5-PLA8 > JACQFI01. The sequence goes on from JACQFI010000121.1 coordinate 6,261, forward strand.
ATCGTTCTGGCCACGGGGCAGGCGCCCAGCACGGCAGCGCCGGTGACCGGTTCCTTCCGCGGCGACCAGGCGCAGGCGGAATTCACCACGTCCATCGCTATCGCCGCGCGCCACGCTTGAGACGCCATACCGAATCCGTCGCGAATCCGATTGTCCTTGGCGCCCTCCGTTACGCTGTGGCATGATCCGAGCGCTTAAACGCCAACCTTTTTCAGGAGCCCCGTCATGCCCGCACGCCCGCTCGTCTTCGTACACGGCACCGTGATCCTGCCCAACCGCGAGATCGAGGACGGTGCGGTGGTCTGCAGCGGCGGAAAAATCGTTGCCGTCGGCGGACGCCGCGAGATTCGCGTGCCCAAGGGCGCGGCGACCATCGACGCCAAGGGCGGCTTCATCGGGCCGGGGTACATCGATATCCACGTCCACGGCGGCGCGGGCGCGGACTTTATGGACGGCACGCCCGAGGCCGTGCGCACCGCCAACCGCGTGCACGCAAAGCACGGGACCACCAGCATCTTTCCCACCACCACGACCGGCTCGCGCGAGCAGATCACCGCGATGCTGAGGGCCTGCAAGGCCGTGCAGCGCGGCTGGAAGGTTCGCGACGGCGCGTACGTCGCCGGGGTGCACTTTTACGGGCCGTACTTCGCGCCGGAAAAGGTGGGCTGCCACTTGAAGTCCGGCCGCCGCGATCCCGATCCGCAGGAGTACAGGAAAGACTTCGACCTCGGCATCATCAAGATCGCGACCTGCGCGGCGGAGCTTACCGGGGCCGAGGCATTCTACCGCGAGGCCGCGCGCCGCGGGTACCTCGTGACGTGCGGGCATTCGGATTCGAGCTGGTCCGAGATGGCGCGCGCCTTCCGCGCGGGCATGCGGCACGTGGACCACTTCTGGTGCGCAATGAGTTCCGTGCCTTCCGTGCGCGCGCGCCTCAAAGAACCGATGCAGGGCAGCATGGAACAGTTCACCCTCTTTCACGAAGCGATGAGCACCGAGGTGATCGCCGACGGCATCCATCTTTCCAGCGAGCTGCTCGAATACGCCTTGCGTATGAAGGGCCCGGAGCGCCTGTTGCTCGTCACCGACGCCAACCGCGCGGTGGACATGCCGCCCGGCCGCTACCGCTTCGGGCCGAAGGCGGACGGCTCGTGGTTCGTGAGCAACGGGAAGGTCGGCATCAACCCCGACGGCAGCGGGCTGGCGAGCACGGTGGTCGGCATGGACACGATGGTGCGCATCATGAAGCAGAAGACCAGCGCGAGCCTGCCCGAGGCCGTGCGCATGGGCAGCCTGACGCCCGCCGAACGCGCAGGCATCGCGCAGAAGGCTGGCAGCCTCGAAGCCGGCAAGCGCGCAGACGTGCTAGTGCTCGACAAAGGACTGAACGTGAAGCGCGTCTTTATGCGGGGGGAAGAATTCGCGGCGTCCTGAAGGCCTTACACCACGGCGGTCTTGAGCTTGCCCTTGGCCTTGGTTAGAAGCTTGCCCTGCGAGGCGACGAGCTTCGAGAGCGGCGTCTTGTGAAAGAGATTGAGGACCTTGTTGCGCGCTTCCTTCCAGGCGTCGTGGATCGGACAGGCGTCGGAGTCGCGGCATTCCTTGTGGCCAAGCACGCAGGTCTCGTAGCGCCCCATGAACTCCACCGCCGCGAGGATCTCGTACAGCGTGATCTCCTTGGGCAACCGGTTCAGGCGGAAGCCGCCGTTGCGGCCGCGCTGCGATTCGAGCAGCCCGCTGCGAGCCAGCGACTGCAGCACCTTGCTTAAATAGTTCGGCGGGATCTCGAGTTCCTGGCCCATGTCGCGGGCCAGCGCGTATTGCCCAGCCGGTAGTTGGGCGATGTGGGCCATCGCGCGCAATGCGTACTCGCCGGTTACGGTAATCATGCTCGCGCTATCCTTCTAAAGAGACTTTAAAAGCAACAAATCCGATGATAGTCGCTTATGCCGTTCTTTTCAACAGGCGTAATGCGCGAACCAGGGCTGGATTGACCCGCAGCGCAGTCTAAGATGAGGGAGTCTTGAGGAGCCTTTCCAACTCGATCATGAACCCGAACTCTTCGCCGCTCACCGACCTCCTGCGCCATGGCTACACGCCGGGGCAGGACGCCGTCGTGGACGCCTACGGGCGCCAGTTCACGTACCTGCGTGTCTCGGTGACGGACCACTGCAACCTGCGCTGCGTGTACTGCATGCCGGAAGAGGGCGTCCCGTGGCTCCCGCGCGACGAGCTGCTCACGTTTGAAGAGATCGTCACCGTCATTGAAGCCGCCGCGGCCTGCGGTGTCTATAAGATTCGGCTTACGGGCGGCGAGCCGCTCGTGCGCAAGGGCATCGAGAAGCTGACGGAGATGGTCGCGCGCGTCCCGGGCATCACCGACCTGGCGATGACCACGAACGGCATCATGCTGGGCGAGTACGCGCCCAAACTCGCTGCGGCGGGCCTCAAGCGCATCAACATCTCGCTCGACACGCTCGACCCGGAGAAGTTTAAGGCCATCGCACGCCGCGGGCAGATCGGCGATGTGCTTGGAGGGATTCGCGCCGCCGCGGCCGCGGGGCTGGCGCCGATCAAGATCAATATGGTGGTGTTGGGTGGACTGAACGATACGGAAGTCGCGGAATTCGCGGCGCTGACGCTCGACCGGCCCATCGAGATGCGCTTCATCGAGTACATGCCGCTCGAAGAGGCCAAGGGCTGTGCGATGGGCTCGGGAAACTTCGCCTTCATTCCCAACGACGTCACCAAGACGCGTATCGCCGAACGCTTTGGCGCGCTGGAGCCGCTCGAAGTGGGCGATAACATGAAAGGCCCGGCGGAAGTCTGGAAGATCAAGGGCGCGGCGGGGCGCTTGGGCTTTATCAGCGCGATGTCCGCGCCGTTCTGCAAGGCTTGCGACCGGTTGCGGCTGACGTGCGTGGGCGAGGTGCGAAGCTGCCTGCTCGACGGCGGCGGCGTGGAGATCAAATCGATCTTGCGCGGCGGCGGAAAGTGCGCGGACCTGATCGCCGCCTTCCGCAACGCGGCGCATCTGAAGCCGGAAGTCCACAAAGCCTGGGACGAGATCCCAGCGGCGAACATGAGCCGCATCGGGGGCTAACGAGCCGCTCAGGGTTTTCCGTCCGGCTCTATAGTGCGGCCTCCGCCATCGCTGTTCCGCATTTCTATAATGGGTTCAGCGGATTTCGTTTTCCTCCTGTTTGCTGGGGTTGGCTTGGCAACGCCAATACGTAAACTAGATTTCGGTTGGTTGATATTGTAGATGGACAGACCCGCCTCACCTTCGTTCGTTGCCCCAATTGCTAACGCAGGGCTCCTGTTGAGCCCGTAAAATACAATATGTGGTTCGCCTTTGGGGTCTAAAGAGATTGATATTCGAGGAGTGCCTTTGGCATCGCAGAGATTGAAGTGAACGGTGTCTGCTTCGGCATCGGCAAAAAGAAAGGCTCGTAAGTTGTCTTTATGATCGAGGAGTTGAATCTGCCGAACGGATAGCGTATTCAGATCGAGGTCGGGTCTGGCCTGCTTCTTTTTCATCGTAGGCATCCTTTCAGCAATTCCTGTCTCATCCAATGGCTCGGACCACCCAAGCCATGCATGTAATACTACAACGGCCGCTGCGAGAGCGTCCGCCGCCGGTAGGCGCGCGGCGAGACGCCGAGCTCGCGCTTGAAGGCGCGCGAGAAGTTGTGGACGGTGCTGAAGCCCAAATGCTCCGCGATCTTCGTCAGACTCCAGCCTGAATGCAGCACCAGTTCGCACGCCTTCTGCATGCGCGCGCGGTCGTGCATCGCGCGCGGGCTCAGGCCGTGCGTCTCGCGAAAGAGTTTGCGGAAGTGCGAGAGACTCATGTGCGCGGCCTTGGCAAGCGCGCGCAGATCGAGTTCGGCCTCGGGTTGGCCGGCGATCTGCTGGGCCGCGCGGCGCATGACGGGGCCGTGCTCGCCGGAGTTCGCCGACGTGGCCGTGAGCCCGAGTTGGATCTCGTCCAGGAGCTGCAGCATCAGGCCCGTGACGCGCAACGGCCGGTGCGCGCCAAGCGATTCCAGAATCACCTGCTTCAGCAGCGCGTAAATGGGGGCCGCATCGGCGACCGGCATCGGCCCGCGCCAGGACGCGATGGGCGCCCACGGCCACGGCGGGTGGAGCAGCTTCCGTTGCGCCCCCGAATCCAGATAGCCAAAGCCCGGCGCGACGCGCGGGCTGCGTTCGGGGTCGAACGCGAGGTCGAAGTGGATGTAGGCCACGAGCATCTTCGGCGCGTGCCCGCGCATCTCATGAAAGGTATCGGGCGGAATCCAGATCAGGTCGCCCGGCTTCACGTCGAATGCCTTTTCGCCCACCGAGAAATAGCCCGTGCCGGAGGTGATGTAGACCAGCAGGTAATCGAGGACCTTGCGGTTAGCGATGAACCAGGGCGGGCGCCAGTGTTCCATGCCCGCGCGCACGTAGGGGCTCAGCCGGGAGGCCAGCGCGTAACCCGCCTCGTCAACGGACCTTCCGAGCGTCGCATGGGCCATGCTGGGCACCCTCACTATAATCGTTTAGGATACATAATAATTCACACCGCTAAAGACACGCTAGGGGGCCGCCGGGCATAATCCAGGAGAAATCGGAGCGTGTCTCCAAATCGAGAGCAAGCGAAGACAGACGCGAAAGCATTCAGGAAACATCGGTCCGGAGCGCGAGGCTCCCAGAGGAGGAGGCATTATGCACTACCCCACGGCAACCCCCGAGCAGATTCGGCAATTCGAGGCGGACGGCTTTCTGGTCGTTGAAGACGCCATGGATGCGCAGGATTTAAGCGCGCTCATCGCGACCTCGCAGGAGATCATCCGGCGGCGTCACGAACTTGCGCGCGATTGGGACTGGCGGCGCGGCGAGGACCTCCGCCAGCGCGTGTTCCGCATCGTCCAGTGCGGCGTAACCGCGAACTACCCGTGGGTGGCCGAGTCGCGCTTCCGGAAATGGGCCGCAGGATTCAGCGCCTCACTGATGGGACAGGAGATGGAGTTCTGGTACGACCAGTTTCTCGGCAAGCCGCCCGGCATGGGCGCGCCGACGCCGTGGCACCAGGACGAGGCCTACTGGGGCCGCCGCGTCTGGAACACAGGGATCACCTGCTGGATGTCTTTCCACGACGTGGGGCCGGAGAACGGCTGCATGCACTTTGCCCGCGGCGGGCACCGCACGCTGCTCGAGCACCGCAACCCGCCCGAGATGGCCAGCGACCTTTTGGTATGCGAGGCGCCGGAGCACGCGGAGATCGCCGTCTGCCGGATGAAGGCGGGCAGCGTAACGTTCCATCACAGCAAGACGCCGCACATGACGACGGGCAATACGTCCGACGCCTGGCGGCTGACGCTGGCGCAGCATTTCTGGAATCCGGCCTGCAAGACCATGCCGGCCCAGAACTATCACTGGCGCGTGGAAGTGAACCAGGCCAACAACGAGCGCCTGCATGTCGCGAACGGCGTCGTCGAACGCGTCTGATCCGCGCGGCTGAGGCGGCTACTTTTTGGGTTCCGCCTCGGTCTTTGCTTCGGACTTCTCTTCGGACTTCGCCACCGGCCCGCCGGTGCCGTAGCGCTCCTGCATGGCCTTGCGGATCATCTCCGTCTGGCCCTCGGCGCCTTCTTTGAACCACTTGTGCTCGTCGCGGGCAAGAATGGCGTCGATGACGTCGTTCACCGCCTTGGCCTGCGCGGCCTTGCCGTCCTTGGCGGAGTGCGCGGCCAGCTCGCGGGCCTCCGGCAAAAATTCCGTGTAGAAGCGCTGCGCGACCTCAAACATGCCGTGCCAGTGCGTGTAGTCGGGCGCCATCATGGCCGCGCCGTGCCGCGCGCGGCGGCCTTCGTGGTGCCAGAGCAGGAACCAGGTCCACTCGATCTTGTCGTCAAACTCGGTCTTGGTGATCATGCCGTTGTCGCGCAGGGACTTCATGATCGAGAGCCCCGGTTTGGCGAACTTCTCGTTGTAGAGGATCACCAGATCGTCGTACTGCCTGTAGAAGTTGTTCACGTAGCCGCTGGTGTGGCAGGTGGTGCAGCCGTCCATCATGCGGGCGCGCTTGTCCTGCCAGGTGTCGGCGATCAGCGCGCGGCGCTTCTCGGGATCGGTCTCGTTGACGATCTTGTGGTCTTTGTCGGTGTCCATGAGCACGCTCACGGGCGGCCGGTTGGTCCAGGAAATGCGCTCGCCCGGATCGTGCGTCACCTTGCCGCCATTGCGCATGTTGCCGGACATGTGGCACGTGGCGCAGGTGGGCGCCTGCGAGTAGTCCTTGCCGAGGACCCACTTTTCCGCGTCGAGGTTCATCTTGTCTTTAAGATCGCGGAAAGCGACGCCGTGCTTGGACTCCTCGTAGATCTCCTTCTGCGGATGGTCGGGGCCGAGGTGGCACTTGCCGCAGTTCTCGGGCTGGCGCGCGCGGCGCGGGCTGAAGTCGTGGCGGCTGTGGCAGGCGGAGCACGAGCCGCGCGAGCCATCCAGGTTGATGCGCCCGATGCCCGTGTTGGGCCAGGTGTTGGCGGTAAGGATCGGCTTGCCGTTCGAGTCCTTGGCGATCTTCGCGACGGCGTCGGCGTTGGTGGGCTTGCCGTCGGGGCCGGGCTTGAGGTCGTCGAGCGTGATCGCGCCGCCGTCGCTGCTCTTCAGGGCGACCTTGCTGCCGTGGCACTGCTGGCAGCCGGAGAACGCGCTGGCCATGCCGTTGACCTTCTCGACCACGGGCGTCATGCCCGGCGTCGGCGAGTGCGGGTTGAAGTTCACGCGCGAGCCTTCGACGGTCTCCGCGAGGAAGTTATCCAGCGAGGCCAGGATGTTGCCGGCCTTCGAATGATGGCTAAGCGTGAACTCCTTGAATTCCTTCTGATGGCAGCGCCCGCAGTCCATCGGTGTCACTACGGTGGCGATCAACTGTCCGTAATGGTTGAACGCGTCGGCGTCTTCCTTCTGCGCCTGGTGGCACTCGACGCAGCCCACGCCTTTGCGCGCGTGCGTGCTACCCTTCCAGTGGTCGATGATGCCCGCAGTGGTCTGCGCATGGCAGTTGACGCAAGCCACGGAAGTGGCCGGCACGGTGATGTGCGGTTCTTTAAGGCCCGCCTCTTCGCTGCGCCGCGCGACTTCCATCCATTGCACCAGCACCAGCGAGCAGAGAAAGAGCAGCCCCAGCGCGCCGATGATGGACTTTTTCGTCGTCAGCTTCATGCCTCGCTCCCGATGACTTCTCTAGTGCTTGACCAGCGCTTCCCACGTCGTCAGACCTACGATCGCGATCACGGCAAAGATCCCGGCAAAAACGCTGAACTCCGATTTCGGCCACCAGCGCCGCACCAAGCCGTCGATGAAGGGCCACACGAACATCGTGAATGCGATGAACCCCATGCTCAGCACCGCCGCCGTGCCCGAGAAGAGCTTGAGCCAGCGAAAGGTGACGTAGAAGAACCACTCGGGCTTGATCACTTCGGGCGTGGTAAGCGGATCGGCCTTGGGTCCCATTGTGGAGGGCAACACCGTCGCGAGCACGCTGAGCAGGATCATCAGCACCAGCCCAATGATCAGCTCGCTGTAGAGGTGGTCCGGGAAGAAGTTGAAGTGCTTCGGGCCGTCCTCGGGCTCGTCTTCGAACTGGAACTCCGTCACGCCCTGCAGCCGCAGCAGCGTGATGTGGACGCCGAGCAGAAGTACGATCGACACCGGCAGCACGGCCGCATGCAGCATGAAGAAGCGCGGCAGTGTGCGCTCGTTGTAGACCTCGCCGCCGAGCATGAGTTTCTTCAGATAAACACCGATCACCGGGACGGTGTCGGTGATGTTCGCGCCCACCGTCGCGCCCCAATAGCTGAGCTGTTCGTAGACGAGGCTGTAGCCGGTGAAGCCCGTCACCAGCGTGCAGATCAGCAGGCACATCCCGACCATCCAGTTGAGTTCGCGTGGCTTGCGGTACGCGCCGGTAAAGAATACGCGCATCTGATGCAAGATTACTGCGGCGATCATCAGCGTCGCGCCCCACTTGTGGACGCTGCGCAGATACCAGCCGAACGCGGCCTCGTCGGTGATGTAGTGCACGGACTCGTATGCGGCCTTGGGCGAGGGCTCGTAATAGAATGCCAGCAGGATGCCGGTCACGATCTGTACGACAAAGAGGTAAGCCGGCGTGCCGCCGAGGCAGAACCACCAGCGCCGCAGATGATTCGGCACGGGCTCGTTGGTGAGCTCGCGAAGCTGGTCCCCGCTGACCGGGATGCGCTCGCGAATGAAATTGGCGACCACACCCATGCTTTAGCAGGCTCCAGGGTGCTTGTGGCCGCACGCTTCGTTCGCTGCGCTTCCCCCGTCCAGCTTCTCCAGGGGGACCTCAATGAAGAGCAGCCCGTTCTCAATCTTGAGCGGATAGCGCGGCAGCGCTTGCCCGGCCTCGCTCGGAGGTCCGCCGGTCCCTTTGCCTTGGGGATCGAAGACGCCGTTATGGCAGGGACAGAAGAAGCGGTTGTTCGGACCTTCCCAGTGGACTTGGCAACCCAGGTGCGGGCAGGTGCTGGAGAGCGCAATGAAGTCGTCGGCCTCGCCCGAGTCGCCTTGGCGCGCGATAGCAACGGTTGCGCCGGTGGGCGTCCGATACGTAAAAGAGTCCCCAGCCTTCATCGAAGCGGCGTCCGCGGCGTAAAGCCAGCCCTTTTTCTCCGGCTTGGCCGGGTAGAGATAGCGTCCCACGACTGCGGCAAAACCGCCATATCCCGCGGCAAGGCCTCCCGCCATGAGCAGCGAGGTTGCCGTGCCCAAAAAGGTTCTGCGTTCGGGGCTCTCGGGCTGTGCAGTCGTCTCTTCAGACATGATATTTACTCAAGATGGTTCGAGATGCATCGCACCGAGTGTTCAGCGGATTGAATAGAGATAACAAGTGACATGCTGCATAAACGAATTTACGCAGTATCTCAAGGAAAATGAACCGCTCTTGTTTCTTTGCGCGATTGAAGCGGAATATCTGCATGCGGACCAGCCCATAGATATTGAGATATTCGGAGTCCACTTATCCAATGTGTCGTTGCGCTGGAGAATTTGCGCAGCGCAAGTTGATATTGACTATCGAGCATTTGCCGTAGCGGAGGGCGCCTCTGCTTCGATCCCTGCGGATGCCGAACGGCTGCCCTCCGCCTGAGCCGGCATGTACGATTTTTCCAGCCACATTTCGAGCAACGCACACACGAGCGCCAGGAACATCAGGTATTGCCGCAGTTCCAGCGTCTCCGGCCGGGGCGCCGGCAGAAGGGCGGATAGCGCGAAACGTTCGTTTGCCGGCGCGCCCAGACTGCCGGCCAGGTTCGAAGCCCGCGCGTCCAGCACGCCCGTCCCGGCCTTGAGCTGTTCGTCCAGACCGGGCCTCCAGTCTAGTGGCAACGGTTTGCCGGCGCGGCTCTCGAGCGCGGCCGCGGAAATCACGGCGTAGGGTTCGAGCGACCCAGCGGCCTCGCGGGCCAGGCGCAGCAGCAGCGCGGGCAGCGCGGGCGGCTCCAGCTTGCGCTCGCGCGGCAGGCCGTCGCCGGGGACGAACCCGAAGACGAAGCCCCGCTTGCCACCGCGCAGCCGGAAGCGGGCGGCCAGGACGCGCCCCTGCGCATCGGTGAGGAGCGGGCGCCAGTCGCCGAGCTGCGCCAGTTCGCGCGAGCGGGGAATCAGGAAGCCGAGTCCCTCCGGCGTCTCGCCCATGCCGCGCGTCAGCGGGTCGTGTTCGCCGAGCTTGGCGGCGGGATTCTCGAGCAGCTTGCCGGTGACTTCGAACGGCCCCGCGTCCTGCGGCGGCGCGAGGTAAAGCACCGCGCTCGCACCGGCCGGAAGCTCGCCCGTGGGCATGGTGTCGGCGTAGACTTCCAGATCCGCGTCGGACGTATCGGCCTCCGCAAGCACTTCGGCTTCCCCGCTCTCCTTTAAGAGGTCCTCCACGTGCGGCGCCTGGCCGTGAAAGCGCACGCGCGCCTTGCGGACCGGGCGCGGCGCGGCGCAGGCGGCGTCGTCTTCCGGCAATGCGTCGGTGAGGCCAATTGATGTGCAAGCGATACGAATCGATGGCCGCGGATCCTGCGTGATACGAAAGACCGCGCCAGCGGCCTCGCCCGGCGCCAGCGCGAGCGTGCGTTCAGCAGCATCCACGCCTTCGAGCTTTGCCTTGGGATCGAGCGCTTCGATGGCGACACGGACCTGAACCGGCTTCGTTGAGAAGTTTCGGACCTGCGCCAGCAGTTCGACGGCGGGCTTGGCGCCGTCGGAAACGATGGGCTCCGCTCCAAACGCCGTGAGGGCGCTGTTATCGAGCACCGGCCCGGGACCGACGGTGATCCACTTCGCGCTGGCAAGGTTTTGAGTTGCGGTGGATGGCGCGGCTCGCGGTGAAATGGCCAGCGCAGCCGCCGGCGCGAGCGGCAGCTCGGTCGCACGGTCATTACCTTTGGTCGATTCGAGCAAGAAGAGCCATGCCTGGTCGGGTTCCGGGCCCGAGAGCGCGGGCTGGATCTCGTCGAGCAGTTGCAGCGCCCGACCTTTCCCATAGCCCGCGGGGTGTCCCACGCGGCCCGGCAAGGGCGAGGACGCCACGAGCCATACGCGGTCGTTCGGTTCGAGTTCGGCCAGCACGCGGCGGGCCTCCTCCTTCACGGCTTCCATGACTAGCTTGCCATCGGACAACCGCGCGCGCGCGGCCGGACCGTTGTCGAGCAGCAACGCGAGCCGGCGGCCGGGCGCCTTAAAGACCGCCAGAACCGGTCCGCTCAGCGCCAGCACCATCAGGACCAGAACCGCGGCTTGAAGCAGCAGCGAGCGGTCGACTTCGAAGCGGCGCCGGCGCGGAGCGGTCTCTTTCGCGGCGACGCGCTTCCAGATGAGCAGGCTTCCGGCCAACACCTCGCGCCGCCGCGCACGCAGAAAGCGCAGCAGGGCGAGCAGCGCCAGTGCCACCGGCAACAACCACAGCGCGCCAAGGAATTCGAAAGTCATTCAGTTGCTCCGACCTATGCCATCCCATTCTTCATAACGAGAGCCGCACGCCTGCCGTTTACGATAAGCCCGTTCAGGCTTGGAAGCACCTGCGCATACGGCGTCTTTCAGGCCTGCGCGGGCTGGTCCGTCGCATCTGCAGTGGCGAGTTCCTCGCCGGGTGCATCGAGCCGGACGAACAGCGTGATGCAGCCGGAGATAAACAGCGCCCCGGCGAAGACAGCCAGTCCGGCCACATGACTCTTCGTGATGTCCTTCAATACGCCCATGATGTTGGGGCCGATAAAACCGCTGCCCAGGTTGCCCAGCGAGTTGATCAGCGCGATACCCGCCGCCGCAGTCCCGCCCAGGAACGCAGGCGGCAGCGCCCAGAAAGGGCCGAGCGTCCCGAAGATGCCTATGGCCGCCACCGAGAGCGCCGCAATCGTGGCCGTGGTGGACGCTGTGGCGAAGCAGGCCGCCACCATGCCCGCGCAGCCGAGGAACGCGCAGAAGGCCACGTGCAGCCGTCGCTCGCCAAAACGGTCCGAGCTCCATCCTGCGGCCACCATGCCGATCGCGGCTGCTAGGTAAGGAATCGCCGTAAGCAGCGCGACGTTCTGATCGCTCTCATTCGAGACCGCCTTGATGATGGTCGGCGTCCAGTATTGGATGCCGTAGAACCCAAAGAGCAGGAGCACGTAAATGAGGCTCAGGAGCCAGACCTTCTTGTCTTTGAGCGCCGGCCACATGCTCGTGTGGCCGTGCGCCGCGCAGGCGCTCTGTTCGGATTTCAGGCATGCGGCGAGCTGCGCCTGTTCATCGGGTGAAAGCCACCTGGCCTGCGCGGGGCGGTCTTTCAAATAGATAAGCACTACGAATCCCAGGAGAATCGAAGGGATGCCTTCGAGCAGGAAGAGCCAGCGCCAGCCCTCGATGCCAAAAGCGCCGTCCAGTTTCAGGATCACCGCGGCGAGCGGCGAACCCAGCACGCCGGAGAGCGCGGTGGACGTAAGAAACCACGCGCCCGCCTGCGCGCGCTGCTTGGCCGGCACCCAGTAGGTGAGGTACAGGATCATGCCGGGAAAAAAACCGGCCTCGGCTACGCCGAGCAGCAGGCGCATGCCGCAGTAGCTCCATGCACCGGTGATGAACATCATCAAGGAGGAGATCAGGCCCCACGAGATCATGATGCGCGCGATCCAGAGCCGCGCGCCGACCTTTTCCATCATGAGGTTGCTGGGGACTTCGAAGAAACAGTAGCCGATGAAGAAAATGCTCACGCCGAACCCGTAGATGCTGTCGCTGAAGCCCAGCGCCGCGTTCATCTCGAGCTTGGCGAACGAGATGTTCACGCGGTCGAGGTAATTCAAGAGGTACAGGAGAATCATAAAGGGAACGATGCGCAGGAGGACCTTGCGGACGATGCGATCCATCTCGGAAGCTCCCATGCGCATGGCCATCGCATGCACGGCAGGCGGATTACCGCGGACGATCCAGCCAAAGAATCGGATAGGGCGCAGGCGGGTTATACTTCATCCGCACGGAGAGGACGACGGCACAAAAGGAGCGCCGTTCTATTTCCCGTCGGCCCAGTCGAACGTGTTGGACTTGGCCTGGATCGCGGGAGTGCTCGGTCCACTCTGGGGAATGGTTCGCGCGTAGCCTTCGGCGACGTCTTCCTTCTCGCTGGCGTTGAAGATCTGCGCCGAGCCTTTCTTGACCGAGACCGCGAGTTCGCCTGCGGCTCCGGGTTCGATGTCCACCACGGCCGCCTCGCCCAAGGGCACCATGGCCTTTGCGAGTTTGTACGAGACAAGCAGCGTCTTGAGCTCCAGAGCTTTCTTGTCGCCGCGGCTTATGCGAATCTGAATGCGCCCGGGCGCGTCTTGAAGGACGGCCAGTTCGATCTGCCGGGACGACTTCTGGATCTGCACCTTGCACGGCGAACGCAGCACGGCCACGGCGCCGCCTTCGGCGCCAAAGTCGAGCTCCACCGTTTTTCCGGGCGCTTCGACGGCTTCCACCCGGTTACCGTTGTAAATGGAACCCGTGCCCTGCGCTTCCGACCAGCCGCGGTCGTCGAACGTCATGATACGCGCCAATTCGCGGCCCTTTGAGAGCGTCGCAGCGGGCTCCGGGGCTTTCTTGAGGAAAAGCATCGCAAGGCCCGTGAGCACGCAGAGCCCGACGATCGCGGCAAACGGCCAGACCGGCCAAGTTCTCGGCGCAGGCGGCTCGGCGGCCTCGTCGGGCATGCGCGTCAGGTCGCTCTTGCTCTCTTCGAAGCGCGCCAGCACCTGCCCCGCGAAGTCCACGTTGGTCTTGAGCGGCGCCATGGTCTTGACCATCGTTGTCGTGAACTTCGAGAGCTGGCGGTGCAGCCGCGCGCACTCGACGCACGTCGTCATATGCGCTTCCAGCGCGGACCGCTCCGCGGGCCCGACTTCGTTGTCCACCAGGTCCTGCAGCATGTCACGGCATTCGTCGCACGTCATGAAGTTTCGTTCCCGGCTCCACGCCTCGCGTTGCCTGCCATATGGCTTTGCTTTCGCACAGCGCCCCATTTTCCACGGCTCTGACTAAAGACGCTAAATCTCCTCGCCTTCTGGCCACAATTTTCGCAGCTTGCGCCGCAACATCTGGTTGGCGCGATGAATACGCTTGCGCAGCGTCTCTTCGCGCAGCCCCAGCCGCTTCGAGATATCGCGGTAGGGGATCTCTTCGAGGTAGCGCATCGCGGCCGGGACCTGGTACTCCTCGGGCAGCGAATAGATCGCTTCAACGATCTGCACGCGCAGTTCGCCGTCGATCGCCCGGCCCCCAGCCTCCTGCAGTTCGCTCTTGCCCTGCGCTTTCGCCGCCGAGGACTCCGCCGCCGCGTACGCGCCGCTCTGGTCGAGCGAGACGCCGTCGTGCTTGCGCTTGCGCAGGTGGTCCAGCGAGACGTTCGCGGTGATGCGCAGCAGCCAGGCCTTGAAACGCGAGGGGTCGTCAAGCTCGCCGATGTGAAGAAAAGCCTTCACGAACGCTTCCTGCGCCACGTCGTCCACCTGGTCCTCGACGCCCAACTGGCGGTACGCCACGAGGCTCACCAGCGCCTTGTAGCGCATGATCAAGGCTTCAAACGCGGCGGTCTCGCCGGCGCGCGCGCGGCCGACGAGGATCAGATCGCTCGGCTCGGCCTCGTCGCCGCTGTCTTCCGCGCCCGACACCGTGGCAACCGCTTTCGCCGCTGCGATCTTCGCCGCGGAGGGCCTGGGCCGCGGATTCGGGTTGGGTCCCGCAGGAAGAGCCGCCATGCGAACTCCGGCGCCGATGAAGTCCCGCTCTGAATGCGGGGATAAACTTAAGACGAAGCGGAGTATAGCACATGCCCTTAAGAGCTGCTTTAACGCCTCGAAAAACACCCAGCTTTGTGTAGGCGACGATTTTCCACATAACATAGGTCTAGGGCGATGTTTACAGTAAAGGTATTGAAGCTGTATCCTAAAATTTATCTAATAACGCATGCCATTATGAGGCCGTTACTTACGGTGCAATCGGTCAGTAATGCGCTTGCAGGGTCTTTGCACTGGTGCAACCGATGGACACTAGTCTATTGACTTTCCCATGTGTCTCATTAGAGTGATCGCCTGTTTTGGTAAGAAAAGGCTTGGGGCTGTTCCCCTACGCTCGGGACTACCGATTCAGTCCCCCGGCAAACCAAACCAAGGTAGAACGCGCTGCCAAGGAATCGGGCAGCGGGGAAGGTACTGGAGGTCAGAACTATGTCCGATGCAGGTGGTAGCGCGGGCGCACGGTTGCCACAGACGTTCGGCGAGAAGCTCTCGTTCGCCGCGCCTGTGCTGCTGGCGACGCTTGCCGTCGCGGTGCTTATCTCGTTTGTCCTCGTTTGGGTCGTCAGCGGGCAGTTGCGGACGGAGCTCAAGAAGGTAGAGACCGACCTGACGACTAAGAACGACGCCCTGAACAAGGAACTGACCGAAGAGAAGAAGAAGACCGCCGACCTGCAGAAGAAGGCCGACGAATTAACCGCGGCCAACGTAGACCTTAATAAGAAGAACGAAGACCTCAAGAACAACCTGGGCAAGGCCGTCACGGAACTCGACAAGACCTCCAAGTCACTCGCCAAGATCGTGACCGACCTCGGCGACTTCACCTACGAAGGCCAGAAGCAGGTCGACGCCACGCAGAACCAGGGCCTGGCCCAGCACGAACAGAAGATCAAGTACATCGAAGGCCGGCTCGAGATCCTCAAGACGCTCGAGGCCGACGTGAACACGCTCAAGGGCGACACCAGCGAGCTCAAGAAGGAGTACGTGGTCCTGAAGGGCGATCTGGGCAAGGTCCGCGATAAGGCCGAGATCACCGACAAGGACCTGAGCGACCTGACGGAACGCTCGCGCATCTTCCAGCTCAAGGTATTGTCCGCCCGCGCGAAGGAAGCGGCGGAGCAGGCGCGTTCGAACGACATCAAGAGCCTTGTGCAGCGGCTCAACCAGGAATAACGCCACCACCATTTAAAGAGGGAGATTGGCACACATGAATCAGATGCGCACGCTTGGAACGATCGCCTTCGCGTTCGGACTCGTGGCCCTCGTAGCGGGCTGCTTCACGAAGCGCGAAGAAGGCACCAACCATGCCGGCCTCAAGGCGGGCATGCAGGTGTCCGACGACATGGAAGGCTGGGTGGCCGTGCCCAACACGCAGCCCAAGGAAGTGAAGGGCGACAAGTTCACGTACTACGTCCTCTCCACGCACAATATCGTCCCGGCCAAACTCGCGGGCTTCCAGGCCGTGAGTGCCAAGGGCTTCGAGAAGCTCTCCGGGATCAAGGTTCCCGAGCAGAAGACACCGGAAGGCGAGCTGTGGGCGATGAAGCCGGCGGGCCGTACGGTTCCGAAGGACAAGGATGGCTGGGTCGGCGTTCCGCTGCGGTTCCCGAAGGTCGAAGGCGGCGCGATGGCCGTGCTTGAAGCGGACACTCTGATTTCCAAGGAGATGGACGGCTGGGTCGCGATCGACAAGGAGACCAGCGCCAAGCTCTTCAGCGAACTCGAGACCAAGCAGCAGACGATCGACAAGCGGGCTTCGGAAAAGAAGTAAGCAGCCTCCGCCGTACATAAAATAAAACGCCCGGGGTTATGCCCCGGGCGTTTTTTTATGCCTCAAGTTCTAAAGCTTAAAAGACTCGGTCCGTTCCAGCCTCAAGCGCGCGTCACAGACCCACGCGGTGGCTGCCGAACGGCCGGCGGGACCGCGGCGCGTCGAAGACTTCCTTGAGCACAAAGGCCTGGGCCGCGAGAAGCTGCTGGGCATGCCGCGTCCGTCCTCCGCCTTTCAACGCGGCAAAGAGCGGAAGTAACTGCTTGGCGCGCTCCGACTGCGGGCCCTGATGGAGGCCGATGCCGCGATTGGCGGCCGCGGCATTCGCGGCGATGGTTCCCGTCTGCACGGGCTGCGGCGGCGCATCCGCCTTGCGCTTCTTCGCCTTCTTCGCCGGCGCGGCGGCCTGCTGAACGACTTGGGGCGCGCTTCTTTGCGGAGCCGGTTGCGGCGGCGGTGAGACCTGGCGCGGACGCCCGCCCTCGGCCTGGCGCCGCGCTTCTTCCAGGAGTTCCGCGAGCGTCTTCTGGCCTGAACGCTGCCCGCGACCATCGCCGTAGTCGTAAGGTCCGCGTGAAGGTTCGGAATCCGAGGTGCGATTGCGCGGCCCAAGCTGCGCCGGCGGCTCCTGCTCGCCGAAGAGCGTGCGGAAGATCCAGATGACCAGATGGATCAGGAGGTCCATGGCCCGCTTCTTCCCATTGAGTGCCTAAACTGCGCTCGCGCACAGGGCCTCTTCGCATCGTCCATAGGGGCATGCGAAGCGTCCGGTGTTCTTACGAACCTGACTTGCCGCCGCCGATCTGTTCGCGCATCTGGGTATCGGCCTGCAAGTTCTTGAGATTGTAGAAGTCCATCACGCCGAACTTGCCGGAGCGCAGGGCCTCCGAGATGGCCTTGGGGATCTCGGCTTCGGCGAGCACGACCGCGGCGCGGTTCTCTTCGACCTGCGCCTTCATTTCCTGCTCTCTCGCGCGCGCGGCGGCGGCGCGGCCTTCGGCGTCGGCCTGCGCTTTCTGCAGGTCGGCTTGCGCCTGCTGGGCGCGCAGGTTGGCGCCGATGTTCTCGCCCACGTCCACGTCGGCGATGTCGATCGAGACGATCTCGAACGCGGTCGCCGCGTCGAGGCCCTTTTCGAGCACCGCCTTGGAGATCTTGTTGGGGTTCTCGAGCACCTCGTAATGGGTGTCCGCGGCGCCGATGGCGGAGACGATGCCTTCGCCCACGCGCGCGATGATGGTCTCTTCGGTCGCGCCGCCGAGGATGCGTTCCAGGTTGGTCTTCACCGTCACGCGCGCCTTGACCTTCAACTGGATGCCGTTCTTGGCCACGCCGTCGATGGTATTGCGGCCTTTGCGAGGATCGGGGCAGTCGATCACGCGCGGATTGACGCTCGTGGTCACCGCCTCGGTGACGCTCTTGCCTTCGGTGCGCAGCGTCGCCAGGTCGATCGCGCAAGCCTTCTCGAAGCTGAGCGGGATCTGCGAGCGCTTGGCGGCGATCAGGCCTTCAACCACGCCCTGCACGCGCCCGCCGGCAAGCACGTGGCTGGCCAGCGAATCGAACATGTTGGGGATTTCCACCTTGCCCTGGTGCGAGGTGATCAGGGCGCGCAGGAGTTCCTCGACCTTGCCGCGGGCTAGGTAATGCGCTTCCCACTTCTCGGTCGGAATGTCGATCCCGGCCTTCTTACAGGTGATGCGCGCGCTGACGATCAGTTGCAGCGGCACGCGCCGCAGGCGCATGGCCAGAAGGTCCAGCATACCCACCGGCGCACCGGAGAGCAGCGCCTGCACCCAGAGCGAGCCGAAGTTCCAGAGCACGCCAAGCATGATCAGCAGGACGATGCCACCGACGATGAAGAAGAGCAGCATCAACTCCGCCTGCCCAGCGGCGAGCGGCGCAACAACCATAGAATCGAACATGAACCCCTCCTTGCGTTGAACCTTTTTCTGGATGCGCCCCGCTTTACGGAACCGGCCTTCTTATACGTGTGCGGCGCAATGGCTTTAAGCCCATACGCCTAGAACTCGATTTTGTCGCCAGGCTTCATGGCATGGCATTTCCGCCCCTGCTTCTCGACGCGGAACGAGAACGCCAGCGGATCGGCCTTGATGACGTCGAAGGTGTTGAAATGCATCGGGACGCAAGCCTGGGCGTCGAGGAATTCCATAGCCTTGGCGGCGTCTTCCACGCCCATCGTAAAGTTGTCGCCGATGGGCAGCATGGCGATGTCGATCTTCGGTTTCTCGCCGATCAGCTTCATGTCGCTGAAGAGCGCCGTGTCGCCCGAGTGGTAGAGCACCTTGCTCTTGCCCCAGGTGATCAGATAGCCGACGGGCGTGTTCGGCGGCGGCACCGAGCCGTCGGGCCGGGGATCGCCCCCGCAGCCGTGGAAGGCGATGGTCATCTTCACCCGGCCGAAAGGGAAATCGTGCGCGCCGCCGGCGGACATCGCGTGGACCTTCGCGCCCTTGGACGCGCACCAATTCGCGAGCTCCCACGTGGCCACGATGGTGGCCTTGAACTTCAGCGAGAGCTCGACCGCGTCGCCGAGGTGATCGGCGTGGCCGTGCGTTACCAAGATGTAGTCGCATTTGTTCACGTCGCCCGAATGAATCGGGCAGATGGGATTACCGGTAAAGAAGGGGTCGATGAAGACGGTGTGCTTCTCATCCTGAATTCGGAAAGCGCTATGTCCGAAATATTTAAGCGTCGGCATGGTTGTTTCCTCCGTTTCGCCAAGCACTCCCCGGCGCGGTCATTATTGTGTACCCGCCGGACATTGCAATGGCCTAAGGCCCGCTTAGAAGCCTTTCTACCTTCCCGCGCTCCTCATTGAAACCGAAGTTTGAAGCCGGAGCCGAAGCCCCCTACACTTTGATTAATGGGATGCTACCTGATCCTCACCGGCGTCGCGCTCGCCTTTCTCGATCTCTACCTGCTCGCGGGCATCTTCGAGACCTACGGCTTCCTGGCCGGGCTCGCGGCGCTCTTCCTGCCCTCCATGCTGCTGGGGCCAGTCGCCCTGCGCCAGCGCCAGCAACTCGCACAGGACATGCAGGCCACGCCCGGCGCGGCGCCCGTGCACCTTCCCGAGAGCGTGCTCCTGCTCGTGGCCAGCGGCCTGTTTGTCTTTCCCGGGCCGCTCTCGACGGTGCTCGGCCTCCTCCTGCTGATCCCGTTTGTCCGGCGGTTCGTGATCCGGCATTTCTTCCGGCAGCTCGCCAAGCAGGTCGCGCAACCGATGGCCTCCGGCGACCCCAACGCGCCTAGCGGTCCCGTCTTCATTCGCGTGGTCAGCGTGAACGGCGTGACGCAGGTCTCGGGCGCCGGGCCGCAGCCGTCCGGCGGCGGCGGGCTGAAGACCGTGGAAGGCCGCACCTTGGACGACTCCGAAGCGCAGAACCAGTTGCCGGAAGGCAAAAAGCCTTCGGAGGAACAGCCGTAGAGTGAAGAGTGAATTCAACACCGTTCCTCCCACTTGTGGTCACTGCTTCCGATCTATTTTGTTCTCGGTTTCGCTTTTCGCTCTACGCTCTACGTAGATAGCGCCGTTGCGCTCTTCGCTCCACGCTCTACGCTCCACGCATGCACTGGCTGATTGCGCGGCTGCTCTTCTATCCCACGCTGGCCTGGAACCTGGCGCTGCACCGCCTCAGTGCGCGGCGGCGCTGGTGGGACCGCATTGACGAGCACGTGCTGGTCGGCGCGCTACCTTTCGCGTCCGACGTTCCGGCGCTCAAGGCCGAGGACGTCCGCGCCGTGGTGAACACGTGCGAAGAGTACGCCGGACCGCAGGCCGCTTATGCCGCGCACGGCATCGAGCAACTGCGTATCCCCACGGTGGATTTCACGCCACCGAAGCTCGAGGACCTCGAGCGCGCCCTAGCCTATATAAAGGAGCACGCGGCGCGGGGTGAGTCGGTGCTCGTGCACTGCAAGGCCGGGCGCGGGCGCAGCGCGACGGTGGCCGCGTGCTGGCTGATCTCCGCGCACGGCATGACGCCCGAGCAAGCGCAGGCGCGGCTGCTCGAGAAACGCCCGCACGTCGTCCCCACGCTCGCACAGCGCGAAGTCGTCCGAGCCTTTGCGGCCCGGCACGGACAATGCGCGGCATCCCGCCCGGCTTGACCTAAGTCAACCATAGCGCCACGCGTTTTGGCTTTGCGCGGCGGCTCGAATAGATACAGTGGAGTTCAGCAATCCAGGAGAACGACGCGATGGCCACGTTCGAAGACCGGCTCTCCAAGTTCATCATCATCGGCGAGAACGTCCACTGTTCGCGCCGCGTGAAGCTCGACGGCCCGCGCTGCCTGAAGGACGGCGGCAAAGAGTACGTCGTCTGGAAGGACAAAGGTCAGCCGCGGCGCATGGAGATCCCCGATTGGTTCAAGAAGGACAACCAGCATTACAACTCGGGCCTGGTGAGCCACTGCCACTTGGCCGTCGAGTACGGCCTGCGCGACGATCCCATCGGCGCAGAGTACATCCAGTGGGTCGCGAAGCGGCAGATCGAGAAGGGCGGGAACTACCTGGACGTGAACATCGACGAGGTGAGCCCGAGCCTGGAAAAGCGGCTGGCCTCGATGGACTGGATCATACCCGTCACGCAGAAGGCCGCAGGCAAGGTGCCGCTCAGCGTGGATAGCTCCAACACCGAAACCATTGTGCGCGGGCTGAAGGCCTACGATTACACGCAGAGCACGCCGATGCTGAACTCGATCTCGCTCGAGCGGCTGGAAGTGGTCGATATCTGCGTCGAGCGCAAGCTGCCGGCCATCGTGATGGCCTCGGGCGCCGCCGGCATGCCGCATTCGGTGGACGAGCGGCTCGAGAACCTGCGCGAGATGATCGGCATCTGCCGCAAGAAGGGCCTGAAGGACGGCGGCCTCTACATCGACGTGCTCATTTATCCTAAATCCGCGAGCGCCAAGGAAGGCCTCGACGGGCTGCTGGCCATGGAAGCGGTGCGCAAAGAGTTCGGCGAAGAGGTCCATATCGCCGGCGGGCACTCGAACTTCTCGTTCGGCATGCCGCTGCGGCACCTGATCAACGCCGTGTGGCTGGACCTCGCGATCCAGCGCGGCTGCGACAGCGGCATCGTCGATCCAATCACCGTGGACCCCGGCGCGGTGAAGAAGCTCGACCGCAGCGCCGAGTACTACACGCGCACGTCGGAGATGATCCTGAACGAAGATGACGAGCTGGTGATGAACTACCTGAGCGATGCCCGAGACGGGAACATTGAAGATCCGTTTGAGAAGAAGTAGCTACCCCGTTCTCCGCGTCTCCGCGGTGTGGTCGACTTTTACCTCGTGAAGCACCTTGCCCCAGCGCGGGGCGCCATGGCCGTTTTCGATGCTCACCAGCCGGCAGCGCGTGCCTTCCTTGATGAAGCCGCACGCGCGCGTGTTCTTCATCCAGCCGCCGAGGTTGAAGACCGTAAGGTCGCCGACGCGCTTCACCGCCGGGCAGTGCGAGTGCCCGAAGACCAACGCGCGGACGGACGCGTCGCCGTTCTCCGCCACTTCGCCCGCGAGTTTGCGGACCTTGTGCCGCGTGCCCCAGTGCCAGACCAGCGGGCGGCAGAGCGCCTGCGGGATGTTGCGGTAGGCGACGTCGAAGAGCGCCCAGCCGCGCTTGTTCAGGCGTGACGAGATGCGCCGGTGGCCAAACTTGCGGTCGTTCAGGTCGCGGATGCGTTCGGCCAGCGGACCGTTTCCTTTCAGTTTATGGTAGAGCGCGTGGCCGTGCAGGTAGAGCACGCCGTGGAGCAGCGCGTACTCTTCGCCGCCTTCGGTGGCCGCGTCGTGGTTGCCACGAATCCAGACGACCTGCCGCGCGCCCGCCTTGTGGCAGACGTTGCGCACGCGCGCTTCCAGATCCTTGATCTGGTGCGGCGTGAGGTACCAGTGGTCGAGGATGTCGCCAAGGAGCAGCACGCGGTCGAAGCCCTGCGCGAGCGGCGCGAGTTCCTCCGGCGTGTGTAGGCGACTGTTCTTGCGGCCCAGGTGCAGATCGGAGAACGCGACGGTGCGCAGGTTCGGCATGGAAAAGATAGTAACGGAAGGGAACAGTAAACAAAAGTGATCAGTAACGGAAGTGAGCAGTGAAGAAAATGCGCGGAGGCCGCATACCCTGCGGAATCTGGAGGTCCTGAATCCACAATTACCGCCGCAGATTCCATTCGGGCTGCGAGTACTTCTCGGCGAACAGTTGCTTCGCGCGCGCGGCCTCGGCGGCGCTCGGTCCGGCCGCGTCTTGCACCGGTTCCTTCAATTGCTTGCGCAGCGCGGCGGCGAAGCTCGCGAGATCGCTCGGCGCACCGAGGTCTTTCAGCGAAGTGAGAAACGCGCGGTGGCCGCGGCCAGCGCGGTAGTCGGGCGCGCGGCTAGGGAACTTCAGCAACCGCTCCATCAAAGCCCAATCCGGATCGGCCAGCAGCGTCCCATGCACAAGCACGCTCACGCGCTTGCGCGCCTGCGCGTTCCCCGCGAGCTTGCGCGCGTCGCGTTCCCCCTCCCGTGACTCTACCACCAAGTCCGAAAGCCCCGCGAAGCGCGCTTGGACGCCGAGCGTTTTCAACGCCACGAGCACCGGCTGAAGGCCCGCCTGCATCGCGCCGGTGATCGTTTCCGCTCCGGGCAAATCCTTGATGATGAAGAAGCCCGAATAGTTGATCACGCCGGGGCCGATCAGCACCGCGCCGCCGCCCGAATGCCGCCGCAGCACCGGCACACCCGCCGCGCGCGCGGCGTCCATGTCCACCTCCTTCGCGTGCTCCTGGCCCGTGCCGAGGACGATTGCTGGCGCGGCGGCTTCCCAGACGCGCCAAGTCGGAGGCGAAGTGCCGTCTTCCAAGCCAAGTTGGATGGCCTCTTCGAGGGCGAGATTGTCGGCGGAGCGTATATACGAGAATGCTAGTAGGCGCACGAGTTTAGTTACCATTCGAAATTATTTTACTTCATGCTATCAAACGTAAATTCCTTGCCAATTAATTGCATGCCCTTTAAGTGTGCCAAGTCTGCGTCATCTTGATATTGGATACAAAGACCTATCGCGTCTTTGACTTTGTAAACTCTATTGATGAACTCAATACCAACAACGGGTCTTTTCATAGTTGAGCCGTCCTGGAGGGAAAGACAAAGGATCGTTCCTACCCCCAATCTCCCTTCTAGAATTCGTCAGTCCATGACGAATAGCTTTCGTGCTTCCAGATGAAATACGTCATTTACTATGAAGCGCCCAAGGTTGTTACTCCGTGTCTCTGTGTCCCCGTGGTTCATTGGCCTCACTCGCACGCGCAGAAGCGTAGGTCGAGGTCCTTCGCGGCCTTGGTCTCGTCCACCTTGCCGACGACCGCGCTGTGGGGCGCGTTGATGACGAGCTCGGGCGTCTCGAGCGCCTCCTTCGCGATCTTTTCCATGGCCACAACGAACTGGTCGAGCGTCGCCTTGCTCTCGGTCTCGGTGGGCTCGATCATCATCGCTTCGTTGACCACGAGCGGGAAGTAGATCGTCGGCGGATGGTAACCGTAGTCGATCAGACGCTTGGCAAGGTGGAGCGTGCGGACCCCCTTGGCTAGCATTTCCTTGGTCGGTTGCAGGATAAATTCGTGCATGCAGGGGTTCTTGAGCGGGCGCGTGTAGGTCTTCTGCAGCTTCGCCAGCACGTACGCGGCGTTCAGCACCGCATGCTTGCCGACTTCGGGCAGGCCGTCCCTGCCATAGGTGCGGAAGTAAGCGTAGGCGCGCACGTACACGTTCGAGTTGCCGTAGAACGCGCCGACGCGGCCGATGGTCTTGGGCCGGTCGCTGGACATCTCGTAGCGGTCGCCGGTCTTTTTCACGAAAGGAACCGGAAGAAATTCCGCGAGGTGCTTCTTTACGCCCACGGGTCCCGCGCCGGGCCCGCCGCCGCCGTGCGGCGTGCTGAAGGTCTTATGCAGGTTCATGTGGACGACGTCGAAGCCCATGTCGCCCGGGCGCGCGACGCCGAGGATCGCGTTGAGGTTCGCGCCGTCGTAGTAGAGCTGCCCGCCGGCGTCGTGGACCATCTTCTGAATCTTGAGAATGTCGGTCTCGAAGAGGCCCAGCGTATTCGGGTTCGTGAGCATCA
This sequence comes from Planctomycetota bacterium, assembly GCA_016200135.1. Classification (GTDB taxonomy): domain Bacteria; phylum Planctomycetota; class SZUA-567; order H5-PLA8; family H5-PLA8; genus JACQFI01. The sequence continues at coordinate 30,465 of JACQFI010000121.1, forward strand.
GCGCGGCCACGTCGTCGCCGAGCGCGGCCTCGAGGCCCTTCAGGTCGACCAAACCGTCCTCGGTGCCGGGGATCGCGACGACTTCGTAGCCGCACATCGCGGCGCTGGCCGGATTCGTGCCGTGCGCGGCGGTGGGCACGAGGATCTTGCGGCGCTTCTTGTCGCCGCGCGAATCGTGATACGCCTTGATGATCAGGATGCCGGTCCATTCGCCGTGCGCGCCCGCCATGGGGTTCAGCGTAACGGCGTCCATGCCGGTGACATGACAGAGGCCCTGTTCGAGTTCGAGCAGGACTTGCAGCGTGCCCTGCGCGGTGCTGTCGGGCTGGAGCGGGTGCATGGCGGCAAACTGCGGCCAGCGCGAGACGGCCTCGTTGATCTTGGGGTTGTACTTCATCGTGCACGAGCCCAGCGGATAGAAGGTGCTGTCGATGCCGACCTGCCGCCGGCAGAGGCCGAGCACGTGCCGCACGACCTCGAGCTCACTCATCTCCGGCAGCGCGAGGCGCTTGTTCGGGTCGTCGGGCTCGGTGCGTAGCATGCCCTTCGGCAGCACGTCGCCCGCCTTGCGCGAACCCGCCGGGTCTTCCTTGGGGAAGTACGGGTTCGGCGAGCCCTTGCGGTTCTTCTCGAAGATCAGTTCCATGCTAGCCTCCGCAACCACAACGGCACCACAAAGACACGAAGGACACCAAGAATCACGAAGAACTGCACTGCTTCTCTTCACGTCTTCCTGGTTACAAACATGCTAAGCGCCCGACACCGCGGCAACGTAAGCATCGATCTCTTCCAGACTGCGTTTTTCGGTCACGCAGACGAGCAACTGGTTCTTGCGCGCGGCGTCGAAGCGGCCGAGGTCCAGGCCGCCGAGGATGCCTTTGGCGAGCAGCGCATCGAGCACTTCCGCGGCGGGCTTACGGGTTTCTACGACGAACTCGTGGAAGACCGGGTAATCGGGCACGGACTTGATTGCGCCGCCCGAGGTTTGGCTGAGCGACTTGAGCTTGCGGCGCAAAATGTCGGCCTTGCTCACGGCCAGTTCACCCGCGCGCTTGAGTCCGCCGATGCCGAGGCAGCTCATGTAGAAGTGCGCCATCATCGCGCAGAGCGCCGTGTTGGTGCAGATGTTGCTCGTGGCTTTTTCGCGGCGGATGTGCTGTTCGCGGGCCTGTAGCGTGAGCGTGTAGCAGGTGCGGCCTTGGACGTCCAACGTCTTGCCGACCAGGCGCCCCGGCATGCGGCGGACGAGTTCCTTGCTGCTCGCGATGTAACCGACGTACGGCCCACCGTACTGGAGCGGCACGCCGAGCGCCTGGCCCTCACCGCAGACGATGTCCACGCCCATGTGGCCCGGCGGCTTGATGAACCCGAACGGGAACGGCGTGCCGACGGCGACCAGCAGCGCGCCGGTCTTGTGCACGTTTTCTGCCAACTTGCCGAGGTCTTCGATCGAGCCGAAGAAGTTCGGGTACCCGGCGGCGACGCAGGCGAGTTCCTCGCCGGCTTCCTGCGCCTTGGCGGCCAGCGCCGCAAGGTCGCTCTGATAGCCCTTGGGCGCAACGATGGTCGGTTCGACGCCGAGCGCGCCGATGCCGGTCTTCACCGTCGCGAGGTAGTTCGGGTGCAGCGCGCCATCGAGGATCACGCGCGCGTGGCGGCCGGTGTGGCGCATCGCCATCTGCACGGCCTCGACCAGGGCCGTGCCGCCTTCGTAGAGGCCCGCGTTGGCCACGTCGCAGCCGGTGAGGCTCGCGATCATAGTCTGGTACTCGTAGATGAGCTGCAGCACGCCCTGGCTGATCTCGGGCTGGTAAGGCGTGTAGGCCGTGTAGAGTTCGCCGCGTGAGATCAGTTCCATCACCGCGGGCGGGATGAAATGGTCGTACGCGCCGCCGCCGAGGAAGCAGGCGAGGTCCGCGGCCGAGCGGTTCTTCGCGGCCAGCTTGAGCATCGCGGCGGAGAGTTCCATCTCGCCCAGGCCCGGCGGCACGGGCAGCGGCCCGCACTTGGTCTCTTTGGGCAGGTGCGCAAAGAGATCGTCGAGGCTCTTGGCGCCGACGACCGCGAGCATCTCCTTGCGTTCCTGTTCGGTGTGGGGGATGTAGCTCATGAGGGGAGACTCCGGGTGAAAAGGCGTATCGAACGGTTGCGTAAAACGTAACTCGTAAAACGTAATAAACAGCATGTGCAAAGCAGTTCTTACGTTTTAAGAGTTACGTTTTACTTTTTAGTTCCTACTTATTCACCAGCGCACCGTAGGTCTTGTCATCGAGCAACTGCGCGAACTCGGCCTTGTTCGCGGGCTGAATCTTGATCATCCACCCGCCACTGTAGGGATCTTTGTTGACGGTCTCGGGCGTCTTCGCGAGCGCGGGGTTCACTTCCACGACCTTGCCCGTCAACGGGCTGAAGAGGTCGCTCGCCGCCTTGACGGACTCGACGGTGCCAAACGGCTTCATGTAGGTGACCGAAGCGCCCGCTTTCGGCAGCTCGACAAAGACGATGTCGCCGAGCGCGTGCTGGGCGTGGTCGGTAATGCCGACGACGGCGAGCTCGCCTTCCATCTTCACCCACTCGTGTTCCTTCGTGTACTTGAGCCCTGCAGGGACGCTGGACATGAACGGTTCCTCCAAAAATGCGGCGTGTCGGTGGATCGGGGGATGCGGCGAACAGGGATGACGTTACGGGCGGGCGTGTTTTCGTCAAGAGCGGCAGCGCATTGTGCGTGGTACAGGCGTTATTTCTTAGTGGGCGTCTTGGCGGCCTTGGCTTCGCGGGCCTCGATGGTCTTGATGCCTTGAGCCGCCGCATTGCGGATGTTCTCGCGGGGGCTCTTGGCGAGAGCCTCGTACACTGCCCGCGCTTGCGCCAGGTCCGGGATGCGCAGCAGGCAGGCGGCCTGGTCGAGCAGGCGCTGTTCCTTGGTGGGCTCGTCGGCGGCCGTGTCGGCGGCCTCCTTAAAGAGCGGCGCGGCGGCGTCAAAGCGATCGAGCGTCTTCAGCGTCTGGGCGAGTTCGAAGGCGCAGAGCGATTTGAGATCGCCTTTCGGGCAATCGTTGTAGGCGGTCCGCGAGAGCTTCTCGGCCATGCTGAGCACCTCGGTGCGTTCCGCATCCCGAAATGCGCCGTGCTGGACAAAGACGTCGTGCGCACACTGCCGCATCAGGTCGGGCCGCTTGACGCTGGCCTCCAGGTACTTCGCAAACGTATCGCGCGCGCCGGAAAGGTTGTGCATGCGCAGACGAATACTGAGGAGTTCCTGCAACGGCGTCGCGCGGTCCCCGCCCTTCGCCACCGCGTCCAGGTGCCGGACATACAGGTCTTCCGCGCGCTCGTACTTCTGCCGGCGCAGGAAACCGTCGCCGGCTTGCTTGACCCAGCCCCAATTGTCGATGTGCTCGCGCGCGACCTGGTCCTGGGCTTCCTCGATCTTGGCCTTGAAGAGCGCCACGTCCTTGCCGGGCCAGTTCTCCTTCTTGCGGATCTCGTCGTTCATGCGCTGCGTGTCTTCGCTGCGCAGGCGGAATTCCAGGTCCCGTTCGGGCGCCGGGACGTCGTCGGCCAACTTGAGGGGCTCGGCCGCGACCGAGAGCGCTTTCGCGTACGTCTTGGCGGACTCCTCGAGGTCGTCGGTGACGAACAGGTAATGGCCCAGGTCCACGTAATGACTCACACGCTGGGGCTCGGCCTCGATGTTGCGCCGCAGCATCACCAGGATCTTGTCGCGCAGTTCGAAGTCCTTGTACTCGACGGGCTCGCCCGGCGAGACGGTGATCGTCTGCACGAAGGCGTCGAAGTTGGTCTTGCGGACCACCAGTTCGTGCTGCCCGGAGGTCACTTTGTCCAGGCTGAGCGGCGTGTGGCCGACGAGTTCGCCATCCAGGAGTACCTCGGCGCCGGTGGGCTCGATCTGCACGCGCAGCTTGCCGGAGGGCAGTTCGGCGAGGGTCTCGTTCACCTCGGCGCCGCGCCCTTCCAGGTTCACTCTGCGCACGGCGGTCTGGTAACCGTCGCGCTCGATGCGGACGACGTACTCGCCGGCGGGAAGCCCGGTGATCTTGACCGGCGTCGCTCCGGCCAGGTGGCCATTCACGAAGACGGACGCGCCTTTTACGGGTTCGGTGGTGACTTTCAGGTCCGGGCGGAACGCGGTGAACAGGTCGATCCGGCCGCGCGCGGACGCACCGACAAGGAACCCGCCCATCACCAGCAGCAGCAGGACGGGGAAAAAAATGCGCGGCCACGCGGCGGCAGTTCCCAACGAGGATGCAGAGGGCGGTTTGGCGGACGCCTGGACGGATTTCTGCCCCGAGGAGAGCCAGAACGTGGCGGTGCCTTTGGGGTCGGGCTGGTGATCCGCCATTGGGTTCAACCCTTCCCCGTTCGTGCGGCCATCCGTGTTGCGGACGGGCGCGGGCCGTCATTCCCGCATGGACTTGATCCGCACCAGCGCGGCCTTCGCCTTCTCCCGCGTGATCACGCGCTCGCTCTTGGTCAGCTTCTGCAGCCGGGCTTCCGCGTCGTCCAACTTGCCGGATTCCAGGAGCGCCTCGGCCAGGCAGCATTCCCGGTCTTCGCGGACTTCGTCGGTCAATTTGTCGACGATGGACTTCTCGAACCAGCCCACCGCGGTCTCGGCGTGATGCCCGGCCAACTGTACGTTTCCGATCTCGAAGGCGCACTCGGCCTTCACCGGTTCGGCCGCCGCGTTGTCGTACGCCTTCTGGAGCGCCTGCTGAGCCAGGTCCAGCAGCAGCGTGCGGTCGCCGGGCCGGACGCGGTCTTTCGCCGACGAGAGCGCCGTGCCCGCTGCGAACAGGACATCGGTGCGCGTGCCCGCGGCCTCCATGATTTTCTCGAGCGTCTCCTTGGCGCCGCTCATGTTGCGCAGCGCGATGCGGCTCTTGAGCAACTCCTGGAGGCACGGAATCAGTCCGGGCGACTTGGGGGTCTTTTCGAGATGTGCCTTGAACAGTTGCTCGGCGCGCACGTAATCGCCGTTGCGCATGAAGTCCTTGCCGTTGGCTTCCACCCACGCCCAGGAAGTGATGTTGCGGTCCTTGATGTCCATCTCCGCCCGCTCGAACTTCTCGCGGAAGGCCGAGACCTTCTCGAGCGCGAAGTACTGCGGCGACTTGTGCTTCTCGATCTCCTTGCGCAGGCGGCCGCGGTCCTCGTTGCGCAGGCGCTGTTCCAGCGCGCGCTCCTCGGCGTCCATGGCTTCGGGCAGGTCCAGCGGCAGGTCGGCGATATCTTCGGCCTTCATGTACGTCTCGATCGAGCGGTCCAGGTCGTCGGTAATGAAGTAGTAATGCGCCAGGTCGATGTAGTGGCCGACGCGCTGCTTCTCGTTCTCCACCAGGCCCGTGAGCATCTTCAAGACCTTGTCTTCCAGGCCGAAGTCCTTGAACTCGAGTTTTTCGCCGGCATGCAGGTCCACCCGCTGGGAGAACGGGCCGCAGTTGGTCTTGCGGACGAGCAGTTCGTGCTGGCCGATGGGCGCCTTGTCCAAGGTGAGCGGCGTCACGCCCACCAGTTCGCCGTCCACGAGGACCTCGGCACCGCGCGGCTTGACGTCCACCACCAGGACGCCCGTGGCCATAGGCGCCAGTTTCTCGCGGAACTGGAGCGGCTTGTCGGCCACGACCATCTTTAAATGGAGCGGCTCGTGGCCCGCGCGTTCCATGCGCACGCCGTAGGCGCCGGGTGCCAGACCCTCGAGCGTCAGCGGCGTGGCGCCAACCAGCCGGCCGTTGACGAAGAGGCTCGCCCCGCTGGGCTCGCTCTCGAAGCGCACGCGCCCTGGCGCGTCGTCCTGCTTGGGCGCGGCTGGCTCCGGCTTTTCGGCCACCTGCTTCGCGTTCTCGGAGACAGGCGCGGCCGGCGCCGGGGCGGGCTCGGGAGCAGGCGCCCCCAGGATGCGGATTGCCACGCCGACGAACAAGGCCAGCGCCGCAAAGCCGGCGATCACGGGACCGTGGCCTCCGCCCGGCTTGGATGGAGTCGAGTTCAATGATCCGCTCGCGGGTTCTTTAGTGTTCATGGCCTTCGATTCTCGCCTCGCCATCCGAAAAGGTCCAGCCGTTCGGCCGCGCTTATTTACCGTAGATCGTCTTGAGTTCCGGGACGTTCGCTCCGGCCTCTTCGGTCTCGGTGCCGCCGTCGCCCGAGACCCGCACGCGGCTGATCATCACGCCGTGGTCGTAGGTCCAGATGGCGACGCGGTTGCCCTCCAGCGGCTTCTCGTCCTCGAAGACCATCTCGCCTTCGGTCTGCTTCGCGGGAGAGGCCGGGTCCGAGAAGTAGCGGTCCACGCGATACGAGAGCCGGTTGCCGCGCTTCTCGACGCGCACCGAGAACCAGTGCCGGTGGAAGTTCATATCCACGGGGATCGTCAGCGGCGCATTTTTGACTTCTACGCCGTCCCGCAGGATGTAGGAAGCTTTGTTGGCCTGGCCGCCGTACTGGAACGTGTAGCCTTTGGTCAGGTCGCTGCCGTCGGAGCAGATCGACACGTTGATGTCGCGCGCATAGGTGTACGGCCGGCCGCGTTCGCCCTCCATCTTATTGCCGACGAAGAACTCCACCGTCACGTCGCCGGGATAGAGATACTTGCTCCAGAGCACCGCGGCCTTGCCGTCGTCGCGGCGCGCGATGTCGTTCTTCAGCGAGAAGAAGGACCAGCGCGGGTCGCACTGCCAGCGGTTGGTCACTTCGGCGATCGCCAGCCCCGCGGTGCGCCAATCCACCGGCGCGTTGCTGAAGAGTTCGTTGCGGAAATGATCGCTGACGATCTTGGCGGACTCGACCTTCACGTCCACGCCGCGCGTGTAGTAGGCCACGCGCGAGCCCACCAGCGGCTTGTCGTCCTTCCAGACCAGCGCGGGCTTGCCGTTGATCTTGCCGACGACATACGGCCCCGCCCGGCGCAGGCTCAGGGTCGAGAGTTCGCGAATCTTCTGGTCGTCCTTGAGGACCTGTTCTTTCACGGGCTCGCCCTGTTTGAGCAGTTCGATCACGGTTGCGGTCTTGCCGTCGGCGGTGGGCCGGCCGGCGCGGTAGCGGAAGACGTAGCCGTTGTTCGAGCCCTTCCCGTCCTTGCTCACCGAGAGCGCGATCTCGTGCTTCTCGTCCTGGATCTGGCGCGGTTCGACGACCAGTTCCACGTCGCCGGGGAACTGGCTGCGGTGCCAGAGCAGGTTCACTGGCTGGCCGTCCACGTTCAGCGGGTTGCGCGGCGGGAACCACTCGCTCGTCGGGCTGGTCCAGTCCTTCATCGAGGACTCGTCCTCGAAGATGGCGTTGGTCGTGACGAGGGACTCGGCTTCCGGGAGGAACGCCAGCCGGAAGCGGCGGAAACGCGCGGCCTCGCCGCCTTTTCCGGGCGTAGCCAGGAGTCCGGCCCGGCCGCGCATGACACCTTGGTCCTCGAAGCCCTGCACGGACGCGCCACCGGAGGCGGTCACTTTAATAAAGCCATGCTTAATGGAGGCGTTCAGGTGCACGAACCCGTCTTTCAGGGCCGTCGGCGGCAACTCGGCCTGGTCCACCGGGATCTCTTTGAGTTGATCCACCTTTACAAGCTGCAGCGACCGGCCGTCCGTCCTGGCCAGATAATGGCTAGACTCGTCGCGGTACAGGAAAACCACCCCGGCCATCCCCGAGCCCGGATCGAGATCGCAATCGACCTGGTACTGCGCCCAGCCGCGGTCGCCGATCAGGCTCTTGCTAGCCCAGGGACCCGGCTGGACCACCAACTCGCCGGACTTCCCCGCGTCGGCCTTCACGATCCAGTCGCCGCTGCCGACCAGCCAGCCGCGCGCGAGGGCGCCCGGCTGCCGGTAGTCGTCCTCCAGGCTCTCGATGCTATCGACCTTCACGTCGTCGAAGACCGCGTTCTGCCGCATCAGCAGGTTAAGGCTGTTGATCTGGAACGGCAGGGCCTTGGGATCGAGCGCGGCCTCCTTGGGCTTCGCCACGTTGCACCACACGCCCGCGCTGCCAGCCGCGAGGTACGGGTCGCTGGACTCGAAGAAGACATGCCCGTCCACCGCGATCTGCACGCGCGCGTACGAGACGAGCGTCTCGACGCGGTACCATTGGTCGGGCAGGTACCCGCCTTCCGTGCTCGCCAGGACCACTTCCTTGCCGTCGGTCACCCGGACCAACTCGCGCGTGCCGGGCCCGGTGGTGGAGCCGTCCGGTTTCACGGGCCGCGCCGTCCAGCGGAACAGGCCGTAGTTCTTCTCGTCGCGCGCGGCAAAGACCAGGCCAATCTGGGACGCCACGGGCCCGCGGATGGAGGCTTCATAGCGGTAGTTGTCCCACCAGGGCTGGCCCGCCAGCGCCATCACGTTCTCGCCCTGGCCCATGTAGTTGAAGGCGTTGGCGCTGAGCAGAGGATGGCGCAGGTTCTTGATCTGGAAGTCGCCCCGCGCGGGCTCGCCCAGGACCTTGTGCCAGGGGCTCTGTTCGGGCTTCTCCTCGCGCATGAAATCGTCCGCGAAATGCAGGTCCTCACGGCGTTCGGCCTTGAGCTTCACGTCGCCGCTGTGCTTGAGCCGGCGCGAGCCCACGGTTCCACCCATGCGGCGGTCGTCGAACGCCGAGGCCGCCAGGCGGTTGCCCTGGAAGACGCCGATCTGCGCGCCGTGCCGGGCAACGCGGATCGGCGCGGACTCATCGTCCACCTGCGCGCGCGCAAAGATCTGCTCGACGCCGCCTTCGCACAGGCCCAGCGTCAGCTCGCTCCCGTTGCGATCCACGAAGTGGAAGTTCTCGTTGTCGGCGCGGTCGAAATAGACGCGGTAGTCCTTGCTGCTTCCGGCCGCCGTTACATCGACCCACGGAAACGAGGTGCCTTTGGCCTTGCCCGACTCGGCCCCAACGATGGTCTCGGGCCCGGGATCGGGACTGGCCGCTACCGGCTCCAGGGTCATCTTGAGGGTCTGCGCTGCGGTCTCTTCGCCACCCGCCGGGATCATCAGGCGGTCCACCAAAGCCAGCAGCGTAAGCGCTGCGGCCGCAACCGCCCACCAGGAGAGAACCGGCATCTGCGCGCGCAACAGCGAATTCACCCGGCCCTTGAGCGCCGACACTTCAAGCTCGACGCGCGCAAAGCTTTGCACCACCGCGACATTGCCGAGCGCGTCGGCCGCGGTCTCGGCGAGATCCGAATAATGCCGCTCCACCGCCCGCTGCATCCCCTCGGCGCGGAGCATGACGATCACCGTCAGGATCGTGAAGGCCA
>JACQFI010000003.1 GCA_016200135.1 Planctomycetota bacterium
ATACCAGGCCAGCGTCTCGTCGAGTCCAGCCCGAAAGTCGATGCGCGGCGAAAAACCCAACAGTTCGCCGGCCTTCGCGATATCCGCCTTGGAATGGAGCACTTCGCCCGGCTTGGAAGGTTCGTACATGGGAATCCGCTTTAGGCCGGTTATCCCGTTCAACTCGGCGACGAGTTGATGGATCGAACGGCCTGCGCCCGAGGCGATGTTGACGACGGCGCCATTGAGCCGGCTTGGATGCTCCACGGCCCGTATGTTGGCCTGGACGATATCCTTCACATGAATGAAATCCCGCGTCTGTGCGCCGGTTCCGTAAACCGTCAGCGGTCCATCCTCCATGAAGGACAAGCAAAACCGGGCGATCACGCCGCAATAGGCCGAATCGGCGCGCTGCCGTGGACCGAAGACGTTGAAGTAACGCAGGATCACCGTATCCATCTCCGAGTGCCGTGCATACCCCGCGACCAGGGCCTCGGCCGCGAGCTTGCAGGCGGCATAGGGCGATTCGGGCAGGGGAAGCTGGCGCTCCTCTTGAACGCCATTCCCATGGTTGCCGTATACCGCCGCCGAACTTGGAAAGACAAACCGTCTCACGCCGGCCTTCCGTGCGTCTTCGAGCAGCAGGGCCGTCAGGCGCAGGTTGTCGTCAAAACACGCCAGCGGGAACTCCAAGGACTGTTGCACGTTCGTCTGGCCGGCGTGATGCAACACGACATCGATGCCGCGCAGCGCTCGGGCGCGAAAATCCGCGTCCAGGAGATCGCCGAACAGGACGTTGCTTCGAGAGTGGGACGCCTCGCCCGCCCGCCTGTCCGTACCCTTGACCAACCCCAGGCCCAAGGAGGTGGGCAGCAACTCAAGCAGGTGCGAGCCGATGAATCCCGTGGCGCCGGTTACGAGTATTCGCAAGGGTCCATTCCTATGAACGAATCAAACGGGCTTATAGTGCCGGCTGGCCAGGTCGAGCGGCGGCCGGTCCGCGAAGGTCAGCGTCAGTCTCGAACCGCGTTCGACCAGCATCGCTATTCGATTCCGATAGGCGGCCCCCAAGGTATAGGTGTGGCCGCGGTAGGATAGTTGTCCCACGCTCGTAATTCGCCGCGGGACCATGGAGCGTCCGTCCGAAAACCGCCGGCTCCCGCCGTACGGCGCGATCCCGAAGGGCGCCTGACCGTATCCTTGCGCAAAAGAACCCAGGATCTGCGTAATCCGCTCGCTGGGTAACCCGGTTTCCTTGGCGATGAGGTCCTCGGACCTCGCCCCGCGTATGCACGCTTGGGCGACCGCAACCAGCTCCTCGGGCGTCGATTCCTGCCGCAATCGAAAGCCGGCTTCCTTGGCAAGTTCGAAGAAAAACGCCGAACCCGGAAGGTCCTTGGATGCCATGAGATCTTCCAGCGACCACGCAGGATGCTGGACACGCAGGTCCACGAGATGGGATAAGGCAAGCTTTCTCAGCACGCCCCAGTTTCTGGCCGTAATCGACGAAGGAGCGGTTTGTTCGGCATTCATCTTGCGAAAAGTCTAGCACTCGGAATCTCAACGCCTAGACCCTGGGCCAATCCTTGTTTCAACTTTTTCGGTAACCTTTTATGGCTAAATAATGCGCATAGGTATATCGAATCGCCAAGCCTTTCCTATGTAGATGCTTACGAATCACCCGACATTATGCCGGTCAATATTACGCATTACGTGCCCTTGAAGTCCACCGCGCCAACCCAGTATGTAGCCTTAAGAGGCGGATTTTCTATGCATACGCTCAGTCCAATTCAGGAGGCTTTCCCATGTCCGTAACGCCGAATCTTGGCCTGACCAAGCCCGCCGTCGGTTCCACGAACTGGGGCAACGACGTCAATGCCAACTGGGATACGCTCGACAGCATCTTCACGGCGCCCAGTTCCAAAGAGCGCCACGTCTATCCGGGCGATTCGATCCAGGACGCGATCAACGACGTGCAAGCGGTCGGCGGCGCCGTCATCTTGCATCCGGGCATTCATTCCATCTCAAGCACCATCACGATCACGAATGGCGACGAACTGGCGATCGTAGGTTTCGGCCAGAGTACGATCGTGCAGTATTCGGGCTCGGGCGTCGCCTTCGACGTAACCCAGACGACGGGCAGCGACGACATCCTGTTCAAGGACTTCCGGCTGGAGAATACCGGCTCGGGAACCTATGGCATCCAAGTCAACAGCGGAACCATGTGGGCGCACCTGTTCATCCGGCTGGGGATTCGAAGCTTCGCCACGGCCGCAATCCGGCTGGCAGGCACCGGCGTCAAGAACGCCATCGTGTTCGGATGCAACCTGACCGGCAACGGCACCGGCATCGACGCCGTGGGCATTACCCGCGGCCGTTTCATCGGGAACACCATTTTCAGCACGACGACGTACGGCATTCGGATTCGAAACGCCTCCCAGTACGCAAAGGTCCAAGGCAACGAAGTCAGCGGTGGCTCGACGGCCGGCATCTCGATAGAGGGTTCCTCCACCTCTACGGATTGCATCGTGGAAGGCAACACCTGCAATTCGCAAACCGGCGTCGGCATCCAAGTCGACAGCGCGAACCGGGTGCTCGTCGCGAATAACCTCGTCCGCAGCGCGACCGGTGCCGGCATCAAGGCCAATTCCGCGGCGGATCTCCTGATCGCGGGCAATCTCTGCTCCGCATGCGGCGGAGACGGCATCGCCCTGACCAGCGTGACGACTTCTTCCGTCACCATCAACCGCTGTACCGGCAACACGGGGAGCGGGATTACCGCGGACTCCGGCTGCGCCCAGAACGAGTACGCTGCCAACGAAACGCGGGGCAACACCGGCGTAGGCTTTGTCGACAGCGGCACGAGCGAAAAAACGGAAACGTTCGAGTTCTTCACGGACTTCATGAACGCCTTGACCGGGACCCCGTTCGTAGAGGCCATCAGCGGCGCCGGCGCCTCGGGCAGCGGCACGGCCACGGGCGACCAAAACCATAGCGGCATCCTGCAGTTGAGCACCGGGACCACAACCACCGGCCAGGGCGCCATCCAAACCGACCTTGCCAGCATCCTGCTGGGCGGCGGCGACGCCATCATCGAGATGCTGGTCCAGCTTCCCACCTTGCCGGACGGAACGAACTCCTACGCGTTCCGCATTGGCTTTGGCGATAGCGTGTCCGGCGACATGACCGACGGCGCGTATTTCGAACTGACGCAGGCCAACGCCAACTGGCAATGCGCCACGGCCAACAATTCCACGCGAACCAAGACCAGTTCGGGCGTGGCCGCCTCCGCGAACGCCTGGACTCGCCTCAAAATCGTCGTCAACGCGGCCGGAACCTCGGTTAAGTTTTATATCAATGGAACCTTGGTAGCGACCAACACGACGAACATCCCCACCTCGAGCGGGCGCGAGGTCGGCATTGCGGCCAGCATCATCAAGAGCGCGGGGACGACGGCCCGAACCGCGAACATCGATTACGTTTGGCCCAAGATCGTGTACACGACTGCCCGCTGAGGGTCTTGGTCTAAACGGCGCGATCAAACGACCGGCCAGCCATTGGCCAATCCCCAATTTCTTGGAGGCGGACGGATCCAGGGACGTCTAAGAATGGACAGCGCCATTGGTACCGGCGACTGGGCAGCCCTACGGCGCCAATGCTGAGACTTTCATAGTTCTTCGGTAAGTTGGTATTCGTCACAGTTGAGGACCCAACTATGCACTAAACCAATGCATGTATAGCGTTGCCATATAAAGAGTTGCACGAGATGCTGCGGTGACGGCCAACTGAGACTAAGTAAAAGATGCGGGCCGCTCGCATGTGCCTAGCCGCAATCCAACGTAGCTCTTCGAGCGCGCAAACTTTCAACAAATACTGATCTTATCGTACACAGCCATCGGATGGGCGCGCCTTTAACTGTTAATTAGTGGATACTTTACATTGAACGACCATTGGTGCTCAGATTGCTCTGGTCTTTTGAGCTTTCTACCTTCAAGCTCCAGGAGCGATAATGATGCGACGGTTCATTTGCCTTCTAGCGTTTCCAATCCTTGCTTCCTCAATTTGCCTCGCGCTCGACGAAGGCGAAGTTGCCAAATTGCGCGATGAGGCCACCGCGATTCAGAAGGCGTACGGCGAAGGCAGGGCCACCCCGGAAGAGTATGCGGTAGGGATCCTGAAGCTCGAACAAGCCCTGAACATGCTCGAAAAGGCCGGCGACAACAACAGCACGCTCGCACAGGACATCACGTCCCAGTATTTCTGGGCCAAACGATTCAGCAACGTCTACGTGATAAAAGCGCTTGAAGCGTTGCGTGCGAAAGGCGGCGTCGCACCGCCCACGCGTTTCGATAAGCAGCGCGTGCCGAGAAATCCCGGCGACCCGGCCGCCGACCCATTCGCTGAACAGATGGACGCGAAAAAAGCTTTCGAAGAAGCGGTTGCTTACTCTGAGCAGCGCAAAGGCGAGGAGATGGCCATTGCACGCCGCTTCTTCCAGATGGCCGGAGAGTGGCCCGGCACCGATTTCGGCACCAAGGCGATGGGCTTCGCGCGCGACGCAATCCTGCGTTACGCCAACAAAGGCGGCGCACAGGAAGAGAAGCTGCCCGATTCGCCCGAAATGGAGCTCGTCAAGAAGGCCGACGCGCTCATTGCCGAAGGCAAGTTCCGCGACGCCTTTCCGCTCTACATGAATTCGATCCGTCAGAAGGAAACCGAGACCGCCCATCGGCATCTCGGCCGCGCCCAGTTCAATTTTGCGCAGAAGATGCGCGAGGACATCCTGGCCGACTGGGAAGCGTTCGCGCCAAAACTCGAAGAGGCGCGCAAGAACGCCTTCATCAAGAATGGAAAGGACCGCGTCTTCGACCCGCAGAACGCGAACTACGTGGCCGCGCTGGGCGAGCGGCAGAAGCTGATCGCGCGCGTCAACGACGCCAAGGCGGCCTTCAGCTCGGCGCAGCGGGCTTTCGAATCCGTGCTGCGCTTGTCGAGCGAGAAGAAGGATTTGGAAGCTGCCGCGTACGTCGCTCTATGCATGCGCGGCGCCGAACGCGTGACCGACGCTAAGGCATATCTCCAGAAGTTTGTAAAGGACTACGGGCCCAAGAACGATTACGAACGCATCCTTGTCGAATACGGCAAGATCGAACTTGAAGGCTTGACGACCCCCAAGTGAGCGCGGCTTAAGGCTTGATCGCTCCCGACAACACAATCGCTCCGGGCAAGCCAGGGGCAGTTTGTTACTGAGTAGAGCGCATCTCAAAATGGCATCGGACACTTTGTGGCTTCTCGGATCATAGGGGAAAACTCAAATCGCGTTAGGGTTTCATTAGTTTTTGAGACATGCTCTAGTCACGTCGCCCAACTATTTGTACAGCGGGAGGTAGCGGTAGTAGACCTCCAGGCACAGGCATGCAAGCGCGGTCTGGCCGACGCGGCCCCAGTATTCGGAGTACGCGCCCACCTGGTCCCACGAACCGTCCTCGTCGCCGCCCTTGCGCTGGTTCTCGGTCAGCGCCTTCTTCAGCGCCTCGTTCCACTTCTTCCACAGGTCGCCGCCCTGCTGGAATACGCAAAGCGTGCCATAGTACCAATAGTAAAGATCGACTTCGCCTCCCGCGCCGCCCCAGTTGGGCACGCCGCCCTGCTGCACGAACCATTCCACGCCGCCCTGCAGGTCCTCGCGCTTCCAGCCCAGGAACTGGCGGCAGAGATTTCCGATGGCCGTGCGGCGGTGGGAGACGCTGTTGGGATCCATATAGCCGTAGCGGTTGCCGCCGTACACGTCGCCCGCGTTGCCTTTCTGCTCGACGCTATCCAGGAACTTGATCGCGCCGTCAAAGCTGGCTTGGTTGACCTTGAGGCCCGCCACTTTCGCCGACTTGAGCCCCATGATGAACCAGCCCGTCACGGAAAGGTCGCCCTTTTCCTTTGGCCCGTAGCGCCAGCCCAGCTTGTCGGAATTATCGCCCTGCTGGTGTTTCTCGGTCGAGTAGTCGATGCCCTTCTGCGCCGACTTCACGGTCTCGCCCACGCGGCCCATGCCCGCGGCTTCGGCCTTTCCGTATGGCCCGCGCCGAGGAACGCGAGCAGTGCCATGCCCGTCACGGCCACATCGGCCTGCTTGCCGCCGTACTTCACGCAGTCCCAGTGGCCGTCCACTTCCTGGTGCGCCGCCAGCCACTTGAGGGCGCGATCGACGCCGCCTTCCGTCGCGCGCGAACCGCCGTGGCGCATGACCATCAAGCGCCGGCCGCCGCCGTTTCGAGCGCCGAAGCTGCCGTGGCCCGCGCCGTTGTCGATGCCGGTGCCCGTGCCGTTGCCGCCGCCCCAACCGCCGCCGGTTCCGGGAGAAGACGCGCCGCCGACGCCGATCATATCCTCAAGGCTGAGGCCGCCCGTGCCGCCGCCGCCCGCCGCGTCATCGTCGCCCGAGACGCTATGGAACATGTGAGCGTCGGGATTGCCGAAGGCACTGTGCGTGTCGGGCCTGTCGGGGTTGATCGTTTCAAAGTGGTCGCCCAGCTCCGCCTTGGCGAGAATATCCGGCGGGACGACGATGTCCGAAGCGACGTCGGAGGTCGGATCGGTCGGCGGCGTGTCGTGCTTCGATTCGAGGACGTGCTTGGAATCGACCTTGGGTTGCTCCTGCTGGACGACGACAGGTGCCCGTTCCAGGTTGGTGGTGACGATCACCGCATCCGTGTTATCGACCACGCCGATGGTCATCGTGATGAGCGAGACGAGCAGGATCGCGAGGCCGTGAAAGACGACCGAGATCACCCACCACGGCGCGTAGGACATCGCGCTGATGCCCATGAACGTGCTGTCCTGCGGCGGGCCCTCTTCTTCGCCTTCCAGTTCGTCGTCATCAATCACTTCGTCGTCCATTTTTGCCATGTTTTTCCCTTCCAAGCGTTGCTCAGAACACATCGGATGACTTATTATCTACACTATTCACAATCTATAACGAACAAAAACTGTACTGCCTTGCGAGATTTTTCCACAGGAATACGGAGAGTATTATCCCGACGTCAACGCTGTGTATTTTGTATAATAGTTGACACGTTAATGCTTAAATTATGAACAATAAAACAAAAAATACCGTGGACAGCGTCGGGTTTATGCACACATCACTCACTTTGGCTTGCTTCAACGAGGGTTGCATGAATTAGTAAAATAGGCCCTTTGGTTGCGATAAATCTTCACTGGGTTTGAACCTGTGCTTTTAGGAGGCATTCCTTGGTGAAAGTCGCGAAGATTCTCGTGGTTGACGACGAACAAGCTATTTGTTGGGCGTTTTCCCAACTGTTTAAGAACGAGGGGTACGAAGTCCTGATCGCGGCGAGCGCCGAAGACGGGCTTGAAATTGCCGAACGCGAAACGCCCGATATCGCTTTAATCGATGTGCAGTTGTCCGGAGTCTCTGGGCTTGACGCCATGCCGCGATTTAGGGAAATCGCGCCCGACATGCCAATTCTCATGATTACGGCCCACGGCACAATGGAGACAGCCATCGAGGCCATGCGCCGCGGGGCGTATAATTATCTCACCAAGCCCCTTCACAACGAAGATGTGCTGCAACAGGTCCGCAACGCGCTTAAGACCACGAGTCTTTCGCGGGAAGTCAAAGATCTTCGCGCAGAATTGGACCAAGCTTCGTCATTGGATTCGCTCATTGGCAAGTCGCCATGCATGCAGGAAATTTACAAGAAAATCGGCGCCGTGGCGGGGTCGGATACGAGTGTGATCGTCACCGGCGAATCGGGTACGGGCAAGGAACTGGTTGCACGCGCCATCCATCGATATTCCAATCGCGCGAAAGGGCCGTTTATCGCGGTCAACTGCGCGTCAATGCCCGAGCCTCTGCTTGAAAGTGAGTTGTACGGACATGTGAAGGGTGCCTTTACCGGCGCTCACCGGGATCGGATTGGCAAGGGGGAGGCCGCCCACGATGGTACGCTCTTTCTCGACGAGATCGGCGAGATGCCGCTCTCAATCCAGGCAAAATTGTTGCGCTTTATCGAAAAGAAGCGATTTGAAAGAGTCGGTTCGACGGAGACGATAGAGGTTAACGTGCGCATCTTGACTGCGACGAACCGCGAGTTAAGCAAACGCATTCAAAAAGGCCTGTTCCGTGAGGATCTTTTCTTCCGGCTTAACGTGATCTCTATCGAACTGCCTCCACTGCGTAGGCGTAAGGAAGACATACCGTTGCTCATTGCCCGCTTTCTGAAACTGGCGGCAATTACGGGTGGACAACGAGTGCGGCATCAGGAGATATCTCAAGATGCCATGCGTCACATGTTGCGCTACGACTGGCCGGGAAACGTTCGCGAGCTACGCAATACTATCGAACACGCCGTGCTGCTTGCACGGGGCGTGCCTATCCAGCCCGAACACTTGCCCAGTCACCTAATAAACACCAGTCCCGAACTTGCAGACACACAGGAATCCCAGCTTCAAATAGCGATTGCCGATATGACCGCGGCTGCTTTGGATAATTTACGAGGTGGCCCAGGGAACATATTTCGTGAGATCATGAGTAATGTGGAAAATGCCGTTGTCAGAACTGCGATGGATCGCCTGGGCGGGAATCAAGTGAAGGCCAGCAGGCTTCTGGGTATAAGTCGGAATACCTTGCGAAAGCTGATTTCTAATGATCAACCTGAAACAGGAAAAGCTGATCGTTAGCGACACGTTTTTGAAATCTTATAAGCCGCAATCGCGAGTCTCGGCCGCATCTAAATATAAGCACTGCAAAGATCAATTGTTGCGATCCTGTTGTGTATTCCATGACCAATTCCAGATGGAATGTCACACCTAAGTTCCAAAGATTCAATACTTTTCACCTGGCACAACGCTTGCCATACGATTTCAGTGAAACTCAAGCGAGGGAAACGCAGATGAGATGCTTTTCTATTGTCGTTCTAGCCACCGTGATTTCTGCCGGACTCATGGCTGCTGAGGATATTCCGGCCGCGAAGATGGTTCCCGAAGAAAAACGCAAGGAATCGGCGACACCCGATACCGATCTTCGGGATGCCTGCGCCATCGTGCGGAGATTGCTTCTGGCCATGGTCGACCGAGACCTGGAAAAGATCAAGGCATGCATTTTAGAGAGCCCAGACGCGGGTATTCTCTGCGAAAACCTCGAACTCACTCCCGAGCAGAAGGCGGAAGTTCAAAAAGGATTCGAAGCGATGAAGTTCAAACGTCTCAAGAAAGGTGAGAAGGTGTATTTGCCGAACGGTGAGGCGGCCATCGTGGCGGAGATTCCTGAAGACCGCCTGCTTTTGCAAGGCTTCGTGGGCGAAGTTGCGATGCCGCTACCCTTTTACTTGGTCAAGAAGGATGGCACATGGCTTGTAGACGCCAAATCCCTCATAACCACCCGAAAAAACTCCTCGGAAGACAGGAAGTCTTCGACCAAGGAGAGCGGAGCCGAGAAAAAGTGAATACCACACTGCAGACGGGAGCGTTGCCGAACCTCACGAATTCATTGCGCGCCGATGCGCGGCAACTGAAACACGATTGCGCCAACGCGCCATTATTGCTTGTTGTGGTCGAAGATGCCGGAGTGTCGGCGGTGCTCGTCCGTTTCTTCCATGCAGAGGGGTTCCGCTGCGTCGTGGAGCCTAGCATCGAGGACGCCTTGCAAGCCATGCAGGACTTGTGCTGCCTCGAGTTGGAAGTTGCGGGGTTATTGACCGACTTTGATCTTCCCGACGGCGCTGGCATCGAAGTGGTTCTCGCCTTTCGAGCGCGTTTTGCCGATTCGCCTGTCGCGATCATGTCTTGCTGCGATGCGGAAGAAAACCTTGAGGGGCCTGCCGCATTGAATGTGACACGGTTATCGAAGCCGCTGGCGTTGGATTCGTTGCGCTCCTGGATTCAGAAGACGCGTTGCGGGCCGGCCGTCCCTGCGAAGTGAAAATGCGCGTACGCCATGCGACAAGTTTCGCGGCGAGGCGAAGGCCGCTTGTAAATTCCGACGATTTCTATCTACGCGTAAAGAAACATCTCCTCCGCTCCTTGTTCAGGTTCTTGCATAGGCGACCACCTGTCCTCAATATGAGCAAAGCACTCGTTTCAGGTCGTCGAGCGTCCTTGGATTCGTCGAGGGCTCGCCGCGCTCCTCCTTCGCCTTCAACGTACACCGGCCAATCGCTCGCCATGATTTGCAAATCCCGAACTTGCCGAAATGCGACGCCTATCGCCAAATCCTGAATTTCTTCAACTTCGGCAGCCCTGCAATGGCATTTGATGAACCAGCTCAAAACCGCTGCGCATCCGTTCGTCAGCGTCGCGGGCTTCAGAGGAGTTCAGACGTCTGAACCATTGGACAACATTACCATGGCCTTAGGCTTCTCTGGAACCGCAGCCTAGCAAAGACCTCCTTTGAAATGTCGGAGTTGGCGAATGGTCGGGCTCACGGTCCCCGACTTTCGCAACGATTTTTTTGTCAAAGATCGAGAGATCGGAGTCGTCTGATTTTTAATACATGCAACTGTGGCTGCTGCGTAGAATCTACGCGCGTTCCTGTCAAAGACAGACCGAAGTAGTGAATGTGGAATTCAATCGAAGCGCCCATTAACTCGCTTTGAATGACTCCATCTTGGCTGAGCTTGACGAAGTCGAGCTGTCGGCATGTGAATTGGTGGCCAGCGCCCAAATGGATGTTGCGAGTCCTGCGAGCGCTACCGGCCAGAATTCGTGCTGAATGCCGCTTGTGTCGCCTGCATTGGCCCAGTCAACCGCGAGCCCAAGAAGCGGCGCCAGCACCATCGTGGAAACGGAATTGGCTTGAGATTCGATGGAGAGCAACGTTGCGCCGATTGCCGGATCTGAGTGCGTGTCGAATCGCGTAATTAGCACGGGACGCCAAAGGTTCTGCGTGATCGCGAGGAGTACGAAGACAGCAATGATTCCCGAATTGGCATGAAAATACAATAGAGGCGCAAGACTCAGATAG
The DNA here is from genome assembly GCA_016200135.1 of Planctomycetota bacterium. Lineage (GTDB taxonomy): Bacteria > Planctomycetota > SZUA-567 > H5-PLA8 > H5-PLA8 > JACQFI01. The sequence goes on from JACQFI010000003.1 coordinate 10,958, forward strand.
AGAAAGAGGTTCATCTGCCAGAGTCTTCGCGTCACAGGTTCCTCACCGCCAAAGATGTCCACCACACGATGCGATTTGCGCGCCGCTACGCTTGAAAGCAGATGCAACCCGAAATAGACCACTCCGACGAGCAAGGCGGCTCGCTGCTTGTCCGGGAAATTGAGCATGAGCGGAATGGAAAGCGCGGTTAATTTAAGCACCGGCTGGAGGTAGTCCTTTACTGCCGCGTAAACGCCTTCGAATCCCATTGATTCCGCTACGAGCCTGCGCAACATAGGCGTTTTGATCGTATCGCGGGTAACACGCAAAAGGTGCCGAGCCATCTCGCGAAAGGAGACGTCAGTCTTGCAGTCACCGTCGAGAACGGCAGGATAGGTGGCAAGATTGACGAGGTTTATTACGTAAGGTCCAATTGCGAATAGAAAGACGTTTGAATAGCTGCCGCCATAAAACACGAGCGCGGCAGCAATAAGCACGGATATCGCGGAGCCGATTTTCGACCAGGACCTCGTATAGCCGTAGACGCGCGTGCGTTCGTTTTCGCGGCCCTGAATGCGGAGCCAATCGAGAATCATGGCTTTATGGGTTCCGGTCCGAAAAGCCTCACCGCCGCCAAAAAAGAACATGCCGAGAAAGAGGTGCCAGAGTTCTGTACCCAATGCGAACACGAGAAACGAGAGAATATAGGAGATGAACGAGATCACCATGCAGCGGCGGCGACCGTGAAGATCCGCCAGTGCCCCGGAGGGAACCTCAACGATATTGATAACAACTTCGCGGAACCCGATCAGCATACCAATGGCAAAGAAACTCAACCCTTTTTCAAGAAAGGCTAGGACCAAGAACGGCTCAAAGTAAGTCTGGTTCTTTAAGAAACCATAAAGCGCGAACCGGAAGAGCATGTGCTTACCCCAATGGCGCTCAATAACGGAGTAGTAGCCAGACTCGAGCTATCCACAATAATGGTAATGGAAAGCGAATGCCTGAAAACAGCTTCGCGACTAATCTGGCTTTGTCCCCACAAGGATGAACGGCTGGCTGGGGGGAAAGTACCAGCGTCGGGCGAGCAAAAATCGGCGCTCACGAGTCAAACGCAGGGTTTTGGTATCAATGTATTGGATATTTATAGCGCCAGCAGCTTCCATGACTGCCTGTAAAACTCCCGAATGGTGCCGGAAGAGGGGCATGGACGAAACAATGTTTAGATAATTCGCGCTCGGACGCCACTCAGGTCCGCTCCAGACATCGCGCGTCAATCGAAGCATGAGCCAACCAAAGGGCCGCTTCAGTTTCTCCGCGAGTGTAGGCGCTCTTGCATGGTCCATGTTATCGCCGATCAGGATCAATCGGCCGCCTGGGTGCAACAAACGCAGCCATTCGCACACAGCGACGCCGGGGTGATGCAGGTTAAACAGCACGTGCCTGCTAGAGACGACATCGAAAGATGCCGTTTCAAAGGGCGGAGCTTCAGCATCGTCGGAAACGAATTTGATGTTCAGTTCCGCCTCGCGCGCTCCTTCCCGCGCTGCGCCGAGCATACCGTCTTAAAAATCGAGCCCCGTGCAACTGTTGCCGAGAATACTGTAGATTTGAGCAAAGATGCCGGGCCCCGTTCCCACATCCAGTAGATCGAGCCCGGACTTTCCACCAATCGCAATTCCAAGCGTCTGTATCCAGGCGGCACGAATTTCTGGCTCTTGAAATTCGCCCTTGGCTACTCTTCGGACATAGTTGGAGACGCGTTCTGGAGCGTTCCAGCCTTTTTGAAAGACATCTCTGTAGGGCGCGCTGCCAGCAAGTGTGTTCACCGTAAGCCCCTACTAATTCCGTACCCACTGGCTCTTATCACTAGATCAAAATACGCAACCAAGATGCCATATGACTAGACGCGATAAGTCCATTCACAGCCTTGCCGTGGAGGGGAAGATAACCAGCTGTTTGCTTAATGAATATACAGCACATCTCTTCTCTTGGTTATAATATGAACAAAGTTTGACTAAATAATTCGACCAGTATTCGCGCAACTCTCGTTCCAAAATAAGCATACGCGATCATTCTACAAAGAATACCTTTGGCTAGGTCTTTGCTTTATATCAAATCTTAATTGTTTTGAAATCGAATGGGATGGGAGGTCCGCATGTTTGACTGGCAGAGGATTCTGTTCATGGGCATTGTAATGCTCGTCAGTACGGCTTCCTTAGCGATAGCCGAAGAGCCAGCTAAGACCTCTCCGGTGGAATCCGAGAAACAGCCTCCCGCGACAGTCAAAAGCGAAGAAAAGACCTTCGAAAAGAAGACCGTTGAGAGCAAAGATGCCAAGGATAAAGACAAAGAGAAACCCAAGAAGTCTCCACAAGAAATCGAAATAACGGTGACCGGCGCACTGGACAAGCAAGCCTATCGCGCAAAGACCGCACCCTCCGTTACACGGACCGACACGCCCGTATTCGATACGCCAGCGAGCGTTCAAACGGTGACACGCCAAGTGATCGAAGACCAATCGATGGACCGGCTTTCCGACGCCTATCGGAACGTTAGCAGCGTACAGCGCCAAAAGAGCGAAGGCTTTGCGCAGACCTTCGAGGCCGCCTACATTCGAGGCTTTGCCAACGGGCGCATGCTGCTCAACGGCTTCCCCGTGACTGGTATCGCTCCGGTCAACATGGCCGACGTGGAACGGGTGGAAGTGCTCAAAGGTCCAGCGTCCATGGTCTACGGATTGATCGAGCCCGGCGGCACGATCAACGTCGTCACCAAGAAGCCCGAGGAGAAGCAGCGCATCTCCATGACAACGGAAGCCGGCACGTACGACCAATATCACGAAACGGTCGACGCCACGGGTCCTATCACGAAGGACAAGAAACTGCTTTTTCGTGTTGTGGCGAACTACGATCACGACAGATCCTTCCGCGACTGGGTTGTCTCCCGCCGGTACGAAATCGCCCCAAGCATCGAATGGCGTCCCTCCAAAGACACGTCCCTGAACGTGGAGGTCAATTATTCGGGAAATAAACGTACGACCGACGACGGAGTGGCGTTTTCTTCCAGAAACAAACCGGTTGCGGGTATCGAGACCTTTCTCGGCGAACCTGGGCAGGATGACGGGCAAGACATGGGAGATCTTTCATTTAGCTACCGTTTAGAGCATCGCTTTAATGAAGCCCTTACAGTGCGAAATATGTTCCTGTATAGAAGCTGGATCGATCAAATGGACGGGTTACGCCGCTTTAACGCCACTCTGGCTAATAACTCCGTAAGCCGTTTTTGGGAAAAGGGCCGCTTCACGGAGCAGGAATACCAATCGATCACAGATGTAGTCTTCAAATTCAACTTAGGTCCGACGAAGCATCAATTGTTGGGCGGCGTAGATTTTCGAAAACAAGACGCCACTTCTGAAAACGTTCGATTCAATCTTCCCGCGGCGTTCAACGTTAACATCATCCATCCGCGACATGGCTTGCCGACAAATCCCAGATTTAATACTATAGCTTACAGTGACTCCCAAACGCCATGGGTGGCCGCTTATCTTCAGGACGAGATCGAATTGGTGCCGGATGATGTCCTAAGGTTGCTGATCGGCGAGCGCTTCGACTACATCGAGCAGCATTCATTTAGAAAGATTCCCGCGCCTATTCTGCGTGACAACCAATACAATGATGCCTTTACTGGCCGCGTGGGCCTTATGTATCACCCTATCAAAATGATGGGCGTCTACGGCAGCGTCAGCCAGTCCTACGATCCCGTAAATCCACTCAGTAAAACGTTTGATGGATCGTACTTGGCCAACGAGACCGGCATTCAATACGAAGCGGGCCTGAAATTCGAAACCTTTGAGAAGCGGTTGCTGTCGACCATGTCGGTTTTCAAAGTAACCAAGGATAACGTCGTCCAGAACGATCCACTGCACACGGGATTCTCGCTCAACGCCGGTACGCTACGCAGCCAGGGGTTCGAATTCGACATTTCAGGCGAGTTTCACAAGGGGTGGAATATTATTGCCAATTACGCCTTTACGGAAACCGACGTCATCAAGGCCTCAGGGGTTGCTGGCGCACCCAAAGTGGGCCAGCCGTTTATCAACATCCCAAATCATAGCGGCTCGATCTGGGTCAAATACATGATTCAGAGCGGAATGGCCAAAGACCTGGGATTTGGGATGGGTGTTTACTCCTCAAGCGACCGATCTGGCGACAGCTTGAATACATTCCGGCTCCCGGGTTACACGACTGCGAATTTGGCCGCATTCTACCGTCACAGCTTGCCTGGCGGGCACAACATCAAGGCTCAGCTTAATGTCACGAATATCTTTGATCGCGTCTTCTACGAGTCGTCGCTGATCAATTCGCGCGTCCAGCCGGGAGAGCCACGCTCGGCCTCTCTAACGCTGGGATTTGATTTCTAATTAGCCTGTAAACTCCAAGACTTTGTACAATCACTTTTCTAAGGACAACGCAAGTGAAAGATATTTTGCAGACGGCTCGTACTTCACCGCTCGCATACGGACTTTTGGGGATGGAAGAAGCAGCGGCGAATATTCCAGCCGAAGAAACCAAAGAGGACGCCCCCATTCGCGAGAAATCCATAGCGGAGATTGATATTGCAATAGGTAATTTGCTCTTGACCATGGAAGAACAGGATCTGGCAACAGTGAAGGCATGCTTGGTAGCAGCACCTGGCCACGAGCGGTTTTTTATTGAGAAGGAGACCCCAGGAAATCGAGCTGGTGAAGAAAATACTTCAACGTGATTGAGTGATAAGACGACATGGGAGTGAGGCCTCAGACATGCGAGCGTTCTGTACTCAACAACATGTCAAGCGGCGGGCACCAACAAGAAAGTCTTAATGCTATGTCATCAAATATATCTTCCACACTTCTTCTTAAGCATACAGACAAATCGCGGTTAAAACGCGCGCCCAACACTTGGCTTATTTCCATTTTGCTCCACGCCGTATTATTCAGCGTTCTGATGGTAGCGGCGCCATTAGCTGTATCGCGGTCGTTGGAACAGTCTTACGATTCAGTTGAAAGCGTCGCGCTTCAGTCGCCGCCCGAGACTTTTATCCGTCAAGCGGAATCCATTCCAGAGATCGCTATATCGGAAGATCCCGTCTTCAAGATGCCTCTGGATATCCAGGACCCAGAACCGGAAACACCGGCCCTCGAAGATATTCCCGTACAGCCACTATTGCCAAAAGAGGTTGAAGTTCTGGACACGGAAGTCGCCGTTTCACAAAGATGGGAAACCAAGAAGCGCCTGTTGGTGCCGGCAGTGGCATCGACGAGTACAAGCGCACTCTCTCAGGCCTCTAACCCGCAAACAGGGGGTGGTGGTGGTGGCGGAAACGGAACAGGTCTAATAGGCGCTGGGAGCAATTCAGGCTATGGGGCGGGGCATGGAACTGGATTCGGAGTGGGCACCGGCTCTGGGTTGGGTTTGGGTAATGGCTCGGGCTCAGGTCAAGGCGCAGGGTCTGGCCAAGGAAACGGCAAGGGTTCGAATACCTCTGCTGGACCGGGGCTGACACGACCTACGCAGCTCAAGGGATCGTTGAATCCAGCCTACCCAGAAGGCGAGCGCAAAGGTGGCCGCACTGCAACGGTTTTACTTGAGGTCTTCGTTGATGCCAAAGGGCGTGTTCAGGAGATTCGTGTGATTTCTGGCGAGGACGGAAATGCGTTCGTTTCTTCGGCCATCGCTGCCGCCAGAGGAGCCCGCTATGGTCCGGCACTTGAAGATGGGAACCCGGTCCCTGGCTGCTTGAAGCTCAGGATTAACTATCGGCTTGAGTAGTGTGGACCCGGAAGTGCGGTCCACTGTGGCTGCATCAACTTTGACCTTGGGAGAACTTCAATGGCTACAATCGCAGAACTGAAGCAGGTCTTCCGCCACGGCTGGAGCAATGAGGCGCGCGTGGAAAACTGGGTGAACCGCGTCACCATCGGGGAGTTTGATAATCCCATTTGCCGCCAGGCATGGCTGGAGGCGCTGCGCAAAGCGGCTGAGCGTGGCCGCGTTCGCGAAACCTTGGACACAGGTACAGGGCCGGGCACGATTTCCCAGCTTTGGGCTGAACTAGGTTTCGTATCGACTGGGCTCGACTTCTCACCGACTATGATTACGGCGGGGCGAAAGATCGCGGAGGCGAAGGGCTTGCCAGTCACCTTCGTGGAAGGCGACGCGGAAACGCCTCCTTTTTCGGACGAATCCTTTGATCTTGTTTCCAGCCGCCTAATGCTATTTACCCTACCCAATCCAGGGTACGCGGTTCGGCGCTGGGTGCAGTTGCTCAAGCCCGGTGGTCTGCTGGTGCTGATTGGCGAGGAAAGCCCGCCGGACGCGGAGCGGCGTCTGCGCGAGAACCCTTCGCAGGATCAGCAACAACCGGACGATGGGAAGCCGCGCTGGCGAGTGGACGAAAACTATCGCGCGGCACTGAACGAACTGCCGTTCCGTGACCATACCGCGGGCACCTTGCGGGTATTGATGCAGGCTTTGGGCCTGCGCGATATCCAACTCCTCTCCACCGACGAAGTGATTGCGGCCCGCAAGGAACTGAAGGAAGAAGGCCGCGAAGGCCGGACTTCTACCCCCTACATCGTCGCAGGCATCAAATAACCGGGAATTCGCAGGCATGAACCGAATCGCCAAGCTCGTTCTAGTAGGTACTGTTCTCTTCGGCACCGGCATGCTGGCTATCCTGTTGATAGCCACGTCCAGCGGGGCCACCAGTCCAGCGTTTCGCACGACGGAATCTGAAAAATCCGGCGTCTCGTCACCATCTCCGGCAAAGGATTCACCCCAAGCCGCGTCCCAACCCTACACGGTTAGCATGTCTCCAATGGGGGAGGTTCGCTTTGCGCATGTCCCCGAACGCGTCGTGACATTGGACGCAAATTACAACGACATCCTGATCGCAGTACGCGAAGAGCCGAAGTTGTTGGCAACCGGATCGAACATCAATTTTAACGATTCGTTTTACGCTGAACTGACGGACGTAAAGGTGCGGATCGACCGCGACAAGCTGAAATACATGTATGGACAGGGCGGGACCATGTTCGACAAGGAATTACTGTACGCCCTGCACGCCGACGTGTACCACATCGACCCGCTACAACTGGCTCGTTCGCGAGGCTGGACCAAGGCAGACGTTGAAGAGATCGCACGTAACGTCGGGCCGTTTTTTGCAAACCGCTACAGCCGTGAAAACAGCTATTCGGGCGAAGAACCCTATGAGTACTACACGGTATGGGAACTGGCTGAAAAAGTATCCCAAGTGTACAGGCAACCGCAACGCATCGCCCGCTTGAAGGCCCTCTACGATACCCTGATCGCATCGATTCAGAAAAAACTTCCGCCGCTCGAAAAGCGCAAGCGCATCGGCTTGGTGATCTACAACAACGGCAAGTTCCTGCCCTTCAGCCTGCTGCGCAATGGATTCGGGCAGGCGCAGTACCCCTTGATCGGAGCGCTGGATGCCTTCGAAAACATTAAAGCGTCCACATACGGCGATGGCGGTCGGGGCACGTCAGTCGACTTGGAAGGGCTTCTGGCGCTGAATCCCGAGATCCTGATCGTGCCGTGGGCCATCTACCCCGGCGCGCGGCCCACCTACGAGCGCCTGTTGAAGCTAAAGGAAGACCCGTTGGCGCAGAAGCTGACCGCGCTTCAAGAAGGCCGTGTCTATCCCGGCGGCACGCCGCTACAAGGGCCCATCGATTTTATCTTTCAGATTGAGATGGCCGCCAAACAGGTCTATCCTGAATTCTTCGGCCCCTACCGGGACGATCAGAAATATCCGCCCGCAGAGCAGCTCTTTGACCGCAAGCAGATGATTGAAATCCTGAAGAGCGATTGAGCGAGGCAAGTCCTTCAGAATGTCCATCCAATCCATAGCGGCGAAAAAATCCGAACGGCGGAGCCGCAGGGCTCTGGCGGGTCTGATCGCGGTCTCATCGCTGATTGTGCTTGCCGCGACGGCCGTTCAGACGGCCGCAGGTTCCTACGGCATGTCGTGGCATGAAGCCCTTGCGGCACTGGCGGATGCGAAGGTGTGGGGCGACCCCACGATGCTAGTGCACCTTGTCTTCGGCAAAAATATCGCGCACGCACTGGGCTTGGGCGATCCCGACGCTCTGTCTGTGACGACACTAGTTGTTTGGAATGTGCGCCTTCCTCGCGTGCTCGTGGGCATCATGGTCGGGATCAATCTGGCGTATTCGGGGTGCATCTTCCAGGCCATTACGCGTAACGAACTGGCAAGCCCTTATTTGCTTGGCGTCAGTTCTGGTGCAGGATTGGCGATTATACTGGTACTGGTGTTCTTTCCCGTCATGGGCGTCCATATGCCGCTGATCGCCATGCTCGGCGGAGGTGCGGCCTTTTTTGTGGTCTACCTAATTGCATGGAACCGCGGAACCAGCCCCGTGCGGCTGGTGCTTGCTGGCGTGATCGTCGGAGCCATTGCCGGATCGCTGCAGACGGCAATCTTTTTTTTCATCAAGGACGTCTCTGTGATGCAGAACGCGATGTCCTGGACAACGGGCTCGCTTACCGGCTGCGGCTGGGAACAGGTCCGTCTGGCGACGCCCTGGACGATCCTCTGCGTGGTGCTGGGTCTTTCGGCGTCACGGTATCTCGACGTGTTGCTCCTGGGCGACCCGATGGCCAAGGCTCTTGGGATGCCGGTGGAACGTGTGCGCTTTCTACTCGCGGCTACAGCCATACTAGCTGCAGGCGCCGCCGTTTCGGTAGCGGGCTTGATAGGCTTTGTAGGCCTGATCGTTCCGCACATCGTCCGCAGCGTGACCGGCAGTTCCCACCGGATGCTGCTGGTCGGGTGCCTGTTTTCCGGTCCGGCGTTGCTCACAAGCGCCGATGCGGCCGCGCGACTGGCGCTGAACCCAGTCCAGATTCCCGTCGGCATCGTGACCGGCATTCTCGGCGGCGTATTCTTCCTTTACTTGATGCGCCGCAAGCAGGAGATCGGAAAGCTGTGAACGATCCAGAACCCGCTGCTCATGGCCTCTCCGGCGAACACCTGCGCGTGCGCTACCACGCGCAGCAGCCGCCCGTCGTGGATGACGAATCCATCCTCGTACCCATAGGAAAAATCACGGCACTGATCGGGCCCAACGGATCGGGCAAGAGCACGCTCTTGAAAATCTTGGCCCGCCAGTTGGTCCCGGAGCAGGGTCGCGTGATCTTGGACGGCAAAGATATCGCGACTATGCCGGGGCGTGAACTCGCGCGAAAGTTGGGCATCCTGTTCCAAGAAAACGTGGCGCCGGGCGACATCAGCGTCGAAGACTTGGCCTTTCACGGTCGCTATCCGCACCGCAAACTCTTCGAAGTATTAACTCTGGAAGACGATGCGGCCGTAAATCATGCGCTAAAACTGGCGGGAGTCGAACCCCTCAGGCACCGTCCAATCAGCCAACTCAGTGGAGGCCAGCGGCAACTGGCGTGGGTCGCCATGGTGTTGGCGCAGGCACCAGCCTATCTATTTCTGGACGAGCCGACCACGTTTCTCGACTTGGCGCACCAACTTGAAGTCATGGCCGTCATTCGAAAACTAAATCTCGACCTAGGTAAGACCATCATCTTGGTGGTGCACGATTTGAATCTCGCCGCGCGCTATGCCGATCACCTCTGCGCCATGCGCGACGGCCGCATCGTGGCGACGGGATCTCCAGTAGAAGTACTCACCGCTTCCATCATGCGTCACGTTTTCAACATTGAAGCTCTGATTCTACATGACGAATTCGGCCAAGTCCTCGCCTGCAACCCGATCCGGGTAATTGATTCAGGCCCAGGAATTGTTTCTTCGCAGGTACCTCAGATATAAAGGCCCAAATAGAAATTAACTTTTGATAAGCGACCGTCATTTAAGAAAATGAAAATACGTAACGACAAGTTTGTGAAAATGAGTCGGAGGAAATCGGCCCAGTGATGGAGGGAACCGAAAGCAAAAATGTACATGGGATGCCAAAAACACGACATCCGTCGATATAGGCACACCATGATCCACTGCCTATTCATCATTCTATCGTTCTGCTGGAATGGTGTTAGAATCCGCCCTGTTCACAGCACTTCAAACTGGCACCTCATTTGCCCCTTGCGACCCCATGCTCCCAGCGCAAGCCCATACGAAGGCGGCGATGATCCCGTTGCGAAACCGTAGCGCAATGCACGTCCTGGACCCGCTGACCTACTCCAAGCATCAAACGCCGCTTGGCGGCCGGAACATTGGACCGCCAGTTGATGCGGCCTTCGCGGTCGGTTAGCTCGTGGCGTTTCATGGACGCAACTCCTCACTCCCCCAAGGAGATGTTTCGTCCACTGCCTTGATATAGCCAATAATGCGCTAAAAGCGCAAGCGAGATGGCTCATATTCAAGCTCTTGCTTGAATATGAGCCATCTCGCACGAAATAAATAAAGCAAGGGTAGCATTGTCGTCTAAGTACATTCGAAAGCCAAGAGGGTCAAGAATGCCTACATATTCCGTGAATGCGAAGACAATTGATGGGTTCTTAGTCATCGTTTCAAACGAATTGATGCCGAGGGCAATGGAAATTTTGTCCGCACTATTGTATCTATATTATGAACGAATTTGCGTTATTATTACTGTAGATATCAGGAACAATTGTATCTAAAAAGTAACCTCAAAAGAGGTAATATATAATGTGCTAGAGAATATAATTTCTGCTAAAAGTCAATTTGCTCAAAATGGCTTCCAGACGATTCCGACGATGGACGCTAACACTTCGGTCTTCCAGGTAATTCGCATTCCGGTCTTTATGGGGATCCAGGAATCGTGATTGTTTTTGCGAGCCAGAATGTGATTTGGCTTGCCCGAAACAATGGCCAGACGGCTTGCAGGTGTCGGCTCCTGGGACACTAGCAGAAGGTCCCCAGGATTAAGTTGCCCCTCACGGTCATTGTTCGGCATGCGAAGGATGTAAGGCAATTTTGACCGGTTAGCCGCAAGCGCTGCTGCGCCAGCTAGATTCGTCCAAGTTCCCAACCAGGAAGGGCAGTCTAGTGGTGGGCCAATATGAACAACGTCTAACAAGGGTAATGAGAGAAAGTCCTTGGGGCCATCAGAGAGCACTACTCGCTTCATACTTCCTTGTCCGAATAGCAGCCATTCAAAGCTGACTCCGAATTCATCGGCGAAGCGGCGGGCCGTCAGTTCGGTGAGTCCGCGGTGCATATTCTTGATGTCCGAGATGTATTTCGGGGAAACACCTATTCTAGTTGCGATTTGAACCTGGGTTAAGCCCAGAGCCTCAAGGGCCGTGAGAAGTTGATTGAACCGAGACCAACGTTCTTCCGTTATCATTTCCTTCTCCATTGCCTCAAATCTCTCAAAGTACCATTGAAACTACCCTATTGACGTATTTAGCAAGTGGAGATATAAGGCGTGAGTAGGCTATGGAGCATGCGACTATGAAAAAGTCCTTTGTTCTTACTGACCGTGGTACTCTCAACTCGAAAGATGAAGAGCTAGTTTGGTCGGAGTTAGTTTACATTGGAGTCCTCGGCGCCAGTTTCCTTCGAAAAAGCGGCTTCTTCCGGTCAAGGGGAATACAGGCAATAGACATCAAGCAACTGTCTCCCGGGTTCGTAGCCGATGTGGGGGGACTGGCATGCATCATTTTATGGTTACGGCGAGGCCTAATCACATTTCTCCGCCAGGAGGATCGGATTGCGCTCGCCAAAGCAATCCGCGAATTCTTTGGCAAGCGGGAAGAAGAGAAAGAGGCCGTTCTGGCTCTTACGGTAGTTGTCGCATGGTGGAATAATTTTGCCCGTGAAGGACGCCAGAGACTGGGCGCAGAAATCGTCTTTCACGCCGAGCCACCCACCGATGAGGAACTAGACGCGCTGTGCGAGTTCCTTTGGGAGAACAGGAACGACGGAGTTCTCCAGCAGAGGCCGGGATCCTGAAAGGAGGCGTTGGATGACACGAAGCAGTCGATCTAAGTGCGGCCGCGCCGAATTTTATTTTCGGGATTCAGGCGGCCGCCACGAATGTACACCCGCACAATATGTCGCTTGGGCGGCTAGTGATGCCAAAAAGCGAGGGTTGAAGTTTGGCGGAACTTCTGAACAGATTGAACGTATGATAAAAAACAACATCGCGAGCGAAGGCGACCTATTCTTGGATTACGATGTTTCAGGGAATCTGTTTGTCCGACGTGGGCTGGATGCCTTGGTTCGGGCGGCACAGGACGATCCAACGATCAGTCACATTTACATTCCAAGACGTGATCGTTTGGCCCGGCCAGAAGATCCGCTGGATGGCGTCAGGATGGAAAATGTTCTGCGCGAGATGGGGCTTACGTTGGTTTTCATGGATCGCGGCGAGGTCGGGCCGATATCCAAAGGCGGCAAACGTGATCTCGGAGATCTGATTCTATCGCTCGTTGACTACGATGCGTCTGGAAAGTTCGCTTACGACCTGGCTCACAAGATGGTCCTTGCTCAGATTGAGTTGGCAAAGGGTGGATTCAGTACCGGAGGCCGGCCACCTTATGGCTTTCGTCGGTGGCTTGTAAGGGAAGACGGTACTCCAGTTCGCGAACTCCAGGATCGAGAACATGTCCGGATGGCTGGCCACCATGTGGTGTGGCTGCCTGGACCTGAGGAAGAGTTGAGTTTAATCAGACGTATTTTAGAGTTGCTTGAAGCAAATCCTGCATCGCGGGTTGCGGCCATGCTCAACAAGGAGGGGGTACCTTCGCCTGATGCGGGCCGGTCTCGAAAAGACCGTGGTTTCACGCATCAGGTAAGCGGCCTATGGAACCAGAGCACTATCATCAGTATTGCGCGCAACACGCTGCTTAACGCCGTCGTAACCTTCGGGAGACGCAGTATGGGGCGGTTGCTTCGTACCTCTCCAGATGGTGCTCGCGAACTCGCCGAGCATGAGCGACTACCGGATCAAAAGGTTAAAGTGGTTCAGAATCCCCCAACGCACCAGATTACTGCGCCTGCCACGTTTGATCCCCTCGTCTCACTGGAGAAGCTCGAAGGCCTGCGCAAGAAGCTCGATGCGAGAGCCGGTTCACAGAAGGGCAAGCCACGGTCCCGTAATCCCGAGCAGAATCCCCTGGGATGTAGGGTTTTCGATTTGAACTGCGGCTGGCCTATGTATCGCGCGCCTTACGAGAAAACCTATCGGTACAAGTGTGGTCAGTACATGCAGAGTCACGGGGCTCGATGTTTCCACAACTCGATTGATGGTCCGATGGCGCAGATGTTTGTATTGGCCAGTATCCAACAGCGATTCTCCGATGAAAAGACGCAGCAACGCATCAGGCGCAAGATTGAGCGGTTAGCTGCGCAACGAGATCATGGCCATGCCGAAGGCCAAGAATTGGGTTCGAAGGAAGCCCAGTTGGCGGATATTTCCCGGAAACTAGAAACCATAACGGAAAACATGGCTCTTGCGGAGACACCCGAACAGCGTAAGGCGATGGCCACTATCTTTGATTGTAAGATGGCTGAGAAAAAGGAAGTGGAGGCGGCAATTCAGGCGCTCAAACTCAAGAAGTTCCAGAATGGCAATCGAGCGGTTGAGGTCGAGAAGGCTCTTACACTGCTGGACCGTTTGTGCGAAAGCTCAAAGAATATGCAGGATTCGACCTCTACGGTCCGACTCTTCAATGAGTTGAACGTTCGGCTGTTCTTGAGATTTGAACCCACAGTGAGCGGTAAGAGAATGCTGAATACGCTTGTGGGTGGGCTATTGACCATGGGGGCGGCTGCAATGCCCATTACCCCATACGAGGGACCTACTGCCAGAAAGGACATTAAACCGGTGCCGGTGGACTCTGTGCTGACCGGGACCTGCGGGGATTTGAACAAAATGCCACCCCGCGAACCTGAGGAGAAGGGTCGAGAAGTGGGGTCGTTAAGAAATGTTGGTCGGGGCGACAGGATTTGAACCTGCGACCTCTGCGTCCCGAACGCAGCGCTCTAAGCCAAGCTGAGCTACGCCCCGTGAGAAGGACAGATCGGTTGGAAGACCCGCGCACCGGTGCTGCGTACGCTATTCCGGTACGCCATTGAGGCGCTCTTCATAGCCCAGCGTGCCTCGCGGGTCAAGCGCATGGAACGGGCTTTGGCGCCAGGCGCGGAAATCGCCCGCCCGTTCGTTTGTCTTTCCCGCGGAATCCTCTAAGATGCTCTGCATGTGGGACGAAGTCGAAAAGAACGGCAAGCGCTTCCTCGAGCTCCGGCAGCTCATCGAGGACCCCGCCAGCCCCGGCAAGCCCCAGTACCCTGCGTGGCTCAAGGAGTACGGCCGCCTCACCAAGTTCGGCGCGCTGTACGAGCAGTTCCTCGCCGCCGATAAGAGCGTGAAGGAGGCCGAGGCCATCCTCAAGGACGCCTCTGCCGACGCGGATTTCAAGGCCCTCGCCAAAGAGGAATTGAGCGGCAACAAGACCGCGCTCGACGAAGCGCGCAACGCGCTGCTCGATCTCGTCGCGACCGAAGACGAGGACGCGGGGCGCAACGTTATCGTAGAGATCTACGCCGGCGTGGGCGGCGACGAGTCCGCGCTCTGGGTCGGCGACCTCTTCGAAATGTACAAGCGCTACTGCGACCGCAGGGGTTGGAAAATGGTCGTGCAGGACACCTCGGAAGGCAACGCGGGCGGCATGAGCGAAGTCTCGTTCCGCGTCGAAGGCGCGGGCGCGTTCGGCGACTTCCGCTTCGAGGGCGGCGGGCACCGCGTCCAGCGCGTGCCCAAGACCGAGACTCAGGGGCGCATCCACACCAGCATGGCGCGCGTGGCCGTGCTGCCTGAAGTGGAAGACGTTGAAGTCCAGGTCGATCCGAAGGAAGTGAAGGAGACCTTCTGCGCCGCCGGCGGCCCGGGCGGGCAGAACGTCAACAAGGTCGCCTCGCAGTGCCAACTCAAGCACATTCCCACAGGCATCACGGTCCGCTGCATGGAGACCCGCAGCCAGCGCATGAATCAGCAGCGCGCGTGGCAGATCCTGCGTTCCAAACTCTATGCGCTGAAAAAAGCCGAGGCCGACAAGAACCGCAGCGACCAGCGCCTGGGCCAGATCGGCTCCGGCGACCGCAGCGACCGCATCCGCACCTACAACTTTCCGCAGGCCCGCTGCACCGACCACCGCCTGGAAGGCGAGGACAAGAACTGGCCCATCCAGGCGATGATGGAAGGCAAGCTCGAAGACGTGCTCGCCCGGCTGAAGGAAGTCCGCCGCAAGGGCGGCGCGGGCAACACGGCCTCTGCGGCCAATTAAGCCGCTGCGCGCTCTGTTGGAACTCCCTCCTTAAGTATGGAGGGAATACGTGGCGCGGCCGTGGGTGTTCGAACGAACAATCTCAGGATCGGAGCCTGGAACCGCGCGTGTCCTCTTCCGCAGCGCCCGCCGATCCCGCGCCCGTTTCGCGTCCGGCCGCCTCGGATAACCCCGCCGCCCGCGTCTGGACGAGCCTCGATCTGATCCAGTGGACCAGGGCCTTCTTCGAGCGCAAAGGCATCCCTTCGGCGCGTCTCGAAGCGGAAATGCTCCTCTCTGAAGTCCTCGGCTGCCCGCGCATCAAACTCTACACCGACTTCGAGAAAGCCGTGCCGGATGACAAACTGGCGGTCTTCCGCGCCTATGTGAAGCGCCGCGCCGAGGCCCGCGAGCCGCTTCAGTACATCGTCGGCTGGACCGAGTTCCTCGACCTCAAGCTGAAAGTCGCGCCCGCCGTCCTCATCCCGCGCCCCGAGACCGAAGAACTCGCCGAATGGGCCATCGGCATCCTGAAGGCGCTGCCCGGCGAATGCCTCAAGGCGCTGGATATTGGCACCGGCAGCGGCTGCCTCGCGCTGGCGCTGGCCGCCAAGGAACCCCGCGCCCAGGTCACCGCGACCGATCTCGCGAAGGACGCGCTGGGCATTGCCCGGGAAAATGCCGTGAATCTCAAGCTCGATGCGCGCGTCTCACTTTTGGAGGGCGATTGCTTCGCGCCGCTGCCGCCGGAGCAGAAAGGCTCGTTCGATCTCATCGTCTCGAACCCGCCTTACATCGATCCCGCGCAAAAAGCGGCGCTGCAAGCCGAAGTTCGTGACCACGAACCCGCTGCGGCGTTGTATGCAGAGGAGCATGGCTTGGCCGTGATTCGGAAGATTATTAGCGGAGCGGGGGAGTGGCTCAAACCCGGCGGGCGGCTGGGCCTCGAGATCGCTCCCGAGCAAGCCGGTGAGGTGAAGGCGCTGCTCGGGACCGCGGGCTTCGCCGAGATCGAGGTCCGCAAAGACGCGCAGGGCCGCGAGCGCATGGCAATGGCCAATCGTCCCCCCTCTCCCCTTTGATGGAGAGACGTGTCGGCGAGTTCACGTCGAGCCGGGGTTGGGGGTGAGGTGCGGGTGCATGAAGTAGACCTTCAGCACTGATTAGTTGCTGCGAGCCGCGAGCCAAGCGCCCGCCCCCGTTCGTCCTCGACACCGCCCGCACGATGCACTAAAAACGTGGCTCGCCGATCGCCTGGAGTGCTTCATGACGTTCCGCAGTTACTTCTTTACGGCTTCCTGGGCCTGCGCGGCCATCGCCGCCTGCGCGAGCCTCACCGCCGCCGAAGAGGAACTCTGCAACACCGCCGGCACGCGCGTGCCCGGTCCGGTGACGTATACCGGCGGCACGTGGAACGCCGGCAGCGCCAAGGTGCCCGCGTCCGAAGTGCTGATGGTCCAGTTCACCGAGTACGCCCCGCCCGAACGCGTCGCCTCGGGGGTCTTCGTACGCGGCGGCTCACTCATTATCGGCGTCGTCGATTCGCTCATCGGCGACAAGCTCACGTTGAACGCGCGCTCGCTGTCCACCGTGCTGGAACTCAAGCGCGACGACCTGATGGGCGCGTTCTTTGCCCTGCCCAACGGCGCGCCTGAGAGTTTTCCGGCCCTGGGCCGCTACGGTCCCATGGTCGCGACGCTCTCGGTTCCGCCGGGCGACGAGAAGATGTCCGAGTCCTTCGGCGGCGCGCAGATCTTTCCCGGCCGCCGCGACCGCGTCACCTTCGGGAACCTGGATGGCCTCGACGGCAAGGTGATGCGCCTAGGCAACGAGAAGGCCATCGTCGAACTCTCCGGCGGCAAACTCTCCACGCCCGACCGCGAGCGTCTACGCCTGATCGAATGCAAGCTCGCGCCCGCCGCGCCTGAAAAGGACGACGGCAAGTCCAGCGCCGAGGTCTTCGTGCGGCTCAAGGCCGGCGACGTGCTGCGCGGCCGCATCGCCAAGCTCGACGACAAGGCCCTCACCCTCAACACAACCTTTTGCGGCGCGCTCACGCTCCCGCGCGAGACCCTCGCCGCGTTGTTTCCGGCCGGCGGTCCGGCGGCCGGCCTGCAGTGGCTCTCGCTGCTCAAGCCATCCACGAACACGCATACGCCGGTCTTCGACGCCGACTTCCCCGCCAAGTTGAACCTCTCCGTCGAAGGGCATCTGATGAAGCTCGGCGGCCTGGTCTGCGACCGCGGCATCGGCGCGCACTCGAAGTCGGGGATCGCGTTCCCGTTCGAGCCCAAGGCCGGGCGCAAGTTCGTCGCGTTCGTGGGCATCGACGACGAGACCAAGGGCCGCGGCCTCGCGGAAGCCAAGGTGCTCGTGGATGGCGCGGTCGTCTTCGCGTCGGGCCCGCTCAAGGGCGGCGAAGCCCCCAAGCCCGTCGTCGTGAAACTGGACAAGGGCAAGGAACTGAAGCTGGTGGTGGAGTACGGCTCCGACAACGACGATAGCGGCGACCACGTCGACTGGGGCTGGGCCGCGCTCGTGAATTGAACACAACGTATCTTCTACGAATCACACGAATCTGTGCAAAAAACGAACCATTTTATGGAGGAGGCGGGTGACAGGACCATGGTTGACAGAAGGTACAGCAGATGTCACTGAAAAGGGAGTAGTGGGTCAGTTTGATTTATGGATTGAGCAAATCATGGCGAAGGTATGGGGAGTCATCAAGATATTGCTCGGGATTTTATTGATTCCCACAATCTTACTGGGCAGCGGATTCGCGTTCGAGTTAATTGCGGAAGGCTTGCGTAATTTATTCGAGTGAGGGTTCGCAGCGCCATTTCAAATTTGTATATTACAGACATTGGCGTCTCTGTTGCGCGCCAAATCTAATTTGATCGCGTGGAGCCTCCTCTCATTATCCCATGCCCCGATTTGCACGACAATGCCTCTGCGGTGAAAGTGCCCGTGTAGCCCGGTTTCGGTACGCCGTTTGCCAAAATCCCTCCGGAGGCTGGCCGTGAGGGGGTTTTCCACAGAACGGAGCGCATGAACATGAGCATCCAAGCCGTAATTCCCGCCATGCTTTTAGCGGTTGTTTGCGCAGCGAACGCCCGCGCGGAGCAGCACGAGGTCGAGTCTCTGCCGCTCTTCATCCAGGCCAAGAAGGCCGACCTCAAGCGCTACCAGTTTGCGGTGGATAAGGGCGCGACGTTTCACCTCACGCCGGACGGCAAGAGCTTCTATCTGCTGTGACTGCCACCGCAGGCCGCAGGAAAGGAGCCCGCGCCCACGCTCGTGACGCTGCACGGCCACGCGGGCAACGCCTTCAACGAGTTCTTCCTCTGGCATGCCGAGGCCGCCAAGCGCGGGTGCGCGATCGTCGCACTGCAATGGTGGTTTGGAAAAGGCGAAAGTCCCGAGGACTACTACACGCCCAAGGAACTCTACGCCGAGTCCGAGTCGATCCTGCGCGGACTGAAAGCGCCGCCGCACTCGGTCCTGCTGCACGGCTTCAGCCGCGGTTCGGCCAACATCTACGGCGTCACCGCCTATGACCGTTCGTCCAAGAACGACTTCGTGCTGCTCACCATCGCCAATTCCGGGAAGGCCTCGCCCGATTTTCCTGTAAATAAGGATATCGACCAGGGCGTCTTCGGCGCCAAGCCGTTCGACGGCACGCATTGGGTGCTGTACGCGGGCGCGGCCGACCCGCACCCGGATCGCGACGGCGTCGCCGGCATGCGCGAAGCGCGCGATTGGGTGACGAAGCACGGCGGAACCGTGGAACGGCTCATCGAAGACCCGCAAGGCGGCCACGGCGGCTTCCACCGCAACCCGGAGAACATGAGAACCGCGCTGGACGTCTTCGAGAAACTGCTCGCCACAGAAAAAGAGAAGGCGAAAGAAAAGCCCAACGCCCCTGCCGTCGACGCGAAGACGTCCGCGCCATAGGGGAACACTCGGACACGGTACAATCTACATGCTATCGGCTTGTGTAAGACGGGATCTTATTCCGGTCTCCGCCAGCACCGCAATCGCAAAGACGACGCCTAGTGCAACGGCGGCATCCAAGGCAATGTTTGTTGGATGCCATGAATACCGGCGGTCCACAATCTTGTACTTGTCGGTGAGCTTCATTTCCATGGTCCTGGATTCGCCCGGTGCCAAGGGTCCGCTCTTTGCAACGCGGATGGTTTCTTCGCGAAAGACCGGCGCAATGGTTGCGATTGGAAAAGGCCATCCAATGACATCTACGCCTCTGGTTAGGGATGTATCCAAACCTCTATAGGTGAGGAAGTTGATCCAGAATAGATATCCGCTCATCAGGGTTACGACGACCAACCCGGATAGGTGGAATTGGAATCCTGTCCTGCGAGTTGCGCGCGGTTCGATCATTTCCAGCGTTTCCTGCAGGTCCGCCATCGCGAGTCACGGATGCCACCGTTTAACGCCATGGCTACGGGCTACGATCTCTTAGACAGGCCATGGTCCCCAAGGTTACAAACTTTCCTCGCGTGCTCATTGCCTGCGAGGCAGTGGTTTTTTTGCCTTCGCGGTCAGTAATTTCACCGGCGCTAAAAATATTCACCCGTCCGCCACTCGTGCATTGTGCCCCCGCCGTCGTGTAAACCACCAGAGATGGTGTGTTGTCTACGATCTTGTCCACGATTCCCAAGAAGTGTAAAAGATACGTAGACAAACGGTTAAAATTTTCTACGTCGGCCTATTGACGTGCCCCGCCGCGCAGGGTAGAGAACCCTCAGCGGGCCGGAGCGCCACACTTGGACGGCGCTCCCCCGGCGCGTGGGACTCGGCGGTCCCGCCAGCGCGCCGCTCAGCGCCCCATACCGTGCGTCCCGAAAAGGGACCGTCGTAGCGCAGGCTTCCAGCCTGCCCGTACCGCAGGCATCTTGCCTGCGCAGTTGCAGTACGCATCTCCGAAACGTCGCGCGTTCTTGGACAACGTGCAGACAAATTTCGGAAATGCGAGTCCGCGCGAGCCAGAGCGCCCGCGCTATACCGTGCGTCCCGAAGTATGGGACAGTCGTATCTCAGGCCGAGCGCCTGCGATGTTGGTGAAGCCGTGAGGCCTTCCGCTGCATCGGAAGGCTCGAGTGTTCTTGTATTCTGCCGTGCCGCACCGAGGAAACCTCGGTGCTTGTAGGCAGGTTGTTTGGGTGCCATAGGTTGATAGACCTGTGCGTTGCGCATGGGTGCGCCTGAATCCAGCGCACAGGTCTGCGACCTGTGGCACGCACGGCCGGCGACCTACAAGCACCGCGATCCCACGCGTGCGGAAGCCTACCGTCGCGCCCAGATTCTTTCGAGGGACCAGGCGCCGCTCTTTGACAACTTGGCTTGCAGCTTGTGGCTTCTGGCAGTGGCCTATAAGGATTGTTCTTCGTGCGGCTTCACTTCTTCGTGTCTTCGTGGTTCAGCCGTTCGTAGTTCTTTCGGATTTCGTGCTTCAGATTTCGGATTTGTAGTTCACCCCGTGCATCTTTTTTTCAATAATCGCGCCCAGCGGGTAGACTCCTCCCCATGCTCGAAGGCCTCGACTTCACCACGCCGGCCAGCGTGCCCATCGCGGTCTATCCGCCGGGCGCGACGTTCGGGCCGCGGCAGATGCGCGACTACGAGTTCGTCTGGCTGATGGAGGGCGACAGCGAGTACCGCTGGGGCGCGACCACCGTCGCGGCGCCGGAGGGCGCGGTGGTGCTCTGCCGGCCCGGCGCGGAGGACTTCTTCCGCTGGGACCCGCAGCGCCGCACGCGCCACGCCTTCTTCCACTTCAACGTGCTCGCGGTGCCCAAGCACTGGCCGCCGGAGCGCGACTGGCCGCTGGTCCGGCTGGCACAGGAAGGTGACGTGCTGCGCCCGCTTTTCCGCCACCTGCTTACCTGGCGCGAGAAGGCCGACCCGCTGCTGGTCCGGCTGAGCATCGCGCATCTGCTCGCGGCGTATATCACCGGCGCGGTCGCGACCAGTGAACCTCCGCCCGAGACCCTGCCCGCGGCCGTCGAACGCGCCACGGCGCACATCCGCGGCAAGTTGGATGAAGACGCCGCGGCCGCGATCGGCCTGGCGGAGCTCGCCAAGGTCGCGTGCGTCACGCCCGAGCACCTCTGCCGGCTCTTCAAGAAGTCCACGGGCCGCGCGCCGCTCGAGACCGTCCGCCTTGCGCGGCTCGACCGCGCCGCGGTGCTGCTCGCGCGGAGCAACTACGGCGTGAAGGAGATCGCGGAGCTCTGCGGGTTCGCGAGCCCCTTTCACTTCTCGCGGCGCTTCAAGCAGGCCTTCGGCAAGGCGCCGCGCCAGATTCGCGAGGCCCTCCGCGCCGGGAAGACGCCGCCGCTGCCGAGTCTAATCCATTGGCAGGTCAGCGGTAACCAGGCCCCACGGCGCAAGCGCTAAGATCAATAATAGGCATGTTTTTGCTAAGCGCGGCCATTCCTTCCCAGGCGTGAATAAACGATACTGTCAATCCAAGAAGGTATCTTTTCCCACTGGAGCCACCCCCTTGAGCGCCACCGCCACCGCCCCGACGCCCGCTTGCACGCAGACCCGCGCGGACCGCTACATGGTCTCCGTGCAGGAGTACCTCACCTTCAGGCAGCAGGGCTTTCTGGTCGTGAAGAACCTGGTCGCGCCGGAGGAGATCGCCGAGCTGCGCCAGCACACGGAAGACCTGATGCAGGGCCGCCTGCCCGAGCAGCTCAACGACCCCAAGCTCGAGAAGCCGCCCGCGAACCTCACTCCGGAAGAGAAGGCCCAGTTCTTCGTCCGCATCCACATGCTCCACCGCAAGCTGGAACTGCACGAGCGCTACCTGCTCCACCCGCGCGTGCTGGATGTCCTCCAGGCGCTTATCGGCCCGGACGTCCTCGCGATGCAGACCATGCTCTTCCTCAAGCCGCCCGGCAAGGAAGGCCAGGGCTGGCATCAGGACACGTACTATATCCCCACGCACCCCGATACGCTGTGCGGAGCCTGGATCGCCATCGACGACTGCGACGAGTACAACGGGGCGATGTGGTTCGCGACCGGCACGCAGCACGAGCCCGTCTATCCGGGCAAGACCTACGGCCACGGCGACAAGATCCTCAAGAACATCGGCACGGTCGAAGGCGTGAGCGACATGAACGACCAGAAGAACGACCTCGCGCGCATCGCCAATAAGTATCAACAGGTGCTCGTGCCGGCAAAGGCGGGGGACGTGGTCTTTTTCGCCGGGCATGTCATGCACCGCAGCAAGCCCAACATGACCAAGGACAAGTACCGCCGCGCCTTCGTGAGCCACTACTGCAATGCGCGCAGCTTTACCCAATGGGGCGCGGACGGCGCGTCCGACAATCCGCATACCTCGCCGACCGTCGATCCCGTCACTAAGATGACGAACGGCTCCCACATCCTCGCCCGCGGCGACACGCACCTGCCGTTCGCGCAGCCGAAGTTCGGGACGTTCTGCGCGGCGGTCCTTACGCCGGAGGATCGGCAGTTGGAGAGCAAGTACGCCGCCGCCGCGATGGGCGACATGGACAGCGGCGACATGAGCGTCAAGCCCGCCGACCCGAACATCGACCACGATCATGATGAGGAGCCGGCCAAGCCGGCGGTGTCGTACTAAGGTATAAGAGGAGCGCGGACTTCGGCCGCGAAATTTAGGCGGGCACAGAGGCCCGCCCCACCGGAACGAACGGCCTCAGCTATCGAAGTGCCGGCTTACCTGCCCGACGCCAGCTCCGCCCGGCGCTGCGCGTAC
This sequence comes from Planctomycetota bacterium, assembly GCA_016200135.1. GTDB lineage: Bacteria > Planctomycetota > SZUA-567 > H5-PLA8 > H5-PLA8 > JACQFI01. The sequence goes on from JACQFI010000003.1 coordinate 33,989, forward strand.
CAACTCAGGAAGTTCCCCCAGTTGTCGTGGGCCTTATCGAGGCGCTTCTTCAGGTCCTTGTCGTTGGTATCGCTGCCGAGGCAGACCAGCAGGCCGTCGCGAGCGATGTCGCGCAGGTCGCCTTTATCGGAGGCGAGCATCTGGACGAGCCGCTCGGCGATCAGGGCGCGCTCGAAGCCGGACAGCGCGCTGTGCCACGAGGACGGCTTGCCGCGGTCGAAGGCTTCCTTGTTCGCGCCGCAGGCTTCCACGATGCGCTTCTGGTCGCGGGAACTGTCCCGCATGGGAGCTTCTTCCGACGCGTACCTCGCGCTGAAGAGGTCCGCCAGATACGTCGAAGCCCGCACGCCCGAACACTGGGCGATGCACTGTTCCAGTTCGATGATGTCGTTGCGGATGTCGCGGCTGTCGTACCAGCGGCGCGCCGGCTGCTCGTTGCCGCTCTTGCGCCGCAGGATCAGCCCGCCGATGTCCTTCGCGTAGGGGATCAGGATCGGGTTGGCCGTGCGCATCATGTCCTGGTGCATGCGCGCGATGAACCCCGCGGCGCGCGGGTTGCCGGGGAACGCGACCGCCTTCCACATGCTCACGGCGTCCTCCAGGTCCACCGGGTCCTTGAGCATCTGGTAGACCGCGAAGTTGCTCGCCGGGATCAGTGCCCGCACATCCTCTTTGATGGACTCGCGCAGGCCGCCGTTGGAACCGCGGAACTGGCGCAGCCGGTCCTCCAGGCGCGCCTCCTGGTCGGCCGGCAGCGCGGCGAGCGGGTTGCGCGCGTCGTCCTCGCGGATCCAGGCCACGGTGTCGAGCGAGCCGTCGCTGTGCCGGACCGCCGCCGGTGCCGCCGGGCCTGCGGGCGCGGCCGGCGGGGCTTCGCGGCCGATCAGCCAATCCGGCAGGGCCAGCGTGCCGTTCTTATCGATGTACTTGACCACCAGCTCGGACTGGCGCTCGGTGAGCTGCCCCGAATCGACGAATATCTTCACCTTGTCGGGCGTCAGAGGTTCGAGCCGCCGGAGCTGTTCGACCTTGGCCGGGTCGACGCGGACGGTCTCGGCGGCGCGAAGGTTCCGCCCGGCCGCGAGCAGCGTGAGGATTGCGAAGGCGGAAGCGATGGGGATGAAGCGCACGGAACGCATGGAGGCTCTCCTTCTTGAGGGACTGCTGGGGCAGCCCCTTTTTCATACAGCCGGCCGCGGCAGATACAACGTTGGACTCTAAGGAAAGACGCGTGCACCCCAAGCTTCTTCACTCGTCCTGGTCATGGAGGGCAACAAAAGCGTAGCTCCGCCGTCCCGGCGGAGGTCGCAGCGGCGTCTCGCCGCTGACTTAACGGAGACCGGCGAAGACGCCTGTGTGACCAGCGGCGGGACGCCGCTGCCACGAGCCCCAACTTCACCCGTCCAGGTCAAGGAGGGCAACAAAAGAGTAGCTCCGCCGTCCCGGCGGAAGTCGCATCGGCGTCTCGCCGCTGCCATAACGGAGACCGGCGGAGCCGCCTGTGTGACCAGCGGCGGGACGCCGCTGCCACGAGCCCCAACTTCCCCCGTCCAGGTCAAGGAGGGCAACAAAAGCGTAGCTCCGCCGTCCCGGCGGAGGTCGCAGCGGCGTCTCGCCGCTGCCTTAACGGAGACCGGCGAAGACGCCGGTGTGACCAGCGGCGGGACGCCGCTGCCACGAGTCCCATCTTCACCCCGTCCAGGTCATTGCTATGGCACAAACTTCCCTTTAAGATGTGGAGCTGGCTGTTCCGCATTCCTTGAGGCCACACCATTTTGCGAGGGTTCCACCCGCGATGAGTTCCCGACAAGCCGGAGGCAAGAGCCTCTTCCAGAAGGCCTGGGAGGCGCACACGGTCCGGACCATGTCCAACGGGCAGGTCCAGCTCTTCATCGGCCTCCACCTTATTCATGAAGTCACCAGCCCGCAGGCGTTCGGGATGCTCCGCGACCTGAAGCTGAAGGTCGCGTATCCCAAGCGCACCTTCGCGACCGTGGACCACATCGTCCCGACGGATACGCGCGTCGAACCCTTCGCCGACCCGCTGGCGCAGGGCATGATCGACGCGCTTCGGACGGCTTGTAAGGAATTCGGCATTACCTTCTTCGATACGGACTCGGGCAAGCAGGGCATCGTCCACGTCATCGGCCCCGAGCAGGGCCTCACGCAGCCGGGTACGACCATCGCCTGCGGCGACAGCCACACCAGCACGCACGGAGCTTTCGGCGCGATCGCGTTCGGCATCGGCACGAGCCAGGTCCGCGACGTGCTCGCGACGCAGACCCTGGCGCTCGACCCGCTCAAGGTCCGCCGCATCAACGTCAACGGCCACCTTGCGCCGGGCGTCTACGCCAAGGACGTGATCCTGCATATCATCCGGCTGCTGGGCGTGAACGGCGGCACCGGCTACGCGTACGAGTACGGCGGCGACGTCTTCGACCGCTTCAGCATGGACGAGCGCATGACCGTCTGCAACATGTCCATCGAAGGTGGCGCGCGCGCGGGCTACGTGAACCCCGACGCAACGACCTATGCGTACCTTGTAGGCAGGCCCTATTCGCCCAAGGGCGCCGAGTGGGACCAGGCCGTCGCGCGCTGGAACGCCTGCCGCAGCGACGCCGATGCGCGCTACGACGACGTGGTGAACATCAAGGCCGAAGACATCAAGCCGACGGTGACCTGGGGCATCAACCCCGGCCAGGCGCTCTTCATCGACGAGAAGATCCCCACGGTCGAAGGCGTCCCCGAAGGCCAGCGCGCGGGCATCAAGGAAGCGCTGGAATTCATGCAGCTTACGCCCGGCGCGCCGATCAAGGGCACCAAGGTCGATGTCTGCTTCATCGGCTCGTGCACGAACGGCCGCCTGAGCGACCTGCGCGAGGTCGCGAAGTACGTCGAGGGCCGCCAGGTGGCCAAAGGCGTGAAGGCCATCGTGGTGCCGGGCTCGCAGATCGTCCAGCAGGCCGCGGTGGAGGAAGGGCTCGACAAGATCTTCCGCGCCGCGGGCTTCGAGTGGCGCGAGGCCGGCTGTTCGATGTGCCTCGCGATGAACCCCGACAAACTCATCGGCGAGCAGCTCTGCGCGAGCAGCAGCAACCGCAACTTTAAAGGCCGCCAGGGCAGTCCCACAGGCCGCACGGTCCTGATGAGCCCGCTTATGGTCGCCGCCGCCGCGCTGACGGGCAAGATCAGCGACGCGCGGGAAGTGTTCGAGGTCAAGCCGGAGCCGGTTGGGGTGTAAGTTTGTAATGACCAAGCCCCGAATAATAGTCGGCGTGTTGGCACTTCTCCTTGTAGGTGTGGCCTGTCTTTTCGTATGGCGATCTGGATTGTTTGTAAAGGTGACCAACAGAGATGGGGGAAGCGTTTCATCGGTAGTCGTTCAGGTTACAGGTCATTCGTACGATTTGGGAACGCTTCAGCCAGGGGAAACCAAGATCGTTCGGGTTAGTCCTGCGGGGGAATCGAGCGTCGAACTACAATACGTGGATTCAACGGGGCAATCTCGCAGGGCTCAGGTGGATTGTTATATTGATGGAGTCGGTGGATACCGAGGCACAATTGATGCAGTCATTGATTCATCGGGGTTAGTGGCTTCACAAAACAACATCACGGTCGGACCTTGAAGCTGGTAAGCGCTCGAAATAGATGAAGGGGAATTCAAAGCATGGCACTAGAGAAGATCACCAAGATTGAAGGTCCCGCCGCCGTCTTTCGCGGCGACGACGTGGATACCGACCGCATCATCCCGGCGCGCTTCATGAAGTGCGTCACGTTTGATGGCCTGGGCGAGTACCTCTTTCATGACGTCCGCTTCGATGCCAAGGGCAAGCCCACCGGCCACATGCTCGATAAGCCCGAACGCAAGGGCGCGTCGGTGCTGGTCGTCGGCAACAACTTCGGCTGCGGGTCCTCGCGCGAGCACGCCCCGCAGGCCCTGCAGAAGTTCGGCATCCAGGCCATCGTCGGCGGCGGGTACGCGGAGATCTTCTTCGGCAACAGCACCACCTTGGGGATTCCCTGCGTGGCGCTCGCGCCGAAAGACCTCGCGCGGCTCACCGAGGCCGTCGAGAAGGACGCGAAGCTGAAGGTGACCGTGGATCTCTCGGCCAAGACCGTCAACTGGGGAAGCGAGAAGGCGCCGCTCGCGATCAAGGACGGCGCGCGGCAGGCGCTCATGGAAGGGCAGTGGGACGCGATCGGCCAGTTGCTCGAAGCGCAGGGACAGGTGGCGAAACTCGAAGCCGCGTTGCCGTACTGACGGCCGCTATTGAAATAGGGTGGTCTCGCGAATTTCGGAACTTCGGATGCGGACGGGCGTCTAATGCATCTAGCCCTGTTGCAGACCCGCGGAATTGAAACGGCCAACCCCGGAGGCCCCCATGCTTGAAGTTCGCCCGGATCCCGCGCACAGATTCACAAGCCGCGCGCTTGCGCCCGTGCTCTTCTTTCTCTTGGTCCAGGCGACGCTGGCCGCGGGTGAAGCCCCGCGCGAAGACGCGAGCAAGCTCCCGTTGCCGCTCAAGCCGCCCGGCGGGATGCTCCAGCAGATCACGCCCGACACGGCTTTCGTCATCCAGACCGACGTGAGTTCCTCCTACCTGAGCAACCTGGTCACGCAGATCACGACCGTCGAAGGGCGCATGTTCAACCTCTTCAAGATCACGCCGGGGTTCCTGAAGGGCAACGATCCGAAGGTGAAGCTCAGCAGCAAGATCACCATCAACGGGGACACGCTGAGCAAGTGGGGCTTCAAGCCGTGGATCGAGGTCCGCGTGTACAAGAAGTTCGAGGACTACGTGGACGAGCACTTCAACGAGTCCGACCGGCTCACGGCGCTGGTGAACAAGACCGAGGTGAAGAAAGAGACCAACGAGCAGCGCGCGGTCCGGCGCATCACCGAGGGCATTCCCGGCGCGTACTACATGCGCATCACCGATTACGACGGCAAGTTCGTGGACCGCCGCATCCGCGCCTACGTGGGCCCGAAGAACCCCGAGGAAGTCGAAGGCGACCTGCTTCACGAACTCGGGCACCTTTTCCTCGAGACGTACCTGATGGAGTTCGCCGGCGCGCCCAAGAAGGGCCAGGAGGCCGAGAAGCGCGGGACGCCGGCGTGGATCGGCGAGGGCGTCGCGCAACTCTTCGAGGTCAACTGGGCCACGAGCAAGCTCTCGGAAAAGAAGAAGAAGCAGTACAGCGCCATGATCTACGAGGCCGTCCTCGCCAACGACCACTATCCGGTGGACGAGTTCATCAACGTCACCAACGCCCATAACCTCCAGGCCATTCAGGGCAACCCGCTCAAGTCCACCATCAATTACGCCCAGTCGTGGTCGGTGATGCAGTTCATGGTGGAGATGAAGTGGCAGGCGTTCCTGCAGTTCCTCGAAAACTGCCGCACCTATAACATGGAGGGCCTGCAGAAGGGCAAGAAGATCAGCGAGCTCTACTCCATCCAGGAGCGCGCGTTCAAGGACGCCTTCGGCGTGCCCATGAAGGACATGGAGGAGCACTGGAAGAAACACGTCATTGATACGATGGAGAAGGATCTCAAGCGCGATCCTTCGGGCTACTATTGGTGCGGCGAGTACTACCTCCGCCGCAAGAGCGACGGGTATCTCGACAAGGCCGCCGAGCGCTTCAAAAAGGCCATCGACGGCGCGCTGGACAAGGGCGAAGGCTATCTCGGCATGGGCCGCGTGGACCTGCTGAAGAAGGACGTGGAGTCTGCGCTCAAGAACTTCAAGAAGGCCAGCGAGCTCAGCCCCAAGGACGAGGACGGCTGGTACTACCTGGGCATCGCGCAGGTGCGGGCGGGCAAGAGCAAGGACGCGATCGCGAGCTTCGAGCAGGCGGTGAAGTTGTACCCGCTCTTCCACCAGGCGCTCTCGGGGCTCGCCGACGCCTACTTCAGCAACCGCGAATTCGCCAAGGCGCAGGCCTCGTACGACGCGGCCTTCCAGATCTCCAAGCACCCGAACTACCTCTTCAGCATCGGGCAGGCGGCGTACTTCGCGAAGAACTACGAGGAAGCGCAGAAGAACTTCGCCGCGTACAGTAACATCTTCCCCAAGGCCGGCGAAGGCGCCTTCTGGTACGGCCTGGCCGCGCTGCGGCTGAAGCAGAACGAGTTTGCTGTAAAGAAGCTGACCGAAGCGGTGAGCCTCGACCCCAACGACGCCACCTATAAGCAGGCGCTGGCGATGGCGCAGAAGGGCGAGATCATGCGCTTCCAGGCCGAGACCGACGACGCCAAGAGCGCTGACCCGAAGGCCGATGCGGGCAAAATCAAGCCGCCGACGGTGTACGACGAGTAACCAAGGAGCCCGGGCGTGAAGCTGCGCTGCACCGCCTGCAACAACGACCTGAACATCCCCGAGCACCTCGGCGGCAAGGCCATCAAGTGTCCGATGTGCGGCAACCGCTTCAACGTACCGGGCAGCAGCGCGCCCGGCGCGCCTTCCGCCATGCCGACGGTAAAAGGTCACGACGAACTCTCACTGACGCCCATTGGCGAGAAGGTGCCCGAACCGCAAGGCCCGGCCAAGATGGAGTTCTGTCCGAACTGCGGCGCGAAGTGGAAGGAAGGCGACAGCACGTGCCGCAAGTGCGCCTTCAACCTGGCGCTCGGCCGGCGCTTGAACCCCACCGCGCACCGGCGCCGCGTCATGATTCCGATTGACCTTACCAAGGTCTTCCTGATCGCGCTTATCGTGGGCGCCGCCTACGGCATCTACTACCTCTACTTCAATTGGGGCCACATTGAGCGCGCCGGCAAAGACGCGTACGACAACGCCTCGCGCGCGCCCGTAACCACCGATTCACAATCGCTGCTCGAAAAGAAAGGCGCGCAGAAGACGGCGCAGCCGCCGGACGCGCAGCCCAAGCCCGCAGTCACGCCGACGCCCACGACGCAGACTCCGGCCAAGTCCGCCGGTCCCGAGTTCGGCACGCTGCCAGTGGCGGAGCGCGTCGCCGTTATGCTTGCGGACCTGCACTCCCCCGAGACCTATTCGCGCGGCAAGGCGCGGGCGATGGATCTGGTTCGTAATACCGAGGCCGTTCCGCTGCTGGCGCAGGCGCTGAACGATTCGTGGAAGGACGACGCCAAGGACACGCCCGAGTTCCGGATGGCGCTGGCCACGGCGCTGGCGACGCTGCGCTCGGCGGACCTCGCGCCGACCTTCGCCGCGTGCCTCACCGTGAAAGGCGCCAACGGTTCCCAGGCGGGGCAGTTGATCGCGCTCGCGTCCACCGTGCTCAAGGGCCTGGGCGATGCCGCGATGCCCGCGATCGAGAAGGCCCTCAGGGACGGCGACGATGCGAACAAGATCGGCGCGCTGGGCGCGTGCGAGCGCAACGAGTGGCACATCGCCGACGGTCAGATCAAGACGCTGCTGGCCTCCGCGAATCCGCGCGTGAAGCGCGCGGCGCTCGGGGCGCTGGCCGGCAAGCTGCGCAATGCCGCGCTGCTGCCCGAGGCGGTTCTCGCGCTGGCCGATAAGGACATCCTCGTAGCCAACGCGGCCAGCAACGCCCTGGCCGCGCTCCCGAAGGAGTCGGCGCCGCTCGCCGCCGAGGCCCTGGGTCACGACGCCCAGATGCCGCTGGTCCGCGTGATGCTGCACGCGCGTCCGATCCTGGCGGCCGAAGACGGCAAAGGCACGGCCGAGATCGCGGCGCGCGTCCGCGCCATCGCGGGCGGCGTGAAGGCGCCTGAGACCGAAGCCGAGCGCACGGTCTTCCTCAAATCGGACGTGCAGCGCGCGACGGCGATGGTCCGCATCGCCATGGGCAAGAGCATCGAGCCGTCCCTGGCCGAGCCGTTCGCGGCGCTGCTGCTCGCGGACGCGTTCAAACTCGTGCGCCGCCGGGCCGCGCTGGCGCTCTCGGGCACAAGCGGCGCGAAGGTGGCGGAGGCGCTCGCGCTGGCCTGCTTCGACGACGACCTGCAGACCGCGATCCTCGCCGCCGATGCCGTCGCGCCCAAGTCCGATATCGACAGCGCCAAGCCGCTCCTGCTCGCGGGCCTGGCCGAGGCCGGCGGCTACCGCCGCGTCTGCTGCGCGGGGATGCTCTATCGCCAAGGCACTCCGGAAGGCGCTAAGGTATTGCGCGAGGTGGCCGCGGACGAGTCCGCCGCCATGGCCGACCGCGCCTTGGCGCTGCGCTTTCTCGGCAAGGATCTCCAGCCCGAAGAGAAAGCGCTCGCTGGCCGGCTCAAAGGCGCCGTCGGCGGCGATCCCATTGTGCAAAGGCTTTTGAACTCCGCACTGGCGCAGACCGGCGACGAGAAGGCCCGCGCGGAACTCTACGGCAACCTGAAGAACTTCGAGAACGACCTCCAGCGCGAGATCGCGCTGCAAGAAGTCGCGCTGATCTCCGATACCAGCGCCGTCCAGGCGCTCCTGAACGAACTGCGCGCGGGCAACGTGAGCGCCGCGTTCGCGCCGGTGCTCGGCCATGCCTTCGGCCGGTTCGCGTCGCCCGAAGTCATGCAGGCGTTGCTCGCGGCGTTCGCTTCGGCCAACGACCAGACCATGGACTGGATGGCGCTCGCCGTCGCGCGCTACGGCGACGCGGCCGTGAAGCCGCTCGAGGAAGCCTTGAAGAACCCTTCGCCGCGCGTGCGCGCCACGGCCATCGCGGCGCTCGCGGGCATCGGCACCAAGGCGACGCAGGCCGCGGCGATCAAGGCCATGAAAGAAGAGAAGGATCCGCTGGGCGCGAAGGCGGGCAACCGCGCGCTCGCCTGGGCGACCGGGCAGGCCGGGGAACTCTCGCCCTCCGAATGGGAAGTGGTGGCCGGCGGCGCCAAGCCGAACCCTTCGGGCAAGTGGTCGAAAACCGCGGGCGAGGCCAACGAGATCGTGTCCTACAGCGTTCCGGAGGAACTCGCTGCGGGGTTCAAAGGTAACCCGTGGCCCGGCGAGCCCACGTTCCGCGTCTCCGTCGAGCGCAACGCGAACGTGGACCAGCAGGTGAGCGATCTGCGCACGCGACTGCGCGAGGGCAAGCCGATGTACTCGAACCAGGCCGCGCGAGCCATCAAGCCCGAGGCCAAGTACGGGCAGAATCCGCCGCTGGTGGGCCTGGTCTGGGCGGAAGCCGACCGCGTGTACGCGGTCTTCTGCGCGAACCTGCTGGAAGGCGAGAACAAGATCTACGTCCGCGTGGATTTCACCTGCAAGCCCGCGCTGTGGAGTTACAACGAGCCGCTGTTCGAGAAGCTCATGTCGTCCGTCGTGATTCGCAAGCCGAAGTGATGCCGGACCTCCGGGGCGCCCGCACACCTTGATGCAGAAGCGACTGCTTTCCCTGCGTGTCTTCGTTCTTCTCGCCACGCTGGCGTTCTGTCCGGCGTGGGTGCGGGCCGAAGCGCCCGCCGATGCGCCGCGCACGGACGAACTGGCCGTACGCCCGGGCGTGCGGGGCGTCCTGACGCACTGGCTCACCGCGCCCGCCGTGCCCGATGCCGTGGAGAAACTCGCCGATGCGCCTTCCAAAGCCCGCGCAGGCACCGCCGCGCCCGGGGGCGGGAAGTGGGGCTACACGGTCTCGGAAGGCGAGTTCGTCGAGCTGAAGGACCAGATTCGCGGCGTGCGCAACGGTTCGGTGTGGGCCATTGCGCGCGTCAAGAGTCCCACCGGCGGCGCGCGCGTGCTTACGGCGTACGCCTTCGGCGCCATCAAGGTCTTCATCGACGGCAAAGCCGTGCTGGCCAAGCCGGCCGCCGCCGGCGACCGCTCCGACAGCGTGCACGCGAACATCGAACTGCCGAAGGGCGAGTGCGAGATCGCGCTCGCGACGGGCATCCGCTGGGGCTACTGCAACTTCGCGGTCGTGCTGACCGACGCGAAGCTCCGCCCGGTCCCCGAAGACCTCGAGATCATACAGCTCGAAGAAGGCCGCTCGGCCGACGCGGGCAGCGCGCTCGCGCGTTCGCTGAGCCTCGCCTCCGACTTCGCGTTCGTCACCGAGGGCCAGGTCTGCGGGCTGACGCTCTCGATGATCGGCGGTTGGCCCGCGGACGCCGGCGAGTTCCGCGTCCGATATATGGGCCCGGATGGGAAAGAATGGGCCGCGCCCGGCGGCAAGCAGTTGCCGCTCACGCTGGCCTCCAAGCCTTTGCGCGCGAGCTTTAAAGGCCCGGCGCAGGCGGGCGCGGAAGTAAAACTTACGTGCGAACTCCTGGCGGAGAAGGACGAGAAGACCAGCGTCCTCGGCACGAAGACGCTGCGGCTCTACACGCTCGCGGGGATCAAGTCCGAGTACGCGAAACTTCAGGAAGAGATCGTCAAGGTTCGCGCGCAGGCCGGCAAACCGCTGCCGGTTGCCGCGCTGGCGCTCGAGAAGACCGGCATCTGGCTCGAACGGCTGGCCTCCGGCGATGAACGGCCGAGTGAAGCGCTCGGAGCGACGCTGGTGGAACTCTTGCAGACCGCGCGCGAGGACATGCCTGTCGAGGCCGCCGGGAAAGATCCGTTCGAGAACAAGCCCGGGTATCTCGAACGCGCCTACTGGAGCGTTATCGACGAGTCCGCGCAACCCTACTTTGCGTATGTGCCGAGCGCCGCGAAGGACGAACTATCCAAGCCGAGAGATCAGGCCAAGAAGTTTCCCCTGGTCGTCTTCCTGCACGGCTACGTGCCCGACTACCACAAGCACCGCTGGTGGGGCGAGATGCCCGAGTTCAATGCCGTCTTCGAGCGGCAGGGCGCGTTCCTCTGCATTCCCTTCGGCCGCTCGAACGCGGACTTCGTCGGCATCGGCGAGGTGGACGTGCTCAAGGTCATGGAGGAGATGAAGCGCCTCTATCCCATCGACGAGGAGCGCGTGTATCTCTACGGTTATTCCATGGGCGGCATGGGCGCGTACACAATCTGCGCGCATTACCCCGAACCGTGGGCCGCCGCGATCGCCATCGCCGGGCGCGCCGACAGCCCGCTGCTGATGAAGACGCAGGGCCTCGGCAGCCTGCAGCCGTTCAAGCAGTGGCTCGTGCGCGCCGACCAGCCGATCGATCTCTGCGAGAACTTCGTCAATATACCTATTCGCATCTACCACGGCACCGAAGACCAGTTCATCTCGCCAGACGAAGCCAAGCGCATGGAGAAGCGCCTGAAGGAGATCGGCTGCGACGCGAAGCTGACCACGATGCCCGGCAACCACTGGTTCGGCTTCGACCTCATGGCCGACGACGAGCTGGTGAAGTGGCTGCTGACGCACACGCGCGAGAAGAGTCCGAAAGTGCAGAGACTGAAGAACTATTCATTGCGATTTGGTTCCCTTTTTGAGGCACAATTGCGGCACGTGACAGGCCAGTTGGAGGCGTTTGATTTTCAATGGGAGCGAGACGCCGATGGAGTGAAGTTGAAAAAACTGAAGGGGCCAGTCGTACAACTGGCCATCAAAGGCTGTTTGGGTGGTCTGCCTAATGACCTGGAAGGCTATAGCTGCAGTTCATGGAAAGGCGAAGACGGACAATGGGCCCTCTTCCGGTTGAAGTCAAAGGCAGTGGGGCCTGAAATCTTGGGGCTATTTCCAGAATGGAAAACTTCCGTCCGCTGCGGCCCGGTGAAGGAAGCCACCTACGGCCCGTTCCTGATCGTCTACGGAACGACGGGCGGCGCGGACGCGCTGAAGCGCAACAAGGCCGCCGCGGAGTCCTTCGCCGAGGCGTGGTACGACTTCGCAAAGGGCAAGGCGCAGATCAAGGCGGATAAGGACGTCACCGAAGAGGAGAAGAAGACGAAGAACCTCTTTCTCTTTGGCGAGGAGCAGGAGAACAAGCTTCACGCCGAGTGCGCCGCGACCAAGAAGCTTCCGTTTGAGGTCAAGGACGGCAAGGCCGCGATCGGCGAGAAGACGTTCGAGCTGAAGGACCGCGGGATCATGTACATCTATCCAAGCCCGTTCGAGGGCGCGGGGCCGGAGCGCAGCGTCGTGATCTGCGCGGGGCTGCTCTACGGCAAGCACCTGCCCTTCAACCACAAGCTCGACCTGGTCCCAGACTTCCTGATCTATACCGCCGACCCCGACAACGACGGCACGAACACGAACAAGCCCGTCGTGGCCGGTTACTTCGACGGCAAGTGGAAGTTGAGTGCGGATACGACGTGGTATTTCGATAAGTAGGGGGCGAGTAGGGGACAGGATTCAGGGAACGGCCAGCCGTCTGCCTTTTCCTGATTCCCGAATCCAAACCCCTGCCGTTAAAGATCCTGAGCGCGCACCGTGGACCGGTTGTTGGCCTTCGCGCGGTCGCCGGCCTTATCGAGCACGCCTGCCACGACCGAGTTCAATGCCTCGACGATCTCGCCGGACGACTTCATGCCCTTCGATTTCAGATAGGCCTTCACCTTGCTGCCCACCACCAGGCCGCCCGACGTCTCGTTCGACTTTGCCGCGTTCTTCGCCACAGGAATCTCCTTAGTCATGCGCTCGCGAGTCTCGGAGGGAAGGTAGCAGATGCCGGGCGGTACGAAAGTATTAACCGCCGCCGCGTCACTTCCCGGCCTCGGGTTCGGTAGGCATACCCGGCAGCCAGCGGCCTTTGATGACCGCGCGCGTCTTCGACTCCGCGCCCTCGGCGGCGCGCATCTCGAAGTGCACGTCGCCGGCGAAGCGCGCGAGCTTCTCGGTCAGGCGGAGGTACAACTGCTCGTCCGGATACTTCTCCATGAATTTCGCGGCGCCTTCCTTGTCGTCGTCGCGCTCGTCCTCCATCGTCGATTGTGCGAAGATGGCCGCCTGCGGCGCGAGGCGCTTGCCGTCCACGCGCAGAAAAAAGACCGGACGGTTCGTCGTTGCGGCGGCGTCCGGCTTCTCCAGCACGAGGTCCGGCGCGCCCCACATCGGCGCGAGCGGCCCCGAGTCGGAGATCGCGGCGAAGGACTTGCCGGCGATCATCCACAGCGGGATCGGCGGGGACTTCTTCACCAGGACGAAGCGCTGAGTCTCGCCCTGCGTAAAGCGCCGCAGGTAGATCTTCCAGTCTTCCTCAGCCTTCTCGCGGTTCTCCGCAAGGCCGTCCCAGCGCACGCGGCCGAGTTCCGCCAGCGCGCGGCGCGCCGGGTCCGTGGCGTTGAAGGGCAGCGCGAGCACCAACTTCGCGATCTTCTCGCCGTTCTCTTCGTCGGGCGGCACGACGGCGAGCTTCAGGCGCGGGCCGAAGGCGGGCCAGAGGTCCCTGTTCAAGTCCACGCCGGCGTTGTCGAGCGCCAGCAGCCGGTTCTCCCACTTCCGGAGTTCTTTATTCGAGCCGTTCTTGCTGGGCTGGACCTCCCGATCGAGCCAGTTGAGGAACGCCGCTCGCATGTTGAAGGGCAGCTCGGCCTCGAGCACCGGCGTCTGCGCGCCGTGCTGGCCCGCGTCGAAGAGCGGCGCGGGGTCGACGACCGGCGGCAGTTCGCCGACCCATGCGCCCTCGAGTGTCAAGCTGCCATCGCCCGGCGCGCGAACCAGCAGGCGCAGGTCCTTCGGCGGCAGATGCACGCCGACGATCTCCTGCAGCGGCGGCGGTGGCGGCATCGATTGGATGTGCAGCGGCATGATCTTGAGCACGGCTTCCGGGCGGAGGACAATCTCGCCGAGCGCGTCTTCAGGGAAGGGGACCGGATCTGCGGGCGCGGGGTGGCCTTCGGGTTCCGCGCCGTTGCTCGCGATGGCGATCAGCCCGCCACCGAGGTCGTGCGCCTCGCGCTTGGTCTTTTTTTGCGAGGCGAGCCAGACCACCATCCGCGCGAGCGCGCCGCCGCCGCCGCTGAGCCGCGCGAAGATCAGCACCGGCGGCTTCTGTTTGGGCTCGGGGATCTGCATGGCGAATGCCGCCTCGCCGCCGATCACGCAGCTCAGGCCGGTGCGGCTGAGCGGGAACTCGTTGCGCAGGAAGCGCGGCAGCTTCTCCCAACTGGCCTGCATCTCATGCCATTTCTTCTCCCAGCCGGTGTATTGGAGGACGTCTGGGTCGTTGACGAGCGCGAGAAAGCGCGGGTCGGTTTACAGCCCGCGCCAGATCGCGTCGCCGCTCTTGATGTGGATCAGCGCGGCGTGATCGGTGGGCAAGTACGCCGAGACCGGGCCGCCGCCTTCCGTGGCGAAGGAGACGAAGAAGAGGCTGAGGCCCGTCGCGCCTATGAGATAGACGGTCGCGACGATGCGCTTCAGTATGGGCCAGCAGCCGGATGAGTGAGGCAGCGGAGTTTGAGGCGATTGGGCGGCCGGCGTGGCGGGAGCGGGCGTGGGAACCGGATCGGGCAGAACAGCGGGGGGCGCGCCGCTGTTCGAGTCCGCCGCGCCGTTCAAGGTGCGCGATCCTTCTGCTGCTGCTCCGGCCAGTGGGCAAAGCCCTGCGCGCCGATGAGCGGGACGAACATGCAGTCGATGGTGCGGCGCTTCTCGAAGACGCCGCTCTGCTTGACGCCGACCACCAGCACCTGGCCGTTGGGATCGCCGACGGGCACGGCCAGGATGCCGCCTTCGCCGAGCTGTTCGACCAGCGCGTCCGGAACGTCCGGGCACGCGGCCGAGACCACGATGCGATCGTACGGCGCGCCTTCGGGCCAGCCGAGCGAGCCGTCGCCGAGCCGGTAGCGGATATTCTTGTAGCCCAGGTCCAGGAGGCGGTCTTCGGCGGTGGTCGCGAGGAACTCGATGCGCTCCACGGTCCAGACTTCTTTCGCGAGCTCCGCCAGCAGCGCGGTCTGGTAGCCCGAGCCCGTGCCGATCTCGAGCACTTTCTCGGAGCCCTGGAGTTTGAGCTCCTGCAGCATCAGCGCGACCATGTACGGCTGGCTCACGGTCTGCCCGTGCGTCAGTTGCAGCGGCCGGTCTTCGTAAGCCTTCTCGCGGTCCAGTGCCGGCACGAAGGCCTTGCGGTCCGCCTTGCCGAAGGCCGCGAGCAGGCGTGCGTCCGTGATGCCGCGGCGGCGCAGGTCGAACTCGACCATGTCTTCCAGCGAGTTGCCCATGCGGGAATTCTATGGTGCGCAGCGGAGACAGAAAGAGCGAAAACGATTAAGTGCTTCAACGGCATTTGCCGCCAAGACGCCAAGAGCGCCAAGTAATAAAGGGCATACTCAATTCCGTTCTTGGCGCTTTGGCGTCTTGGCGGTTCCATTATGTCGCCGGACGCTACGCGTTGCGGCAGCGCCAGAGAACGCGGAAGAAGCGGCAGGTGTCGGCGAAGGGGCGGATCTTGCTGTTCTCGGTGCCCTTGTAGATCGTGCGGATCGGGACGGCGGTGATGCGCGCGCCGTTGCGGCAGGCCTTGATCAGGATCTCGGATTCCAGGTCGAAGCGGCGGCCCGTGAGCGCGAGCGACTGCCAGGTGTCCAGGCGGATGAGCCGGAAGCCGACCTGCGAGTCGCGTATCGGGACGCCGGCCATGCGCGTCACGCACCAGGACGTGAAGAGATTGGTGAGGCGGCGGACGCCGGGCATCGCGGCGAGATCGCCCATGCGGTCGCCCAGCACGATATCGAAATGCCCGGTCTCGAACGCCTTGAGAAAGCGCGGAATCTCTTCGGGGTCGTGCTGGCCGTCGCCATCCAGCGTGACCGCGGCGGAGAACCCCGAGGCCGCCGCGAGCGCGAAGCCGTTCTTGAGCGCCATGCCCTTGCCGAGGTTGGCTTCGTGCCGCAGCAAGCGCGCCCCGGCGTCGATTGCGGCCTTGGCGGTATCGTCGTTGGAGCAGTCGTCGATGACGATGCAAACATCCAGGTGCTTGCGGACGGCCTTGACCACGCGCGCGACGTTCGCCGCCTCGTTGAAGCAGGGCACGATGGCGCAGGTGTTCTTGCGCAGGCTGGCGCTCACGCGGAGACCTCCGTGGAACCCGAGCGCGCCGGACGAACCGATCCTGCTGAAGGTCCGGAAGACGGCGTCTCCGGCCAGGCCTCGTAGAAGGCCGCCCACTGGCTGGGGTCCGCGGCAATCTTCGCTTCCAGCACCTTCGCCCAGCGCTGCGCGAATGCGGAGATGGCCTGGTTGCGCGGCAGTCCCGCGGGAACGGTGACCGGCGCATCAAACTCGAGCGTGTAGCCGCCGCGGTAGTTGCGCCGCACGAAGGTCGGCAGGATCGGCGCGCCCGTGGAGAGCGCGAGCCGCCACGGGCCTTGCGGAAAAGGGATCGGCCGGCCGAAGAGTTTCACGGGCACCGTAGGCCCGCCCGTGGGCCGGTCGCCTAGGATCGCGACGGGCCGGTTCTCCCGCAGCGCCCGTAGCGCGGCGATCGCGCCCTGCTCCGTATGCGCGACCGTGACGCCGTGCTTCGCGCGCTGGCCGATAAAGAGTTCGTTCACGCGCGGATCGCGGTGCATCTGCGCCACGATCAGGATCGGGTAGCCCATGTGTCCGACCATCGAAGCGCCCAGTTCCCAGTTCGAGTAATGTCCCGAGACGAGCAGGCAGCCGTGGCCGCTTGCCAGAGCCCGGTCGAGGTGCTCGCGGCCCACGACGCGGACGTGTTCGTCCAGATACGCCGGCCCGAAGCGCCGGAAGCCGAAGAACTCGCAGAGGTACATCCCAAACGAACGGAAGGCCCAGCGCGTCTCGTGGCGGACCGTGGCCTCGGAGGCTTGCTCGCCCAGGATCACACGCATGTTCGACTTCACGGCCTTGCGGGCGCGCGGGCTCATCAGGCGATAGAGGTCGGCAAGCCTGCAAGCAGCGCTGTATTGAAGGCCTCGCGGTAAGGTGGAAGCGAGCAGAGTGATGGCTCGAAAGGAATGGTAGACCAGCATTGGATTGAACGCGCCCTCGCTAAAAACACTCTTTTATGTGCTTTTTGTTTGATCGCAAGCCCATTACGCAAAGACATTAACATGAACTGTCGAAATTAAGACGTTCCTTGAGGGCTCTTCTTCGATCAAAAACAACCATTGTGGAATTGGGCAGATATCTAGGCTGAACCCGGCCGGAATGCCTCAATCCGTAATTCGACATTGGTCTCGCCGCGAAACGTGTTCAAGCCGGGGCGAAAGGCGATGTCGAACGCGCCGCGGCCGGCCATGTCGCAGAGCGCGTTGAAATGCGCCCCGAGTCCGAAACCGACCGTGCGCAAGACGGCCTGGCCTTGCCGGGCCATAAAGGTGAGGTGCTGTTCCTGCGCGCCCATGGGCTTGGCCTGCCCGGCGATCTGCACGCCGCGGGCGGCCAGCGTGGGCCGGGCGTTGCCCATGCCGCAGGGTTCCAGCCGTTCGAGATCCTGGCAGAGCGCGCCGGTGATTTCGGAGAGTTGCAGTTCCTCCTCGATGCGGATCGATGGGCGGAGGTCTTCGGGCGCGAGACGCCGCGCGGCTTCGGCTTCGAAGACGGCTTGGAACGCAGCCATGGCTTCCACGCGGGCGGAGAGGCCCGCGGCCGCGGCGTGTCCGCCAAAGCTGAGTAAGTGATCGCCGCCAACGCCGAAGGCTTCCGCCAGATGAAAGCCGCGGATGGAGCGGCCCGAGCCGCGCGCGACGCCGGCCTCGCGGTCGATCGCCCAGAGCACCGCGGGCCGGTGGAACTCTTCGACGATGCGCGAGGCCACGATGCCGATCACGCCCGGATGCCAGCCGGGCGAACCGAGCACCAGCGCCTGCGGCGCGGCGGGGGAACTCACCGCGGCCTGCGCCTGGGCGCGCGCCTGTTCGAGAATGTCCGTCTCGATGCCCTGGCGCTCGCGGTTCAGTTCGTCGAGCTTCGCGGCCAGCGCTTCCGCGCGGGCGGGGTCGGCGGTGGTCAGGAGTTCCAGGGCGTCGGCGGCCTGGCCGCAGCGCCCGGCCGCGTTGATGCGCGGCGCGAGCAGGAAGGTGACATCGCGGGCGGTGAGCGCGGGTTGTCCGCGCAACTGGCAGACCGAGAGCAGCGCGTTCACGCCCGGCGCGGCCGTGCGCTGCAGCGCCTTCATGCCTTGCGCGGCCAGGATGCGGTTCTCGTCCTGAAGCGGCACGACATCGGCCAGCGTGCCCAGCGCCGCGAGCGCCAGCGCGTCCATCAGAAACGCGCGGAACTCCGGCGAGACCTTGCGGCTCTGGCTGAAGTCCACCGCCATGGCCCAGGCGAGTTTGAACGCGAGCCCCGCGCCGCAGAGTTCGTTGAACGGATACGTGGAGTCCGCGCGCTTGGGGTTGATCACCGCCAGTGCGCGAGGCGGACCCGCTGGACCGACGTGATGGTGATCGACGATGATGCAGTCGGCGCCCGCAGCGCGCAGCGCGTCCACGGGCTCATGCGCGCTGATGCCGTTGTCGAGCGTGATCACGAGATCCGGTTTGCACGCGCGGATGCGCTCGAGGGCCGCGGCGCTCAGGCCGTAGCCGCCGCGGTCGCGCTCGGGCACGAGCGCGTCGACTTTCACGCCCAGCAGCTTGAAGAATCCGGCGATCAACGCGGTGGAACTGACGCCGTCCACGTCGTAATCGCCGAAGACGGCGATGCGCTGCTTCTCTTTTACGGCCTTGGCGATGCGGGCGACGGCCGCGGGCATGTCCGGCAGGAGCATGGGATCGTGGAGGCCGTCCAGCTTGGCGCTCAGGAAGGACTCGGCGCCGCCGGGCTCCGCGAAGCCGCGCCGCACCAGGATGCGGGCGAAGGCTGGCGTGACATTCAGCGCCTTGGCGAGCGCGCGCGCCGCCTGGGCATCGGCGGGTTCGTCGAATATCCAGCGTTCGGGAAAAGCTTTGCGGCGCGAAGAGGTTCTGGAGGAGGCGGCAGCGACCGGTGCGAGGCGCTTGGTGGAGGGGTACCGAGCCATGGGCGGACTCCTGGGCGACACCTGAACTGCGCCCGGAAAACCCCTGCCAGGGGTATCGTCCAATGCCACCGCGGACGCGACTGAAACCCGGCCTTGCCTGGCAGCGCCCCCCGCGCCGGTTGCAAGATTCGAGAGCGGAAAAACGATTCAGATCATTCAGTAATCGAGAGCCCGTACATCTTCCAGCCTTTTTCGGTGAGCTTGAAGCGGCAATGGAACTGTGTGCTGTCCGTGTTCGGCGGCTTGATCTCAAGCCAGTTGCTCTCCGGCGTGGCCTTCCCGCGCACCCGGACGCGGAAGACGGCCTCGGCCTTGTTAGGATCCTGGGGGTCGATCGTGACGGGGATGGGTTCGGGCGCCATGGCAACGTCGATGCGCTGGTTCAGACTCATTAAGACCAGAATCAAAGCGTCGTGGACCTGCTGTTTGTTTACGCGCAGGCCCTGGAAGTCCTCGCTCAGAATCTCAGTCACGTGAGAAGGGTTCCGGTCGCGCGCGCCTTGCGCGGCGGCGTTGAGGGCGACCCGGATCTTGTCTTCGGGGCTTTCCAGAAAGGCGTGATAGACCCACGCGCCCAGCAGAAAGAGGAGCAGCGCGGCCACGATCCCCAGGAGGACGAGCCGCAGCACGCCGTGGGACGGGGGCTGGCGGTTCCCCTTGGAGGCGAGGTCGTCGCGCATGATGGGTCGAGGCTATCCCTGTGCCTTGCCGGGTCAAGGCTTGGGAGCCCAAGCCCACTGCTATATTAAGTGCGGGGAGGGTTCTCTTTAGGTTGACGCGGGCGAGAGACTTGCGTAATCTTTAGCCCTGCTTTCAAGCCCGCGGTTTGGCGGGCGTTCTTTTTTCTAGCGCTCAGGTATTGGAGTCTCGAACTCGAATGGCCGTCCAAGAAGCTACCCAGCATCCCGATGCCACGACCTCCGCGGCCCCGTTATCGTCCTGGGGCGGTCTCGTCGCCAAGCTCGTCTTTCTGCTGATCGGACTGCTCATTGCGTTCGTGGTCGTAATGGTCGTGAACACGCGCAACAGCGAAGCCACGCATTTGAAGGACCGCCAAGGCTGGGACGACGTTTATCAGGCCCTGAAGGACGCCAAGGACGACAAAGAGAAAGTGGCCGCGCTGGAAGGCGTTTGGTCCAAGGTGGATACGAGCAGTGCGCATCCGTATGTGATGCTCGAACTGGCGCAGGAACAGTACCAGTTGGCCGTCTCCGAACAGCGCCCCGCGCCCGAGCGTAAGAGATCGCTCGACCGCGCCAAGCAGGTCTTCGATCTTGTGCGCGAACGGGAAGGCAAGCACCCGCTCTATGGCGGCCTCGCGTCCGAGGGCTCCGCGGCCTGCCGCGAACAGGCGGGCGATCTCGACGGCGCGATTCAAGTCCTCACCGATGCCGTGGGCCGCTACGAGAGCCACTTCCTGCACACCAAGCTCTGTTACGAACTGGGCCGCGCGTACTGGATGCGCTCCTTAAAGAGCGCCGACGCGAAGGACCGCGAAGAAGCGCTGCGCTGGGAAGATAAGGCGATCCAGGATACGCAGGACAACGCTTCGCGCGGGTTCCGCTGGCGCGAAGAAGCGCAGTTCATCAAGAGCGTTCTCGAAAAGCACGGCCCTGCCTGGCCGGATAGCGCTCCGCCGCCCGCCAAGCCCGCCGTCGAGCAGAAGACCTCCGCGGAGAAGACGCCGGACGCCAAAACGGCTGAAGAGAAGTCGCCCGCCGAGCCCAAGAAGGCCGATGCGCCCGCCGATCCGAAAGCTGCGAAGTCCGAGAAGTAATCCATCCCGGCGTTCAGCATCAGTAAACCTATGGTTGTTATTTATCTAGCTCTCAGCACTTGAAAGAGTTGCGAGAGCGCTTATCTATCCCGTTGCAAAACAGGGCAGGTAACTTATACTAAAGTTATCTACTTTGTCATGTTTCCAAAGCCGGAGCAAAAGGGGGCCAACGTGGATTGGGAAGGACTTGCGCAGAGCATCATCCGTGGCAAGGCGAACTCGGCGTTCTCGGTCGTCTGGGTGGAAGCCGACGCCAAGGTGATGTACCTTAGCCCCCGCGCCATGCATAACAAGAAGGCCACGGACGATTACGGCATCGAGCCCATCGTCGAGAAGGTCGGCGCCGACGGCAAGAAGTTCAAGGAATACGTCGGCTTCGATATCCTGAATATTCATCCTGCTGAAGCCAAGACCGAGGCCGAGACGCACTGGAAGAAAGTCGGCAAGCCCGAAGAGTCCTGGACGGTCAAGCTCCCGGTGATCCGTAAAAAGGACAAGGTCGCGCAGGCCTGCGAGATCCGGATGCGCACGATCTACTGCAACGGTTTGCCCATCGGCAACTTCGCCGGCATCAAGCCCGACGACGGCAAGCCTTGGGAGAGCTTCGACGCGGAGACGCACACGGCGCAGTCCATTCTGGAGGGCTTCATCCCCGCGGACATCCTCGACAACGGGCTGATCGCGGGCATGGCGGTGGTCGGCGACCGCTTCAAGCGCAACGAGGTCTACGTGCCGGAGGTGCTGATCTCCGCGCGCGCGATGAAGGCCGGGATGGCGTTCCTCGAACCGATGATCGTGAAGAGCGGCATGAAGCCGATCGGCAAGGTCGTGATGGGCACGGTCAAGGGCGACCTGCACGACATCGGCAAGAACCTCGTCTGCATGATGCTGCAAGGCGCGGGCTTCGAGATCGTCGATCTGGGCGTGGACACGGGCCACGACAAGTTCGTCAACGCGGTAAAAGAATGCGGCGCGCGGCTCGTCGGCTGCAGCGCGCTCCTTACCACCACCATGCCGCAGATGGCCAAGGTGGTCGACGCTTTCCACAACGGCAACAAGGACCTCAACGCAAAGGTGATGATTGGCGGCGCGCCCGTCACGCAAGCCTACGCCGACGAAATCCACGCCGACGGCTACGCCCCCGACGCGGCCAGCGCCGTGGAATTGGCGAAGAAGTTGTACGGGGTCGGCGTTTAATTCTTGTTTTTCGCGCAAAGACGCTAAGGCGCAAAGAACAGCAATAAACAAAAGTCGATATTCGGGTGCGGCCGGCTTGTACTAAGCGGCCGCGCGTTCATTGAGAGGCCCATTTAAATAATTTTTACAACCGTTCAATTCTTTGCGCCTTAGCGTCTTCGCGCGAGACCGCCTTTTGCCGTTGTTGCCGTCCGCTTTTGACGTTCTACTCTCCCCATGGCCGATGACCTTGAGTTCGCCCTTGATCCCTCACACGCCGGCAAACGCCTCGACGCCGCGCTGGCTATTGCCGTGCCCGCGCATTCCCGGTCCTACCTCACGAAATTGCTGAAGGACGGCGCGATCCTCGTCGATGGCCGTTCGCCCAAACCCAGCTACAAGATTCACGGCGGCGAGAAGGTCGAGATCGAGTTCCCCGAGCCCGAGGTCATCGAGGCCAAGCCCGAGAATATTCCGCTGGATGTGTTGTACGAGGACGCCGACCTCATCGTGGTGAATAAGCCCGCGGGGATGCCGGCCCACCCGAGCGCCGGGCACGCGGGCGGTACACTTGTCAACGCGTTGCTCGCGCACTGCACGGACCTCTCTGGCATCAACGGCGACCTGCGCCCCGGCATCGTCCACCGGCTCGATATGGACACCAGCGGCGCTATCGTCGCGGCCAAGAACGACTCGGCGCACCAGGCGCTGCAGGACCAATTCATGGCCCGCACGGTCCGCAAGCAGTACCTCGCGCTCTGCCACGGCAGCCCGGCACAGGACGCGTTTCAATGCGATGGGCGCATCGGACGCCATCCCACGCGGCGCATCGAGATGACGATCTTGCGCGGCAAGAACGAAGGCCGCGAGGCTCATACGGGCTTTGAAGTGCTCCAGCGGCTTATGCTGGATGGCAAGCCGGCCTGCCTGATACTCGCGTTGCCTAAGACCGGCCGTACCCACCAGATTCGCGTCCACCTGGCCAAGTCGGGTTTTCCGATCCTGGCCGATTGCCTGTACGGCAAAGTAGAAGACCTATCCGGACTGGGTTTAGTGCGTCACGCCCTCCATGCCTGGAAGCTGGAACTCGACCACCCCCGCCGCAAAGAAAGGATGCACTTCGAGGCGCCTTTAGCCGATGACATAAAAGGCACGCTCTTGAAGCTCGGCGGCCGGTTGCCGGCCTGACCCGACTCGCGAGCCTGCCGCGTGGGGTCGTGGGGGAGGGGAAAGGCATGGAAACATGCGTAGCGCCGCAGGGAAAGTCTGCCGGGGAAACGCCGTCGAACTCCGGCCCGCCCGAAACGGAGCAGTCCTTTCAACGCCAGGCGCACGCGCGGATGAAGGACGATCTGGCGCAGCTCAAGGCGCTGCTGGCCAAGTTCTCGCAGCAGCTCGAAGAGTGGCCGGCACAGACGTAGCGCCCTGCGAGCGGTCCCGCCTCCTCTACCTTCTTTCGCGCATCGCCGCACAACTCCGGCAGGCTCGCGCCCGCACGTACCCTGTTCAGGATCTCTCGAGGACCGCATGAACGATCCCTACGACCTGGTGCTCGAAAACGCGGCGCTGGTGGACGGCACGGGCGCCGCGGCGCGCAAGGCCGACGTGGCCGTGCGCGGCGACCGAATCGCGGCGGTCGAGGCGGAACTGCCCGAGGCGGAAAAGGCCGCGGCCGCGCGCCGTATCGACTTGAACGGCCGCGTGCTTTCCCCGGGATTCGTGGATGTTCACTCGCACGGCGAGCTCGAACCGCTCGCCGACAACAGCGCCGCCGGGAAGATTCTCGAAGGTGTGACGACCGAGATCTCCGGCAACTGCGGCTGCACGCCGTTCCCGCTCTTCGGCGAACTGCGCAAGCGTTACGAACGCGAGGCGCGCGACGACTACGGCTGGGGCCCGGAAAGCCTCAACTGGACGAGCGTGGCGGAGTATTTCGAGCGGCTCGACGAGAAAGGCTGCACGCTCAACCGGGGGTTCCTGCTCGGCCACGGTTGCCTGCGCGCGGCGGTGAACGGCTACGGCGATAACCACGTTGGGGCAGACGGCAAAGCGCGCATGCTGCGCGAGACCGAGGCCGCGCTTGATGCCGGCGTCTTCGGGCTTTCCACCGGGCTCGTCTATCCGCCTGGCTGCTACGCGCCGCTAGATGAAGTGGTCGACCTCGCCAAGGTCTGTGCGAACCGCGGGGCGCTCTACACCAGCCACATGCGCTGCGAGGGCGACCGGATCGAGATGGCCATCGACGAGACGCTCACCATCGCGCGCAAGAGCGGCGCGCGGACGCAGATCAGTCACCTCAAGACCTCGCAGCAGCGCAATTGGCATAAGATCGCCTTTCTCGAAAAGACGCTGCTGCCCGCGCGCCGCGAGGGCCTCGACTTCCACGCCGACCGTTATCCGTACGTCGCGAGTTCCACCGGGCTCGACGCGGTGCTCCCGCGCTGGGCCTACGCGGGCGGCAACGACGAGGAGCTGAAGCGCCTCAACGATCCGGCCACCTGCGCAAACCTCGAGGCGGAGGTGCTGGGCAAGAACACCACGGTGGACTACTGGGAGCGCATTCTGGTAGCGGGCGTGATCGACGAGTCATTGCGTGCCGAGATCGCGGGCCGTTCGATTGCGGATATCGCGAGGTCCTGGAGCGTGCGGCCGTTCGAGGCGATGCGGCGCATTCTGATCGAGGACAAACTGCGCACGAGCGCGATCTTCTTCTCGATGAGCGAGGAGAATCTCGAAAAAATACTGAGCTGGGACTTCGTGATGATCGCCAGCGACGCGACCGCCCGGAACGTGAAGGGCCCGACCAAGGTCGCGCACCCGCATCCGCGCACGTTCGGGACCTTCCCGCGCGTGCTCGCGAAATACGTGCGCGAGCGCAAACTCTTCACGCTCGAAGAGGCCATCCATCGCATGACCGCGCTGCCCGCCGATATCTTTCACCTGCGCGGGCGCGGCCGGATCTCCAAGGGCTGCTTCGCCGATCTTGTGGTCTTCGACGCTGAAGGCATTCGCGACGAGGCTACTTTCGCCGACCCGAACCGTTTCCCCACTGGCATCGAGATGGTATTCGTGAACGGGACGCTGGTGGTGGACGCGGGGGCGATCCTCGAGGTGCGGCCCGGGCGAGTGCTCCGGCACGCGGCGTGATCTGTAAAACGTAAAACGTAAAACGTAAAACGTAAAACTGCCGGTGCGTCATAGCTGTTTAATTACGTTTTACGCGTTACGTTTTACGAATTATGCTCTCGCAGTTGGATTCGGGCTTCTCGGGTCATTCCCATGAGCAAACTTCCGCGCATCGGCTTCAACCTCTCGGTCAGCGGCGCGAACAAGGCGCCTACGGGCGCGGCGTCCATCGGGCTCGCGTATGTCGATGCCGTCAGCCGCGCGGGCGGGCTGCCGGTGCTCCTGCCGCCGCTTGAAGACGTGACGCAGATCGCGCAACTCTTGGAAGGACTGGACGGCATCTGTCTCGTCGGCGGGCCGGACTATCTGCCGTATCACTACGGCGGGCGCGTGCAGAAGGCCGAGGAACTGATGGACGAGCGGCGCGACAGCTTCGACTGCGCGTTCGCGCGGCGCGTACTGAAGATGACGGAGCTACCGGTGCTGGGCGTCTGCGGCGGCTGCCAATTGCTCGCGCTCACGCTCAACGGCGCGCTAATCCAGGATATCCGGAACGATTGGAAGGGCGGGGAGGGCGCGCCGCTGGCGCATGCGGGGGCCGAACGCACGGGTTCCGCCGTCGACGAATTCCGGCACGCGCTTCGCGTCGAGAAGGATAGCCTACTGGCGCGCGCCGCGGGAATGGCGTCGGACAGGCTCGAGACGAACTCGTTCCACCACCAGGCCGTCCGCCCGGATGTCCCGATGGACGGATTGCGCATTTCGGCATGGGCGCCGGACGGTGTGCCCGAAGCTATCGAGCCCGCGGAAGGCTCGGCGTTCGCCAAGGCCGGCCGATTCGTGCTGGGCGTGCAGTGGCATCCGGAGCGTATGCCCGCCGACCCGGCGCAGCGGGCGCTCTTCGAGTCCTTCGTGCGTGCGGCCGCAAGGCGCGGCTGAAGCATCAGTTCGCCAGCAGTTTCAGTAAGCCTTCTTTCAGGCGCACGAATTCATCCCCGGTCATGTCCTCGAACTTCACCGCCGCGGCGTCGTCCGCGAACGCCTGCTTGAACTCCGAGGTAAGCGGCACGATCTGCGAGACCAGCGCGGCGCTGTGCGCGCGGCTCCAGCCGTTCTTCTGCTCCAGCAGCCGCATCAATTCGCAGATCTGCGCGCCGTTGCGGAACGCGGCGAGGCGCAAGGATGCGACCGCGTTCAGACCGAAGCGTTTGCCGTCCACCACCAGCATGTTGCCGTCGTCCGCCGCGCCCTTGGGGCCGATGAAGTCGCCTTTATCGAACGCCGCATCGCCGCCGATGCTCTGCCACGGCAGCACGCCGTCGCAGTGGTAGGCGTACGCCTTCAAGCACCACGCCGCGGTCTGGCAGTTGTTCTTCTCCTGCGTATTGCAGCCGCCGTAGGCGAAGATCTTGGACGGTATGCGGCGCTTGGCGTTCTTGATCAGCGGCTGCATCTCGAAGACCGCCCCGCCTACGACCATCACTTCCATGAAGCCGTCGCAGCAGCTTCCCTGCCACATGGGCCGGCTGATGTCCGCGCGGAAGACGAACTTCGCGTTCTTCATCTGGTTCAGGCCCTGGTGGAAGAGTTTGCTGTAGAAGAGCAGCGCCTGCCAGTCGAGCCACGTTGCCGGTTCGTCGAGCGTCCAGGCGGTGCCGGTCATGCCGGCGACGCGCTTCGGTTTGCCTTTGTCGTCGAGGACCTGCTGGCCGTTCGCGTCCACCTCCGAAACGTTGCCGTACTGGACCTTGTTGTTGTGGAAGCCTTCGAGCAGCGTCTTGGTGTAGCCCTTCTCTTCGCAGTGCTTGACGAACGCGCGCACGGCGCTCACGAACGCTTCCTTGTACTCGGGGGTGAAGGAGTCTTCCGGCGCCTTGGCGTAGAGGTCGTGGAGCGCCTTCCACTCTTTGCCCACGAGCGGCACGTTTTCGCCGGGCTTGTAGTTGGGCTTGATGGGCAGCGGCCAGGATTCGTTGAAGGGCAGATAGAGCAGCGGCACCGGCACGCCCGCGCGGGGATTGTCCTTGAAGGCCGAACCGTCCAGCAACGGGCCCAAGTTCTTGTCGAAGCCCGACCAGTCGGTGATTCGGCGGTCGGCTGCCGCGTGCGGAGTCCAGTCGGTGTCAGTGTTTCCGTTGTGATGGTGCGGCACGCGGTTGATCGTGCAGCGGTAGTAGTGCGCGACGCGGAAGGCGTCGAAGAAGGTCTCCGTGCCCGCGTCCGCCAGTGGTCCTTTGTAGCAGTTAAGCTCGGGGATGAAGTTGGTCTCGGCGGGAATCGCCGCGTTGTAGACCACCACCTTTAGGTCGAGCACCAGTTCCCCCAGGCCGTCCGCGCTGATCTTGATCTTCGCGGCGTGTTCGCCGGGCTTCGCGTCCTGCGGAACGATCAGGTCCAGCGCGGCGACGGCGGCCTTCTGGCCGGGAATCTTGTTGTCGGCCGCGGGAATGTTCAGGCCCTCGCCGTCCTTCAGTGGAATCGCGTAATCCGCGAACCACTGCTTCTTCACGGGCACGAACCAGGTCCGGAAAAGACGCGGCTGGACGCTTTCGAGGCCGTCCACGGCGATCTTGATGTTATTGGCTGCGCCGTCCAGCGCATGCAGGGCGAGCTGCACATTCGCGATCTCGCCTCTGGCCGCGGCGATGCGCACGGTCTTCGTCTCGCCGTCCCATACGCTGTTGCGCAGGGAGGGATCGTCGAGGTGCTTCTCGAGAAGGATCTCGCCGCTTTGGGGGTCAAGCTTGGAGAGCTCCGGAAACGCCCAAACCTTGAGCTTCCCGCCTATCACGGGCGCGTCGCCGCCGCGCGGGCGCCAATCGGGCCGGGGCAGGCGAGGAACCGAGATCGCGGGGCCGGTCTTTCCGTCCGCGCTCACGGTCTGCGAACGGTTGCCCGCCGCGTCGGCCACGGTCAGTTCGAGCTTGGCGTCCTGATCGGGCTCGAGCCATTCAACCGTGAAGCTCTGAATCTCGCCGGGTTTCCCGGCGAAGGGAATCTGCCAGCGCGGAACCTCTTTGCCGCCAATCTTTACATCGTACGAGAAGGCGCGCTCCGGAACCGTGAGCGAGACCGTCGCCGCGCCATAGACGCTGCCCGCATCCAGCGGTGCGGGCTCTAGCTTCACGTTGACGGGCGCGGCCGGGGCCTCTTTCTCGTCGCCGTCCACCTCTACCTTGAGATACGGAGCCTTCTCCGCGCCGGCTTCGCGCGAATGGATGAAGGCGTTGGCGTTGATGAAGACGCAGCCGTCCATGAGCATCAGGCCGTGGGATGCGCCCGCGACCAGCGCCTGGACGAGCCGGACATCCAGCGGGACCTCGAACCAGCCGTTCTTGGGATCGCCGCCGTCGACATCGCTGCGCAGAGTCTTGCCGTTGCCGAGGATCACGTCCCAGTTCTTGGAACCCGGATAGGACCAAGCCCGCTTGTCGAACGCCGCGTAATTGAAGCACGCGCCTGCGCCGTCGTAGTCCAGCGTGTAATCGGTGCCGGCGCCTTCGTTCCATGGGCTGGAGACCGTCGAGACCGTGAACCAGCGCAGATCGGTGCCGCGCGCTTCGGGCGCGTGCTTGCGGCCGTCCGCATACGCAAAGCAGAGCCACGCCTTCGCGATCTTCTTGCCCTTCACGCCGGCCACGTCGAAGTTCAGGAGGCCGTACTCCTGGTAACCCTTAAGTTTAATCTTTGGCGCCTTGCCCATGTTGCAGTCGCATTCCTTGCCGGTGGAAGAGACCCAGTCGTCGGCGGTATCGGGGCACTTGATGGTCTCAACTGCGGAAACTTGACTGAAGGCGCAAAGAACGAAGGCGGCGAGGAACGAGCGGGCAACACGGTTTCCCGTAGGCATGAAGGGCTCTCCAGAGTTTTAGGCGGGCCATCTAAACATTATATACACCGCAACGGACGCACCGTCACGCAGTTGCAAGCATCCCGCACAACGGAAGTTACTTGGACAGTAACTTGAGCAGGCTTTCCTTGAGTTCCACAAAGTGGTCGCCGTTCATCGCGCCGAACGTGACGGCCGCGGCGTCGTCGGAGAACTTCTGTTTGAACTCCGAGCCCAGCGGGACGAGCTGTTCCACCAGCGCACCGGCATGCGCGCGGCTCCACTTGTTCTTTAAGAGCACGAGCCGCAGCAGTTCGCAGTCCTGCGCGCCGACGCGGAAGGCGTGGACACGAAAGGATGCGATGGCGTTGACGCCGAAGCGTTTGCGACCGTCGACGATCAGCATGTTGCCGTTGCCGCCGCCGTTGTCGCCGCGATCAAAGGAGTCGTCGCCGCCGATGCTCTGCCAGGGCAGCACGCCGTCGTGCTCGTAGATGTAGGATTTCAAGCACCATGCGGTGGTCTCGTGATTGGGACGGTCGTTCGCATTGCAACCGCCGTACGCATAGATGATCGCGGGCATGCGGCTCTTCTGGTCCTTGACCAGCGGGAACATGTCGAAGCCGCCGCCGCCAACGTACATGATGCCCATCAGGCCGTCGGAACAGCTTCCCTGCCACATGGGCCGGCTGATGTCGCCGCGGAAGAGGAACTGCGCGCTCTTGGCGTTCTTCAGGCCGTCCTTGGTGAGCTTGGCGTAGAAGTTCAGGCCGTGCCAGTCGAGGTATTCGAAGGGTTCATCCATCGTCCACGCCGTGCCGGTCATCTTCGTCTCGCCGAAGCTGTACTTATTGTTGAAGAAGATCTCACAGATCGTCTTTGTCCAGCCTTTCTCCTCGAAGTGCTTCGCGAAGTCCGCGATGTTGTTCGTGAACGCGTCCTTGTACGCCTGATCGAAGGTCTCTTCAGGACCTTTGGCGAAGATGTCGTGGCGGGCCTTCCAGTCCTTCCCGTTCGTCAGGTTATCCGCACCTGGATGGTAGTGGTCGTGCATCGAGACCGGCCAGTTCTCGTTCTGCGGCAGATACAGCGTGGGTACAGGCACGCCCGCGCGCGGGTTGTCCTTGAATGCCTCGCCCGAGAGCAGCGGGCCTAGATTCTTGTCGAAGTTGGACCAGTCGGAGACCTTCCCGTCGGCGCCGACGTTGGGCACATAGTCGCCATGCGTATTGCCGCCCTGCGAGTACGGCACGCGGTTGATCGTCGAGCGGTGGTAGTGCGCGATGCGGAACGAGTCGAACCAGAAGTCGGTGCCCGCCTGCCCTGGGCCGCCGTAGCAGTTCATCTCCGGGTTGAAATGGATCTCCTTGGGGATCACGGTGTCGTAGATCTTCAGCTTCAGCGGGAGCTTCAGTTCGTCGGCGCCGACCTTGACCGAGACCGTTCCGGCCTGTTCGCCGGCCTTCGCACCTTCGGGCACGATCAAGTCGACGGCAATGGCGGCGGCCTTCTGGCCGGGGATCTTGTTGTCGGTGGCGGAGGCGTCCGGAATCGAGAGCGTCGCGCCGGGCTTCATCGGGAGCGCGTATTCGGCTTCCCATGCCTTGCCGACATGCACGAACCAGGTCCGCCAGAGTTTCACCTGAATCCCGTCCAGGCCCTGGACCTCGACCACGATCTCGCCGGTCGTGTCGCCCAAGCGCTCCAGCGCGAGCTGAAACCCGGCGATCTCGCCGCGCGCGGCCACGACGCGAACCGAATGGTCGGCGCCGTCCCAGACGGCGTTCTTGCTGGAGGCGTTCTCCATGCCCTTTTCAAACACGATGGCGCCGGTCAGCGGGTCCAGTTTGCAGATCTCGGGATAGGCCCAGGCCTTCAGCTTGCCGGCGATCACAGGGGCTTCGCCGCCCTTGGGCTTCCAGTCGCTCTCGGGCAGCCGCGGCACGGTGACCGCGGGGCTGGCTTTGCTCTTGGCCGGAACGGCCGCCGAGGCGTTTCCGGCCGCGTCCACTACGGCGATCTCGACGTTCAAGTCGGCCGAGGGCTGCAGGTACTCGAGGACGATGGTCTGCGTTCCGCCGGGCTTGGACGCGAAGGGTATCTGCCAGCGCGGCAGGTCCTCGCCGTTCACCTTTACGTTGTAGGAGAAGGCGTCCTGCGGCACGGTGAAGCTGAGCGCCGCGGCGCCTTCGGTCATCGTCGCGTCGTTGGGCGCGGGTTCGAGTTTGACGTTCGTGGGCGCGGCGGGGGCCTGCGCGTCGTCGCCATCGGTGCTCACGGTGAGGTACGGCGCGCCGCTGCCTTCGCGCGAGGAGATGTAAGAGTTACGGTCCACGCCTGTCGAACCGTCCATGAGCATCAGGCCGTACGCGGCCTTGGATACGAGGGCCTCGACGAGGCGCTTATCCAGCGGAATCGTGAACCAGCCGCCGCTCGGGTCGCCCGCGTCCACATCGCAGCGCAGGGTCTTGCCATTGCCGAGGATCACGTCCCAGCCTTTGGAGCCCTTAAAGGCCCAGGGCCGCGTCTTGTAGCTGGCCTCGTTGAAGGTCGCGCCCTTGCCCTTGTCGTCCACCGTGTACTGCGTCCCTTCGCCTTCCACCCAATCGCTGCCGATGGTCGAGACCGTGAACCAGCGTAGATCGGTCCCGCGCGCGCCGCCGAACACGGCGCCGCCATCGGCCTTGACGTGGAGTTCCGCCTTGGCGATCTTCTTGCCCTTCAGCGCGGAGACGTCGAAGTCCAGCAGGCCGTACTCCTGCCATACCTTCAGTTTGATGCGACCGGCCTTGCCGCCGTTGGTGTCGGACTCCTGGTGATTGGCGGCGCTGATCCACACGTCGCGCGTGTCGGGGCATTTGACCTCGCCGGCCAGCGCATGGATGCCCGAGACCATCGTAGCGGCGGCGGCGAAGATCGAAAGGTTGCGGAGCAGGCTCATGGCTTCCTCTCAAGATGGGTAAGCACTTAACGGCTGCGACCTGTGCCTAGTACCCCACATCAATCCGACCGTCACAGACATCCGCCTATTCACGGCATGCGCCGCAATTCAATCCGGATTCAGTGGTATTGGAATTCATGGCTTTTGTGCGCGGGCGCATGGTATCTGCTTTCCGCAGGGTCTCAAAACCGATTTGCTTGACGGGCCTGCTCGCGGACCTATAACCGTCCGAACACGCGTGGACCCGGCCGCGATCCCTGTTGGATGCGCCCGCGGTGGCGGTCGCGCCGGCTGACATGAGGGATGCATGACCATAGGGCAAGAAGAGTTGCAAGCCGAGGATCTGGAACCGATCGAGGTCAAGACCTCGGTCTCCGAGACCGGTAAGTGGGCCAAGCGCCTCGGCATCACGGTCTCGTCGGCGGAGATTGGCAAGGCCTTCGACTCGGCCGTGGGCGAGATCGCGAGCCAGATCCGGCTGCCGGGGTTCCGGCCCGGAAAGGTGCCGCGCGGCTATGCCGAGAAGCTCTTCAAGGACGACATCGCCAAGCAGGTGACATCCAAGATCGTGAGCCGCGCCATCCGCTCCGCCGTCAGCGGCGAGAAGCTCGAAGTGGTCGGTTCGCCATCCCTGGTTGAAGAGAAAGTCGCCGCCGAACGCGGCAAGGACCTGGTCTTCCAGATCGACGTCGAGATCAAGCCCACGTTCGAACTCTGCAATTACAAGGGCCTGCCCGTCGAACAGGAAGAGGTCGAAGTCTTTCCCGAAGAGATCCAGGAACAGATCGACCAGATGTCCATCCGCCTGGCCGAGGAAGAGGACGCGCCGGAAGGCTCCGCGTTGCAGGATAAGGATATCGGTGCCGGCGTCCTGCGCTTCGTCGTGGACGGCCAGGAGATTCATAAGGAAGAAGAGGCCATGCTGCTCCTGCATCAGGGGCACGTCGTCGGCGCGCATGCGCATCTGAGCATCGGGTTTCTCGAAGGCGCCAAGCCCGGCGAGAAGCGCACGATCGAGGAGACGCTCAACGACAGCTTCCCCGTCGAGAGCGCCCGCGGCAAGAAGGCCACCCTCGAGTTCGAGCTCAAGAAGATCCGCCGCCCCAAGCTTCCGGCCATCGACGACGAGTTCGCCAAAAAGGTCGGCGCGAAGGACCTCGCGGAC
Organism: Planctomycetota bacterium; assembly: GCA_016200135.1. Taxonomy (GTDB): domain Bacteria; phylum Planctomycetota; class SZUA-567; order H5-PLA8; family H5-PLA8; genus JACQFI01. Next base: position 66,745 of record JACQFI010000003.1, read on the forward strand.
CTTAAGGAGAAGATCACCGAGCGCCTGCGCACGGGGCTGGCGGAGAGCATCGAGGCTAAGACGCGCAAGGACATGATCGAACGCATCATCGCGGGCTCGCCGTTCGACGTTCCGCCGCGCCTGAAAGAGACCTTCGACCAGCGCATGCTCATGGACCAGCAGATGCAGTTGCTGCGCATGGGCATCCCCATGGAGCAGCTCAAGGACTTCGACTTCGGCAAGCACAACGAAGGCAACGCCGAGCGCCAGATCCGGGAATACTTCATCCTGGATGCGATCTGTAAGAAGGAGAAGATCGAGGTCGGCGACGAGGACGTGGACGACGAAGTGGTCAAGCTCGCGCGCGCCCGCAACATGCGCGCCGCCGAACTGCTCCAGCAGCTCGAACAGGAAGGGGCCTTGGAACAGATCCGCCAGGGCCTGATGGCCAAAAAGGCCATGGAGTTCCTCACCGAGCAGGCGGAGATCAAGGTCGTGCCGCGCAAGCCGCCGCAAAAGGGCGAGTCCTGCGGGCACGATCACGGAGCAAGCCACGGGCACGAGCACGACCACAGCCACGGGCACGCGCACGGCGAAGGGGAGCACAAGCACTGACACGAAGACAGGCACGGCGGGCGCATAGGCCCGCCGGCATTGATTTGAAACCGAGGAGTTGCCATGAGCCTGATTCCGATGGTCATCGAGCGCACCGGACGCGGCGAGCGCGCGTACGATATTTACAGCCGGCTGCTCAAGGACCGCATCATCTTCCTGGGCGGGCCCATTGACGACTACGTCGCGTCGCTCGTGATCGCCCAGATGCTCTTCCTGCAGCTCGAGAACCGCGAAGCCGACATCGAGTTCTACATCATGTCGCCCGGCGGCTCGGTGAACGCCGGCTTGGCCATCTACGACACCATGCAGCACATCTCCAACGACGTCTCGACGTACTGCATCGGGCAGGCCGCGAGCATGGGCGCGTTTCTGCTTGCCAGCGGCAGCAAGGGCAAGCGCCACTGCCTGCCCAATGCCCGCGTGATGATCCACCAGCCGTGGGGCGGTGCGCAGGGCACCGCGGCGGACATCGCTATTCAGGCCGAAGAGATCGTGCGCCTCAAGCACCGCCTCAACGAACTCTACGCCAAGCACACCGGCCAGCCGATCGAACGCATCGCGCGCGACAGCGACCGGGACTACTTCATGTCGGCGGAGCAGGCCAAGGAGTACGGCCTAGTCGACGTTATTTTGCAGTAGTCCTTTGTGCATCCCAGGTTAAGGTAGTACGAGATTTTTAAGGGCTCGGGCGGGCGGCTTTTCTCGCAACTACAACGCGCGAAAAGCCGATCCTGTGGGGACGGGCGTCCGGCTCGACAACAGGAGCAGCTTCATGGCGCGACGCACTCCCGGTCCAGGCCCGTTCCCTCCCGGTGGTACTCGAAACGACGAGATCTGCAGTTTCTGCGGGCGCTCCGCGGACCTCGTCGAACGCCTGATCGCCGGCCCCCCTGAAGTCTACATCTGCAACGAGTGCGTCGAGCTCTGCAACTCCATCTTGGAGCGCGAGTCCGCGCAGCGCGGCAAGAATCCGCTCAAGCTCAAGCGCGTGCCCATCCCGCGTGAGATCAAGGACGACCTCGACCAGTACGTCGTCGGCCAGGACGTGGCCAAGCGGACGCTCGCCGTCGCTGTGCATAACCACTACCAGCGCATTCTGAACCGCGAGAAGGGCCTGAAGGAAGGCGACGTCGAGCTCGAGAAGTCGAACGTGTTGCTGATCGGCCCGACGGGCTCCGGCAAGACCCTTCTGGCCAAGACGCTCGCGCGCATCCTTAAGGTGCCCATCGCCATCGGCGACGCGACGACGCTCACCGAAGCCGGCTACGTCGGCGAAGACGTCGAGAACATCCTCCTGCGCTTGCTCCAGGCCGCGGACATGGACATGGACGCCGCCGAGCGCGGCATCGTGTACATCGACGAGATCGACAAGGTCGGCCGCAAGTCGGAGAACCCCAGCATCACCCGCGACGTCTCGGGCGAGGGCGTGCAGCAGGCGCTGCTCAAGATTCTCGAGGGCACCGTCGCCAATATCCCGCCGCAGGGCGGGCGCAAGCATCCCGAGCAGAAGTACCTGCAGATGGACACGACGAACATCCTGTTCATCGGCGGCGGCACGTTCGAGGGCATCGAGGAGCACATCGCCAACCGCGTCGGCAAGAAGCGCATGGGCTTCGGCACCGAGGGCCGCGACGTCAATACGCTGCGCGACCAGGGCCGGCTGCTCAAATTCGCCGAGACCGACGACCTGCTCAAGTTCGGCATGATCCCCGAACTGATCGGCCGCTTTCCGATTCTCTCTTCACTGGAACCGCTCGAGGAACGCACCTACATCAGCATCCTGACCGAGCCCCGCAACGCGCTGGTGAAGCAGTACCAGAAGCTCGCGGAGTTGCACGGCGTCGAGCTGATTTTCGAGCCCGACGCACTGCGCGTGATCGCCACGATGGCGATGGAGAAGGGCACCGGCGCGCGAGGACTGCGCAACGTCATCGAGACCCTGATGCTTGACGTGATGTACGAGCTGCCGTCGCGTAAGGATCTGCGCCGGCTCGTGATTACCGCTGATCTGGTAAAGAAGGGCCGCGAGGGACTCGCCGCAGCCCTCGGGCCTTCGCCGATTTCTCCTATTCATCCGGCCTCGAAGCCGCAAGCCTCTCCGGACACCTCGCAGCGCGAGAGCGCCTGAGTGGTCTTTTTTAAAATCGTTGCAAATCCTTCGATTCGTAGCTTGCAACAACTGCAAGATCACTTAACTAACTCTTAACCAATTCTTTACCAAAAGTGAACGTGGCGAAACGCGGGGCGCAACCATGCTCTTTGGTCCCAAAGACAAAGCTTTCTTCGATCTCTTCGAGCGTGCGGCGGAGAACATGGTTCGGACCGCCGAGCTTTTCCTGGAGATGCTCAAGAACTTCGACCGCCGGAAGGAGATTCTCGGCGCGATCCGCGAGGCTGAGCACCGCGGCGATTCGATCACACACGACACCATCACCAAGCTCGACCAGACCTTCATCACGCCACTCGACCGCGAGGATATCCACCACCTGATCGCCGAGACCGACGACGTGGTGGACGCCCTCGATTCCGCCGCGCAGCGCATCATTCTTTACGGCATCGACAAGCCCAACGAGGACATCATCAAGCACGCCGAGATCGCGGTACAGATTGCCAAGAAGCTCTCGGAAGCGATCAGGCTTGTCCGCAATCTCAAGAACCAGGAAGAACTCTCCAAGCTGCTGATCGAGATTCACGAATTTGAGAACCGCGGCGACGATCACAACCACGCGGCGCTGGCGCGGTTGTTCGAGACCAACGATCCCATGTACGTGATCAAATGGAAGGAACTCTACGAACTGGTAGAGGACGCGATCGACGCGTGCGAGGATGTGGCGCACGTGATCCGCTCGATCATGGTCAAGAACGCGTAAACGAGGCCGGCCGCGGCATGGATTATCCGCCCATCCTGATCGCCGTCATCATTACGGCGATTATCTTCGACTTCGTCAACGGCTGGCACGACGCGGCGAACGCGATCGCGACAGTCGTGGGCACCCGCGTGCTCTCGCCGCTCAAAGCGCTGCTGCTCGCCGCATGCCTGAATCTGGCCGGCGCGTTTCTCGGCGAGGAAGTCGCCAAGACCGTTGGCGGCGGGCTCGTCCAGACCGACTTGATCTCGCTGACAGTGCTCCTCGCAGCGATGGGCAGCGCCATCGTCTGGGAAGCGTATACGCTGGTGATCGGCATGCCGGTCTCGGCCTCACATGCGCTGATCGGCGGCCTGATCGGCGCCGCGGTCGCGAAGGCTGGCATTACGGTGGTCGTCGCCAAGGGCGTCCTCAAGACGCTCGCGCTGATGCTGATGTCGCCCATCGTCGGCTTCATCGGCGCCTTCGTCATCTACATGGTGATTGCCTATTTCTTCCGCAACCGGGCTCCGGGGCCCTCGGGCCGCCTCTTCGGAAAACTTCAGATTCTCAGCGCGAGTTCCATGGCACTCAGCCACGGGACGAACGACGCGCAGAAGGCCATGGGCATCATTACGCTGGCCCTGGTTCTGAGCGATAAATGGCCGAGCATGGACCAAGGCATACCGCCTTGGGTGGTCTTTTCCTGCGGCTTGGCCATCGCCTTGGGCACCGCCTCTGGCGGCTGGAAAGTGATCAAGACGCTCGGTCACGGACTCTCGCGGCTGAAGCCCGTGGACGGTTTTTGCGCGGAGACCTCCGCGAGCCTGATGCTCTTCGTCACGGCGGCCTTGGGCATTCCCGTCAGCACCACGCACACGATTACCGGCGCAATCCTGGGCGTCGGTTCGACGAAAGGCAAGCACTCCGTCCGCTGGGGCCTCGGGAACAAAATTGTCCTGGCCTGGATCCTGACCTTCCCGGCCACCATCGCGCTTGGCGGCGGCATCTACTGGGTCCTCTGGGCGGGCTTCGGCCTCGACAACGAGCCCCATCCGCCCTGGAAGGCCACGGTGCAGGTGGTGGACGGATCGCATGTCAAGATATCCTGGCCCGAGATGCCGCGCGCGGAGAGCTACAAGGTCGTGCGTTACGACCGCATCGATAAGGTCAAGGAAGATGCCGCGAAGGGGCAGAAGAGTATCGAGCTGCGCAACCCGAGCTCGGAAAGAGTCGTGCGCGAGGCGTCAAAAGAAAATTCGGTGATCGATGAAGATACGAAACTAGGCGGTCGCTACGTTTACCTCATTAAGTCCCGGAATGCATACGGCGAGTCGCGTATCTCGGAAGAATTTGCCGTGGATGTTGAGCCGCCCAAGTCTCCCAAAGCGGATGGAACTGCGCCGGCGACTCCATGAGTTTCATTTACGGACACCCAACGAACGCCTAAATTAGGCTGCGATTTTGGCACAAGAATGGCGCACCTCACCGATTCCGGCGGCGGGTCTCATTTTTCACTTTCCTCGCACATGGGGTCAGATTAGATTCCTGCGCGTCGGCGATCTGCTAGCGCAGGTTGCTGCCGTTTCCGGACTTATCAAAGTCCGGGCCCGACGGTTGGCCTATTATGGCCGGGAGAACCTGAATGCTCACCTTAACGTATCTTGGTGTCGGTTCCGCCTTCGCCAAACGCAATTTCAACTCGAATGTGCTCTTTGAATTCTGGGAGAAAGCCTGGAAAGGCGAACTGCCGCCCGGCCCGCCCGACGATACGCTGCTGGTCGATTTCGGCGCCAGCGGCCCCTACGCCTTCTTCGCGCTTAAAGAAAAACCGGGCTTCGCGCATTTAAAAGCGCCGTTTGGAACCAACAACTACTATCCGGCCATCCGCAAAATATTTGTCACGCACCAGCACGCCGACCATATCGGCGGCCTGGAAGAACTCGCGCTGATGAACACCTTCGTCTACCAGGACAAGAAGACCGGCAAACCGTACAAGGCCGAACTGATCAGCACCATCAACATCCTCGTCAACCTTTGGGACCACTCGCTTAAGGGCGGCCTCAACACGATGCAGAACCGCTACGCGCTGCTGCAGGACTACTTCTTCATCCGCGCGCTGATCCCCGCCAAGCCGCCCAAGAACCACTTCGACGTGGGACCGTACCGCTTCGAGATCTTCGCGACCGACCACGTGCAGATCGAACGCAAGTACGACTGGCCGTCGTACGGGCTCTTCGTCACGCACCCCAAGCTCGGACGCTCGATCTTCTATTCGGGCGACACGCGCTTCGATTACGCGGCGTACTCGCGCATGATGGAAGTCGCGGACATCTGCTTTCACGACTGCCAGTTCTTCGACCAGGTCGAGACCGTCCATGCGACGCTCAACGAGATGCGCACGCTGCCGCCCGAGATCAAGAAGAAGACGCTGCTGTACCACTACGGCGACAACTTCGACGACCCGGCGCTCCAGCCGTCCCTCAAGGAGTTCATGGGCCTCGCCCAGCCGCAGCGGCGGTATGTGTTGTTTGATGGGAAGTAGCGCAATAAAACGTAAAGCGTAACAACGGCTCCACTGGCGACCACCGACTTGGGCGTTTAGACGTTTTTACGAGTTACGTTTTACGTGTTGCGCGTTATTCAGTTGCCTGCGGGCCGTCGGCAACCTTACACTTTCAGTTCAATATAATACAGCTCATCAATTCTTGCCGCCTTCTTGATGCGCTCGATCACGGCCTCGGGCATGGGTTCGTCGAGCGTAAGCGCGACGACGGCTTGGCCGCGCTTCTGGCGGCGGCCGACGGCCATGTTCGCGATGTTGATGTCGGCCTCGCCGAGAATCGTGCCGAACTTGCCGACCATGCCCGGCTGATCGGGGTAGAACATCAGTAGCAGGCGCTCGGGCAGCTTCAGGTCGATGTCGAAGTCGTCGATGCGCACGATCCGCGGCTGCTGGTTGTCGAAGCACGTGCCCGCGATGGTGTGTTCGCCGCCGGCGGTCTCCACGCCCACCACCACCATGCTCGCGTAGTTCGCCACCTTCTCCGACTTGTGCTCGATCAGTTCCACGCCGCGCGCCTCAGCCAGACTCGGCGCGTTCACCAACGTCACGGGGTAACTCGTGGTCTTGCCCAGCACGCCCTTCAGCGCGCAGAGGCCGACCTCCTTGGTGTCCAGTTGCGCCAGCTTGCCGTAGCAGCCCACCTTCAGCGTCTTTACCGGCTCCGAGGACATCTGCGTGCCCATCGCGGCGAGCACTTCCGCCAAGCGCGCGAAGGGTGCGACGCGCGGGTCGAGCGTGATCGAGATGTTCACCGCATTTCGAATCACGCCGTCGCGGAAAAATTCCACGAACTGCTTGGCGATGTCTTCCGCGACGCGCTCCTGCGCTTCCTCGGTGCTCGCGCCCAGGTGCGGCGTGAGCACGAGCTTCTCGACCTTGCGCAGCGGAGAGTCCGCCGGGAGCGGCTCGGCCTCGAAGACGTCCAGGCCCGCGCTGGCGATCTGCCCGGCTTGAAGTGCCGCCGCGAGCGCGGCCTCGTCGATGATGCCGCCGCGCGCGGCGTTGACGATGCGCGCGGTCTTCTTCATTTTGGACAGGCGCTGCGCGTTGATCAGGCCCTTGGTCTCGGGCGTGAGCGGCGTGTGGATGGTGATGAAGTCGGCCTGCGTGGTGAGCGTATCCACGTCGCACTTGGAGACGCCGAGTTCCTCCGCCTTGCGGTCGGTGAGGTATGGATCAAACACGAGGACGTTCATCTCGAGGGCCTTCGCGACGCGGACTACGATCGCCGCGACTTTGCCCATGCCGATGACGCCCAGGGTCTTACCGGTCAATTCCACGCCCGTAAGCCCTTTCTTCGGCCACTGCCCGGCCTTCATGCCCGCGTCGGCTCGGGAGATGTTGCGCGCGCAGGCGAAGAGCAGCGCGACGGCGTGCTCACCCGCAGAGGTGATGTTACCGAACGGCGTGTTCTGGACCACGATGCCGAGCCGCGTCGCGGCCTTGAGGTCGATGTTGTCGACGCCCACGCCAGCGCGGCCGATGAGCTGGAGCTTCTTGCCCGCTTCGAGCACCTTCTCGGTGACGTTCGTCGCCGAGCGCACGATCAGGCCGTCGTAGCTGCCGATCACCTTGCAGAGCTGCTCCTCGGTCAGACCCGTCTGCGTCTCGACCTGGAGACCGCCGCTGCGCAGAATCTCCACGCCGCGGTCGTTCAACGCGTCCGCGATCAAGACACGCGCGCCCAGCGTTGCCGCCTGCCGCCGTATGGAAGTGCCGGTGCTCACGAAGCGTTTCTCCTCTGAATTCGGACCAACGAAGTGCCATTCCTACCCTTTGTCCGCCACGGCATCAAGTGAGGGGAATGGTTTAATGACGGCCTTCAGATAACCATTTTGCTATTCACTTCACATTCAAAGTCTTTTGAAACGTTAAATTTTCAAGAACTTTGGCAATGTCAAAGTAGTGCGGTCTTGACTTTGATGAAAAAGCAGATAATATGTTTTCCAGTCGCCTGCCGTTGAGGGTCGCTGATGCGGCCACTCACCAAGTGGCAGCGGCAAAGATAAGGAGATCTGCAATGGCTAAATTAGCCAATGGGAAGAACACGCCCTCAAGTGTTCAACTTTCTTACCAACTCCTCCGTAACACGACCAGCCCTGATGAGGTGTATACAGGGGTAAAATCGTTTGTTGTGAACCTTCCAGCGTTTGAAATTCTCAAACTCGGCACGAAAGAAAATCTCCGCAGTTACCTCGCAGAGTACAACCCCAAAAAGCGAAATCGCGTACACGACGCTATCCGAAGTACTATCGAGGAAATGCCTCAACGCTTTATTACGCGAAATAGCGGCTTCGTTATTGGTGCAACTGAAATTGACGTCGATGACAACAAGAAATCTCTCAAACTCAAGGATCCGAGCATTCTGAATGGCGCGCAATCGCAGGGCGAAATCAGGCGTTGGATTGAAGATTCGTTCGGTGAAAAAGGCCCTGATGCAAATGAAGAGCCGCCTTTTTTTGTCCGCGCCGAGATTATTGTGGATCCTGATCCCGATGAGGTTGTTGAAACTGCGATCGCCCGTAATACCGCCACTCCAGTTAAATCTATTTCGCAAGCAGGTGCTCGTGGGCAATTGGATGAGCTTGCTGCCAGCATCAAAAATCGACGACCCGAAATCGAAATCCGTATGAAGGAAACGGACGAGGATGTTTACGACACTCGGAAGATCTTGCAGTACACCCGACTTCTCATGCAGTTCAGTGTCTCAAAGAACGAATCCTCTGCTGAAAGGCTCCGTGCATACAAGAACCCTGAACAGTGCCTCACCGATTTTTGCGAGTGGTATGAGGTCAGGAGCGCAGATCCGATCTCGCGCGCGAAATACGACTTTACAATCCAGATTGCTCCTTACGCAATTGAGGAATATGAGTATTGGGAAAAACATGAGGGATGGAACGGCCATAATGTTTGGGAGGAGACCAAGAAGGGCGGTCGTGCTTGTAGGCGTGACGACAAGTCCAAGAAAACTGTTTGGGTTTCTCCGGGGTTGGTGTTTCCTATTCTTGGTGCCATAAGTGAATTTGTCGAAGAAAAGTCGCCGGGAAAATGGGTGATTTCAAAACCACGTTTGTTCAAGCCTACGGAAATGATAGCTAGTGCCGTCGAGCAATTCCGAAATAAGGACTCAGACCCCATGCAGATGGGGCGAGATGGTGGCGTGTATGACGCACTGCGGATTTATCCCAGGACTCTTGTCGAAGTCATGAGGGATATGAAAGAGTCGAAATAACATTGGGATCTTGCCCTCTGCCGAATCATTCGGCAGAGGGCATTATTTAATAAATTATTGAAGTTCTGTTCTACTTCAAAAAGGGTGGTCGTACTCAATCTGCCGTAGCATCTTGGCGGCATACTGCGCGATCTGTCCGCGCGGCGCGCAGGCCAGCGCGGCTTGCAGGTCTTCGCGCGCCTGCTTGAACTCCCCACGGCGCAGGCGGCGCTCGGCGCGGATCACGCGCGGGGCGGCGTCGTGGGGGCTCAGGTGGACCATCACCGTCGCGACGCGCTCGCCCTCGCCGTGCTTCTTGAGGTGGTCGTAGACTGCGAGGAGGTTGTTGCACATGCGGACGAGGACCTCGCGCGTGTGCACGGGCCGCAGGTGTTCTTCCGGATCGAAGCGCTGCCCGTGGGATTCGACGAGCTTGCGGCAGTCGTCGACGTCCAGCGGGCGCGCACTATGGAACGGATCGATAAAGAGGTATCCTTGCGCGTCCTTGGTCGCCACTTCCACGCGCACGATAAAGTGCCAGGGCAGGCCCACGCCTTCGGCCTTGATGCCCAGCCTGCGGCAGAGCGCGACGTAGACGACGGAGAGCGTGATCGGCAGGCCGACGCGGCGTTCGAGCACTTCCTGAATCCAACTGTTCTTGGCGTCGTAGTAGTCCTCGGTGTTGCCGCGGAACCCTTCGGCTTTCCAGAACTCGCCAAGACGGAAGAGCACGTCCAGGGTCTGAGTCGCAAGCAGTTCCGGCGTGAGCGGCTTCTGCATGTCCGAGGAAATCATGCGCCGCGCGCGGTTGGCGAGGGCGTCCATCGCTTCCATGACGTTGCCGACGGCGAGGTCCGGGTCGTCGAGGCGCGCCAACAGCGCGGCGGCGAGTTCGACGGGGTAGGCGTCCTCGACTTGCAGCAGCCCGGCGGCCAGCACTTTGCCGATCTCGTCCGGCACCAGCGCGCGGACCATGGCGCGCGCGAGCGACGCCGCGTCGCGGTCGGGCTGCGCGCTGGCCGCGCGCAGTTCAGGCAATGCGTCGGTGCCGTGAATCATAATCTCGGTGAGCACTTCGGCGAAGCGGTCGCGGTCGAGGTTCTGCGCGCTGGAGAGCAGCGACTGGATGCGCCGCCGGCGGCGGAACGTCTCGCCTTCCGGCGCCGGCAGGCGGCGCGGATCGGGCGGATCGTGAGGCAGCTTGCCGGGCAGCATGGCCGAAAGCATCCCATGCGCGCGGCGCGGCGCAAGTGAGTCCGCTATACGTGGCACAGCCGCCCCAACTGTCCCGGAGATCTGTGTTGCACTCCTTCTATTTATTTTATTAATGGAGCGCTTCGCGGTCTTTTTGAACAGGCGGGACGCCTGTGCCACGTTACGATGCGGGCCATGGACGACCCGAAAGCGCCGGGTTCGCGGCGCGATCCGCAGGCGGGGCTGATGGCCTCCGCGATGTTTGACGCCGCGGGGTCGAGCGACGAGGTCCTGCTCTCGCGGCTGGCCGAAGGCAAGGGCCGCGAGACTGCCCTGCCGGAGCTCTTCGCTCGGCACGGCGACCGGGCGCTGCGGCTGGCGCGGAACATCCTCGGCGATTGGCAGACTTCCGAGGAGGCCGTGCAGGACGCCTTTCTGCGCCTGGCCGAGAAGGCGCATCTCTGGCGCGGCGACGCGAGCTTCAACACGTTCTTCACAAAACTGCTGGTCAACGTCTGCCGCAGCCGCCGCCGGCGCGGACACGACGCGATCGCGAAGGGCAACCTCGTGGGCTCGCCGTCGCAGGTGCTGGGTGGCGTCGCGGCCTCCAGCCGCATCACGGACCTTGCGCGGCAGATGCAGGCGGAAGAACTCCGGCGCACCGTCCGCGGCGCGCTCGACAAGCTCCCCGAAAAGTTCCGCGAAGTGCTGGTGCTGCGCGAACTGGAGGGCCTCGACTACAAGGCCATCGCCGAGATTCAGGACGCGACGCTCGACGAGGTCCGCATCTGGATCTACCGCGGCCGGCAGCGGCTGCGCGCGATTCTCGAAGGCAGGGAAGGGGAGTTCTTCGAGTGAGTCCCCGCGCGCGATGCCACCCGCTGTTCGAACCGCGGGCCGAGGGCGGCGGCAGCGGGCCGCTCCCGGAGGCCGACGCGGTGCTGCTCTCCGCGTATCTCGATGGGGAACTGGACGCCGCCGAGCGCGCGGCACTCGATAGAAGACTGGAGTCGGAGCCCGGCCTCAAAGCGGAGCTCGAAGCGTTGCGCGCGAGCCACGACGTTCTCCAGGCCGCGGCTGGGCCGGGGCGCGAGACGATACCCGCGCGCTCGGATCAGTTCGCGACGTTCGGCTCGCGCCTGGCGCAGGCCGACCCGGGCGAGCTGCCCGTCGCCGCGGCGCTGCAGCCTTCGAAGTTCCGGCGCGCGTTTATCCTTTTCGCTTGCGTGGTGGCCGCGCTGATCGCGCTGGGTTTCGCGGGCCGCGTCATGGACCGCATGGCCGGGCCGAAGCCGAGCGGCTGGAGCCTGACCGCGCCGGGCGCGAAGATCACTTTCATCCGCGCAGGGCGCGTGATGACGGTGCAGGGGCACGAGGCGTTTCTCGCGGGCGACCGGCTCCTGCTGGACGCGCAGGCCGCCGCCGAGTTGCACGGCCCCGAGGGCCTGAAGGCCGTTGCGCGCGGGCCGGCGACGCTCACGCTGGAACGCTTCGCGCTCTATCTTGAAGAGGGCAAGTTGACGGTCGAAGGCGAAGGCCCCGCGGCCGCGCAGATTCTCAACCTGCGCACGCCTGATGGAGCGGTGCGCCCCAAGGCCAACGACGGTCCGTTCCGCTTTGAAGTGGAAGCGCCCGCGCGGCCTAAGTCATAGTTGAAAGCTAGGGTAGGAGCGAGGCATGCCAAATATGAAGGTTTGTAGCGAATGCAAAGAACCTTTCGGTCAAGAAATTGGCGACAGAGATGTCGATCATCTAGGTAATGAAATGCATCTACGTGTTCCACTCGGCTCCGAAGGCGTTGCCAAGGCCATTCTCTTACCTTTAGGTATCATGTTGGCAAAAGGAGTCGCAAAAGGGTACTTCAAAAACAAATACTTTTGCGCAGTCTGCAGGGCAAACGCCAAACCAATTCGAGATCCATACCTATGGGCGAACTTGTTCTCGGGCCTTGGATTTCTGACTTTTTTTCTTTTCCTGTTCGCGCCAATTGGCTGGATATTCTTTGCGGCAGCTATTCTATGTCTCCGCTTCAGGCTGCGTAGATTCAATGCGGAACCCAAAGCTTCGGAAGTTCCCTATGCCGTCAACGCACTTGGACTTTTTACGGTTTCTGTAATGCTGCATACGCTCATTTTAGTGGTCATTGCATTTGTCATGATGCAGTTGATGCGCGACCCAGGGTTTAAATGGTAATCTGTAGGGCCAGGAAATTTAGGTTAATAAACGATACAGAACATTTCCTCGAACTACGGCTCAAACGTGAAATAAATTACTTTGCTGCGGCCTTGACGCCCGGGATTGGCGAGCCGGAGGGCGATTTGTTTCCCTCCGTAGTGGAGGCACCGCCGGGCGAATCCTTTTTCAGGATGTACTTCCGGATGTACCAGCTCTCAATCATGCCGAAGGTGGCGCTGGCGGCGAAGTAGAGCAGCAACCCCGCGGGCATGCGGTAGAAGAGGAACCCGAACGCCACGGGCATGAACATCATCATCTTGCGCTGCTGGTCCTGCTGCGGGTCGCTGCTCGCGGGCTTGGGCTGGAGCAGCGACTGCGCGATGGTCATGCCCATATAAAGAATCGGCAGCAGGTTCAACTGGCCCGGCCACATGGGCAGGTCCGCGAGGTGGTCGGCGAGCGAGAGGTCCTTGATCCAGAGGAACCCGGCCTGCCGGATCTCGTACGCGTGGCTGAACGCGCCGTAGAGGGCGAAGAGGATCGGCATCTGCAGGAACATCGGCAGACAGCCGGTGAACGGATTCGCGCCGGCCTTGCGCATCAGGTCCATCTTCTCGAGCTCTTTCTTCTGCTTCATCTCGGAGCTGGTCTGGTTGGCGTACTTCTCCTCGATCGCCTTGAGCTGCGGCTGGATCTCCTGGAGCTTGAACATGCTGACCGTCTGCTTGCGCTGCACCGGATGGAGCGCGAGCTTGACGATCACCGTGAGCAGGATCACCGCGACGCCGTAGTTCGAGGTCAGCGCGTGGATGCCGTTGAAGATCCAGAGCAGCAGGCGGCCCAGGCGGTCGACGTTGTTCCAGCGCCAGTTGAATGCCTCGCAGTACTGCACCGCCGAGTTCAGATAGACCGGCTTGGGCAATTGCAGCGCCTGCTCGTACTCGAAGAGCATGCTCTCTTGCGCGGGTCCCATATAGAACGCGTAGCGGTCAGGCTCGGAGGTTTTCCCGGCTTCCAGGTCGGCGCTCTCGCGGCGCTGCATGGTGACGGCGATGTTGTCTTCCTGGAAGCGCAGATCGGCGAGCTTGTCCTTGCGCATGCCCTTGTGGATGGGGTCCGCCGTGATCTTGATCGCCTGCGTGGGATCGCGTGAGAGCAGCGCGGCGATGAAGAACCGGTTCTGCACCGTGGCCCAGAGGTTCTCGTCGCGGCTGATGTTGCGCTTGCTCTCGTCGGCGTTGGCCGCCGCGTGGGGATCGACGTACACGACCGTGGGCGAATCGTCGCCGGTCGGCCGCGCGGCAAGCTGGGCCTTCAGGTTGAAATACGCGCCCTGCCGCGGATTGTCCGGGGGGCCGTCGAGCAGGATGCCCGCCGCGCCCCGCAGCGTGTAATCGTACACGATCGTCTGCTTGGTCAGGTTCTGGACCTGAATCTCGGCCTCCACGTGGCGCGCGCCTTTCGGAACCATGAAGCGCTTCGTCACGCGGGCCTGCGGCGCGTAGGGTTCGGTCTTGGCGCAAACCGTCGTCGCGTAGGCGACCGTCCAGACCTGTCCTTCGCCCTGGAAGCCCTTGCTGTCTTCCACCAGTTCCCAGACGCGCGATTCAAGGTCGCCGTAGGTCGTGTCGCCGATGCGGATGCTGGGCATGGAGAGGCTCAGGCGGCCCGGCTCGATCTCATCGAGGATCTCCACGCCGGGCTTCTGCTCGGGCACCAGGTCCTTGGCCACGGGGTAGACGTCGGAAAGCACGGCGTGCTTGAGCGCCGCGCCTTTGGCGCCGAAGGTCATTTCGAGGTGCTCGCCCGGAATGGTGATGGGCTCGGCTTCCGCGATTTCTTTGGGCGGCTGGGCGAGGGGGGCTTCGACGACCGTCTTGCTCTCTTCGCCCGTCCCGGTCTTCGCGCCGGTCTTCTCCTCGCCGGACTTCACGGCGGTCATTACTTCGCCCGTCTTCGCGGCATCGCCGGTCTTCTGCGGCAGGAGGGACTTGGCCGCCTCGGCTTTTTTCTTTGCTTCTTCTTCGTCGGCCTGCACCTTCTCGTCGTAGGCCTTCTTCTTTTCTTGGTACTCCGCGTTGCGCTCGGCCAGTTGCCCCGAGAAATACCAGTGGCTGCCCAGCAGCGCCGCGATGGCGAACGCCAGGCCCACAATCTTTACCCAATCGGTGGATTTGGAAGCCATGAGGCCTTTCGTCTATCCTTTACTTTTCACTTCGGTAACGGGCCGTACTTCGGCCGCATGCGCCGGGCAACAGGCCGGCGCTTCTCCGGGCACCGGATCGTATCCGCCCGCATGGAACGGATGGCAGCGCATCAGCCGCCGAAACGCCAGGTACCAGCCCTTAAAGGCGCCGTGCCGTTCGATGGCCTCGAGCGCATACTTCGAGCAAGTCGGTTGGAAGCGGCACTGGCCGCCCAGCAGCCACGAGAGCGTGGCCCTGTAGACGTGCACGGGCACGGCCGCAAGCCGCCGGGACCAGGTCTGTCCACTCGCCAACGATCCACCCGTCTTCCTTGTTCTTCCTCACGGGAGGAAGAACGCCGGCATCCCGCGCGCCTCTATGGGCAATATGTTACGGTTTCTGCGGCGGCCTTTTGATGAAAGTCCGGCTTGAGATTCCCCTGCGTGGTTTTGCACCCGTCTCCTTGCCCTGCGTGTCCTGAGCACCTTGCGGTGTCGGCGTCCGGGTGTTGGCCGGTTGCGCGGTCCTGGCTGGGGCTGTCTCGCCTTTGCGCGCCTGGGCCAAGCGGGTGCCTTCGCCCGGCAGCGGAATCTTGCGTGCCAGGTTCTCCAGCGCCGCACGGACGTCGCACGTCTTATAGGCCTTCACGCTGCGGCGGGGAATCAGCACGTAATCGTACCCCGCCGGCATTTGCTCCTTTACCTGCCGGAACGCCTCGCGCAGCACGCGCTTGATCCGGTTGCGCTTGACCGCGTTGCCGTGCTTGCGGCCCACCGAGACGCCCACCCGGGCCACGGGCAAGCCGTTCACCGAATAAAAGACCACGACGCTCGGTCCGTGCAGCGCTTCCTGTGCGTTGTAGACGCGCTGGAAGTCCAACGTATCGCGCAGACGCAGCGGCGGACGCTTGGGCGAGGCGCGCTTCGAGTCCTGCTCCGGCTTCGGCACGCGTCGTCCTCGACCTGCGATGGCAGCAGGAAGTCTAGTTCCGCGCCGTCCGGGAATCAAGGCGAGGCAGAAACCGTCAGAAACCGTGGCATCGGCGTCCCGCCGATGGATTCACCGCGTCGCGCAGGTAAGCGCAACGGCAGCGGCGGGACGCCGCTGCGACCTCCGCCGGGACGGCGGAGCCACGAATGCAGAACCACGAATGCAGTTACGGCCGCACATACATCCATTCGCCGTGCAGGGGCAGCGGGGCGAGGCCCGCGAGGCGCTCGAAGTTCTCGTGCGCGATCTTCTCCAGGGCTTCCTTGGGTAGGCGCAGCGAATGCAGCCACTTGATGTGGGCGGCGAGCGTATCCCAGAGGTACCAGAGGTTGTCGCCGCTGCCGAGCGCGCAGTCGGTGCCAAAGAGCAGCCGGTCCGGCCAGCGCAGCGCGTAGTTCCGCCAGCGTTCGCGGTCGCCCTCGTACATCTCGTCGCAAAAGCGGACGATGTTGCCGCACGAGAGATCCACAACCAGGTTGGGGTTCTCGTTAAAGAGCGCCGCGCACCAGTCCGGGCCGATGTGGAGGTGGTGCGCGCCGATGAAGGCCGTCTTGCGGTGGCGCCGGACCTGCGCGAGGAACGCGTCGAGCACGTCGCGGTTGCCGTACTTCACGCCCTTGGTCCAGCCCACCTTCCAGTAACTGTACTGGTTGCCGCCCATGTACGGGCAAGTGGTGTAGCGCTGGGTCACGTGCCAGAGCACCGGCTTCCCGATCTCGCCGCAGTACTCGAAGATCTCGTCCCACGCCTTCGAGAGCCAGGCTTCGGGCTTGTCGCCCTGCTCGATGAGCTTGTTGTTGTGGAGCTTCAGGCCCGCGAAGCCGGGCAGCTTGGAAGCTTTCTTAAGGAACTTCAGGTCGGGCTTGTCGTGGTCGATCCAGGTCATCCAGACGAAGCGGTCGTCCTTCTTGCTGACCTTGGCGAAATGCGCGGCCGTAGCGGGCCGGCCGTCAAGCCCCATAATGCGGCGCAGGCGCATGGCGCCCGCGCGCGCGAAGAACTGCTTCACCGCCTTGGCCACGCCGGCGGCATTCTTGGCCTTCATGTGGGCGTGGCAATCGAGAATGTACGTCTCGGAGGGCTGCTGGTGCAGGCCCCAGCCCGCGGAGAAACCGCCGTCCTCGGTCTCACGTTCGAGCACGTCCGGCGCATGGGGGAAACGCGGTTCGTCATGAGGTGCTGCGGGCATGGGCGGTCTTCTCCGCGGTGAAGTTTCGGCGACTCGTCGTTGCCGGTCTGGGTTTGGCGGGTACCATGTATACCGCTTTCTAAAGTTTTGACCACGCAACGGCGCCGGATTGAGCTACCGGCCGCGCGGCGATTTTGCGCCAGGAGACCACCAGGGAATGGACGCGACACCGCCTCCGCTGCGCCGGAGGGAATTGGGCCGCACGGGCCTCTCGGTCGGCGAGATCGGATTCGGCGCGGCGGCGATCGGCGGCGGCGCGGTCGTCGACGGCCGCGGCGTCGGCTACGGCGCGACGAACGACGCGGAGAGCCTGGCGGCGCTGGCCCGCGCTTTCCAGCTCGGCGTCAACTTCGTCGACACGGCCGACTCCTACGGCATGGGCCACAGCGAGACGCTGATCGGCCGGGCCGCGCGCAACGCCCCGAAGCGCGTGGTTGTGGCCACGAAAGTCGGGAACGTGCGCCGCGATCCCGAGCCCGTGCGCAAGGACTTCTCGCCGGACTACATCCGCCAGGCCTGCGCGCGCAGCCTGAACCGCCTCGGCGTGACCTGCATCGATCTCTACCAATTGCACAATCCACCGCGCGAGGTCATCGAGGACCCTAAGACGTGGAACGTCCTGCGCGAGCTCAAGGACCAGGGCAAGATCGCGCACTACGGCATCTCGATCGGCGATCCGGCCGAGGGCGTTCTCGCGATCGAGCGGGGCGAGGTCGAGACGATTCAGGTCGTCTTCAACCTGCTCAAGCGCGACGCGGCCAAGGAGCTGCTGCCGCTTTGCGTAAAGCATGGGGTGGGGGTGATCGCGCGCGTGCCGCTCAATGGCGGGCTGCTCTCCGGGAAGTACGGTCCCGGCCACGTCTTTCCCGAGAACGACAGCCGCCGCCAGCGCTATCCTCCGGACAAACTCGCCGCGGAACTCCAGCGCGTCGACGCGCTGCGGTTCCTCTCCGAGAACACCGGTCGCACGCCGGCGCAAGCGGCGCTCAAATTCTGCCTCGCCCCGGACGCCGTGAGCGTCACGATCCCCGGCATCAAGACGCCGCCGCATGCCGAAGAGAACGTGGCCGCCGCGGCCGTGCCCGACCTCACGGCAGAAGAGCTGAAGCGCATCGAGTTCATCTGACGGCTCTTGGCTCGCAGATCTTGGCGTTTCGATGACAGCGCTACGCTCGCTGCTTGCGCCCGTCAAGAGTTCAATGCCCAGCGGGTTGCCGCGAGCCATGAGGCGTGAGTCGGAAGTTCAGCCCTTCCGCGCAGTCGTCTCGGCGTGCGCGGGTTCCGGGTGGCAGGCGCAGTTCTTGCTGCAGTCGATCTTGGCCTGGAGGTCGAGCAGGTCTTGCAGCGTGTGAGCCTCGAGGTTCGCGAGGATCGACTGGCGCAACTGTCCGAAAAAGACCTCCGCCGCGCACTTGCCGGAGTAGGAGCACGAACCCGGATCCGGGAGGCAGTGCATCACGGTCACCGGGCCGTCGATGGACTCGAAGACCTGTCGCAGGCTAATCTCGCGCGGGGCGCGGCCGAGGCTGAAGCCGCCCTTGATGCCGCGGTGCGAGCGAACGATTTCCGCACAGGCCAGGCTCTTCAGGACTTTCACCAGGTAATTGCGGGGCAGGCCGCCATCCTGGGCCAGATCCTGGAGGAAGAAGCGCGCGCCCACCGGCTGGCGGGACATCAGGATCAGGGCGCGGAGGCCGTAGTCCACGGCGCGGGTGACTTGCATGGCGTGTACCCTTTGAAGAGGCGCAAACAGGACAATGAGGACATCATAAGACCTCAATGTCCTTTTGTCACTTGAATACCCGGATGGCGCGCCGGGCCGTTGTCGTTGCGTCGTCGGTAGTAGCTCCGCCGTTTGTGATTCCGCTGTTCGTGGCTCCGCCGTCCCGGCGGAGGTCGCGGTGGCGTCTCGCCGCTGCCCTGTTGCGCACCGGCGAGGACGCCAGTGCGACCATCGGCGGGAAGCTGCTGCCACGGCATCTGGCGGCCGGCGCGCGCGCCGGCTTGAACGTCTCCGGCAAGGCACACGGCGGGACGCCTGTGCCCCGTGTGTCACGCCCAAAAACAGAACCACGCCGGCGCAATAGGCCGGCGCGGTCCAGGGCAAGGCTCCCCCGCGATAGGGGCTACTTGTTGCTGCCGAGCTTTTCCATGATGCTGATGAGGGGCATGAAGAGGCTGATGACGATGAAGCCGACCGTGCCGCCCATGCCGATAATCAGAATCGGTTCGAGCAGGCTCATCAGCGCGCCGACCAGCGTGTCGATCTCGTTGTCGTAGGTGTCGGCGACCTTGATCAGCATCTTGTCCAGTTCGCCGGTCTCTTCGCCGACCGCGATCATGTTCACCACCAGGTCGTCGAAGACGCCCGAGTGCCGGAGCGGCTCGGCGATCGTGTCGCCTTCGCGGATGGAGTTGTGGACGTTCTCGACCGCCGCGGCTACGACCGCGTTGCCGGTGGCGTTCTTGATAATGGCCAGCGCGTTCAGGATCGGGACGCCGGACTGGAGCAGCGTGCCCAGTGTGCGGCAGAAGCGGCTGACCGAGGACTTGGAGATGATGATGCCGAAGATCGGGAACTTGAGTTTAATGAGGTCGATGGTGTAGCGGCCCTTGGGGGTCTTGCCGAGGAAGTGGATCGCGCCCCAGACGAAGAGCGGGGAGAAGATCAGGATAAACCAGAAGTCCTTGATCGTGTTCGCCGTGGCCAGCAGGATCGTGGTCATGAGCGGCATGTCGCCCAACTGCATTTCAACGAACATCTGTTCGAACTTGGGGATGATGAAGATCATGATCAGCGAGAGGATGCCGCCGGCGATGGTGATGACCGCGACCGGGTAGACCAGCGCGCCGATGATCTTCTGCTTCAAGCGCTGTGACTTTTCCATGTACTCGGCGAGCTTGGTCAAGATTTCGGGCAGGATGCCGCCGGCCTCGCCGGCTTTGATCATGTTCACGTACAGCTTGTCGAATACGCGCGGATGCTTGCCGACGGACTCGGAGAGCGCCGAGCCGCCTTCCACGTCTTCCTTGATCTCGGCGACGGCGTCCTTGAGCAGGCCGGGCTTGAGCTGCGCGCTGAGGATCTCGAGCGTGCGGACGATGGGCAGGCCCGCGTCCATCAGCGTCGCGAACTGGCGCGTGAACTGACAGAGCAGCTTCGAGCTCACTCCGAAGTTGAACGAGATGCCGCCGCGCTTGCGCGCCACGGCCGTGGGGGCCGAGCCCGCGCCGCCTTTCAAGAAGACTTTGGTCGGGTAGAAATTCTGGGCGCGGATCTTGTCGTTGGCTTCCTTCTCGGAAGTCGCCTCGATCTCCGACTTTACTTCCTTGCCCTGGCTATCCATGGCCTCGTAAACGTACGTAGGCATTGATACCTCTCCTATGAACCGTTCCCTCGCCCCCACCATGGCACAAAGGACACGCTTGTGGCGGGTTGCGTCCGTTTAAGAAGCGGGTTGATGGATGCTCCCAAATTCCGAATTTCATTCTCCCCAGATAGTCTTATTCTGTCAATGAGTTACAGACTCATTTTCTGGTTTTCCTTTGAAGATCGGGCCGCGCTAAGACGACCTTTATGTCGGATGATGGTTGGCGCACATGTGCGTAATGGGCTCAGCATGAAAAACAGACCATCTGGACTGTTTCCTTCTAGCCTGCTCGTATTTCTGTTGTTTGGGTCATCTTTGCTCCTAGGCGAGGAACCGGCGGCGACACCGCCGCACGTTCCGCCTGCCGCGACGGAACCGCCACCTCCAACCCATGCCGTCCTGCTGCCCGCAGAGAGCATGCTCTTTCTTGAGACCTCCGACGCCAAACGCCTTCAGGAACGCTGGTGCGCTGGGCCGCTCTGCAAGGCCTGGAGCAGCCCGCCGCTGCAAGACTGGTGGGCCAAGCACAAGCAGACGCAGATGAAAGACGCCGAGCGCGAGACGCTGGCCTGCATTGGGCGCATGCTGGAAGCCGCCGATGGGACCGCGGCTTTTGCGTTCGCTCCACCGGCGCTTATTGAGGAACTCGCCTCGTCCCCTCCTGCGGTCATTTTGGCCGCGCAGCGCAAGGGCGCGGACGCGAACCGCCTGGCCGAACGCGTGCGGGCGCTGCGCGACCGGCTCGTCGGCGACGAGAAGCCGCGCGCGCGCCCGGGTCCCGATCCGTGGCAGATCGAGGAGACCGACGGCTCGCAGGTGGCCTACCGCGAGCACGCGGTGATGCTCACGTTTCAAGCCAAGGTCTTCCAGACGCTCTTCAAGGGCCTGCAAAGCCCGCCCAAGAACTCGCTGGAGCCGCGCGTCCTCCAGGCCCGCGCGCTGCTTCCCGAGTCCGACCTGACGCTTCATATCGCCCGCAACGGGTTGAAGGAACTCGCTGCGGCCGGCTTCGTGCTCGAAGAGGAGCACATCAAGGTCATGGACGCCCTCGGCTTCGCCAAGGGCAGCCACCTGGACGGCGCAATCCGGCTCACGCCGGAAGGT
This sequence comes from Planctomycetota bacterium, assembly GCA_016200135.1. Lineage (GTDB taxonomy): Bacteria > Planctomycetota > SZUA-567 > H5-PLA8 > H5-PLA8 > JACQFI01. Next base: position 88,171 of record JACQFI010000003.1, read on the forward strand.
TTTCACGAGCGCCACCGCCTGAACCTTACCAACGGCGAGGGCCTGCTGGCCGTGCTCGCCAAACTTCCGCCGCTGTCGCCGGTCGCCGCAGAGGTGGTCGGCGCCGAAGCCCCGCCCGACGCGATCGAGATGCTCCCGCCGCACGCCGCCGCGTGGTTCAGCCTGCGCGGGGACCTCTCCGCCCGCGGCCCGGAACTGGCGAAAGCACTGCTCGCGCTCAGCCCCGACCTGAAGGTGCGCATCCAGAGCTTCGAGAAACTATCCGGCGCATCGCTGGCGGATCTCCTGGCGCAAGTGCAAGCTCCCGCGGAACTGGCTGTCGTCTTTAAAAGCCTGGGTGAGGAACTGCCCAAAGCGCCGCCCATCGAGTGCATGGCGAGCCTGATCCTTAAGGACCCCAAGCCCATGGAAGCGGCGCTGGAGGCCCTGGCCAAGACCCCCGAGACCTTCATCGGCAAGGAAGAGCTCTCGGGCGGCACGTACTACTTTGTGAAGGATAACCCCGCCAAGCCCGGTTGGTGGCTCAAGGGCACGCGCCTTTTTTATGCTTCCTGGTCGCAGGGCCTGGAGTTGGGGCTCGCGGCGCTCGAGCACAAGACCGGCACCGAGCGCCTCACCGACCGCCCCGACGTCCGGCGCCTGCTGGCTGCGAACGCGATCCAGGAGCACAAGACGTTCATGGCTTACGCCGACGCCGCGCAGTTGCTCGAGTTGCCGTACCAGGCGGCGCGGGCCACGATGGGTTCGGACGACCCCGAGAATAAGTGGCCCGCGTTCCACACGTTCTCGTCCGTGCTCGGGCGCGTGTTCATCCAGTTCGGCCCCGCCGAAGACCGCGCAGCCGGGCCGGGCGACAAAGGCACGGACCCCAAGCCCGCCACGGCGCACGCCGTCCAGGCGCAACCCACCGCCGAACTCGACGCGGAGACGCCGACCTCACTGGTGGGACTGCTGCAAGCCTTTCGCATTGCGTTCGAGGAAGCGGGGTGGTAGGCGGCTGCGATTCTCCGCATCCGCTGTGTCAATTCAACGGTTGGCTGCTGGGTCTTCGTGCTCTTAATTATGTGTTGAGTGCTAAGGAATGGCACGCGGAGGCGCCGCGCGACTCAATCCTTTTTGGAGAGTTCGTCGGAGAGGCTCTTGAGGAAAGCGCCGAATTGGGCCTCGTTGCGCTTGTCGATCTCGACGAGGTTCTCGTGGGCGCGCAGGATCAGGCGGCGGCGGTCGTCGGTGGAGGTGGCCTTCTCGGGCAAGGCGGCGGTCTCCAGTTTGCTCAAATCCACCGCGCCCTGGATCCTGACGAACTTATCCACGCCGAGAATGCCCATGACTTCGTGGCATTCGGGCGAGACGTTGACGGCGATCACAAACCCGGCATCGGTGATGGAGGGGTTGGACTGCGAGCTGTCGCTGGCGAGTCCGAATGATTTTTCAAGAATGGTGAGGGCTTCTTCGCGGCTGAGGGGTTCCAACTTGTGATCGGTCTCGTAGCCGTCCGGCGGCGGCGGGCCCTTGGGCTTATCCGCGGACTTGTCTGGGCCGGCGGTGACTGCGTCGTCCGGCAGGCCCGGGCCAGGCGGGGCATCGCGCTGCAGCGCGGTGCAGAGGCCGACCATGCAGCCCATAAAGGTGCTGTCGAGGCCGCGGCACTGGGCCATGTCGAAGAGAAAGCGTCGGAACCCATCCTCGCGTTCGCGTTCCAGGAACTCGTTGAGCGCGGGGGCCGTGGCCATATTGCCCATGCCGATCACGCGAACGACCACCATGCCCGCACCGCGGGCCACGGCGATCTGGTTGCGCGACGTGCGGGCGGCCTTGGAAGCGCCGGCCTTGTTGCGGTCCCGACCGTTTTCTTGAGAATCCTGCGAGAGAGGCGTCATTCAGTGCTCGAATGGCAAGGTTCCCACCCCACGAACGAACGGAGCCTAAGCCAAGCGCGGCGCTTTGTCCACCGCACCTTGAAATGGGCGGACGCGGAGGTGCGTCTGGCTTGACTTGCCCGCAGCCGACGCCTAGAACGCGCAAGCGCCGCGGCTGGTTGCATAGAGGTGTCCGCATGGGTCTGTTCTTGCCGAATCAATTTGAAGTACCCCTCTTTCCGCTGCCGGACGCGGTGCTCTTTCCGGGCATGGTCATGCCGCTGCATATCTTCGAACCGCGCTATCGCAAGCTGCTCGCCGATGCGCTGGCCGGCGAGAAACTAATCGCGATGGCGCGCCTGAAGGCGGGCTGGCAGAGCGAATACCTCGGCCGGCCCCCGATTCATGAAATCGTGGGCGTGGGGCGGGTGGGCGCGAACCAGGAACTGGCGGACGGCACTTCCAATATCGCACTGATCGGCATCGCGCGCTGCCAGGTGCGCGAGGATCTCGCGCGCGACCTGCCGTACCGACTCGCCGGCGTCATGCTACTGAAAGACCGCCCGCTCAAGGGCCCGGAGATTCAGAAGCAGGCCAAGGCGGCGCGCGACGCTTTGTGCGCGGTGGCAGGCGAACTGATCCGTAAGACGATGAACGCCGAGGCGCGCGAGGTGATGGCGCGCTCGCTGGAGGAACGCCAGGAAGCGGGGCAGGCGGCAGATTTTCTGGCGAGCGTCTTCGTGCTGGACCCCGACGTGCGGCAGGGCTTGCTGGAGAACCTGGAACCGCTGGACCGCTGCCGCCGCGTGCTGGCCCTTGTGACGCAATTGGCGCAAGGCCGCGAGCCCGAAGGCCCGCCTTCTACCGGGAAGCTCGACGAATATTCGTTGAACTGAGAAAGGCAGGGGACAGAGATCAGAGGACTGGGAACAGAGAACGACGGCCAGATTGCTTGCAAACAGTCCGAGATGTAGTTCCCTGACCTCTGTCCCTGCATTTGGAGGTTTCTTGAAGCGCGAAGCGAAGCGAGTCAAGTCCGACGGCGATCTGGTGCGCTTTGGGATCTCGATCCCGCGCGCGCTGATCGAGAAATTCGACGCGCTGATGGATGAGAAGGAACTGGGTAATCGCTCCGAAGCCATCCGCGAATTGATCCGCGAGCGGCTCTCGCAGGAAAGTTGGAGCGCCGGGCGGGATGCGCAGCCCGCGACGCTCACGCTGGTGGTGGAGAACAAGTCCGAATCGATCCGCCGCATCCAGGAGGCGCGCCGCGAACTCGGCAGCGTGGTGCTTGCCGTGCTGCAAGCCCGCGCGAGCGACCGGGAAGAGATCTTCATCTTCGTGCTGCGCGGACCGGGCTTTCAGCTCAAGCAGCACGCGGAACGCCTGATGAATCTGCGCGGGATTCTCGTGGGCAAGCTGGTGATGGCCGGGATGCCGGCGGGCAGCGCCTCGCGATAGATAAAAGGAGTCCGTGCCGTTACCTTTTTCCGAGATTTAATTCGAAGACCGCACATCGTTGCACCATGCATGAGCCCATGAGGATTCGAACCGGGCGCTATAAGTGCATGCCGAGGACAGGGTGCGGCCTTGAAAATGAAGTTAATGCTTTTTGAGGGTATTTTGCACAAGTTGACAGCAGGACGTTAAACACCTATAAATAATGGTGTGGTCTGTAACTAGACATTGGGAAGGCGGCGAGTACAGTCCGCTTAACCCAATCTAGCCGAGATAATAAAGGAGCAGGGTCGATGATCCCTCCGGAATTTGAGATTGCCCAATACAGCAGCGCCATCCTACTGATTCTATCCGCCGTGGTGCTGGTGGTGACCTTGTTGTCCCTTTCCAAGCTGATCCGGCCGAACCATCCGACGACCGAAAAAGAGATGACGTACGAGTGCGGCGAGACGCCCGTGGGCTCGGGCTGGCTGCGCTTCAACCTGCGCTTTTACGTCGTGGCGCTGGTCTTCGTGCTCTTCGACGTCGAACTGGCGCTGGTCTTTCCCGTGGCGACGGTTTTCCGGCAGATCGCGGACGGCGGCGCGGGCTTCCGGCATACCTTCATCTTCTTCCTGCAGTTCATGTTCTTCTTCGACGTGCTGGGACTCGGCCTGCTCTACATCGTGAAGAAGGGCGACCTGGGCTGGGTGCGGAGCTTCCGCATGCCGACGGAGAAGGGCATCCGGTCGTGGGAGCAGGTCGCGCCGGCCAATCTGGAACCGGTGGCCGAGAAGCAGGCGTCGTAGCAAGAAAGTCCGGGCGGGGCAGGGTTCCGCTCGAAGGGAGGTTCCAATGGGCGTCCTCGAACACAAATTCTCCGACGAGAACGTGATCTGCACGAACGTGGATACGTTGCTTAATTTGGGCAAGGAACACTCGATCTGGTATCTGCTTTTCGCGACGGCGTGCTGCGGCATCGAACTGATGCAGTGGGGCGCGAGCAAGTACGACAGCGACCGCTTCGGGATGATTCCGCGCGCCACGCCGCGCCAGGCGGACCTGATGATCGTGGCGGGCACGATCACGCTCAAGATGGCCAGCCGCGTGCGGCGCCTGTACGAACAGATGCCCGAACCGAAGTGGGTGATCAGCATGGGCTCGTGCGCCAACGCGGGCGGGCCGTTCTGCAAGTACAGCTACTCGGTGTTGAAGGGCATCGACAAATACGTGCCGGTGGACGTGTACGTGCCGGGGTGCCCGCCGCGGCCCGAGGCGCTGATCGAGGGCGTCTTCAAACTCCGCGAGGTCATCCGCGAAGAGCGCGTGCTGGTGAAGGCCGGCAAGCCGCTGCCGAAGCGCGCGCCGATCGTGGTCGAAGACCCGTCGCAGCAGATCTTCGGCGTGCATGCGCACTCGCCCGCGGGCCTGGGCGCTTCACGTCCGGTGGATACGGTGGGAGCCAAATAGCAGGCACGGCCCATACCTAAAACGAAAGTACCAGAGAACGAGCGAACCAGAGAACTAGAGAACCGCGAACCATGGACTTCAACACCATCGTTGAACGGCTGATAGCGAAGTGGCCCGAGGTCGAGGCGCCCAAGATCGAGAACGGCGACCCGTTCGCCGTGATCCCGGCGAAGAATACCGTCGAGATCCTGCGCTATCTCAAGAACGACCCGGACCTCTCGTTCGACTCGCTGATGTCGATCGCCGGCGCGGACTCCGGCCGCGAACTCTGGGTCGTGTACCCGCTGCACAGCTTCAAGCACTTCCACCGCTTTATGGTGAAGGTCGTGCTGCCGCGCGTGAACCCGGAGGTTGAGTCGGTCTCGGGGTTGTGGCAGATGGCGGACTTCTTCGAGCGCGAAGCGTACGACTTGTACGGGATCCACTTTAAAGGCCACCCGGACCTGCGCCGCATCATGAACCCGCCGGACTGGGAAGGCTGGCCCGGGCGCAAGGACTACGAGTACCCAATGGACTACCAGGGCATCCCGACCGTCCGGGCGGACCAGTTCTTCGACGACAGGATCTCGAAGGAAGTCGGCGAGCGCGAGGCTAAGGAAAAGGAACTCGTCGCCAAGATCGAGGCCGAAGTGAAGGCGAAGCTGGCGACCGCAGGCAAGCCGGAAGAGAAGAAGTAACGGAGCCACCATGCCGAACGTCGTGATTGAGAACGTCACCAACCCCAGAGTCCACTCGGAAGAGATGGTCCTCTCGATGGGCCCGCACCACCCGTCCACCCACGGCGTGCTGCGGCTCGAAGTGGTCACGGACGGCGAGGTGGTGGTCTCGGCGCGGCCCGACATCGGTTATCTGCACCGCGCCATCGAGAAGATCGGCGAGTACGTCGATTACCGCCAGTTCATGCCCTACACCGACCGCGTCGACTACCTCTGTTCGATGAACAGCAATTACGCCTATGCGCTCGCGGTGGAGAAACTCGGCGGCTACAAACTGCCCCTGCGCGCGGAACTGATGCGCATCATGGTTGCGGAACTGAACCGCATCAGCAGCCACATGATCTGCATCGGCGCGCTGGCGATGGACATGGGCGCATACACGCCCTTCCTGCACGGCATCTGCCACCGCGAGAAGGTGAACGACATCTTCGAGGAAGTCTGCGGCGCGCGGCTCACCTACAATTACCTCACCATCGGCGGCGTCGGGTACGACGCGCCTCCGGGGTGGATCGAGAAGTGCGACAAGTTCGTCCACTACCTCTATCCCAAGATGATCGAGTTCAACGATTTGATCACCGGGAACACGATCTTTCAGGAACGGCTCTGCAACGTGGGCATCGTGAGCCCCGAGAAGGCGATCAACTACGGCTTGGTGGGGCCGAATCTGCGCGGCTCGGGCGTAAAGTTCGACATCCGCAAGAACGAACCGTATTCGATCTACGACAAACTGAAGTTTGACGTGCCCGTGGGCGACGGCGGCGATCCGAACGGGAGCAACCCGCGCGGAACTCTGGGCGACAGCTACGACCGCTATGTCGTGCGCGTAAAAGAGGTCTTCGAGTCCCTGAAGATCCTGCGCCAGGTCGTCGACCAGATGAAAGAGAACGAGAAGCTGCCCGCGGAGCACCCGGACCGGCAGTACCAGGCCAAGCTGCCCGCGCGGTTGCGCATCAAGCGCGGCGAAGTCTACTGCCGCAGCGAGAACCCGCGCGGCGAGACCGGCTACTACGTAGCGAGCGACGGCACGGACAAGGCCATGCGCATCAAGATTCGCACGGGTTCGTTCTCGGCACTGGGGTGTTTTGAGGAAGTGACGCGCGGGCTCCTGATTGGCGACGTGATCGCGGTGATCGGGAGTTTCGACATCGTGCTGCCGGAAGTGGACCGGTAACGGATGGGTTAACTGGATAGCTCGTTTTCTGGTTGTACTGAAGCGGGACAGAATCAAGGAGAGTACTTTGAAAAATCTGATGCTGGTTTGCATGGCGGTGCTCGCCTTGAGCCTGGCGGGTTGCGGGCGCGGGTCGAAGCAGGATGTGATGAAGAAGGCCGAGGGCATCAGCAAGAAGGCCGACCTGGAGAAGACGCTGGGCAAGCCGGACAGCTTCAGTTCGTCGGGCATCGGTCCATTGACCGTGGAGACCTGGACGTACAAGGTTTCGGACGGCGAAGTCGTCTTTGTGATCACGGGCGATACCGTTGCGATGAAAGCCGCGGGCGGCGACGGCAAGAGCAAGTAAACGGATAAGAACGGGAACATTCATGATTTCGCTTTACCAACTGCTGCAACAGTACTGCGCGTGCTTGCCCGACTGGGCGCTGATGACGATCGCGGTGCTGATCCCCGTGGGCATCGCGTTCCTGCTCGTGCAGGCCGTGGCCGGCGGGAGCACCTACATCGAGCGCAAGGTCGCGGCGGACATCCAGCGCCGCGTCGGCCCGAACCAGTGCAACCCGAACCTGTTCCTGGGCGTGTTCATGCGCGAAGCTGTCGCGCGCGGCAAGGGCCCCAAGGCCGACCTCGGCGGCAAGATCATGGGCGCGGTGCTCGCGCCGGCGCTCCCGCTTATGGATCTGCTCGATATGCTCGGCTCCCGCTGGGCGCCCGGCCTCCTGATCTTTTTGGCCGACGGCATCAAGCTGATTATGAAGGAGAGCATCGTTCCGGCGACGGCCGACAAGCCGCTCTTCAAGATGGCGCCGGCGATCGTGCTCTGCTCGGCGTTCGGTGCGCTCTGCACCGTCCCCTATTCGAGCGGGTTCTTCATCGCGGACTTGAACATCGGCATCTTCTTCCTGGCCGCGATCACGAGCCTGGAGACGATCGGCATCCTGATGGCGGGGTGGGCGAGCAACAACAAGTGGGCGCTGTTGGGCGGAATGCGTTCGGCGGCGCAGATCGTGAGCTACGAGCTGCCCGCGGGCCTGACGATCCTGACCGTGATCTTGCTCGCCGGCACGATGTCCATGCAAGGCATCATTTACGACCAAGTCGGCCCGCACGACTGGTGTCAGGGCTGGGCGTGGCAATGGAACCTCTTCTCCAATCCCTTCATGATGATCCTCGCGCCGGCGTACTTCCTGGCCGCGCTGGCGGAGTGCAACCGCACGCCGTTCGATATCCCCGAAGCCGAGTCGGAGCTCGTGGCGGGCTACCACACTGAGTACACGGGCATGAACTTCGCGTTCTTCTTCATGGCCGAGTACGCGATGATGTGCGTCACCTCCGCGATCGCCGTCACCGTCTTCCTGGGCGGCTGGTCCACCGGCATCGGCTTCCTCGAACAGGGCATGATGGAAGCCAACGTGGGCGACCGCATCCCCGGCACGGAGCTGGTGGCGAAGGTCGCGGTGCCCGAACTGACCGCGGGCGAACCGATTCCCGGCACGAAGAACGTAATCGCGGCGCAGGACCTGAAGGACATCCGCATCGGCGACAAGATTCCCGGCACCGAGCAGCAGGTGCTGACGCCGAAGTACTACTGGTGGGCCTCGCTGGTGCATCTGCTGGCCTTTGCGGTGAAGACGTACGGGCTGGTCTTTATCATGATGTGGATCCGCTGGACGCTGCCGCGCTTCCGCGTGGACCAGATGATGACGCTGTGCTGGAAGAAACTGATCCCCATCGGCATGTTCTGCTTCACCGGTGTCGCGCTGTGGACGCTGCTGCGCAAGCCCTTCGCGGCGTGGATGGGCGGCATAGCCGCCTACCGCGACCTCGTCGGCGGGCTCTCGATGCTTGCCTTCTTCGGCTTCATCGTCTGGATCTACTGGTTCTTCACCAAGCCGATGTCCCCCGACGAGCAGAAGCGGCGCAAGCTGATCGCGCACGCGAACGTCGGCCACGGCATGGGCGCTTGACGCAGGCGGCAGGCCACGTGAGGAGTGGGCGATGATCGACTTTCTTCAGGACATCTACGACGGCATGAAGACCTTCATGGTCGGCATGAAGGTCACCGGCGGCTACCTTAAAGAGAACATGATTCGCGAAGGGCTGCTGCAGGCGAAGACCGACATCAACATGGCGCCCAACACGGTCGAGTACGACGGCACCATCGAAAAGGCCCTGTTGGTCCCGGTGGCGGATCGCTTCCGCGGGCATCTGCATAACGACGTCGAACGCTGCATCGTGTGCAAGAACTGCGCGAAGGCCTGCCCGATCGACTGCTTCTGGATCGACGGCGAGAAGACCGAACATAACAAACTTCGCCCCAGCCGCTTCGACATCGACATCCTGAAGTGCATGTACTGCGGGCTGTGCGTGGTCGCGTGCCCGACGGGTTGCCTGACCATGACCAAGGAATGGTGGGGCTCGCAGCGCGCAAACACGACCGATACCCACGGCGGGCGCTCGAACCTGCACGGCCTCATCCGCGAGTTCGGCGTCGGGTTCTACACGCCGGAACAGAAGGTAGAGGTCGAGAAGAAGCGCATCGAGATTGCCGAGGCGAAGAAGCGCAAGGCCGCGGAAGACGCCGCCAAGAAAGCCGCAGCCGCCGCTGCCGCGAAGGCCGCCGCGCCCAAGCCTGCTGCACCCGCCGCTGGCGCCTCGCCCACTGCGAACGCCGCTCCGAAACCGGATGCACCCGCGCCTGCTGCACCGCCGAAAACGGCCGAAGGCGGAGCCACCCCCGGCGGCGGCACGCCGAATCCCGCGAGCACCTGACCGGGGTTTGCCGCAGGCGCTAAGAGATTGTGTAAGAGATTGCCGTAAGAAGAGTTGCATGCGAAATACGGGACCTGCTTTGGGGCTTCGTTCGGGCCTCAATTGCGCCCGTGCGTCGCTTGCGAACATGGGGGCGGGCGCTATAGTACAGCCCGCCTTCCAATGAAGCTTTGGAGCAGCCGCATAGCGACGGTCCGCGCGCACGGACCCGGGAGTCCAGCGTTTAACTCATGAGTCCCACCGCCGACATTCTCTTCTGGATGGTAATGGCCGTGACCATTGCTTCCGCCGCGCTGGTGGTGGTGGCGAAGAAGATTCTGCACGCCGCGTTCGCGCTGAGCATCTGCTTCCTGGGCGTGGCGGCGATCTACGTCTTCCTGCACGCGGACTTCATCGCCGCGGTGCAACTGATCGTCTACGTCGGCGGCATCATCGTGCTGATCATGTTCGCGGTCATGTTCTCGTCGCATACGCAGGAAGCAGGCGGCGAGGGCGGGCGCAAAGTCCTGGCGCTGGGCGCGGGGGCGGCGACGGCCGCGATGCTCTTTACCGCCATCATGCTGATCATCAGCAGACTGCAGCAGCCGCTGCACGAGGCCAACGCGTTTGCGACGCAGGCTTATCAGCATACCGCCGGCATCACGGGGCAGGATCTGGCCGCCGAGACGCCGCGCCTGGGGCTGGGGCACATCCTGATGGGCGAGTACATGCTGCCGTTCGAGGTCGCGTCGATCCTGGTGCTGGCGGCGCTGGTCGGCGCGGTGGTGATCGTGCGCAAAGAGACGAGAGGGTAGGGCATGGACGCCTTCGCGAACCTGCCCGTGCTCGCCGACAGCCTTCTGGGCGGCGGCCCGGACAACCTATTCAATTACCTGCTGCTGGCGGGAATTCTCTTCGCGTTGGGCGTCTTCGCGATGATCAGCCGGCGCAACGCGGTCGGAATCTTGATGGGCGTGGAACTGATCCTGAACGCGTCGGGCATCAACTTCGTTGCCTTCTCGCGCTTTAACGGGCACCACCTGGAAGGGCAGGTCTTCGCGCTCTTCATCATCGTCCTGGCGGCCGCGGAAGCGGCGGTGGCGCTGGCGCTGGTGCTCGCGGTCTTCCAGACGCATCGCAGCATCGAGTTGGACCAGGTGGACGAGATGAAGCTGTAGCGGGAACGGAATCGTTCGGTCGAAGGTTGGAGCGTGAATTTGGATACGGCTCTCTTTGTCTGGCTCTCCGCGAGCATCCTCCTGCTGCCGCTGGTGGCGTTTGCCATCCTGCTCTTCTGCGGCAAGAAGTTCGAGCGCGGGGCGGACTACCTGGCCATCGGCGTGATGGGCACGGCGTTTATCCTTTCGGTTGCGCTGTTCGCGAAGGCCGCGGTCTGGCCCGCGACGTCCGACCGCCCGATCGTCGCGAATCTCACCTGGATAAACCTCGGCAACATCAAGCTGACGATGGGCTTCCTGGTCGACAGCCTCTCCTCGTTCATGTGCATGATCGTCACCGGCCTGGCGACGCTCGTGCTGATCTACTCGATGTTTTACCTGCACGGCGACACGCTGTACCGGCGCTACTTCGGGTTCATGTGCTTCTTCTGCTTTTCCATGCTGGGCATCGTGCTGAGCAGCAGCCTGCTGATGACGTTCGTCTTCTGGGAACTGGTCGGGCTGGGCAGCTACTTCCTGATCGGGTTCTGGTTCTACAAGCCGCCGGTCTCCAAGGACCACCATTATCAGGAACTGAAGGCGCGCTACGCGACGGGCATCGACGAGCGCTTCCTCTCGCCGGCCTACGCGCAACGCAAGGCCTTCGTGATGAACCGCATCGGCGACTTCGGGTTCGTCAGCGGGATCATGATCTTCGCCTACGTGATGTGCAAGGCGGCCTTCAGCGATCCCTCCTTTGCGCAGTACGCGAAAGGCCCTCTCGACTACACCAATCTTTACGCGGCCACGCAGGCGGGCGTTTTTAACCACATCACCATCTGGGGGTTGGACGGCACCGCGCTCCTGACGCTCGCGGGCATCCTGACCTTCATGGGCGCGATGGGCAAGTCCGCGCAGTTCCCGCTGCACACCTGGCTGCCGGACGCCATGCAGGGCCCGACCACGGGCTCTTCGATCATCCACGCCGCGACGATGGTGGCGGCAGGCGTCTACATGACCGCGCGCATCCATCCGCTGCTCACTGAGGGCTCGCTCTTCTTCGTCGCGGTCATCGGCGGCGTGACGGCGTTCCTGGCGGCGACCATGGCGATGGTGCAGTGGGATATCAAGGCGGTGCTGGCGTACTCCACCATCTCGCAGCTCGGTTACATGATGATCGGCCTGGGCGCGGGCGCGTACACCGCCGGCGTCGCGCACCTCTTCACGCACGCGATCTTTAAGTGCATGCTGTTCCTCTGCGCGGGCTCGGTGATTCATGCCTGCCACCACCTGCAGGACATGAACCGCATGGGCGGGCTACGGCGCAAGATGCCCCTCACGTTCGTGGCCACGCTCGCGGGCGTGCTGGCGATCATCGGGTGTCCTTTCTTCAGCGGCTTCTACAGCAAGGACGCGATCCTGGCGGGCTCGTGTGCGAAGGCACTGGAGATCGGCGGGCTGCACTGGCTGCCGTACTTGCTGGGCCAGGCGACGGCGGCGCTGACGGCGTTCTACATGTGCCGGCTCCTCTTCTGGACTTTCTTCGGCAAGCCGCGCGACAAGCAGGTGTACGATCACGCGCACGAATCGCCGCCGGTGGCGACCGTGCCCTTGATGATTCTGGCGCTCTTCTGCTTCGGGTTCTGGTGGAGCGGAACCATTGTGGCGCACTCAGGCTACCTGCCGGGCCTAACGGTCCAGGCGGAAGGCGTCGAGGCCCACGGCGTTGAAGTGGAGACGGTGCGGACCACGACCGGCTGGGTGGACGCGCTGATGGTCTCGCCCACGCACGCCGCGCACCTCAACGAGGCGCGGATCGAAGGCGCGGATGCGGTCAGACTGCACGAGGAACGGCACGAGAAGGCCCATACCATTGCGACCGTGCTCTCGCTCCTGGGCATGCTCGCCGGTGCGGGCATCGCGTGGCTCTTGTACGGCGCGAAGTCGGTGGACGCGAACGAACTGGTTGCCGGGAACGGCCTGCTGGCGCTACTCTGGGAACTGGTGAGCCAGCTCTGGTACTTCGACCGCCTTTACCAGGACGGCATCGTGCCCCTCTTCAGGGCCGTCAACCGCGTGCTCTATCTGTTCGATTTCATGGTGCTCGACCAGATCCTGGTGGACGGCTGGGCCTATTTCATCATGGCCGTGAGCCAGGTCGGGCGCGCGTTTGACAACTGGGTGGTGGATAAGTGCGTGGATCTTTTCGGCACCGTGACGGCGCTCTGCGGGCAGCTCACGCGTTCGCTCCAGGCGGGCAAGATTCAGTACTACGCCTGCGTGACGTTCGGGGCGGTCGCGCTGGTGCTGCTGATGCTGCTGATGATGCAGTAAGTCAGAAGATTGTTGCGAATACGTTCGACCTTTTTTGGGAGTAGCGCATGCCAGAATCACAGTTTGGATTTCCATTGCTGACGCTCTACGTCTTTGCGCCGGTGATTGGAATGGCCGCGATCCTGCTCGTGCCGTCGAAGCGCGCGGACATCATCAAGACCATCGGCGCCGCGGCCGCCGCCGTGCCCATGCTGCTGGGCCTTTACGTGCTCTTCGCGTTCAAAGACGACGGCAACATGCACTATCGTGAAAACATTCTGTGGATTGAAGGACTGAACGTCCACTATGCGCTGGGCATCGACGGGATCTCGGCGCCGATGATCGTGCTCTCCGGTGTGGTGGGCTTCCTGGCGGTAGTCGCGAGCTGGGGCATCGAGAAGCAGATCAAGGGTTACTTCGCGCTGATCCTGCTGCTGTTGGCGGGCATGAATGGCGTCTTCTGCGCGCTGGACTTCTTCCTCTTCTACGTCTTCTGGGAACTGATGCTGCTGCCGATGTACTTCCTCATCGGCATCTGGGGCGGCCCGAACCGCGTCTACGCCGCGATCAAGTTCTTCCTCTACACGATGGCGGGCTCGGTGCTGATGCTCGTCGTCCTGCTGGCGACCTGGTACTGGTCGGACGGCGGGTACGCGGAGCCCGAGCAGGCCGCCGCGGTGAACGCCGTAAAGGAGAAGGTGCTCGAGCACCGCGAGAACGTCTTCGACCGCCTGGCGGTGGTCGATCCGGATATCTTCCGCCTGCCTGCCAGCCTTAAGCGCTCCTACATGGCCGCCGAGGGCCTGCCTTACACGCAGGAGTCGGACCGCCTGCTGGTGGATGCTAAGTCTCTCCGGCAGCGCCTGAACAGCCTTCCGGTAACGAACTCGGGCAACAAGGAGGCGGTGGAAGAAGAGCGGGCGCAGCTCCTGCAAGGCGTGAAGCTCGAACGCACGTTCAGCCTGACCGAACTGCGCGAACGGTATCCGCTCTTCACGGGGCATTTTCAGCTCTTCCGCTTCCTGAGTCCGCTGCCGTTCGCGGCGTTGATGTTCGTTTTCCTGTACGTCGCTTTCGCGATCAAGGTGCCGGTCTTCCCGTTCCACACCTGGCTGCCGTGGGCCCACGTGGAGGCCCCGACAGCGATCTCGGTGATTCTGGCGGGCATCCTGCTGAAGATGGGCGTGTACGGGTTCCTGCGGATCTCGTTCGGGCTCTTTCCCACCATGGCAGTGAACTTCGCCGTGCCGATGGCGGTCTTCGGCGTCTTCAACATCATCTACGGCGCGTGCTGCGCGATGGCGCAGGACGACATGAAGAAGCTCGTCGCGTACTCCTCAGTCTCGCACATGGGCTTCTGCATGCTCGGCATGGCGGCGATGACGACCTGGGGCATGACGGGTTCGGTGCTGCAGATGTTCAACCACGGGACCTCGACGAGCATGATGTTCTTGCTGGTGGGCGTGCTCTACGACCGCGCGCACCACCGCGAGATCAACAAGTTCGGCGGGATCGCGCAGCAGATGCCGGTTTATGCGGGCGTGATGACGCTGGCCCTCTTTGCCAGCATGGGCCTGCCGGGCCTCAGCGGGTTCATCAGCGAGATCCTGGTCTTCCTCGGTTCGTTCCGCTCCAATATGGGCTCGCTGCCCGGCGTCTCCAAGCCGGAGTTGTCCTTCCAGAGCATGACCGTGATCGCCGCTTTCGGAGTGATCCTGACCGCCGCGTACCTGCTGTGGATGATGCAGCGGGTCTTCTTTGGGCCGCTGAACGAGCGCTATAAAGGCTTCGCGGACATGAACGCGCGCGAGCTGTTCACGCTAGTGCCTTTGGCCGTGATGGTGATCGCGTTCGGCATCTACCCGCAGCCGCTGATCAATCTGACCAAGCGTTCGGTGGAAAGCCTGCAGGCGCATGTCCTGCACAGCAAGAGCATCGATAGCGGAGAGGTGCCGAAGACGCTGGCCGCCTCGCCTGGCACCGCGAATACGGGCCCCGCCGCGGCAGACGCCCGCGCTACGCCTCCGGACGTGGCGCCCGAGAAAGCCGCCGCACCGAAGCCGGAAGCCGCCGCGGAGCGGCCCGCCGCTCCCGAGCAGGGAAAAGGCCAGGAGGCCGATCCCGTAAATCTGCGGGAGCTGGCGCACGCGGGAGCGCCTTAGTTCGACTGGAACTTTTTCGCACGGAACCTCGACCACGGATAAGACCGAATGCTTGACGGCTTCTACAAACTGCTCGACCAGAACGTCCGGCACCTGCTGCTGATCGTGCCGGAGCTGCTGGTGATGGCGGGCTTCCTGCTCGGCCTGATCTTCGACTGCATCGCGCCCGAAGAGCGCCGCAAGTCCACGGCCTACATCTGCCTGCTCTTCCTCGTCGCGGCGATGTGGGTGAATGTGATGGACTGGAACGGGATCGCCCGCGAGCAGACCGTGCTGAAGATGGTTAAAGAGGTCCCCAAAGATCCCCACCGGCCAATCGTCTACCGGTCCGTGCCGGTGCAGGTCATGCGTTCGGACGCGCTCTTTACCGGGATGATCGCGCGCGACACGTTTGCCATGTACTTCAAGTTCGTCGTGCTGCTGGGCACGGCGGTCTCGCTGCTGATGGCGCTGAACGCGCGGGAACTCGCGGGGCCCAACCGCGGCGAATTCTACCTGCTGCTTACGGCTACGTGTTTGGGGGCGATGTTCCTGAGTTCCGCGACGAATCTGCTGATGATCTACCTTTCGCTGGAAACGCTCTCGATCGTCAGCTACGCGATGGCCGGCTACTTGCGGCAGGACCGCAAGTCGGCGGAGGCCGGCATCAAGTACGCGATCTACGGTGCCATGGCCTCCGGTATCATGATCTTCGGCATGTCGTACCTTTACGGGCTGACGGGCTCGCTTGATCTTACGGGGCCTTCGGGCATTGCGGCCAAGTGGTTTGAACTCCGGCATGCCGCCACGCCCTCGATGCAGGGCGCGTACCTGGCGGTGCTGGCGATGGTCTTCTGCGGACTGCTCTACAAGATCGCGGCGGCGCCGTTCCACTACTGGTCTCCGGACGTGTACGAAGGCGCGCCGACGACGGCGACGGGGTTCTTCTCGGTGGTGCCCAAGGCCGCGGGCTTTGCGGTGCTCGTGCGGGTGCTGATCGATTTCTTCCCGCTGGGCTCGACCTCGCATTTCGGCGGGCTTACGCGCATGGAGACAACGATCGCGGCGATCGCGGTGCTGACGATGACCGTCGGCAACCTGGCGGCGCTGGCGCAGAGCAACGCGAAGCGCATGCTGGCGTACTCGTCCATCGCGCACGCGGGGTACATGCTCGCAGGGCTTTCGGCGCTCGACGATGGGTTAGGGCCCGCCGCGACGCTCTATTACCTGCTCGTCTACCTCTTCATGAACTTGGGCGCGTTCCTCGTGCTGGTGGCGCTCGAAAATTTCCGCGGAAGCTGCGACCTTAAGGATCTACGCGGAGCGGTCCGCCGCGAACCGCTGCTCGGCGTGACGCTCGTGATCTTCCTTTTCAGCCTCACCGGCCTTCCGCCGCTGGCGGGATTCACCGGCAAGTACCTGATCATGGTCAAACTTGCCGAACGCGGGAGCTGGTTCCTGGTGCTCTTTATCGGGTTGAATTCGGTGATCAGCCTGTACTACTACATGCGGCTGGCGAAGGCGATCGCGATCGATCCGCCGGAAGCCGCGGCGACGCCCTCGGAGCCGACGCCATCGGTCTTCAACTTCCTGGCGGCGGGGCAAGTGGCCGCGCTGGTGCTGCTCTTCGTCTACTTCGAGCCGGTCTACAACATCTGCAAGGGCGTGCTGGAACCGCTGAAGTAGCGGGCCTCAGACGGACTCCGTCTTCCAGACCGATTCGCGATTGGCATTGTAGACGGCGGCGATGCCGTAATCGTTGACCCGCGCGGTGTACCCCACGGGCAGGCTTAAGAGGCTTAATAGGATGTCGCGGCGGCCTAGGATGCGGTAGGTCGGCGTGCGCTCGATCTTCTTCTTCTCTTCAATGCGTTTCAAATCCGCGGGATCGCCGGGCATAATGTGCCAGCCCGAGAAGCCGCGCGCGGGAAAATCTTTGCGCTCCATCTCGATCAACTTGCCTGCCAGGCAGCCATGGCCGAGGACGACCTCGTCGGTGAAGAGGCAGGGCATGGGCTTCTTTACGCCGGCGCGCTTGACGACGTCGTCCTGCCCCGCGGCAACGGACAGGGCGATGCTCACGTCTTCTTGAACGTCGTCGAACGGGTTGCGCGAGAAGTCCGGGATGCAGATCGCGCGTTCTTTCCCGCGCCCTCGCAGCGTCAGCGGCGCCCAGCCGAACGGCAGCTTGAAATCCGCCGGGTACTCGGGCTGTTCGTAGGCGTGGGAGACCACCAGTTGGAGGAGCGCTTCGGCCAGGGGCAGAAGTTCCTCGCGGAATTTTACCGAGAATACGTGGGAACCGCCGGCGGCCTGGAGGGATTTCAGGATCGGGCCTGTCTCTTCCTGCTTTCCAGCGCCTTTGGTCGCCGGCGCGGTGCCAAGCCAGGTTGGCCGGGCGGGCCCGGAAACGCGAGGCTGAGCGGCTTGCGTTTTGGTGAAGCGTTTCAGCGGTTCGCTCTTCTCGTTTTGGAGCCGGGAAGCAGGTTCTTCAACCGGTTCGGTCTGGCCGGCGGCGCCAGGCTCCGACGCCTTGCCGGGAACGCGGACGCTGTTGCCGCACTCGGGGCATTTGACGACCTGGCCCTCGAACCCGCGGAGGTCCGGCCATTCGTGTCCGCAAACGCAGGCTACGGGAAGCGCCACGCCGCACATCCTCAAGGTGTCAGGGTCTGCGGCGCTTTTCCGCCGCAAGTCGGTATACTAACGGGCGGCACTTTGGCTGTCATCTGTCAGATGTACGGTTCCTACCGATTGTTTCTTGAGTATCAGGAACGTGCACATGCGCTTTGCGTTACCGATCCTTAAAGGAACGATTCGGGACCGCTACAAACGCTTTCTGGCCGACGTGGCTCTGCCCGGCGCGGGCCTCGTAACGGTCCACTGTCCGAATTCCGGCAGCATGACCACGTGTTGGGCGCCCGGCGCGCCCGTGCTGTTGAGCGACCACGGTACGAATTCCGGCCGCAAGCTGCGCTATACGCTCGAAGCCGTGGATATGGGCGCAGCCTGGGTCGGCGTGAACACCATGAACCCGAACCGCGTCGTTTACGCTGCGCTCGTGGCGGGAAAGATTCCGGAGCTTGCCGGGTACCGGGCGTTCAAGCGCGAAGTGGTCTACGGCAAGGGCGGGCGCAGCCGTATCGACGTGCTGCTATCCGGCCACCGCAAGCGCGCGGACGCCTTCGTCGAAGTGAAGAACACGACGCTGCGCGCGGGCAACGGCGCGCTTTTCCCCGATGCCGTGACCGAACGCGGCCTGAAGCACCTGCGGGAACTTGCCGCCGAAGTGAAGAAGGGCAACCGCGGCGTGATCTTCTTCTTCGTCGGCCGCGCCGACTGCTACTGGATGGGCCCCGCCGACGAGGTCGATCCCGCCTATGGAAAAGAACTCCGCAAGGTCGTCAAAGCCGGCGTGGAAGCGCTGGCGTACCAGGCGAGAGTGACGGCAAAAGGGATTGAAATGGTAAAGCGGGTGGAAGTGCGCCTTTGAACGGCATTTTGGATTTTGGATTTACGATTTTGGATTTGGAAACAAGCGCGAGACCATGCGTTTCTACGAGTTACAATAGCAGTTTGTTCAATCGGGAATAGAAAATGCCTATTGATGGCCTTTGATCGCGTTGGATCTCTCGCTCGTCGGCCTAGGCGCGCTGCTTAGGAATAAAAGGTTATTCTCGAATTGCCTTTAGGGCATCTGCTGCGGCCTTCTTAACGCGTTCGTTCTTGACTGCACCCAAAGATTCCAACGCTGGGAGCGCGGCTTTCGCTTGAACGCCAAAGGCGGCCAACGCCTGCGCCGCGTTCTCCTGCAAGAACGTATCCGTGTCGCCAAGGGCCTCGATGAGGGCGGGCACGCAGTCTTTTTGGGCTCGACCGATCTGTCCCAGCGCAACTGCGGCCTTTCGTCTGACACTCAAGTATCCCTGCTTCAGTTCACGAATCAACAAGGGCACCGCCGCTGCCGAATCGGGTCCCATGTTCCCAAGTGCCTCGGCGGCTTCCTCGGGATAGTCGTTCTTGTCCAACGCCTTGAGCAGATCCGGAATGGCCTCACGCGCCTCGGGGCCCAATTCCCCCATTATCTTGGCGGACTCGACGCGGACTCCGCGGACTTTGTCCTTCAGACCACTGCGATACGTTTCCAGCAGGACACTATGGTCCGACGTGATCTTGCGCAGATTCCCCGCCACCGCGATTCGAACGAGATTACGCCGGTCCTTGAAGAGTTCGCACAGGCGGGGAATGGCGTCCGAGGCGTCCGGCCCCAAATTCCCCAACGCTTGTACCGCCTTGCTGCGAACGTCTTCGTCGCCGTCCGCGAGTGCCGCGATGAGGTCAGGCATGCCCATTCGCGCCTTGGGGCCCATCTCACAGAGCGCGTCGAATGTGGCGCTGCGAAGGTCTTTGTTCTTAGCGTGGAGGATAGGAGTCAGAGAAGGCACGGCCATTTCTGCGTTGGAAAAGCGCGCGAGGGCCTGGGCGGCATGGCAGGTGCCCCACAGGAAATCGCGATCCTTCAGGTTTGCGATCAATCTCGGCAGAGCCGTCCCGGTAAGGGGGCCCACGCTGGGAAGCGCTTCCGCAGCGGCGGAGCGCACGTCCTTTTCCGGGTCGAGCAGGGCGTCGGTGAGGGCTTCTCTGGCCGTCAGCGCGTTTTTGCCAAAGGACTTTAGAAGTGAGGCGGCCTGAACGCGGCCTCGTTTGGAATCCGATTGGAGAACTCGAACAATGGCAGGCACAGCTTCCGGCACAGTTTGCAACTCCATAAGGGCGTTGTGAGCAGCGGTACGGATGTAATCGTCGTCGTCCGCCAGCAGGTCGGCCAAGGCAGGTGCGGCAAGCTTGGCGTCAGCGCCGATCTTGATCAGCGCATCTGCGGCAACGCTGGCAATGCTGTACTCTTCCCCTCCACCCGTAGGCAGATCGATGGCAATCAGGCTGATGATACTGAACCCGCCGCAGTGCTTCACATGCGCGCCTTTGTCTTTAAGGCGTTCGATGAGCACCGCCGTAGCGGGTTTCGCGGGGCGTCCACGGGCTCGAAGGGCTGCGACCGCTTTCAGGCGTGTTTGATCGTTGGAGTCACGCGCTTGAGCAATCAGAGCTTCGACGCTGGTTCCGGCGTCAACGGGAACTTCGCCCGCAGGTATGGGACCATGAAGCAAGAGAGCGATCAATCCCAACCGCATCGTGCGCATTCGGATTCTCCGTTAGGCATCTCTAAAGACGAAGGGCGAAGGCGTACCTTGGAATGGATTTGCTGATTTCATCAACGGCGAGTGTCTAAGATGCACTTCGAAAGAGGCAGCAAACTCCAGCGTGCTTGGCCGTTCACGCCTTCGGCTTCGGCGGGTAGTAGCTGCAATACGGCTCGCTGGCCAGGTAGTCGCCCGTGATGCCGTAGCTGCGCGAACGCGAGCCGCCGCAGACGTCGCGGAAGTCGCACCAGCCGCACTTGCCCTTCAGCTTCGGGTACGCGCGCAACTCTTTCATGATGGGGCTGTCGCGATAGATGTCGACAAGGCTCGCCTTGCGCACGTCGCCCACCACCAGCGGCAGGAAGCCGCTCGGATAGACCAGCCCAATGTGATCGATGAAGACGAAACCGTTGCCGTCGTTTACGCCCTTGGCGCTGCGGCCGATGTCAAGCGCCGCGTCGGCGCGGGCGGTGTCCTGACGCGTGAGGAACTCGATGGGCGCCGATCCGTCCGCGGCCTTGCCGTCGAGCGCGTGGAGCTGCGCCTCGAGCTTGGCCACGACGAACTCCGGAGCGCCGCCGGCCCGCATGCGCGCGATCTTGGCGCGGAGTTCCTCGGCGCTGCCCTGCATCTGTGGCGGAGCGCCCTTGTCGGCGGGACTCATGAGTGCGGCGGGTACGGCGGGACTCCTCGTCCCCCGTCCCTCGTCCCCCGTCCCTCGCGAAGCGCCCGTGGACCAGCCGCCGGGCTCGTAGCCCGCGGCCCGCGCGATCTTGGGGATCGCGTTCTGCTGAACGATGCGCGCGGCCTCTTCGGGACTCTTGCCCTGCGCGATCATCTCCGCGACTTCCTGTCGCCGCCGCTGAACCACGACGCGCCGGTAATGCTGTGCGGCGGTGGTCTTGATGTCGTAGGGCATCTCTTTCGAGAGATCGTAAAGCTGGTGGAAGACCTCCTCGTGCTCGCGCGCCGAGACGATATCGCCGCGCAGCCCGCGGCCCGTCGGCACAAGGAAGAAGACCGACCATAGCGCGATATCCAGCTTCGCGAGCAGTTCGGCGATGGCGCGGACGTCTTTCAAGTTGTGTTTGCAGACGGTGGTGTTGATCTGCACCGGCAGGCCGATGCGCCGGGCTTCCTTGATCGAAGCGACGGTCCAGTCGAAGCTGCCATCCACTTTGCGGAAGGTGTCGTGAATCTCTTTGCAGGAGCCGTCCAGCGAGACCGCCAACCGCGAGAGCCCCGAGTCTTTGAAGCGCTGGATTACGTTGGGCGTCATGAGTTGCGTGCCGCTGGGCGTGAGGGCCACGCGCAGGCCGACCTCGTCGCCGTGGCGGATCAGATCGTAGATGTCGGGCCGCTTGAGCGGGTCGCCGCCGGTGAGCACAAAGAGCGGATGGCCGAACGCGCGGATCTGGTCGATCAGCGTGCAGCCTTCCTTAAAGGAGAGTTCCAGCGGATGCCGGAGCGGGATGGCTTCGGCGCGGCAGTGAACGCATTTCAAATCGCACGCGCGGGTGACTTCCCAGATGACGATGAACGGCGCGAGATTGAAATCGACTTCCGCGAACGCGGGTTTGCCGGTGCGCTCGCCTTGAAGCGGCGGCAGTGTGGCGTTTCGAGCGTTGTTCGAGGCGAGTGTTACCATGCGATCCGTCTCAAGGAAAACCACCTGCATTTGCCTGCGTGAGTGTACCGGATACATCCTATAAGACAAAGTGTGTGAGCGCATAATGATGGGCTAGCTAGGGCGGATTGGCCGCGCCAGATGGTGCACGAAACGTGGTTTCGGAATTCCGCACAAGTGAGTTGACAACTATACCATACTCCGTTAAATGGATTGGCTTTCCGGTTGCTGGGCTCTGCGCGCCTCCAGTGAGGCGACAGGGTCATTTTGCACTTTGGAAACAGACTGGCGTTAATGGGCAAAGAAGAGGCGATTCGACTCGAAGCCATTGTGCGGGAGGCATTGCCCAACGCACAGTTCCGGGTGGAATTGCCGAACGGACACAAGGTTCTGGCGTACCTCTCGGGCAAAATGCGCATGCATTTCATCCGCATTCTCCCCGGCGACAAGGTGACGATCGAGATGTCGCCGTACGACCTGACTAAGGGAAGGATCGTGTTCCGCGGCCAGTAAGGGCGCGGGTCATGTTGAGGAAGGGATCTCCATGAAGGTGAAACGTTCGATCAAGAGGCGCTGCGAGAACTGCAAGATCGTGCGCCGTAAAGGCCGGCTGCGGATCATCTGCACGGAACCGCGCCACAAGACCCGGCAAGGCTAGGACCTCCATAAGGGACGGGAAAGGACCGTACGAATGCCGCGTATCATGGGCGTTGACATTCCGAACGAGAAGCGCATCGACATCTCGCTGCGCTACCTCTATGGCGTCGGGCCGTACCGTGCGACGCTGATCTGCAAGGAATGCAACATCGAGCCGACGACGCGCGCCCGCGATCTGAAGGACGACGAGATCGCGCGCATAGCCTCGTTCATCGACAAGAATTTCAACGACGAAAACATCAAGGACGGCCGCTCGGGCCCGGTGGAAGGCGGCCTGCGCCGGCGCATCCAGATGAACGTGACGCGCCTGAAGAAGATCGGTTCGTGGCGCGGGATGCGGCACATCAAGGGCCTGCCTGTCCGCGGCCAGCGCACGCGCACCAACGCGCGCACGCGCAAGGGCAAGAAGAAGACGGTCGCCGTAAAGGTCTCCGTGAAGGAAATGCGCTAACGCCAGGGGTTAGGATTCAGGGGTCAGGGAACGAACATGGCCAAAGGTTACAAAAAGAAGAAGATCAAGCGGAGCGTTTCGCGGGGCATTGCGCACGTCCAGGCGACCTTCAACAACACGATCATCACCGTCACCGACGCCAACGGCGACGTGCTCTGCTGGGATTCCGCGGGCACGGTGAAATTCAAGGGCGCGCGCAAGAGCACGCCCTTCGCGGCGCAGCGCACGGCGGAAGCCGTCGCGGAGAAGGCGACGAAGATGGGCATGAAAGAGATCGAAGTGCGTGTGAAGGGCCCGGGCGCGGGCCGCGAGAGCGCCATCCGCGGTATGCAGGCCGCCGGGTTGGCCGTGCGGGCCATCGAAGACGTCACGCCGCTGCCGCATAACGGCTGCCGGCCGCGCAAGCGCCGCAGAGTGTAATCGTTCGAATTATTTCGCTGGACCGGGCGTCCCGGTCCGCGTGCGTGGGAACAGAGCATACGGGGGTTCGTTCGTACCATGGGTCGATACACGGGTCCCAAATGCCGGCTCTGCCGGCGCGAAGGCATGAAGTTGTTCTTGAAGGGCACGCGCTGCGAGAGCGAGAAGTGCGCGATCGCGCGCCGCGACTATCCCCCGGGCCAGGTCTCGATGCGCCGCGGCAAGCCGTCGGCGTTCGGCGAGGGCCTGCGCGAGAAGCAGAAGGTCAAGCGCTTCTACGGCGTGCTGGAAAAACAGTTCCGGCGCTACTTCGCGGAAGCCAGCCACAGCAAGGGCAACACGGGCGAGACGCTGCTGCAGATCTTCGAGCGCCGCCTGGACAACGTGATCTGCAAGATGGGCTGGGCGCAGTCGCGCGCGGAGGCCCGGCAGTTGATCTGCCACGGGCACATCAACGTGAACAGCAAGCGCGTGAACGTGCCCAGTTTCCAGCTCAAGATCAACGACGAAGTGGCCGCGCGCGTGGACGCCAAGACGCAGAAGTTCGTGCGCATGCGGCTCGAAGAGACCAAGGGCCGCCAGTGCCCCTCCTGGATTCAGGCCGAAGGCGGCGACAAGGTCCTGGGCAAGGTGGTCGCGCTGCCCACGCGCGAAGATGTCTCCATCCCCGTCCAGGAACAACTCATCGTCGAACTGCTCTCGAAGTAACGCACGCATTCCCGCGCGAGCGGGAGATCGGGTCGGGATCGTCCGGAAGGATTCCGCGGGCCGCCTGGGGGCGGTGTAGGGTCCGTCCGGCGAAGGAAACGCGGAGCTTCAACCTCCACACGGACGCGCGGCGGCTCTTCCCGCTCTCGCATGTCCCGAAGCTGCGCGTCATCAGGCCAGGGAAGTTGGCGAGGAAAATCCATGCGCATTCGTTGGCGAGGCTTTGAGCTTCCCACCCAGGTCCAGTTGGATCCCAAGTCGGCCAATGAGCGGTACGGCAAGTTCATGGTCGAACCGTTCGAACGCGGCTACGGCGTCACCGTCGGCAACTCGCTGCGGCGCGTGCTGCTTTCGAGCCTGGAAGGCGGCGCGATCACTTCGGTGCGCGTCACCGTCACGGGCAAGGGCGAGGAAGGCAAGCCCAAGACCACGACCGTCAGCCACGAGTTCACCGCGATCCCCGGCCTCTTCGAGGACGTGACGGACCTGGTGCTCAACATCAAGGATCTGCGCCTCAAGCTACACACCGAGGAGCCCATCACGCTTAAGCTCGACAAGTCGGGCAAGGGTCAGGTCACCGGCGGCGATATCCAGCGCGACGAGCGCTTCGAGATCGTCAATCCCGAGCACGTCCTCTGCACGCTCACCGACGACGTGGCCCTCTCGCTCCAGTTCACGGCGCATAAAGGCCGCGGTTACCGGACGGCGGAAGAGAACATCAACCCCGAGGCCGGCGCCGGCACGATCCCGGTGGACGCGGTCTTCTCGCCCGTGCGCCGCGTGCGCTACCGGGTGGAGAACACCCGCGTCGGCCAGCAGACCGACTTCGACAAACTGGTGCTCGAGATCTGGACCGACGGCACGATCACGCCGGAGATGGCGCTGGTCGAGTCTTCCACGATCCTGCGCAAGCACTTCAATCCGTTCGTGAAGTACTTCGAGCTCGGCAAGCAGCTCGAGACCACCGGCGTCATGGCCGCGGCGCAACTCGAAGCCGGCGAAGACGCGCAGGTGCGCGAGCTCCGCGAGAAGCTCAAGCTGCCCGTCAGCGTGCTCGATCCGTCGGCGCGCGCGGAGAACTGCCTGGCCGCCGCGAACATCCAGACGCTCAGCGACCTGGTGCGGCTCAACGAGGGCGAGATTCTCAAGATCAAGAACTTCGGCAAGACCTCGCTCAAGGAAATCAAGAAAAAGCTCAGCGATATGGGCCTTACGCTGGGCATGGAAGTTCCGGAAGAAGCTAAGGCCGCGACGTAAGGCGAACGGTTTTTGCCTTACCGACTTCTGTAGAGTGAGGAGCCCATGCGTCATCGAAGCGCGTCCCATAATTTCGGCCGTCATCCGGACCATCGCCGCGCGATGCTGCGCAACATGGTCATGAATCTCTTCGAGCACGGCCGCATCCGCACGACCATCCAGAAGGCCAAGGCCGCCCGGCCGCTCGCCGAGCGGATCATCACCTACGGGAAGAAGGGCACGCTGCACCACCGGCGGCTCGCAACCGAGGTGCTGGGTTCCACGGTGGCCGCGAAGGTCGCGGTGAAGAAGGTGTTCGAGGAATTAAGCAAGCGCTTCGCCGAACGCAACGGCGGGTACACCCGCATCCTGCGCTTGCCCCGGACGATCCGGCAGGCAAAGGTGGACCTCCCGCGCGGCCAAGGCGCGAACCGCTCCAAGTTCTACGGCACCCGCCTGGGCGACGACGCCACGCTGGTGCTCTGGGAACTCTGCGAGGCCGAGATCCGCAAGAAGGAAGCGGCCAAGAAGAAGACCCGGCAGCGCAAGCCCAAGGCCGAAGCCGCAGCGGGCGAAGCCAAGCAAGGCTGAGTTGGATAACGTAATCGACAAAAAAAGCGGACCCTTTGGGGTCCGTTTTTTATTATCTATATGGGTTTAGGCGGAACCTTGGGGATTCGCCAAACGTCTTATATACATCCGGCCTTGTCGAGGTAGGGATCGCTGCGGAGGTACACCCATGCGCCTGCTGGCTTCTTTCATGATCCTGGGTTTTGCGCTTTCAGGGGCGTGTGCTCATGCCGCCGCTGCTGCGGGCAACAAGTCGCTTGCCGTACCCAAAGGCTGGCCCAACGATGCGACCGTGAAACCCGCCGAGCAATTCAAGAAGATCACCGGGGCTGACGGGAAACTTGGCCTGGTTTATGTGTTTGCGGCGAGCATCGACGGTTCGGACA
Source organism: Planctomycetota bacterium (assembly GCA_016200135.1). Lineage (GTDB taxonomy): Bacteria > Planctomycetota > SZUA-567 > H5-PLA8 > H5-PLA8 > JACQFI01. Next base: position 114,445 of record JACQFI010000003.1, read on the forward strand.
AGGACGCCGTAAAGCGGGTGGACGACTTCAACGACTTCGTGAAGAAAGTGATCGCCGACAAGGACACGATTAAGTTCATGGAATCGAACTTCGTGGTCTTCGCGATCAGGGCCAACGACAAGAGTATGGGCGGACGCAACGTCACGGTGAAAGAGGCCGGCATCGCGATCATCAATACGGACGGCCAGAAGCTATCCCTGCTCGAAACGCCGCTCGACAGCGCGGTGACGTTCCGCAACATGCTGATGCAGGCCGCGGCCGACGCCGCCAAGCAGCGCACGGCCAAGGCCGCGGAGAAGGCGAAGGAAGAGGCGCAGCGCAAGAAAGAAGAAGAGGAAGCGAAGAAGCGCGAGAAAGAGAAGGAACAGTCCGGAAAGGTTCCCGGCTTGGACGATTCGGGTAAGACCGCTGCCAAGAAGACCGAGTCCAAGACAGGCACGAAGACCGGCGCGGGCGCCGTCACCGACGAGTGACTTGGCCGCAGGGCGTTAGGGCTTTTTTTCTGCCACGGGCGTCGAGCCCGGTTCCGGCGGCTTGTTCAAGAGTACAACGATATGCTGGTTGCGCGTGACCACCGTCGTGCCCGGCGGGGCCTGGTCCTTCATCCAGATCTGAAAGTAGCGCTTGTGGACGAAGACCATGAGCTTGCCGGGCGGCTCGCAGTTCAGCGTTTCCCGCACCACATCCTCAAAGGTTTCCTGCTTGGCGGCGTCGGGCCGGCGGGCCTCGCGCACCGGTCGGTCGAGGTAATAGACGAGACTCTCTTCCTGGCAGCCCATCGACATGCAACGGTTCACGGTCTTGGAAAGGTCCAGCACCTGCAGCGCCAGGCGCTTGTTGGTCCGGCCGTAAAGCGCGTCGATGGAGAGGGGCAGGGCGAGTCCGATGGATAGCGTGACGAAGGCCGCCAGGCTTGCGTAGGCGATCCAAGCCCTGCGCAGTCCGCAGGCGAGGCTCCAGGGAATGGCCGTGACGGTCGCGAGCGCCGCGGCCAGCACGAGCGGCGGCAGATGCATGTCTTCGAGGGTTCCCGCGATATCTTTGGGAAGTGCGATCACCCCCGAGACGCCGATGGCAATGGCCGCGCCGAATACGCAGGCGATGGCAATCGAGGCCACGCGCCAGGGCCGGCCGACGGGTTCCGTTGCGCTGCGCAACCGCATGAGAAGGCGGGCGGTCAGCAGCGCCGCGGCGGGGAAGGCCGGCAGGACGTACGTCGCGAGTTTGGCCGCGGGCACGCTGAAGAAGATCAACACGCCCAGCACCCACGCGGCCAGGAACGGGTCCGCCACCGCACGAACCGCCTGCGGATCGGGTTCGGCGCCTTCCGCCGCCGGCGCCAAAGGCAACGCTTGCTGCACGCGGCGGCAGGCGATTCCTATGGAGGAGATCAGCACGACCGACCAGGGAAAGAAGACCGCCGGGAAGTTGATCAGGTAGTAATAGATGGGCTCTTTGTGAACCTGTCCGGTCAGGCGTCCGACGACCTCGAACAGGACCAGGTTCTTGAAGCGCTCGATTCCGAGCACTTGGCAGAGCACGGCGTACCACCAGACGGACAAGGCCAGGGCCAGCGTGAGCGCCGCGGGCCACCGGCCGCGTTGCAGGTAGGCGCGTATCCCGCCGCGGCAAAAGAAGAAAACGAACAAGCCCGGGACGACGGCCACGAGCACTGCGGCCGTGCCCTTGGCCATGAAGGCCAAGCCCGCGAAAAGGCCCGCGATCACCAGGGAGCGGTCGAAGGGAAGGCGGGTAGGAACGACGCCTCCCCGTGCCGATGGGTCATTCGGAGGCATAGAGCGGCGAATCCATGGCCACTGGCCCGTGATCCCCAGCAGAATGCAGAAGAGCCCCGCGCTCAGCAGCGTCGAGAAGGTCTGGTCGATCACGCAGCCGCGGCAGATGGCGAAGAAGAGCGGCGAGGTGCAAAGGATCAGGCCGGCGAGCAAGCCGGTGGCTTCGCCGTAGAGTTTCCAGCCCACCCAGACCGTAATCACGAGCATGCAGAAGCCCATTACGATCGAGGGCAGCCGCGCGCTCACTTCGGAAGATCCGCCGCAGACGAGGTCGCTCACCGCGACCAGCCAGTAAAAGAGAGGCGGCTTATTGACGCGCGGTTCGCCGTTGAATTCCGGGATCAGCCAGGAATGGCCTTTGGCCATGAGCTTTCCGGCGTAGGCATAGCGCGGTTCGTCAGGATCAAGGAGCGGTACGTCCGAGAGGCAGTAGGTTGCGAGAAACGAGTAGAGTGACAGGAGCCCGGCAATGGCCGCGGCCCGGGCGCGCGGCGACCAGGCTCCGGAGGGTTGAAGGACTTGGGATGGCGCCGGATCGGGCATCGCTGGGTCAGGCTCGAGAGGGGGTTTGGAGAAGGACGCCGGAAGGCCCGGGGCCTTCAGGTATTGCGCGCGATCCCGGGAGGCGCTGAAGGTCCGCCTTTGTTCCAGGTGCCGACGAACGAGCCGTCGAGCGCCAGCTTGATCGATTTATGGTCCGCCTGCGAGTGCAGGACGATCTCGCGCACGCCTTCCAAGCTGGAAGTCAGCTTGCCAACCATGGCCGCCGAACGCTGGCGGGCGTCGAGGTCGTCGCGGGCTTCCAAGTCCACGAGAATCTTGAGCACGTAACTGGGCATGTGGTAACGGCCTCCTGGATGGTTCGTTTGGACTTAGCTTGATAGCCGAAGCGTGCCGCAACGGCAACCGAAGCCGGGCGCGGCGTCGGATTTGCGTAGAGGCTCCAGTTGAGCACGTAGGCGCCGCGTATTTCGCCACTTGCATGGGCTTGCAGGAAAATGCCGGGTGGGTTAACGTCGTAGGTGCCCTTTAGCGGTGAAATCAGAAGGCCATGTGAGCCAAGAAGTTGGACGAAGGGATTGTTATGGCGGCAGGCAGCGGATCGGAACGGCGCAGATTTACACGCGTCAGTGTCGATCTGCCGGTGCAGTATAAGTTTACGTCGCTCGATCCCCGCAAGCCGGTGGCTCCGGACGTGCATACGGGCTTCACACGCAACATCTCCCAAGGCGGGCTGCTCCTGATCGGCCGCATCCCGAACCTGGACTGGATCAGCCCGCTGCTCATGAGCCGCATTGTCGTGGGCATCACCCTGGAGTTGTCCGCCGATAAGAGCGACACGGTGAAGTCGCTCTGCCGTGCGGCTTGGCTGGAGACGGTGGAGGAGAAGTCGCAGCGGGCGGCCTTCGGGCTGATCTTCAGCGAGATCTCCCGTGTAGATCAGGAGAAGGTGCTGCAGTTCGTGATGAAGAGCCAGACCTGAGCGTACGGGAATTTGGAAAACAGGGCCTATAATGGCCTTGCGCAACTCGAACCGATCAGGATAATCCACGGTTTCTGCAACCGATGATGTTGCTTTGAAGGTCGTGTCCACCGGGCGCCAGCGGCGCGGGGAAAGCGGTCGATGCCCCTCTCCAGCAAGTACGGAATCATCTCCGATATTCACGCCAACCACACCGCCCTCAAGGTGGCGTTGGACTACCTGAGCATGGCCGGGGTGGACAAGGTCCTCTGCCTGGGCGACCTCGTGGGCTACGGGGCCGAGCCTTTCGAGTGCATCCAGGCGATCAAGGACAAGCCCAACGTCTACTGCATCGCGGGCAACCACGACCGGCAGGTGATCGGCGACAAGGATCCGCGGATGCGTAAGACCGCGACCAAGGTCCTGGAGTGGACCGCCGACAACATCAGCCCGTCGAACGCGCGGTACTTAAAGCAGCTCCCGCAGGGCCTGACGGTAGACGATACGTTCATCATGGTTCACGGCTCGCTGGTGGAGCGCGACGCGTACATCCTGACGCCGCAGGAGATCGCCAAGAACCTGCAGTGCATGATCAACGACTTCGCGGGCCTTAAAATCTGCTTCTTCGGGCATACGCATATCCCGATGCTGATCGGGACCAAGGCCGTGATCGTGGACCTGCGCGAGACCAAGAGCTTCCAGCTCGACCGCAACGACATCTACCTGATTAATCCGGGCTCGGTGGGCCAGCCGCGCGACAAGTGCCCGCTGGCGAGCTTCGGCATCTTCGACGCCGATCACTGGACGATGACGTTTATCCGCAAGCCTTACGACATCCCCAAGGCCCAGCGCGCCATCATCGACAACGGCCTCCCCGAGAAGTTCGCGCGCCGTCTGAGCGTGGGCGTGTAACCAAATTTTTGCCATGAAATACGGCAGGAGTTGACGCCGTGGCATTGCATTTTTTATTTCCTGCGCATCCTCTTCGGCGTGGCATACCCGATCCAACATTCGCCGAGCAAATGGAAGCCATTTGCAAGAAGGGCTTTTCTGCCTCCCTTCTTTATGATCCAACCATAAAAGGCGGAGCACCCCTAAGCGGTGTTCCTGCTGAAAGCCAGGTTATATACCGTGGATGGATGGTGAAGCCGGAAGAGTACGAAAACATTATCGGGGCCATTGAAAAATGCAGTGCACGCCCTTTCACTTCAAAAGCCGAGTACCTTTCCACGCACTACCTGCCAAACTGGTATCCTTTGTTGGCAGACCTAACGCCTGAGACGCGGATCTATCCTCCAAATGTCGATATCGTTTCCGAACTTAATTTACTGGGCTGGGGTTCGTTCTTTATCAAAGATTATGTGAAATCTTTGAAAGCACCTCCGGGAGCGATCGTCCAAAAGCCCGAGGACGCACCGGCTGTTTTGGCTGCAATGCTCGACTATAAAGGTGAAATCGAGGGCGGAGTTTGTGTGCGCAGGGTAGAGGATTTCGTCTCTGAATCAGAACGCCGCTATTTCATATTGAATGGCGTTCCCTTCGGCCGTAAGCCGATTCCAGATATTGTATGGGAGGCCACAAGTCGGCTAAGCAGAAAATTTTACTCCATTGACGTTGTTACTCGGCGGGATGGCAAAATCCGAATTGTTGAGGTTGGTGACGGACAGGTTTCCGATTTGGTCGGCTGGTCCGTAGACGACTTTGTGGAGATTTGGAAGTCTATTATTTGAAAAGAGTAGCACATAATCGCGCGAACATTTAGATCGGCGGTGTGTCATGCCCATTGAGTACACGATTGACCATAAACGCCGGCTGGTACTTGCTTGCGGCCGGGGCGTCTTGACCGAGAAGGACTTTTTCGGGTACCAACGCGAAGTGTGGTCGCGGCCAGAGGTGGCGGGCTACGATGAACTCGTCGATATGAACGCCGTTGAGCGCATCGTGGACCCGACGCCGGAGCAGATCCAAGACCTTGCGCGGCTCTCGGCTTCGATGGATGCGGGCGGCGCGTCGGCCAAGTTCGCCATCGTCGCTTCGAAAGATCTGGCGTACGGGCTGGGCAGGATGTACGAGATCTACCGCGGCCTGAACAAGCAGAGCACGAAGGACGTCGCGGTCTTCCGCACGCGGGAGGAAGCCTGCGCCTATTTAGGAATCGCGGACGGCCCGGCGGATGCGAAAGAGAGCCAGTCGGCTTAACGGCTACTCTTCGTTCTCTTCGTTCTCCAAATCCTCGCGGATCTGGTCGATCTCCTTCTTCATCATCTCGTGGCGCAACTTGATGAGCGCGGTGCGGCCCTGGGGGGCCGCAGCGGCGCCTGATGCCTTATCGGAAGATTCGGACGCTTCTGCGCCGGCATGCTTGCTGTGCTTCTTCATGGAACTCCTGTCGTGTTCGGCCGGGGCCTCGGCTTTATCCTCGGTCTTCTTGGGGTCGGACTTGCGCGTGACGGTGGCGGCGCCGTGGCGTCCTGCTGCGGGAGGCGCCTTCTTGGCCTCGGGCGCGCTCTTCTTATGGGTGGCGGAGGCTTTTTTCTTGGCGGCGGATCGGGTTTTTACCGGCACGGTTTGCCTCTCTTCGCGGTCGGTTCGGGTTCAAGGTCGGTAAGCGGGACAGCGTCAGGTTTTGGGCGGACCGCCCGGCCGCTGCGTGCGGAAATCGTCGAAGGAATCGAATTTGCGCTTCGCCGCGCCAGGAATCCCGCCGGCCGCGCTCGCCGCCGCACTCGGAGCGCCTGGGCGTTGCGGCATGGAAGCCCTCAAGCCCGGCGGAACGGCTTGGCCGCGGGTCTCGGCTTCCAGCGCCTGGAGTTGCAGTTTCATCACGTCGATGGCGGACTGCAGCGCCTCACGATTGGCGGTAAACTGCACCAAACTGGCGGCCTCGGCGGGAGGCTGAAGTTGTTGGAAGAGCGGGTGGATGGATTGCAGGTATTTCTGGCGTTCCACTTCCCACATGATCGTGCGGATGTATTTCTCGGTCTGCTTGAACTCTTCCTCGCGGAGCTCGATCTCCTGGCGCAGGATCTCAAGCTGCTCGAACTTGCTAAGCTGGACTTGGATCGGCGGCAGTCCCATGTCCTCTCCTTGCATTTGGTAAGACGTACGACTTGGGGCGTCTTACCACGGAATGAAGCCGCTCGCAACCCACAGCGGCCTGAAATCGGCGCTTTATAAAATTTGCAACTCGAACGTTTACATGAGGTTCCGGATGCGGGTCAGGCGTCGGCTTTCTGGCCGTTGCCGTCGCCACTGAGCGACGCAGCGGTGGACTTTGCGGGCTTCTTCTCGGACTGTTCCTGGCTCTTGCGCTCGGATTCGATGCGCTTGACCTTCTCCTTCATCAAGCGGCCTACTTTAAAGTGCACCACCGTTTTGGCGGGGACCATCACCGTCGCTCCGGTGCGCGGATTGCGCGCCACGCGCGCCTTCTTCTGCATGATGTCGAAGACGCCGAACTCGCGGAACTCCAGCCGGTTCCCGCGGGCCAGTTCTTCGACGACTTCGTCGAGGAACGATTGGATGATGTCCTTGGCGATGTTCTGTTTGTGGTTGGTCTTTAAGGCTACGCGCCGGACCAATTCCCGCTTTGTGGTGGCCACAGACCGTCCCCCCAGCCGCTATACTCAAGCCCGGGCGTAGTCCCCCATACCACGGGACATGCCGCCGCCACCGCAAGACCGCCATTCCTTCAATGCAGGACGGCACGTCCATGCTGGCAACCGGCTCGAACCTGGCAACGGCGCTCTAGGGTTGAAGCAATCCAAATGAAACGACTGGTTCCAAGGTTCGATACGCGATTAGGGCTCTACGGCTGACACTACCTCGCGCGCATGGGATGTCAAGGGGGAGGGGTCTTCCGTCCCTTTGTACCTTGGACGAAAAGGGCTCGATATTAAGACCCTTGACGAGCCGGAGCGTAATGAGTATCACGGATTACGCCATAAATCGCGATCCTGGGCCACCCTATGCGTGAGACATTCTATACCGCGATCGGTTATCTATTCATGCTGGCCGCGATCGTGTTTTCGTTCAAACTTTATAAATGGCACGAGCGCGCCGTCATTGAAGCCAACGATCACTCCATGGAACCCGAGTACCGTAACAGCAGCTATCCTTTGGATTCTAGTCCGCAGCACGTCTCTGACCTGAAGCTGGACTCCGCCGTCGCCTATTACCTGCCCGGCAGCAATACCGCCTACCGCATCGCCTGGGTGGTCGCGAAGGAAGGCCAGCATGTGGTGCTTACCGGCGGCAAGGTGATGGTGGACGGCCACCCGTCGCAGGCGAAGGTGCTTGGATTTACCGTGGAATCCCCCGAGTTTATCGTGCCCCGGGATTGCGTTTTCGTGGTGGCCTGCGCGCCAGAAGACGACTCCCTGAAGTACGGTCCTGTGCCCATGCGCAACATCAAGGGCATGTTGAAATAAGCCCGGTACCCGGCTGACGGAAGCGCGCATGAAGATCGGTCCCTTAAACGTGGGCATTCCCACCCTGGTCTACTTGGCCCTCGTGGTCATCGTGGCGCTGGCCGACTTCCAACTCTTTACGGCGAAGACGGCGCAGCGGGCCGAAGGGCGGCTGGAACGTTCGATCCGCGAGTGCATGAACGAGGGCACCGACGACGCCTTGCGCCAGGGCGTGGACTTCTGCCGCCAGGTGCTTGCCGTAACGCCCAACAGCGCGTCCGCCCACCTTTACCTGGGCAGCTTTCTCTTCCGGCAAGGGCAGTACAAAGAGGCGCAAGGCGCCTTCGAGACGTGCGCGAAGTTGCCCGGTATCGCGGCCGGCGATGCCGGCATGGCCTATACGGGGGCGGGCGTCTCCGCTTTTGCGCAGGCGCCGGCGGGCGAGCGCTCCAAATCCACCGCCGCGGCCGAGGAACTCTTCAAGAAGGCGCTGGAAGCCGACAAGAACAGTCCCGACGCCAAGGCCTGCCTTGGAATCATGCTGCTCTGGAAAGGCGGCTTGAGCGCGCCAACGGACGCGCTGGCCAAATTCAACGAGGTCCTGGAAGGCAAGCGGCCCCCGGCAAAGACGATCGCCTCGCGGATGTACAACGCGCGCGGCGTGACGCTCTCGCGCCTGGGCCGCGCGGGCGAATCCGACGAATCCTTCCTGGCCGCGCAGACGATCGATCCGGGCTGGCGCGCCGTACAAGAGAACCGGACGCTTTCTCTGATCTCCAGTCTGGGTCTCCCCGGCATGCCCGTGGACATGCGCATGAAGCTGATCGACAAGTACAAGGACAACCTGTCCGTCTTCAAGCCCTACGAATACGCCGCGCGCAACAGCATCGCCACGGGACTCTACCTCACCCGCAAAGACGTCATGTCCAAGGCCTATCTCGAGAAGAATTTTCCGCTCGCGGAAAAGCTGCTGTTCGCGGCCTCGGGAGACAAGCCCGCGGAACCCGCCGCCTACCGGAACCTCGCGGGCCTGTACCAGGACCGGCTCTACGGCGATCCCGGCGAAGGCGGCCGGGACGGGTTGCTGGCGCAACTTCCTCCGGACTATTTCCGCCCGGCCATGACAGCACCCAATATCTGGAAGGACGGAGCGACCGCCGACCGGCCGCAGGCCGCGCAGCAGGTGCTTGACGACATCCGCAAGTGCGCCAACGCGGAATCCGAGGCTCTCACGCGCCTGATGAACAAGGCGAAGCTCGACACGCCTCAGCAAGTGGATGCGCAACTGCATATCTTCGGCGCGCAGTACATATTGATGGCCACCTCAACGGCCGCGGAAGCCGAGAAACGGCAGAGCGAGCTGCTGAAGTCCGCCGCCGCCATGGTGGCCCTGGCCGAGGAAAATCCCGCGGCGCTGCGCGCGTACGGTTCCCTGCTGCTGCGCGCCGGCGACTACAAGAAAGCCTTCGAGTTCCTGGGCAAGGCGCGCGCGAAGGGCGACGGTTCGGAGGAATTGGGCAAAGCGCTTGAAGACATGTCGCGCAAGCCGGTCGTCTTCGATATGCGCCCGCGCCGCGTGGGCCATTTCGGCAAGGGCCGGCCCCTCTTCGGCGGTTCGATTCAGGTGTTGAGCTGCCCGGGCGCGGTGAACGCGACCCTGACGGTCGACGGCAAGAAGATGGACGCGGCCATGAGCGGCACGCAGTTGCTCGCGCTGGCCTATGATACGCAGATGACCGACGGCGAGCACAAGATCGAGATCGAGGCCGAGGACGCGATCGGCAACAAGGCCCAGATGTCCACCAGCCATTTCGTGGACAAGCGCCCGCCGACCTTGAAACTCGATCCGGACGGCGGAGAGCTGGACGGCCCGCGGCCCGTCTGGACGATTGCGCTCGAAGACGTTGGTGTCGGCATCGACCAGGCGAGCGTGAAGGTCGAATTCAACTCGCTGGGGGCCGGCTCCACGCCCTGCAAGGACCTGCTGGTCTCGGAAGGGGTCTACCAGAAAGAGATTTCCTCCCTGAATGTGAAGCAGAACGACCGGATTCCCGGAGATACGTTCAAGATCGCGCCCATCCGCGACCTGGGCGCCGGAGCGTACCAGTTGCGGATCGTTTTCGCGGACAAAGCCGGCAACCTGAAGACCGAACTCAAGGCGGTCAAGATCAAATAACGGAGCGCGCGGCCAACGATGCAGTGTCCCTTCTGCAAGCACGATATCCCGATCAATAAGGAATACTGCCCGTTCTGCGGCAAGCGGATCACCGTCGGCTTCGACCAGATCGCGGCTTCCGTGCACAGCGACGCGTCGAACCGGCGCGGCGAGCAGGTCACGAGCTTCCTGCGCTGGACCTTCGCGGGGCTGCTGGTGGCCGGTGCGGTCATCTATGGCCTGAACGATCTCTGGGACCGGCCCCTGGTATACGACGGGGCCGACCTGCCTGCGCCGGACGCGCCGCCGTCGGAGCCTTCCGGCACCGGAACCATCTTGAAGCCCTACAAAGAACTCCAGCCGCTTGCTGCCTATCAGGGCCAGGCGCCGCGCGTCTTCCGCTACCGCTTCGATCCGCTGCGCAACGAACTGCGCGACCAGCACGGCGGCTCGGCGCAGACCACCGACGCCGTCCGGCGCGGGCTGGCCTATCTGCGCACCCAGCAGGAGACCGACGGAAGCTGGGCCGCGCGCACCGACAACCTCCGCATCAAGGGCGACAAGAGCCAGGCCAACGATTTCAAATGGGCCAAGCATGGCCTTACGGCGCTGGCCCTGCTCGCCTATCTGGGGGAAGGGGAAACCTGGCTGCCTGTGGCCGGGAACAACCCCGGGCCCTATGCCGCGCCCATCAAGAATGGCCTCACCTTCCTGATGAAGAGCCAGGACGACCAGAACGGGCGCTTCGGCCCGCCCGACGGGAACTTCATGTTCAACCACACCCTGGCCACCATGGCCGTGGCGGAAGCCGCGGGCATGAGCGGCGATCCGTATCTGCGCGAGGCCGCGCGCAAGGGCGTGGAGTTGATCGAACGCACGCAAGGAAGCCGCGGCGGCTGGGGCTACCGGGACGAACTCAAGCAGCGCCAAGATACTTCCGTCACGGCTTGGGCGCTGCAGGCTCTGAATGCGGCGCAACAGGCCGGCCTCAAGGTCAGCCCCGAAGTGCTCCAGAAGGCCCAGAAGTTCCTGGACGATGTGACCGACCCACGCGCGGGCACCGTTTTTTACGGGGTTGAGGGCGAGGCCTCGGGCATCCCCAAGCAGGCCACGCCGTCCTATGCCGGCGTGACCTTGATGCTGCGTCAGTTGCTGGGCGAATCCTCCACCTCGCCGGTGGTGCGCATGCTCTCGCGGCGCACCGCCGAGATCCATCCGCGTTCGAAGAAGGAGTGGGGCAAGGACTGGACGGACAAGAACACGGACTTGGATAAAGAGCGCGCGCTTACCTTCGATCCGCACCGCCTGTACTTCTCGACGTACGGGCTCTTCTATTTCGGCGGCGACGAGTGGAACCAGTGGAACACGGCGCTGGTGCCGGTGCTCCTGGAGATGCAGGACCGCGACGGGGCCTGGCGCGCGAACGATATCTGGTCCGTAAAGGTCGGCGCGACCTATTCCACCGCGCTTTGCGTGATGACCTTACAGGCCTATTACCGTAACCAGTAAGCCCTCTCGCTTACCCTAACTCTTTATCTGTCTAATTGTTACAAAGGCTTTACAATGCCGGTTGGTCTTGTCGGATAGGATGCAAGCATGAGCAGGCTTGCCTCTTTTCCGAAGCCGGCTTTGGGAATCTTCTGGCGCAAGGGCTGGCCAGGACCGTCCCATTCGTTGGAGAGCCTCGAGCGGCCGCGAGTTCATAGCATGCCCAAGCAGAGCATACTGGTGGTCGAGGACGACGCGTCCATTCGCCGGGGTATCGTCGATGCGCTGCGTTTCGACGGTTATGTGGTCATGGAGGCTTCCACGGGCACCGCGGGCCTGGATATGGCGTTGAAGGCCGAGTGCGACCTCGTCCTGCTCGACCTGGTCCTGCCCGGAAAAGACGGGCTGGAGATCCTGCGCGAAGTTCGCATCGCCCGGCCGACGCTGCCGGTGATCATCCTCACCGCCCGGGGCGAAGAGACCGACCGTGTGCAGGGCCTCAAACTCGGCGCGGACGATTACGTGGTCAAGCCCTTCAGCGTGAAAGAACTTCTGGCGCGGACCGAAGCCGTGCTGCGGCGCTCGCCCGAACGGCCCATCGATCTGGCCGAGGTGCGGTTTCCCGGTGGCACGGCGGACCTCGCCCGCCGCGAGATCCGCCTGGAAGACGGTTCGCGCTGCGAACTGAGCGAGAAAGAGTCCGAGCTGTTGCGCTACCTCGCCTGCAACTCCGGCCGCGCCGTGGCGCGCGACGAACTGCTCGCTCGAGTCTGGCGCATTTCGCCGACGGGCGTGGAGTCCCGGACCATCGACATGCATGTGGCGCGGCTGCGCGAGAAGCTCAAAGACGACCGCGAGAATCCGCGCATTCTACTGACCGTGCGCGGGAAGGGCTACATGTTCGCGGAGTCGCGCGGCGCGGCGAACGGATAATGGCATGAACCGACCGTGGCAGATCTGGACCGTCTTCGGCCTGAGCCTGGCCCTGGTGCTCTCCGCCATGGCCTGGGTGAGCTACACGGGCTTGAAACTCGACCGGGCCGAGTCCGAAGGGCGCCGGCAGGCCGCGCTGGAAGAGAACGTCCGCCTGGCGCTCTGGCGCGTGGACTCGGCCCTGGCCCCCATCATCACGCAGGAGAGCACCCGGCCCTATTTCTCTTACACAGCCTTTTACGCGACCGAACGCGCTTACACGCGCATGTTCTCGGAGGTTAAGCACGGAGAGATCCTCGTGCCTTCGCCGCTGCTGACGTTCGAGTCGCCGTACGTGAAGCTGCACTTTCAGATCGATCCCGACGGGAAGATCACGTCCCCCCAGGTCCCGTCCGGCAACATGCGCAGCTTGGCCGAGAGCACCTATTGCACCGTCGACCGCGTTTCCGGGTGCGGCGGCGAATTGGCTGCCATCTCCCAAAAAATTAAGCGGACGGAACTGCTTGAGGCGCTTCCCGAGCCTCCGGAACAACTGGTGCAGACAGTGATGGTCGCGAACACCTCCCCGCCAGCGCAGAACAAAAAAGAGAGTTCCTGGGGCAGCCGTGCGAACAAGCAGGAGCAGCAGAGACTGAGCCAGAACGAACTGGAGAGCCGCCAGCAGGCTTATCAGATGGCCGCCTCGCCCCAGCAGATGGCTTCCAACGGCAACCTGCAGCAGATGCAGGAGTCCGAGCAGGTCAGCGAAGGCACCATGCAGTCGGTCTGGTTCGGCGACGACTTGTTCCTCGCGCGCAAGGTAGCCGTGAACGACCGCATCTATGTGCAAGGCTGCTGGCTCAACTGGCCGGCCGTCGAGCGCTGGCTACTGGACAGCGTCTCCGACCTGCTCCCGAACGCGCGGCTCGAGCGCGATTCGAACGAACAGCCGGGCCGCGAGACCCACCGGCTCGCGTCGCTGCAATTGCGGCTGGAGCCTGGCGAGTTCCCGATCCAGAGCCAGGAGTCGCTCTCGCCGATCCGGATGGCGCTTATCGCTGCCTGGGCCTGCGGCTTCCTGGCCGTGCTCGCGGTGGCGGCGCTGCTGTGGGGGGCGATCTCGCTGAGCGAACGGCGCGGCGCCTTCGTATCCGCGGTGACGCACGAGTTGCGCACGCCGCTCACGACGTTCCGCCTGTACACCGAGATGCTCGCCGAGGGCATGGTCAAAGAGGAGGCCCAGCGGCAAACGTACCTCAATACCCTGCACGCGGAGGCCGAGCGGCTCGGGCATCTGGTCGAGAACGTGCTCGCGTACGCGGGGCTTGAACGTGGGCGCTACGGCCGGCAGATGGAAGTCCTGGCGGTGGAAGCGCTGCTGGAGCGCATCCGGGAGCGGTTGGCCGCGCGCGCCCGCCAGGCGGAGATGGACGTGGTCTTCGACGAACCGGAGCCCGGCATCGCCCGCCACCTGCGCGCGGATCCCGCCGCGGTGGAGCGGATCCTGTTCAATCTGGTGGACAATGCGAGCAAGTACGCGGCGGCATCCAAGAAGCGGGTCATCCATGTGGGCGCGTGCGCGTCGCCTGAAGGGGTGATCCTGCGGGTGCGCGATTACGGCCCGGGCATTCCCGCGTCGGAGACCCGCAAGCTCTTCCGGCCGTTCTCGAAATCCGCGCGCGAGGCCGCGCATTCGGCGCCCGGCGTAGGCTTGGGGTTGGCGCTCAGTCGGCGGCTGGCGCGGAGCATGGGCGGGGACCTGCGTTACTTCAAGGCGGATCCGGACGGCGCGCGTTTCGACCTGCTCCTGCCTTCGGCTCGGCCAGGCGCATCAGCCTGATGAGGCCGTCATCTTTTCGAAGGGACTCTTGAGTTGGTGCGCGGTTTTCCGCAGCCGGAAGGCTTCGCCTAACAGCATCATCCGGATATTCGCGACGCGGTGGTTGATGCCTCCGCCCACGGGCAGGCTGGAGAGGCGGTCGGCGAGCTGCTCCAGGCGGTCGGCGGTTTCATGCAGTTCCGTCACCGTCTGGTCGCGCGACTTCCTTACGCCTGAAATGAAGTAGGGACAGCCGGGGGTGTGGCTCAGGAAGTCCTTATCGTCCCGCGCGGGGCAACGGCAGGTCGTCACGGTGGCCGGCTCCGAATGGCATGCTTTGATATTACGCTTTGCGTATAATATTAACGCTGCAGCAGCACGTGTCAATAGCCCAAACGTGAAGAAATAAAAAAGGGCGGATCCGCGATCCGCCCTGTAGTGCGAAGGAACACCAAGTCTAGCCTAATCCTTAATGCGCAGTTTCATCTCGTCGGAATTGGCCTTCAGCTCCGGCGCGTACATCGCGCTTGCCCGCGTGGGTAGCGCGCTGAACTTGCCGGGGATCTCGGCCCGCATTCGGTACGAGACGCTGTGCTTGCCGCGGGCCAGCGCGCGGACGAAGAAGCAGACGCGCTCGTCGCGCAGTTCCATGTACGCGCCGAGGCTGTTGCTGTTGTACCCGCTACGGACATCCACCGGCTCAAAGCCCGCGGCCTTCATATCCTCGAAGAGGATGTACTCGTAGTCGTTCTTGCTCTCGATCTCGAGCTCGATCTCCACGAGGTCCCCGCTCTTGAGTTCGGCCATGTCCGCGATGGGCTCGCGCTCATACTTCTCGGCCTTCTGGTTCAGGACCTGGCCCGCAGTACCTTCCGCCTGCACCGTCTTGTCCGTGCGCTTGAGTTTGTAGAACTTGCGCTCGACCTTGATTTCCAAGCCCGCCTTGCCGATGCGGTCTTCCAGCGTGAAGTTAGTGACGTACGCATTGAAGTAGAGCGGCCCCTTGCCCTTGCGGATGAACTCGACCGTGTGCTTGCCTTCGGACACCTTGTCGCCTGTGAGCACGTAAGCGTTATCGAAGGTAAAGAGGTTCGAGGGATTGATCGCGACCTCCTTGGCCTTCTTTCCGTCCACGATCACTTCAAGCGTCATGTCGGGTTTGTCTTCGCCGCTGGCCTTAAGGAAGTCCGCCATGGCCTCGATGCAGATCGCGGTGTCGCGGGTGCTGTTCCAATAGGTCGCGTGCTTGCGGTTGTTGAGCAGGTACTTTACAAGCCGCGCGGCCTTCTCGCCCTTGCCGTCCACGGCCGAGAGCAGCTTCAGGTAGTAGGCCTGCGCCTCGAACTCGCTGCCGTACCAGTTCCACCAGCAGTTGTTCTCGGGCAGCTTGAGGTACGCGGTCTGGTTCTCGTCGTCCTGCACGAGGAACTGGTCCACGTTCTTCACCAGCATGTCGCGTTCCTCGTTGTGGCTCAGCTTGTGCAGCGCGAGGCCGAACATCGCCTTGGTGTAGACCGACAAGTCGGTGCGGTCGCGGTAGAGGAACCCGCGCATTTCGGCGTTGTCGGCTTTCGCGTCGGCCAGGACGAGGAACACGAAGGCGTCGAGGTCGTCGGCGCGATCCTTGTACGGCTGGGTCTTGGCCGGCGCGTTCTTGATGCGCCGGATCTGCTCGGCCTGATAGTTCTTCAGCCAGACGACGCCGCGTTCGACCATGTTCGGCGGAATCTGGACGTCGTTCTCGCGCGCCAGTTGCAGGCCGTGCACAACGTACGCCGTGGTATGCGGGTAAGAGCACTCGCCATAGCCGCTGAACCAGCCCCAGCCGCCGTCGGAGCACTGCATGTTCGAAAGGCGGTCCACGCCGGCCTTGACCATGTCGTTCACGCCGGCCTCGTCGAATACCGGGTTGGCCGCGTAGCGCTTCCACTGCGCGGCGCGTTCCTTGTCGTTGCCGAGTTCCTGCGCGTTCAGGTTCGTGAGCTTGTCGCGGATGTTCTTCAGCTTAAGGCCCATCCGCTGCAGCGTGTGCTGCGTGACCACGGTGGGCAGGAAGCGCCCGAGCGTCTGCTCGGTGCAGCCGTACGGGTAATCGCTGAGGTACGGCAGCGCGTCCACCATCGCGCCGGCGAGGGTGGGGGAGTAGCGGACTTCCATGCGGCTCTGTTCCGGCAGGCGCTCGGCGGGCACGTTGAACGTCACCGTTGCGCTTTCCTTGTCGGGCCGGATGGCGCCGGCGAAGGACTCCATCTTCAGCATGCCGTGGATGTTCGCCGGGAAGTGCTGCTCCATCGCGTCGGACTCTTCGTCCGTCAGGGCCTTCATGCGCACCACGGCGTCGCCCGGCTCCACGACCTTTACCAGCCAGTCGACGCGCTTCTCGCCCTTGGGCTCGATCTCGATCGTCTGCTGCATCGGCATCGCCGCGTCGATCGGCTGCAGGCAGCCGCCATCGAGTTCCAGCGAGACTTTGACGCTCTTCTTCGTCGCCAGGTAGTTGTGCACGTTCGCGCTCAGGATCACTTCGTCCTTCTGGGTGAAGAAGCGCGGCGCCTGCAGCCGCAGGAGCAGGTTCTTCTTAGTGACGACCTCGGCCTCGCCCTGGCCGACGCGCGCGCCTTTGCCCATGACCCAGGTCTTGATCTTCCAACCCGTGAGGTTCTCGGGCATCGTCAGTTCGATCTCCGCCATGCCGTTTGCTCCGACGGTCAGCGCGCCGTTCCAGAACGCGCTGTCGGCGAAGTTCTTGCGCACGGTCGGCTCTACATTCGGAGGTGCGCCCGCGCCGCCGCCGCCGCCCGCATCGTCCTTGGCGTCACGGTCGGCCTCCATGGCATTCGATTCCTTCTTGGCGCCGGCCTTTTCCATGCTGTCCATTGCCGGCGAGGCGGCGGCAGGTGCGGCGAGCGCCCTGCGCATCTCGCCTCGCGCGCCGAAAGAACCTTTACCTTGACCCGCTTGCTGTTGTTCCTGAAGCTTGCCGCCTTCCGCAAGCTGTTCGTCTTCTTCCGCCACGCGGTTTCCGAACACGCCGAGGAACTGCATGTACCCTTCGTTGCTCTTCTGAATGTGCCCGCTCCAGCGCTGCAGGCTGGATTCGGTGCGCGAAGAATGGCTGCGGCGCCACTTCCAGAAGAAGCTCTTGATCTCCGGCACGTTGCTGCCGCCCGAGATGTACTCGACGGCCTTATCGTAAACGCTGACCACCGCCGAGCCGGCGAACGGTTCGCCGTTCATCTCCGTCAGCTTGATCTGCACCTTGGCCTTCTCGCCGGGCTTGTATTCGGTGGCGGATGGTTTCACTTCCACGTTCAGCACCCGGCTCTCCGGCGGAACCACGATCTCGCGGACCTCGCTGTGAATCTTCCCGTCGGAGACCGTGAGCGCCTCGACGAAGAAGTTCGGCATGTCCTTCTTGATGACCTCGATGGCCTCGACGACGCTTTTGCCCTTCAGCCGCAGCATCTTGGGCGGCAGGCAGACGCCGTTGGCGGGCCGGACGAAGAGCAGCACCGTGCTCTCCGGCTGGTTCGTGTTGACCATCAGGCTGACGGTTTCGCCTGGTTTGTACTCGCGCTTGTCGGTGAGCAGTTCGATCTCGTTGAAACGGAAGGCTGCGCTGTCGAACGTATCGCCCGTCACGCAGAAGACGTATCCGCCTTCGACGCTGTGATCCTTCGCATCGGATACGGTGTAGCTCAGGCGGAACTGGCCCGGCGCGCCGGCCTTGAGCTGCTGCCGCGCCGTGCCGTCGTCGCCGGTCGCCACGTCCCACTTCTCGACTTCCTTCTCGACGGCCTTGCCGTCCTTGTCGTAGGTGACCTGGAGAAGCTTCAGCGCGCCCTTGCCCTTCACGGGCTTATGGTCGAGCGTCTGCGCGGAGAAGCTGGCCTCGATCGTGTCCCCGGCCTTGTAGTGGCCGCGATCCACCCACGTGTAAACTTTAAACGGCTTGCGCGCGACCATCACCGTGCCCTGACCCACGATGGTCCGGCGCGAGGCATCCGTGACTTCGGCGGTGATCTCGTACTTGTGGTCCGAATGGCCCTGCATGGCCTTGGCAATCGACGTATCGATCTCGATCTTGACTGTGCCGTCGGGTCCGACGGGCACTTCGTTCTCGGTTACGATCTCGGGCTGTTCCGCGCGGCCGCCCCACCACCACCACGGCGTCGGGCGCCGGCAACCCCACTCGCGCCAGCCGGGATACCACGGGTAATCGCAGGCGAACCACCAGTATCCAGGCTGATAGAACCAGTCCCAGACGCCGGTCGGGTACCACTGGACCTCATAGGTGGAGCGCATGACCTTGTACTTTACTTTGCCTTCGGTGACCGGCGCGCCGAAGTAATATTTGGCGTTGATGGTCGCGGTGATCTTCTCGCCGAGCATCACCGGCTCCGACGGCGCGTCGATCTTCACCTCGAACTCAGGCTTCTTGTACTCTTCGACGCGGAAGTTCCCGCCGCCGAAGTACTGCTCGTTGTTGCGCATCAGGTGTACGGTGTATACGCCCAGCGTCGCATCCTTGGGCAGCAGCCACTCCCCGTCCATGCCGCCGAAATCGTCGGCCGCGCAATCTTTCTGGAAGACCTTCTCGCCCTTGGGATTCGTGATGCGCACGAAGAAGTTCTGGCCGGCATACGGCGAATTGCCTTCCTGGTCGTACTTGGCGTTGTTGATCCAGAACTTGTACTTCACGGTCTGATTCGGGCGGTAGGCGGGGCGGTCGGTGATCGTGAAGATCTTGTTCTGGTTGTATTCGCTATCGTAATACTGGCCATACCAGACGCCGCTGAACCCGAAGTACGCGAAGCGTCCTTCTTTGGTGTTGGCGGTGATCAGCCAATTATAGGACTCGTTGGCGTCCTTGGGCTCCTGCATGTACTGGCCGTCGGCGTTGCTTTGCCCAGCGCCTTCCGCGAGTTTGATCTCGTACTTGCCGTTGTTCTTCCACTCCTGGCGGTAGCCGAAGAGCTTCAGTTCCGCGCCCTCGATGGGCTTGCCGGTCTTGGCATCGGCGAGGAAGTAGCAGACTTTCTTGTCGAGCTGTTTCTTGACGATTACCGTGTCCGCCACCCACACCACGATACGGCTCACGTTGCCGTCGGCCATCTTCGCGACCACCAGGTACGCGCCGGCCTTGTCGAGCGGCGTCTTGACCGTGACGCGGCGGTCGAAATGCTTCTCGCGCGGCGTCAGGTCCAACTCCCACGCGACCGGCTTCTCGCCGAGGTACTGCTTCTCGCCTTTTTCGACGAGGCGCTGGCCGAGGTTATTGATGTCGATGCGGTTCCAGTCGAGGTTGCCGGGCTTGGCGGTGATGTAAGTCTTTACGTCGTCCAGGAGCTTCTGGACATCGATCGGATACGCTTCGAAGCTGACCTTCTTGCCGTTGCGGAAGCGGTAGCTGAGCTTCGCGGCCTCGCCCGCGACCAGCGGCTCGCCGTTCTCAAAGACGCCCCAGTTGCCGGCGATCTGCTTCACGCGTTCGGCGTTGCCGGCGAGCTTCCAGCATTCCACCGCGTGCGGGTACTGCTGGCGGTCTTCGAAGATCTGGCCGAGCATCGAATTCGCGGAGCTAGCCTGCGGTCCGGCTTTGCCGGAGATATCCTGGTACAGCTTGATGAAGTTGTATTCATCGGGGAGCTTGAAGCGCTTGATCCCGGAGGCCAGCTTCGCGATCGTCTCGTCTTCGCCCAGCGTCTTGACCGCGTAAGGGCCGCTTTCATCCTTATCGTCATCGCCGCCGCCGCCGAAGGACCCGCGGCCGTAGTGTGCCATCGTCTGCACGTCGAACTGCTGCCGCAGGAAGCCCGCGAACTGCATGCGCACGGCGTCCGCCTGATCGGGTGAAGCTTCCATCGACTGCATGAGCATCCAGCGCCAGCGCTCGCCGTCGCTCGCGGCCTCTTCAAAGCTCTTGGGCAGCTTGTGGTAGACCGGCGTGCCGTCGGGATTCACCGGCGCCCCGCGCGTGCCCGAGCCGTAATACCAGCCTTCCTCGTAATCCGGGAGTTCCTTCAGGTCCGTGAGCGCCTGCATGCGCCAGGCTTCGTTGTAGCCGCCGCGCATCAGCAGGTTGGCGTACTGCTGGTAATAATTGTAGAGGGCGTTCTTGTCGGCCTCGCCTTTAAGCAGCTTGCGGGCCTCCTCCATGATCTGCAGCGCCCGGACGCGGTCCCGCTCGAGCGAGTTGACGTACTGCCCACCACCCCGGCGCCCGCCGCGGCTGAACTTGCCCGCGACGATATAGCCGTAGCGTTCGCCCTGGACGTAGCTCTGGGCTGCCGTAAAGAGGACGCGCCAGTTCTGCGCGTGCGTCGTGATGGCCTTTTCGATCAGGTCGTCGGACTCGTCTACCATTCCTAGCCTGCGCTGGCATTGCAGCGCGTTGCTGAGGTCCCCGGGAACTTGGGCGGCGTCGGACGTGGGGTCGAGAACGAGTTTCTTGTACTCGTTCAGCGCCTCCTTCCAGTTGCCTTCCTTCATCAGCTTCGCGGCCTTCGCGCGCGACTCGGCGTCGTCGGCCCGCAACGCCGCGGATGCCGCAAGCAGCGCCAACACCAGCAGCGAACAGCCCAGGACCTTAGTCATGGCAACCCTCATGTTTCGACTCCTCTCGCCCCCAGGGGCTTTAGCCCCTTCGCGCGGCCCGTGCTCAAGTCAGAGTAAGGATAGAATCCGGCGTCTCATTCGTACTCCGTTCGACGCCGCATAGAAAGACGAGTTTCGGGAAAAATACGCACACCGAGATTAATGCAACTCCTGAATGAGTTAGTGATTGCAGCGCAGGCTTTGGAAGTCATTTTGTAGATCAAGTAAACAAAACCCAATCTGTATTCGCGGCCTGAATGGCGTTTCGAGGAATCGGGTTGGCATTAAACCAGTCATAGTTGGAGCGGGTAGTGGGAATCGAACCCACGTTGCCAGCTTGGAAGGCTGGCGCTCTACCATTGAGCTATACCCGCGCCGATGCGGTAATGCATATTAGAACGGCTCGCCCGCTTTCGTCAAGGTTTCTTGTTCCGCTTCCGGTGCCTTGACCCGTCGCGCGGCTCACGCAAGATAGATGGGGACGCACCGCATCTCTTCTGGAGGCCAAGGCGATGGACTGGCGGGAACGCCGCGCGCTCTTTCCCATGCTGAAGGAGTGGGCCTACTTCGGCTGGGCCGCAACCGCGGTCCTTTCGCGGCCGGCCGCCGACGCGGTGCGCCGCCAGGTCGAAGGCGTCGAGACCCTTGGCGGGACGCAGTGGAAGGAGTGGTACCAGACGTACGAACGTCTGCGCGGGACATCGGCAAAACTCATCGGCGCACGCGGGCCCGACGAGATCGCGCTGCTTAAGAATACCAGCGAGTGCGTGAGCACCGTCGCGTTCGGGCTGAAACTCACGGCCGGCGACAACGTGATCGTGCCGCGCGGAGAATTTCCCGCGAACGCCTACCCTTGGCTGGCGCTAAAAGTCCGCGGCGTCGAAGTCCGGCGCGTGGAGCCGGGCGAGTTCGGCCGTTTCACGCCGCAGGACGTGGCGAAGCAGATGGACGCGCGCACGCGCGCCGTGGGCCTCTCGTTCGTGAACTTCGCAAACGGTTTCCGCGCGGATCTCGCAGGCATCGGGAAAACCTGCCGCGAGCGCGGCGTCTTCTTTTTTGTGGATGCCATCCAGGGCCTCGGCGTGCTGCCGCTGAATGTGGAAGCCATGGGCATTGATGGGCTCGCCGCCGACGGGCACAAGTGGCTCTGCGCGCCGGAAGGCCAGGCGATTCTTTTCGTGCGCCGGGAATGGCAGGACCGCGTCGCGCCGCTTGCGCGCGGCTGGTGGTCGGTGGAGGTCCCCGCGCGCTACGACCGCGACGACCAACCGCTCTGCAAGACTGCGCGGCGCTACGAGTGCGGCACGCTTGCGACCGTGGCGGCTTATGGCCTGCTCGCGTCGCTGGATCTTTTCGCGGAGACCGGCATCGAGAATATTTCGGCGCGCGTGGAGGCGCTGACGGGCGCGCTGTCGCAGGGCCTTAAAGCGCGCGGCTGCGCCGTCTGTCGTGCCGAAGGCCCTGGCGAATGGTCAGGCATCGTATCCTTCGAGGTTCCGGGCCACGACGCGCGCAAGGTGGCGGACGATCTGGAGCGCGAAAAGGTGCTGGTGAACCCGCGCGGGGGGCGCATCCGCGCCGCCGTGCATGCCTGGAACGACGAATCGGATATCGAGCGCCTGCTCAAGGGCCTGCCGCTCACGTGACCGCGCCTGCCGAACGCGTCGATTACGACCGCATCGCGACGCGCTACGATGCGCATCGTGGTTGGGACGCGTCCATTCCGCTGCGCGCGCTGGAACTCGCCACGGGCGCACCACTGCGCGGCATCGAACCGGCGGGAGCGATTCTGGAGGTCGGCTGCGGCACCGGCAACATGACGCGCTGGCTGCTGGGTTCCTGGCCGGGTCCGGTGGTCGCGCTCGATCTCTCCCGCGGCATGCTGGCCCAGGCCCGCGCCAAGTTCGGGGATGCGCGATTCGTGCGCGCCCCGGCGGACCGGATGCCCTTTCGCGCGCGCGCGTTCGAGGCCGCGCTGGGCTCGTTCTTCCTGCATCATCTCGACGGTGCGGCGCGCATGCGCTTCTTTCAGGAATTGCGGCGGGTCCTTGGCGCTGCGCGCGGCCGGCGCCGTTGCGGCGGCGCGGCTTTCGTGACGTCCAGCCATGCGCAGATTCGCGCGAGTTACCTCACGCGCTGGTTCCCGTCCGTCGCGGAACTCGATTGCGCCCGCTTTCCGGACCTGGATGTTTTGCGTGAAGAACTTGCCGAGGCAGGTTTTTCGGAAATCGCAGCCACGGAAGTCTCCCGCGCCGTGCCGCGCGGCGGAGCGGAATATATCGAGAAAGTGCGCGGGCGCTTTATCAGCACGCTTGAACTTGTGCCCGAAGCGGAATGGCACGCAGGCTTGCAGGCGATGGAGGCGCAATTCGCCGCGGAAGGACACCTGGGCGACGTTTCGTGGTATGCTACCGTGGTTCACGCGCGCTGCGAACCGTAGGCGCGAATGGAATCTCACGGCATGGCCAACGAAGAAGAAGTGGACGGCAGCGAAGTTCCTGCGGGACCGCGCATCGACCCCTTGCCTTCCTGGGAAGCCACGGGTTGGCGCTGGATCGCGGCGCTGGCCGGCCTGAGCGCCGGCGGCATGTTCTGGCTCGCGGTGCGCGAATCGAGCCCCCCGGACACGCGCCTCATCTTGGATGGTTTCGCGAACCTCGCGATCGGCGCGACGTTGGCCTTCTTCGCCTACCGCGCGCTCATCAAATATCCCTTTCGCATCCTCGACCTGATGGGCATCGTGATCACGCTTTCCCTGGGCATCAAAGCGGCGATCGACACCATGACGATGCTGGCGGTGAATGGCATCATCTGGGAAGGGCGGGTGACCGACAGCGACAAGTTCAGCTCGGTGATGCTCTCCTGCCTGCTCACCTCAAGCGCATTGATGGCGGGCGCCGCGCTGGGCCTGCGGTATTGCGCGCGCATCAAAATTGAGGCACCCGTGCGGCGCCTAGGCGCGATTATTATGGGAATGCTCGCCTTTCCCGCCGTGGTCGGGATTCCCGTCTTCACGCTGGCCGTGTTGCAAGACGCCGTGGAGATCCTGAGCCACTCGCCGAATATGGTTCGAACGCCCGAGACGGAGATAAATCCGTTGAACTTTGTTTACTGGGTTTTGTCCATCGGAATTACTGGGGCTAACACTGTGCTCTTCCTGCGATCGATGGTCAGTTCGTCTTCAGTGGACTCGATGGCCAGAACGGCCGGCAAGAATTCATGACGCCCTAGGGCAGTTCTTCACCTTTCGGATAGGGCTTCTGCCGTGCGCGCAGGTCGCGCGTGGTAATCACCTGCGGCACGGGCTCGGCCATGTTCTCTTTCTTGGCCGCGACGATCAGGTAGGCGGGGAGCGGATACGGCGCGGGGTCGGGCATCTCGCGCGCTTCTTCGATGGCGAAGTCCGCCCGCGTGAGCCGGTTCTCGACTTCCTCCAACGCGTACACGCGCTTGCCGGGTCCAAGCAGGCGCGAACGCACTTTCGAGAAGAGCCCCTCGCGCGACGGTTCGAGCAGGATCAGCTTGCCGTCGGGCGCGAGCACGCGGTGGAACTCGGCGATGACCGTCCACGGCGGCCGAATCGCGAAGAGCGCCTCCAGCGAAACGATCGCATCGAAGCTATGGCGGCGGAAGGGGAGGCGCGGCGCTCGGCCGAGTGCCGTTCTTTTCACGGCGAGGGCCGCAGAGAGGGCTCTAAGGCGCGCCGGTTGCGCATCAAGCAGGATTGCCCCGGCGCATCCGGTCAGTGCTTTACACTTCGACAACGCCGCTTCGCCGTGTGGTCCCGGCGCGATCAGCAGCAGGCGAAGTTTCGGATCCTGAAGGGCGGACCCAACGGCGGCATCAAGCAAGGAATCGCCCACGGCTTACGCGTGAATGCCCATCAGAAATTCGACATTGTTCTTGGTCTTGTGCATCTTCTCGATCAGGAATTCGACGGCTTCGACGATGTTAAGGTCCTGAAGGTATTTCCGCAATAGGCGTATGCGCCGGTGTTCATCGGGATGCAGCAGCAGTTCCTCCTTGCGAGTGCTGGAACGGACGGGGTCGATTGCCGGGTACACATGCCTGCTGGCCAGCCTGCGGTCCAGGTGAATCTCGCAATCGCCCGTGCCTTTGAACTCTTCGTAGATGAAGTCGTCCATGCGCGAACCGGTGTCCACGAGCGCCGTGGCGAGGATGGTTAATGAGCCGCCTTCTTCGGTATTGCGCGCTGCGCCGAAAAGTTTCTTGGGAATCTGGACTGCGGCCGCGTCAAGCCCGCCGGTCATGATTTTGCCCGAATCGGTTTCGCTGTTATAGGCACGCGCAAGACGCGTGATCGAGTCCAGCAGAATCACAACGTCCCGGCCGCATTCGACGAGACGCTTGGCGCGTTCCAATACCATCTCGGCGACCCGGCAATGCCGTGCCGGCGATTCGTCGAAAGTACTCGCGAAAACTTCCGCGGGGACGGTGCGCCGGAACTCGGTGACTTCCGCGGGACGTTCGTCCACCAATAACGCCATGAGCTTTGCATCGGGGTGATTGTGTGCGATCGCACGCGCGATCTGCTGGAGCAGCATGGTCTTTCCTGCCTTAGGCGGCGAGACGATCAGCGCGCGCTGGCCCTTACCCATAGGGGAGAGCAGGTCGGCGATGCGCGTGCTGAAATCGCCGGGCACGTCCAGGAGGAGGCGCTTGGCGGGGAAAATGGGCGTGAGACTGTAAAAGTCCTTCACGCTTCGGGCCTGCTCCGCTCGCGTTCCATCCACTTCCTGAACATGCACTAACGCAAAGTAGCGTTCGCTCTCCTTGGGCGCTCGGACCATGCCTCGAATCTCCTGGCCGGTGCGCAGGCCCAGGCGCGCGATTTGGCTCGCCGAAACGAAAATGTCCTCATGGCAGGGCTGAAAATCCGAGTCGGCGTGGCGCAGAAAACCGAAGCGGTCCGGCAGAACGATTTGAAGTATGCCTCGTCCGCTGAGCGACTGGCCGCTCTGGCAAGCGAAACGGCAGATCTGTCGCAGGAATTCAGATTTCGATCCAGAACCGGACAGTTCCAATCCCCGCGCCAAGGCCTCTTGGCGCAGCATCTCGGTGGAAAGCAACCTCAAGTTGCTTAGATCGAGAGTGCCATCCAACGGTTCATTTGATGCGATGGATAATTTGTTCATGACGGCTCCTTTTGCCCCTTGGGCTTTTATAAAAATGAAAAACCACGAAGTTGAAGCAAAAATCAGGTGGGAATGGCTGTAGGGCGGGTCGAACAGGTGGGTAACGATGATCTTTAAGCGAAAAAGGCGAGTCGGAGGGCTCGTTCAATCGCGAGCCCTCCGGCTCTGCGAAACTATACGTTCATGCTCATGAGGAACTCGATGTTGTTCTTGGTCTTGCGCATCTTCTCGATCAGGAACTCGATCGACTCGACGATGTTGAGGTCCTGGAGGTATTTGCGCAGCAGCCAGACGCGCTGCAACTCGTCCTTGTGCAGCAGCAGTTCCTCGCGGCGCGTACCCGAGAGGTTCACGTCGATGGTCGGGAAGAGGCGGCGGTTCATCAGGCGCCGGTCCAGGTGCACTTCCATGTTGCCCGTGCCCTTGAACTCTTCGTAGATCACTTCGTCCATCTTCGAGCCCGTGTCGATGAGCGCGGTGCCGAGGATCGTCAGCGAGCCGCCGTTCTCGATGTTACGCGCGGCGCCCAGGAACTTCTTGGGCTTCTGCAGCGCGGTCGCGTCCACGCCGCCGGTGAGGATCTTGCCGGAGTGCGGGACTTCGGTGTTGTAGGCGCGGGCCAGGCGCGTGATCGAGTCGAGCAGGATCACGACGTCCTTGCCGTACTCGGTGAGCCGCTTGGCGCGGTCGATCACCATCTCGCTCACCTGGCAGTGCCGGCTGGCCGGTTCGTCGAACGTGCTGGCGATCACCTCGCCCTTCACGGCGCGTTCCATTTCCGTCACTTCTTCGGGGCGCTCGTCGATCAGGAGCACGATCAGGTGCGCGTCGGGGTTGTTGACCACGATGGCGTGCGCGATCGCCTGGAGCATCACGGTCTTGCCGGCCTTGGGCGGCGAGACGATCAGGCCGCGCTGCCCCTTGCCGATGGGCGCCACGAGATCGAGGATGCGCATCGAGATGTCGTCGGGACTGGTCTCGAGGATGAAACGCTTGGTCGGATGGATCGGCGTGAGGTCGTCGAACGGAATCTTCTCGTTAACTTTTTCAGGCGGCTCGCCGTTGATGCCCTTGATCTGCAGCAGCGCAAAGTAGCGCTCGTTCTCCTTCGGCGGCCGAATCTGCCCGGTCACCAGGTGCCCCGTGCGCAGGTTGAAGCGCCGGATCTGGCTCGGCGAGATGTAGATGTCGTCGGGGCAGGGGAGGTAGTCGTAGTCGGGCGAACGCAGGAAGCCGAAGCCGTCGGGCAGGATCTCCAGCACGCCTTCGCCCATCAGCACGCAGTTCTGCGCCATCTTCTCCTTGATGATGCGGAAGATGAGGTCGTGCTTGAGCAGCGCCGAGAAGCCTTCGACGTTCAGCGTCCGCGCCATCTGATGCAGATCGGCAATGTTCATGCGCTTCAGGTCGTTGATGTAGGTGACCTGGCCCGGGGGGCGCGGTTGCCCGGGTTGGGCCGGCGTCAATCCATCCGCGGTAGGCGCACCGGCGGGAACGGCGGCCGCAGCCGGTGCGGCTGCAGGCGTGACGGCCGCGGGCGCTGCCGCAGCAGCCGCGGGTGGCGTCGGCGGTGGCGGAGGCGGTGTGCCTTCCCCATTGGCGAGAGCGCTCCTCGCTTGGGACGGCGCGTCGTTATCCGACTGGCGTCTTGGACGCCATCGGCGCGCCTGGCCTCGTGCGTGGTCGTTCGAATCGGCGGGCATGATGTTTTCCTCTCCTTCGCTTTAGGTCCTTGGTCTCAACCAAAAATTCGGTTACCGGCTCCTACTGCACCCATTCATCCCAGAGTTTGCTCACCTTCCGGTCGAGGTCCTCCAGGGTCCCGTCGTTTTCCAGCACGGCTTGGCAGCCCGCGCGTTTCAAAGCCTCGTCCTGCATGCGCGCCTCGCGCTTCGCCAGCTCGCCTTGCGCCCAGCCGCGGCGCTCTTTCGCCCAACGCTCGCGCCGTTCGCGTGGCGCGGCCACAAACACGATGCGGTCGCACCAGCCTTCGCGCCCGGCTTCGAAGAGCGTCGGCGCGTCGATCAGCAGAACGCGCGGGTCTCCCGGCAGCGTCCCTTTGCGAAAGGCCTCCAGCCGCTCCTGCAAAATCTCACCCGTGCGCGGGAAGACGATCTGCTCCGTCAACGCCTTCAACTTGGCCTCATCTCCGAAAACCAAGGCGCCCAGCTTCTTCCGGTCTACTTCGCCCTGCGCGTCGAAGACGCCGGCACCGAACAACTTGCGCACGTCCGCCTTCACATCCTTTCGCGCGTACAACCCATGAACTTCTTTGTCCGCCTCGTACAGCGCCGCGCCGCGCTTGCAAAAGGCTTCGGCTGCGGCGCTCTTGCCCGCGCACACCTGGCCCACAAGGCCGATGGCGAGGTGCGCCGCGCTCATTTGTCTTTCTCTTCCTCGATGATCTTGCCCACCCACGACGAGAACCCGTCTGCGTCCATCTCGCAGGCGTCTTCGAGCAGCGAATCGAGGTCTTCGTTATTGCGGTAGTCCGGCACGGCCGCGGTCAGCTTGATCATCTGCTCGATATGTTTGGCCGTGATCTCGCCCGACGCGAGCATGCCCTTGAGTTTGGCGGCGATTTCGGCGTCGAAATGTTTGAGCAGCTCGTTGACGTTCTGAGGATGAGTGGCCACGGTTTATTCCTTTGCGCTGAGCCAATCGTCGCCCACGCCGATCTCGACGGCCAGGGGCACCTTTAGCGGCAGGGCATGTTCCATCTTCTGTTGCACCATTTTCGTCAGCTCTTTTACTTCGTCGGGCGGGCATTCAAAAAGCAGTTCGTCGTGAATCTGCAGGATCATCCGCGCCTTCCACTTCGATTTCGGGGCGTGCAGTTCGCGGTGGATATCGAGCATCGCTTTCTTGATCAGGTCGGCCGCCGAGCCCTGGAAGACGGTGTTCACCGAGATGCGCTCGCCGAATTTCTCCTGCGCCTTTTCCTTAAGCTGCGGGACGAAGCGCCTCCGGCCGTAGATCGTAGTGACGTAGCCCTTCTCGCGCGCTTCCGCGATGATCCCGTCCAGGCATGCGCGGACTTTCGGATGGCTCTCGAAGAAGCGGTTGATGATCTCCTGCGCTTCCTTCTGCGGTATGCCGAGCGTCTGCGCGAGCCCGTAGGCCGTTTGCCCGTAGAGGATGCCGAAGTTTACCGTCTTCGCGCGCGCGCGCTGGTCTTTATCGACGTCCTGCTCCTTCACGCCGAAGACCTGCGCCGCGACCGCCGCATGAATGTCCTTGTTCTGCTCGAACGCCTTGAGCAGCACCGGGTCCTGGCTGTAATGCGCGAGGATGCGGAGTTCGATCTGCGAGTAGTCCGCGCCGAGGATCTTCCAGCCGGGCTCGCTGGGTTTGAAGGCCGCGCGGATCGAACGGCCGATCTCGCTGCGCACCGGAATGTTCTGCAGGTTCGGGTCGTTGGACGAGAGCCGGCCCGTTTCGGCGCCGGTCTGGTTGAAGCTCGCGTGAATGCGCCCCGTCCGTGCATGGATCATCGACGGCAGCATGTCCACGTAGGTGCTCTTCAGCTTCGAGAACTGGCGGAACTCGAGGACCAGCCGCGGGAGCGCGTGGCCCTGGTGCGCGAGTTGCTGGAGCACGTCTTCGCTGGTGCTCTGCTGGCCGGTGGCCGTCTTGGCCTTGCTCACGAGGCCCAGCTTGTTGAAGAGGATGGCGCCGAGCTGCTTGGGACTCTGAATAGTGAAGCGTTCGCCCGCTAGGCGGTAGATCTCTTCTTCCTGCGCTTCAAGCTGCTTGCCGAGGTGCCCGGACATCTGCCGCAGCAGATCGGGATCGACGCGCACGCCGGTCCATTCCATCTCGGCGAGGACCTCGACCAGCGGGTTCTCGAGTTCGGTCATCAGCCGCGTTAGGCCGGCTTCCTGGAGCTTCGGCGCGAGCACCTCCGCGAGCTGCAGCGTGACGTCGGCGTCCTCGCAGGCATAGCGGGCCACGTCGGAGACCGGCGCCATGTCCATGCTCTCGGCCTTGCCCTTGCCGATGAGGCTCTCCGTCGTCGTCTTGCGGATGCCCAGGTGGTTGAAGGCGAGCGTATCGAGATCGTGGCGCAGGGCGCCGGGGTCGAGCAGCCAGCCAGCGATCAGCGTATCGAAGGAGAGCCCGCGCAGCCGCACGCCGTGCCCGCGCATCACGTTCATGTCGTACTTCGCGTTCTGGCCGACCTTGGCGATGTTCTCGTCTTCGAGCACCTTCGAGCAGGCCGCCAGGGCGTCCTTCTCGTCGAGCACGCCTTCGCCCATCGGCCCGCGCACCGGCAGGTACCAGGCCTCGCCCTTCTCCCACGAGAACGAGAGCCCGACGATCCGTGCCTCGGTGGCGCGCAGGTTGGTCGTCTCGGTGTCGAACGCGAAGCGTTTCTGCTTCTGCAGGCGTTTGGTGAAGTCGTTGAGCTTCTCCCGCGAATCGACGATGTGGTAGGTGCGCGAAGCGGACTCGTCCTTAGCCTTCTGCTCGGAGACCGTAAGCAGATCTTCTTCCGCGCCGCCGACGTCGCGCAGGAACGAGCGGAAATCGAGCCGCTGAAGCAGCGGGACGAGCTCTTTCTTGTTGGGTTCCACCTCTTTGAACTCGTCCGGCTTGAACGTACTGGGCGCATCGCAGCGGATGCGGGCCAGCTCGCGGCTTGCCCGCGCCTGGTCCACTTCGGCAAAGAGATACGCCTCGACCACCTTCACGCCCTTCGGCGGCTTGATGCCTTTGCGCTCTTCCTTCGGCTTGGCGGCGTCTTCGCGGTGTTCTTCCACGAACTTGAGGATCTCGTCCTTGCGGTCCTTGAACTTCTCTTGGTAATGCGCCAGGGCCTTCTCCAGCGTACCGTGCTCTTGCAGCAGCTTGACGGCCGTCTGCTCGCCCACGCCGGTAACGCCCGGGATGTTGTCGACGCTGTCGCCCATCAGGCCGAGCCAATCGACGATCTGCGTCGGCTTGAGACCCTTGACTTCTTCGACTTTCTCCGCGTCGAAGTCGATCTCCTTCATCGGGTCGTAGACGTGGATCTTGTCGTCCACGAGCTGCAGCAGATCCTTGTCGCCGGTCACGATCACGACCACGTAGCCCTTCTCGACGGCCTGCTTCGCGAGCGTCCCCAGCACGTCGTCGGCCTCGTACTCCTCGACCTGGATCGCCGGGATGCCGTAGCCCCTGCAGAGCTCGAACGCCAGCGGCACCTGCTTGCGCAGGTCGTCGGGCATGGGCGCGCGCTGGGCCTTATAGCCTGCGTATTCCTTCTCGCGAAAGACCGGGCCTTTGGGATCGAACACGCAGCCGAGCAACTCGGGTTTAAAGCGCGAGCGGACGGCTTTGAGCTGCAAGAAGAAGCCGTACAGCGCTCCCGTCGGCGTGCCGTCGGTTGCCCGGCGGTTGCTGAACGCAGGGGTATGGTACGCCCGGTAGAGCTGGGCATGGCCATCGACGAGGTAGAGGGTAGGGGCCTTGGAGGCCATAGGTTCTTAAGGGTCAGGGGTCCAAGCCAGGGGTAGCTGCGACTGGGGTCAGGTCCATTCCGTATAAGGTCGAAGGCGTCAGGCGCGGGGAAGGCCGCAATCCGGGGATGTACGCGTGGAAGCCAGTTCCCGACCTAAAATGCTACACATTAAAAAAGTGAGGAAGCGGTGTTCGATCGGGAGAACGCACCCTTTATTACTCCTTACCCCTCTCGTGTCAAGACTTTTTCATAAGAGCACCTGGTCTTTTCGTCGTAAGCAGTGAAGCTCCGCCGTCTCGGTGGAGGGCACAGAGGCGTATCGTCGCTGCTCTAACTCGTTCAGGAGAGGGACTCCGGTGGGACCATAGGCGGAACGCCGATGCTACGAGAACTGAAAGACTTTTTCATAAGAGACCGCGGCGGCTTTCTCATTCAGGGGTCCTGCGGCTCAGGCGGGGGCGGTCCGTCGCCCACGGTGAACTGGTCGATCAGCAGGGCGCATTCTTTCCCATCCTTTCCGCCGTAGAAGGCCATGCCCATGAAAGGCGTGCCGGCGGGGATGGGGTTCGGCCCGTCCTTGGTGAGGTTCTTGAAATCCGAGAGCTTGAGCGTCGCCCAAGACCACTTGGCCTTCTTCAAGCTGAACTGGTGCTTCTCGTACATATTGCCTTTGCCGTCCAGAATCTGCAGGCAGACGTTGTCGCCGCGGTCGTCGAAGCGATACGCAAAGCGGATCCACGAGTTCGGCCCGATCTTGACGTCCTTGCCGCTCCAGCCCAGGCTGACGCCGCTCTCCAGTGAGAACCAGCCTCCGCTGATCGGGTTGAGCTGCCAGGACGAGCCGCTCCCGCCAAAGGCGTTCTCGGTGACCTTCTTCCCTTTGCTCCAGAAGCGCGTCTCGTCTTCGGTCTCGAACGCGCAATGGAAGAGCACTTTAGAGTCGCCGGATACGGGCGGCGGCGCGGCCTCGGCCGGTTGCGCGACCACGGGCAGCGTCCTGAGCAGCGTCGCGCCTTCCTGTCCCGCCTTGGTCGAACCGTAATTCGCGACGAAGGTCTCCAGCTCCTTGCGGAAGCTGAAGGCTGTCAGTTCCTTCGACTTCTCCTTGGCAATTAGGTTGTCCAGCGTCCGCTTCGCGAAACCCTCGCGAATATCCACCACGGATGCGCCGGGATCTTCTTTGACGGTTGCGGTTGGCGACGGGATTTTGGGTTCGACGGGAGTGACTACCGGCATGGCCGGAGTTGGCTTTGGCAACGCGGGTGTCACGGCGGATTTTGAAGTTTCCTCGCCTTTCCCCTTATCGGATGATTTCGCGCTCTTGTTCGTGCCTCCATTGCCCAAAACGATCGCCACCACCGCCACGACCAGAACCGCCGCGCCAATGAGGACCGCCATCACTGCGTTCTTATTCCCAGGTGGATTTCCAGCAGGCAGCGGCTCGGCGGCGCCCGCCCCCGCTCGTCCCGAACGGGGCGGCGCCACGGTCGAGCGTCGATTGAGCGCGCGTGCTTCGGACGAAACATCGCCGGTGGGCGGCGTCTGCCCGGCGACCGGGTGTTGCGTGGAACTCGCCGGCCGCACCAACGCCAGGGAGCCGCTGGGCGAGGCCACCGCGGCGGACTGGGCTGCGGCGGATTTTGGAAGGCATGCGGGACAGAAGGTCTTGCCTTCCGGCTTGCGGGTTTCCTCGCCGGGCTTGATGCGCTTGCCACAGGTATCGCAGTAGAGGATTTCCATCGTATGCTCGGCTGGCCCCGGTTTGTGTTCGCTTGATTATACCCTGTGGACGGAAGGCTGGCCCCATTTCATGCAGGCGGTACGTGCTTTAAGTTGCTTTAGGGGCCGTCGTTCGCAGGCAGCGGCCCGTCGCCGATCACGACCTCGTCGATCCACAGCGTCCCGGGCTTCCGCTCGGTATGGCCGTAGATTGTGGAGCCGATCCAGTTGGCCCCCGACCAATCTTTGGGCGGCGCGTCGGTGTGGATATCCCGCGTGAAATCGGCCACTTTGAATCCCAGCCAGCCCCATTTCCCTTCCGGCAGACCCGCGAAGTGTTTTTCGAGCAACTGGTCCCCGATGGCCGAATGGAAACACAGGTACTTGCCGCCGTCCAGCCTGTAGTGGATGCGAATCCAGGAATCCTTGCTCAGCTTTACGTTCTGATCGCGGAAGCTGATGGTTGAGATCAGGGTGAACCAGCCGATGGTCGTGGATTCGCTCTGCCAGGAGAAAGCCTTGCCTGCGGGGACGGTCTTCTCGTCCTTGCTTCCGCGCGTCCAGGCCGCCGCGCCCGCGCCGGCGTCGCCCGACCAGCGAAAGAGCGTCTTGTACGGTCCGTCGGCGGCCTTGGGGCCATCGCTTGCGGCCGTCGTCTTGGCCTCGGCCTTCGGCGCGGGAGGCGGAAGGTTTTTCAGGATCTCCGCCGCCTCTTTTCCCGCTTTTGTCGAACCGTGCGAGGCCACCAGGCCCTGGAGTTCCGCGCGGTACGCTTCCGGGGTGAGCGACTTCGCTTTCTCCTTGGCCGCGGCATCGTCGAGTTTGCGGCGCGCGTAGCCCTCGCGGATATCCTCGATGCTCGGCCCCGGATCTTCGGCTGCGGCCGTCTTGGCTGCGGAGGGTTCGGGGTTGGACGGCTGCGCCGGTGGTGTAGCGGGCGCATGGGTCAATTGGGTATCCGGATTCGAGATCGGGGTTGCTGGAGTCTGGGCGGCCTTGACCGTCTTTTTCGAATCCGGCGTCTCGCCCTTGCCGAGCAGCATGAACAGAACGACGAGCAGGACCAGCATGCCGGCACCGCCGGCGATGTAGACGGTCTTGTTCGGCCCGCTTTCCGCCGGCGTATTGGTCTTCTGGCCTTTGGAAGGTGTGGCGACGGAGCGTCGGGACGATCCCGCAATCCTGGCTTGGCTCTCCGCTCGGCCGGAGGTTCCGGTTCGGGCCGTGATATCGGCCGGAAGCGGATGATGCGCCGTCGAGGTTACGGCCTTGGCTCCGCAAGCGGAACAGAAGACCTTGCCTTCGACGGCATTCCTGCCGTCGCCTTCGCGAATGCGTTTTCCGCACCCGTCGCAGTAGACAATCTCAGTCATCGCTCTCGTCCACCCGTCCTCAATATTACCCCTTTCCACACATGGGTATATGAACAATATGTCATTTTGTAATTACATACTAATCATCAGATTATGAGCACAAACAAACATATCCCCAATGCGCATTACAGGCTTGAATTCGATTCAGAGACTCTTGGCGAACCTTAGAGACGCCGTTGGCTTCGGTGCAGATGCTATTTTCTCTCAATTACAAAGCGCTTGCATGAGCGTGAAAATCCATAAACTGGACGAAGCTCACCTGCCGAAGGACTCCCGGAATACGCGGCCATGGGGGGGAGTCCCGGACCTTTCGGTACGCTTGGGATGTTTTTCAGCCGATAAAGGTTCGGCGAGGTCTTGTATTGTACTCGACTTGCAAGACCGGACAGGGAGGGCGCCCCGGTGTCTAGCATGGACATTCGTTCTTCAGCCAGTTCCGAATCTTCCGCGACCTCCGTCGCCCCGGCTGCTTCTAAAGGAGTTCCCAGCGCCATGCCCAGCCGCAAAGCCGCACCGCCCGTAGTTGCGTCGAAGATTGCCCCCGAGGCCGCCACGCGCCGCAAACCCGAGGTCAAGCGGGTCACGGCGCAGGAGATGGCCGCGAAGCAGCGCGACATCTCCGTGGCCGAGTTCTTCCAGAAGAACCGCCATCTGCTTGGCTTCGACAACCCGCGCAAGGCACTGCTCACGACGGTCAAGGAAGCCGTGGACAACAGCCTCGACGCCTGCGAAGAGGCCGGCATCCTCCCGGATATTAAAGTAAAGATCGAGGTCGCGCGGAGCGGCGACGGGACGATGCCCGCTTCGCCCGCGCAGGCCGAGCGCTTCATCGTCAGCGTGGAAGACAACGGCCCCGGCATCGTGAAGAAGAACATCGGCAAGGTCTTCGCGAAACTGCTCTACGGCTCGAAGTTCCACCGCCTGCGCATGAGCCGCGGGCAGCAGGGCATCGGCATTTCGGCCGCGGGCATGTACGGGCAGCTCACCACCGGCAAGCCCACCAAGGTCACCAGCAAGATCGAGAAGGAAGGCGTCGCGCACGTCTTCGAGGTCAGCATCGACACGAAGAAGAACGAGCCCGTCGAGCACGAGACCTCCACGGACAAGTGGGATCGCGAACACGGCACGAAGGTGACCATCGAACTGGAAGGCCGCTACCAGAAGGGCAAAGGCTCGGTGGACGAGTACCTCGAGCTGACGAGCATCGCCAACCCTCACGCCGCGTTCAAATACGTAGGGCCTGAAGGCCCTCCCAAGGAGTACCCGCGCGGCGTGGATTACCTGCCCGCGGCGCCGCGCGAGATCAAACCGCACCCGTACGGCATCGAACTGGGCATGCTCTTGAAGATGCTCCAGGACACCAAGAGCCACTGGCTGAGCGGGTTCTTAAGCTCCGAGTTCGTTCGCGTCTCGCCGAAGGTCGCGGACGAGATCTGCAAGGCCGCCAAGATTTCTCCGCGCGCCCGGCCCCGCGACGTGATGGGCAAGGACGCCGAGGTCCTCTACAAGACGCTCCAGACCACCAAGCTGATGTCGCCCCCGACGGACTGCATCTCGCCCATCGGCGAGAAGGCGATCCTGGCTGGACTCTATAAGGAGATCGACGGCGACTTCTACACCGCGGTCACCCGGCCGCCGGCGGTCTACCGCGGCAACCCGTTCGTGATCGAGGCCGGCATCGCTTTCGGCAACAAAGGCTTCCTGCCCAAGGAAGGCGAAGAGGCGCCCGCCGCCGCCGCCGAGTCCGAACTGCCGCTCGAGAATGGCGACGAAAAGAATGGGAGCAAGCGCCCGGCGACCTTGGCCGAGCTCCGCAAGGCCGCGCGCATTAAAGAAAAGCTGGCGAAGGAAGAGGAACGCGGCCCCGAACTGGCCCGGCTGATCCGCTTCGCCAACCGCGTGCCGCTCGTCTACCAGCAGACTGCCTGCGCGACCTACAAAGCCGCGACGGAAGTCGGCTGGCGCAAGTACGGCCTCACGCAGTCGCGCGGCTCGCTGCCGCAGGGCTCGCTCTGCCTCTTCGTTCACATGGGCTCGGTGTGGGTGCCGTTCACCAGCGAGTCCAAGGAAGCGATCGCCGACTACGACGAGATCCGCAAAGAGATCCGCCTGGCGCTCCAGGAATGCGGCCGGCGCCTGGGCATCCATCTCAACAAGATCGCCAAGGCGAAGTACGAGATGAGCCGGCGCGACAAGTTCGCGCTCTACATCAAGGAGGTCGCCGAGGCCTGCGGGAAGCTCAAGCACAAGTACGGCGCGGTGAACGTGGAGAAGCTCAAGAAGCAGCTCCAGGCGGTCGCTGAAAAAGTAACCGGCGGCGAGGACACCGAGGCGGAGTTGAACCGCAAGGAGAACGCGCCCTCCGATCTCGAGAACACGATCATCGTGACGGAAAAGGGCATCGAAGGCGCCGTTCCCGAGGGCTTGCTCCCGGCGAAGACGGCAGAATCCGCGCCGGCCGAAGCGCCCGCTGCTGTCGAACCGGAAAAGAAGGAAGTGAAGGGCAAGTCTAAGACCAAGGCGAAGGGCAAAGGCGAGTCCAAGCCTCCCGCCAAAGCGGCGCAGGCGGCGGTGCCGGACGACATCCCGATCTACTCGGGCGGGAAACAGGTCGCAGGCAAAAAAGTCAAAGGCAAGGCGGGCGCGGCCATACAGCCCCAGGCGCGCAAGGGCGGCAAAGGCAAGAGCAAGCAGAAGGAACTGTTCTAACCCCGGCGGCCGATCTCGGGAGCCTTAAGGAAAAGGAACTAGAGACCAAGGAGCCCTTTCATGGTTGCGAAGGCCAAGAAGACCAAAAGAGACCTGCCGGAGGCGTTGGCTAAGCTCGCGGACGAGGTCATTGCCGCCGCGAACAAAGGCCGCACGCCCTCGTTGGACATCCCGGTGCGCTCGCTCGCCAACGTCCGCTTCAACGAACAGAAACGCTACATCGAGATGGGCAATGACAAGCAGGAACGCGAGTTCTTCAACGTCAACATGGCCAAGAAATTCATGCAGACCATGTGCGTGGCCGCCGCCTGCCGCCAGCTTGAAGACGAGGGCAAGACGACCAGCATCCGCGACCTGTTCTACATGATCAAACACCGCATCGACGGCTCGTCCGAGAACACCGTGGACGACCAGAGCGAATCCGACGCAGTGATCGAGGAC
The DNA here is from genome assembly GCA_016200135.1 of Planctomycetota bacterium. Taxonomy (GTDB): domain Bacteria; phylum Planctomycetota; class SZUA-567; order H5-PLA8; family H5-PLA8; genus JACQFI01. Next base: position 151,924 of record JACQFI010000003.1, read on the forward strand.
CTTGAGGTGACCGCGCAATTCATCCGTGAAGAACTGAACCTCTTCGCGGAAAACAAGGGTGCGCTCGCGGGCGAAATCACGCTCGTCGATTCCGGCGACACCATCGACGGACGCGCTGTCGGTTCGGGCGGTTGGGCTATCCCCAGCATCGTCGAACAGGACGTCATCCAGTTCAAGAAATGCTCGGCGCAGTTCGTGCTGCTGATCGAAAAGGGCGCCGTCTGGCACCGCCTCAATCAGGACAAGTTCTGGCGCAAACACAAATGCATCATCCTGCACGGCGGCGGCCAGCCGCCCCGCGGCGTGCGGCGGCTCTGCTACCGCTTCGTGAACGAACTCAAACTGCCGCTGTACGTCTACGTCGACAACGATCCCTGGGGCTACTACATTTATTCCGTGCTCAAGCAGGGCTCGATCAACCTGGCCTTCGAATCGCAGCGCATGGCCGTGCCGAGCGCGCGGTTCATCGGGCTCTCGAGCTTCGACCCGGAAAAGTACGGACTGGATAAGAAGGCTACCGCGATCGGGCTGGAGGAGGGAGACATCCGCCGCGCGAAGGAGATCCTGGCGTACCCGTGGTTCCAGAGCAAAGAGTGGCAGAAAGAGATCCACAACATGCTCGCCAACGGCGCCAAGTTCGAACTGGAAGCCCTGACGAACAAATCCATCAGCTTCGTGACCGAAGAATACCTGCCGCGCAAGATCAAGGAGAAGGACTGGCTGGATTAGCTTCGACTATCTCGCCAAGCGCTTAGCGGTTAAGGTCGCGTCAGCATGACTGACCGCGCGCGATCCATCTTAATCTCCGGCCTCTGCAGCGTCGGCAAGAGCAGCGTCGTCTGCGCGCTTTGGGGCGACGTGGACCTCGCTCCGTCCGCTGTCCGCGACTGTACGCAGACCAACACACGCATCCGCGGCCCCGGCCCGGGCGAGCGCGACCGCACGCTGCGCGTCGAGTACCTTCCGCGCGACCGCGCGCTGGCCTTCGCGCTCGGCGATCTCTCGTACTACCGGCTCTCTCTCCTCGTGGCGGAAGTGCTCGGCCCGCTGGGCCCGCGCCTGGACGAAGGCCCGCCCGAGCAGCGCCTGCGCGAGTGCCTGGGGGCCGTGAAAAAGATCTTCAAGGACCGCCCGGACATTGCGGTGCTGCAGGAACCGCTCTCGGACGAAGTTGAGAAGCTTGAACAGTTCCTCGCGTTCCTCGATTCGCCCGACTATCGGCCCGGCGAGACCGTGGAGATTGACTGGAGCCGCCGCCGCGAAGAACTGATGGGCAAGCGCCGCCCCGACGGCCGCACCGTCGATGTTGGCCACTTGCTCTCGTATCGGTACGTCGAGCTCATTCGCGAGACGAGCGGCTGGCTGGGGAAGGCCGCGCCGGTCCTGATCGATTCGCCGTGGATTCCCACTTTCCACAATGCCCGCCGCGCGGACCTGATTCTCGAGCAGTCTCAGACCGCCGGCGTCCTTGTGCTTGTCTCACTGCCGGACAAGTTTGTCCCCGAGCCCTGGGTGGAAATGGCCTTCAAGCGAAGGCCCGATCTGCCCGCGCGCACCGTCGTGCTCTTCAATCAGGCGGACACGGTGGATATCCCGCTGCTTTTTGCGCGCGGCGGCTTTGGCGACGCCTTCGAGGAGAGCGCGCGGCGGTTGCGTGAACTGGGCATTCGCGAAGAGAATCTGCTGGTCGCGTGCGCGCGCCTGCCGTACCTGCGCCTCGCGCCCCAGGACGATCTGGTCCGCGAACGCATCGCCAAACTGGAAGCCGTGCTCGCTCGCGTGCGCAAGCAGTGCGAGCTACGCAAGGAATCGCGCTTTTTGAAGAGCTTGCAGGCCGCCTGCGACCCGAAAGACTGCGGCATCGAGACCCTGCGCAGGCATCTGCAAGGAATGGCGAACGCGGTTTAAAGCAGCTTCAGTTGCTTGCGGATATCCGCCTGAATCTGGTCCGGCTTCTTCGTGCCGTCTACCGCGACCACCAGTTCCTTCTTCTTGAAGAGGTCGATGATCGGCGCGGTCTTCTCGTGGTAATCCTGCAGGCGCGACGCGACGGCCTCCTGGTTGTCGTCGCTGCGCGTGATCAGCTTACCTCCGCAAACGTCGCACGTGCCGTCCTTGGCGGGACGGTGGAACATAAGGTTGTAGTCGAGGCCGCACTTCTCGCATAAGCGTCGCGCGAGGATGCGCTGCAACACCACTTTGTCGGGCACGTCGATCAGGATCACCGCGTCGATGTCGTACGTCTCGAGGAAGAACTCGGCCTGCGGCCGGTTGCGCGGGAAGCCATCGAGGATGAAGCCGTAATTCCAATCATGCTCGTCCAGTCGGCGGCGCATGATCTCTTCGACGATCTCGTCCGGCACGAGCTGCCCTTCGGCCATGATGCGCTTGATGCGCGCGGCGAGTTTCGTATGCGCCTGGATGTTCCAGCGGAAGATGTGGCCGACGGAGATATGGACGAGGTCGTAGGCTTCCTTGAGCCGCGCGGCCTGCGTGCCCTTCCCGCAGCCTTGCACGCCCATGATGATGTACTTGCGCATCGCGCCTCCTTTAGAACGAAGATTTAGTGCGAACCCAACCGCTTTACTTCGTCGCCCTTCAGCAGGCGGTGGGCCTCGGCCAGCGCGGCGGGAATCTTGTCGCGTTGGGGCGACTTATGCAGCGCGCCGCTGAGATCGAGCGACTTGACCTTGTCCGCTTGGTTTCCCGGAAACCAGTGGTCGCCCTTGCCGAGCAGATTGTAGCGCATCTTGCCGTATTCGAGCATGTCGAAGGCCTTCGCGAAATTGCGCAGCCGCAGGATCTCGAAGACGTTCACTTCGCCCGGCGCCTTGCTCCATTCGGGCAGGCCCACGTGCCAGGAGGCGAGCCACTCGCGGCCGAGGCTCTTTTCAAGTTCCGCCTCGAGGCGCTGCTCGATGGGCCGTAGGGTCGCGTGCGGGTCCTGCCCCTGCTGGAGGAAGGCCAGGGCTTTCAAATGTTCGTCGAAGTCCGTCGGACGCGCCGCGCCGACGCTAAGCGTGTGGACCTGCGGGCGCGCAAGGCACCAGGCGTCGTTGAAGACGATGGGGGAGAGGGGCGCGGTGAGTTCCACCAGCTTCTTGCTGGGCGCATAGAGTTTCCCGCCCTTGTCGCTGGGGCTGATGATGAAGACGCCCATGTCGCGCTTGGTGGCTTCTTCGATGGCCGGCCAATTGAACGGGAAAACATAGTACCAGTGCAGGTTGACGTACTCAAAGCGGCCGTCCTTGATCGCCTCAAGAATCACCGGCAGCCCCGCGTGCGTGGAGAAGCCCACGTGCCGCGCGCGGCCCTGGCGTTTGAGTTCCAGCGCGGCCTCCAGGCAGCCGCCCTCGCGCAGCGTCCACTTCAACCGTTCCTCGTTGTTGATGCCGTGAACCGCCAGCAAGTCCACGTACTCGAGCTTCAGCAGAGACATCGAACGTTCGAAGGTCTTGAGGAAGTCCTTGGCGTCGGCCGCGGGTCCTACTTTGGTCTGAACGACGATTTCTTTGCGCGGGAGCTTAGGGAGAATGTGGCCGAGTTGCTCTTCGCTCGTGCCATAGCCGCGGGCGGTCTCGATGTGGTTGATGCCGCACTCCAGCGCGCGCCGGATGCAGCTTTCGACGGTCCGGTTGCTCTCGTCCGAGCACTTGTCCTTGTCGTTCCAGGACTGCTGGTAGCGCATGCCGCCGCAGGAGAAGACGGGCATCTTGATCTCGGTGCGGCCGAAGCGGCGGTAGAGCATCGGGCGGTCCCTCGGGTTGAACCATCCTTATATAGAAGAAGCGCTCGGGTTGAAGTGGGAAACGCGCCGAAAGAATGCCGATTGACGATTCACACTGCGCGCGACATGATGCGGCGTTCTCCGAAAACGGTTTGATTCGCGGGAGCCGCAATGGCGATTCAGGAAGTCAAAGACGGCTGGCTCTATCTCGACCGCGGCACCATGATCTGGCAGAAGAACGCCACGGCCGCGCAGGGTGTTTTTCAGCCAATTCACTGGGTGGCGCTCAGCCGCATGCAGGCGACCCTGCGCCTGGCGCCCTACGACGGCCGCATCGCGGACATCGGCTGCGGCCATGGCGTAGTCACCGTCAATCTGGCCTGGAAGAAGCCGCGCACCGAAGTGATCGGCGTCGATCCGGAAGAGCAGCGCCTCGAAGTCGGCCGGCAGATATTGAATGAACATGGCCTGCCGAATTGCAAATTCCAGAAAGGGACGCTTGAAGCGCCCGGCATCGAGCCCGGAACCTGCACGGGCGTGCTCTGCACGGAAGTGCTCGACCATATCCCCGAGGTCCGCGAACACTTGAGAGAGAAAGTAGACAAGCTGCTGGAACTGCTCAAGCCCGGCGGGCGGCTGATTCTCTCGATCTTCGACACGGAAGGCTCGACAGACGCCGGCCTCGCGCCGCCAACCGCGCTCACCTTGGCGGACTTCGATTTCCTCAAGACCAAAGTGATCGACCGCAACTGCCCGCGGTGGTGGTATCTTTTCTACGTGGACAAGAGATAGCAGGATCATGGCTATGGCAAAGTTAGGCTCGCTCTTTCCCGACGAGATGAAGCCCGCGGCGAACCCCAAGGCGGCCAAGCCCCTCACCAAGGGCGCGGCTGGCGCGCTTGCGGCGGGTTCCGCGCCGGGCGCTGGCGGAGCGCCCGGAACTACCGGCCTGGAGCGGACCTTCGTCGCTGATTTTCAGCCGGGACAGGAGATCGACGGCATTTTCCTCGTGGCGGAAGCATCCATGCGCGCCGCGAAGAACGGCTCCAAATACATTCAGGCCAGCTTCGGCGACCGCACGGGGCTCATCCCGGTGCGGCAGTGGGACGCGAACGACAAGGACTTTGCCGTATACAAAGCCGGCGGCTACATCCGCACGCGCGGCCGCGTCGAGACCTACCAGGGCCGGGCGCAGTTGATCGCCTTCCGCGTCGAGGCCGCCGATGCGGCGCTGATCAACGCCGCCGATTTCCTGCCGGTCTCCAAGCGCGACCCGAAGGAGATGGAGAAGGAACTCGACGAGTTGCTCGCGACGTTCGCGGATCCCGACTACAAGCGCCTGCTGGATGCGATCTTCGGCGACCCGAAGATCCGCGCTGCGTACGTAAAGGGCCCTGCGGCCTCCGCGATTCATCACGCCTGGGTGCACGGGCTGCTCGAACACGTCCTCTCCGCCTGCAAGACGGCGCAGTCGGTGGCCGAGCAGCGCCCATACCTGAACCGCGACCTGCTCATGGCGGGCGTGCTGCTGCACGACATCGGCAAGATCGAAGAGATCGATGCGGGCCCGGGCTTCAGCTACACCGACACCGGGCGGCTCTGCGGGCACATCTCGCTCGGCACGCTGCTGGTCGAACGCTTTATCGTGAAGCTCCCTGATTTTCCCCGGCAGAAGCGGGACCTGATCCAGCACATGATCTTGAGCCATCACGGCGAGCGCGAGCACGGTTCGCCGGTGACGCCGTGCACGGCGGAAGCCATCGCCCTGCATCATATCGAGTGCATGGACGCGAAAGTTCAGGGCGTGCAGTCGATCATCGAACGCGAGGAGACCGCCGGAAACACCGGAGCGTGGACGGACTTCTCGCGCGTGGTGGACGGGCGGATCTACAAAGGGCCTACGAAGCCGGCTTGAGCCTCTGGCCGGCGCTATTTCTTCTTCCCGCTCAGCTTTTCCTGATACAGCGCCCACTGGTCTTTATCGAGAAGCAGCACCAGTGTCTGCGCGAAGCGCCGCTCGGGCTGGAAGTTCAAGAGTTCCTTGGCGACTCGCGTCACTTCCTGGGCGGCGGAATTCCATTCTACCGGCGTGAGCGCATCCGTGTACTTCGCCCTCGCGGCCGCCTGCGCTTTGCTCAAGCGGTCCGCTTCGTCCGTGAGGCGCTTCTTTAAAGCGGCGATGGTGGCGCGCTGGTCGTCATTCAGCCCCAGCCACGGCGCGGCGTCGTCGAAGACCTTCGTATCGAATTTTGGAATCGGCACGGCCTCTGGCATCTCGGGCTTGGGAAAGGGTTGCGCAACGGCCGGCGCAGCGAGGGCTGGACCCGCGTTGTTGCCGTTCGCTGGAGGATTGTTCGCAGGCGGGGGAGCGTCCGAATCCGTATGCGTAACGACGGCCATCTGACCCGAGACGTCCGTCTGGGCGTCCTGCCCGGTGATGGAAGCGTTCCCGATATGCACGGTCCGGACGCGGTTGTTGGGATCCTCGTCGCTTTGCCCGGCCACGAGCGTGCCGCTTCCGGCGGTGGCGCTCGCAACGGTTGGAGGCGCAGGCGGCGGGTTGACGACTACGGGCGGCGGACGGTTGTCGGCTGCATGGAGGACCAAGCAGCAGCACAGAGCGATGCTACTCACGGGCACTGCGAGCATCGTCCGCATACTTCGCCCTCCTGAATGAGTGTGCCTGACGCCTGTAAACTTTAGGACGCTTCAAAAACGCCGTGCGGTAACGGAAAGACCTCAATTGCAACTTATTGCTCTGTTGAAAACCCGCGGCCGCAGCGGAAATTCCCCCCTTAAGTAAGGGGGGATACAGGGGGGTTAATCCCTTCGCGGCCTTAACCTCCCCTTACCCCTCCTTACATAAGGAGGGGATTTCAACAGAGCAGCAACTTATTTATTTAAAACATGTTATGGGATCAAAAAAAGAGCATCTGACGGGCAGGAAGAGGCCGTAACCAGACCAAATAAGCAGACTTCGAACAGGGTATGTGATCCACGTTGAGTTCTATTCAGCCGCAAAGAACCGAAGCTCGAAATCGCGAACCGCCAGACCATTGGCAACGTACATTCTGATTTCGCTTTTGAGTTGGCAGAAAATCGGGCATTTGGAGCTGTTTTACGGATCCGCTTTCTGAACAGATTACCCTAGCAGGAGATAAAAATCCTCGGGCAAAGAAGTCTTTGCGAATTTCAGGGCACATCAATTGCGCATAGATTAGGTAGGGCAGGTAAAGTTCCATAGGGAGGGGCTCGCAAGCTGGCGCCTGCGTGCATGGGTGGCGCCAGCTTCGAAAGGAGGAGCGTATGATTAAGTCGAAACACGCGGTGGTCGGCATCTATCCGAATCGCATCGATGCCGAGAAAGCTGTCGTACAGTTGAAGGAGGAGGGGCTCAAGGGGAACGAATTCTCCATCTTCGTGCCCCACAAAGAAGTCATCCATATTCCGCATGATCGGGAAACCAAGACCGTCGCAGGCGCGGAAGTCGGCATCGCGGCGGGAACGATCGTCGGCGGCGTGCTGGGGTGGCTGGCCGGCGTCGGCATGCTCGCGATTCCCGGCGTAGGCGCCGTGATCGTCGCGGGCCCACTGGCCGCGGCCTTGTTGGGCGCGGGCACGCTGGGAAGCCTCGGCGGCCTCTGGGGCGCGCTCGTGGGCCTCGGCATTCCCGAGAAGGAAGCCAAACACTTCGAGAGCCGCCTGCATAGGGGCCATACGCTGCTCTCGGTTCACCCCGCGGATGACGGCAAGGTCCAGCGCATCCGGGAGATCATGGTCAAGACCGGGGCCGAAGACCTGTACACGCGCGGTCCCATGGCCTGAGGCCGCATGGCAGATGATAGGGTTCTTAATTCTGGCAAGGTTTGAAGGTCAAGGCCATTCAATTATCCGGATTTAAGGAGGGCGAGGGCTTCGAGGGGGCGGGCGGCATGGCGGCGTTGGAGGGCCGCTTTGTTTTCGCATTTTGCCGCGGCGAGCAGGTGGATGCAGAGATTGCGCAGGCCGGAGAGCA
>JACQFI010000128.1 GCA_016200135.1 Planctomycetota bacterium
TCACGGCGCGCGCGGCGTCTTCCCGATCCGCACCTGCACCGGCGGCGTCCCGAAGTAGCGCTTGAACGCGCGTGAGAAGTAGAACGGGCTGCCGAAGTGCAATTGCTCCGACGCTTCTTTCACCGTGCGGCCTTCACGCAGCAACTCCCAGCCCATGCGCATGCGCTTGCCCAGCAAGTACGTGTGCGGCGTGATGTGGAACGTCCGGCGGAAGCAGCGATGGAAGTATTCCGGCGCGAGATGCACGCGGGCCGCCACGGCATCCAGCGCCGGATTCTCCGCGTAGTGCCGGTCCATGAACTCCAGCGCGGGTTTAAGCGCGTTCAACGACCGCTGCGCGTCCGCGTCGCCGAGTCCTGACCGCCACGCGGGCAGGCGCATCAGTTCCGCGTACAGCCAGAGCAGCATGGCTTGGATGCGCGCTTCCAGTTCGGGCGGATGCGCGGCGAAGCATTCGCGCATGCGCGTGTAGCCGGGCTTCCAGAAGGCCCAGGCCCGCGCCGGCCAGCGGAGCCCGCGCTTGAACCGCGCGAGTCCCAGGTCCGTCTCCACCTCATCGGGCCGGAAATGGATCCAGTCCAGCGTCATGCGGCGCTTGCAGCGGTAGCGGACGAACTGGCGGCCCGGCAGCAGGTAGACGTAGCCGGGCCGCAGCGTCCAGGCGCGCCCCCGGACGAAGAACTCCGCCGCACCCGTGCGCGGAAGGTACAGGCGGTGGCAGTCCGCATAGCTCCAGTCGGCGGACTTCCACGCGGGAGTGCAGACGTGGAAGCCGCCGGTAATGAGCGTGCTCGCGCAGGCGGACATGCCGCCACTATAACGAGTCGCCGGAGCGGATAAAGTCAAGAAAAGACATGCTTTGGTACGTTAAGTCTATGGATAGGCGCCGGCGATCGGGTTAAGTTCGTCCATGCAGTGCCGAAAACCTGACCAGGAGCCCAAAGCCCATGTCCAGCGAATATGACGAACAGATGAAACGCCGCGACCTCTCGTTCAAGACCGTGGTGAACCCGCGCCCCAAGGCACTCACGCAAACGCAGCTCGAACAGTACAACCGCGACGGGTATCTCTCGCCGTTCCGCATGTACGACCAAGCCGGCGCCGACCGGAACCGCACCTACTTCGATTCGCTGCTGGCCCAGCTCAAGGCGTTCAAAGACGGCCGCGACACCTACGCCATCAACGGTTTCCACACGCACTGCCGGGGCATCTGGGACATGGTGATGCAGCCGCAGGTCCTCGATCTCGTGGAGGACATCGTCGGCCCCGACTTCGTCTGCTGGGGCACGCACTTCTTCTGCAAGATCCCGCACGATCCCAAGGCCGTGCCCTGGCACCAGGACGCGTCCTACTGGCCCTTCACGCCCGCGCGCACGGTCACGGTCTGGCTCGCCATCGACGACGCGGACCTGGAGAACGCCTGCATGCGCTTCATCCCCGGCACGCACCGCGTCGGACACCTCGCCTGGAAGAAGACCCACAACCCCGCCGTGCTGGATCAGGAGATCGAGGACGTCGAGAAGTACGGCTTCGCGGTGCCGATCGAACTTAAGGCCGGCGAGATCGAACTCCATGCCGACATGCTCGCGCACGGTTCGCCGCCGAATCCTTCCGCGCGGCGCCGCTGCGGCCTGACCATGCGCTACTGCCCGACGAGCGTCCGCTCCGTGAACGACGGCTGGCGCGCGCAGGCGATTTTGTGCCGCGGACTGGACCTGGATAACTACTGGGGCCGGGTCGAACGCCCCGAAGGCGAGGACCTGACGATGCCAAGCAAACGCCGCGTGGCGATCGGCGCGAACTAAGTGCGCCAAGCAGATGCTCGTGGCTCTCGGGCCAATAAATCCCGGACGGTCTCAATGGCCGTCTGCCACGAGCCAAGAGCTGCGAGCCAATTTTGCTATGCGTTCAAATGAAAAAGGTGAATGAGACAGGCAGGCTATTCCGGCTTGGCGAGATTCTTGAGGCACTCGGGGCAGACCATCTGGCCGTTGTGCTCGACCAGGGAGGTTTCGGCCACGCTGCTGAAGCAGACGGGGCACATCTTCATGCCCATCTTGCCAGGATTGCGGCTGGCTACGCCCTTCGCCGAGCCCGACGCGCTGGCCGGTCCAACGGCTCGCGCCGAACCGGAGGCGCTCGCGCCGCTCACCGCTTTCGCAGTGCCCGAGCCACTCGCGCCAACGACCGCCTTCGCCGCGCCCGAACCGCTCGCCGGCGCGGCGGAAATATCCATCCCGCAACTCGGGCAGACCGTGCGATTGCGCAGGATCGTGGCGCAGCGCTTGCAGCGCACCGCGGATGAAGCGGCAACGGCCATAGATCTTACTCCGCGTTTTTCTTGTCCTGCTTTTCCTGCTTGTTCTCGGGCTTGGCCGCGGCGTCGCCGCCCTGCTGGCCGGGCACGAGTTTCAACTGTTCGGGCGGGCGGTTCTTGGCTTTAAGGTCGGCGTCGGCCTTGGCGAACTCCTGTCCCTTCGCCAACCACCACTTCTTCACTTCTTCGGGGCTGTCCTTGTGCGCCTTGAAGCTCGTCGATGCGATCTGATTCAGATAGCGCAGGGCTTCCTCAAAAAGGTCGCGGGCCTTCTTGGCCGCCGCGATACGCTGACCCAAATTCGACTGGCCCGCGCTTACGCCCCCGCCGCCACCACCTCCTCCTCCCCCGCCTCCCCCTCCGCCACCACCACCCAATCCGCCATTGTTGTTATTGTTGTTGTTTGGATCGCTGGGGATATCTGGGTAGCGCAGCTTGGAGATCAAGGCGACCAGTTCGGCAATAATGTCCGTCTTGAACGGCTGCGACGTGACCACCGCCGCCAGCTTGACCTCGACATCCTTGTCCTTGGCTGAGCTCAAGCACTGCGCGATCATCCGCGCCAGCGTGCCGTCGACATCCTTTCCGGTGCAAAGCACGCCCAGCGCAAAGACCTGCATGTCCTCTTTCTGTTCGCTCAACTCCGCATGCGCGATCATCTGCCAGGACGCAGCTTCCTCCGCCTTTTCGAGCTTCTTCAACGCGGTCTTGCGGGCTTCGGGGGCCGGGTTCGCGTACTCGCGCGCGACTTCGCCGCGCAGGTCGGTCTCCGAGGCCACCGCGGCATGGAGCGCCAGCAGCGCGACACCTGAGACAAGGGCTGATTTCAACATCTGGTTCATAGTTACGCTCCTCATTCTGCACGAGTGACTTACTATAGTATGTGACGCCACCTTATCCATATTTGCGCGAAAGATTTCTAAAGCAGAAAATGCGCAAGGTGCAAGTTGGCTTAGGCGGTCTAACGGCTCGGTGATTAGGCCCGGCCCATGGCCTTCAGAATCGTCGAGCCGATCTCGGAGGGCGAATCGCAGACCGCGATGCCGGCCTCGCGCAGAGCCTTCACTTTGCTGTCGGCGGTCCCGGCTCCGCCGGAGACGATCGCGCCGGCGTGGCCCATGCGGCGGCCAGGCGGCGCGGTGCGGCCAGCGATAAACCCGGCCACCGGCTTGGTCATATTCTTCTTGATCCACCCGGCGGCTTCTTCCTCGGCCGAACCGCCGATCTCGCCGATCATCACCACGCCCTTGGTCGCGTGATCCTTCTGGAAGAGTTCCAGCACGTCGATGAAGTCGGTGCCCTTAACGGGATCGCCTCCGATGCCGACGCAGGTGCTCTGCCCGAAGCCCGCCTTTGTGACCTGCCAGACGGCCTCGTACGTAAGCGTGCCCGAGCGCGAGAGGATGCCGATATCGCCCGAGCGGTGGATGTAGCCGGGCATGATGCCGATCTTGCAGGCCTCGGGCGTGATCACGCCGGGGCAGTTCGGGCCGACGAGGCGCGTCTTGGGATAGCGCTTGAGCGCCTGCGTGCACTTCACCATGTCGAGCACGGGAATGCCTTCGGTGATGCAGCAGATCAGCCGGATGCCCGCTTCCGCGGCCTCGACGATGGCGTCGGCCGCGAACGGCGGCGGCACGAAGATCATCGTCGCGTCGGCGCCGCCGGCCTTCACCGCCTGTTCGACCGTGTTGTAGATGGGAATCTTGGCCGCCTTGACCTTCTGCTTGCCGTTGTAGCCGCCGCCGGTCTCCGCGGCCTCGACTTCGAACGAGGTCCCGCCCTTGCCCGGCGTGACGCCGCCGACCATCTGGGTGCCGTACGCGTAGCAGCCCTTCGTGTGCTGAGCGCCGAATGCGCCCGTGATGCCCTGGCAGATCACTTTGGTGAACTTGTCGACAAGAATCGCCATCGCTCGCTCCTGGTTGCTCGAAGAGCCTGCAAGAATAGAGGGTCAGGCGCGGCGCGCAAGAGGAACGAGCGCTGCGCACCGATATTCTCGCGCAAAGACGCTAAGGCGCAAAGAACGGCACGTCTAAACTGTTGGCAGGCTACAACGGTCCCAATAAAACCTTCCATTCCGTCTGCTTGACTTGCTCCTCCCTCAACCGCCAACACTAAACTTTACTCCAGATTGTTTTGCGATCCGTTCTTTGCGCCTTAGCGTCTTTGCGCGAAACAAGCTGTTCGGTTCTTAGCGGCTTTGCGCAATCAAGCCGTGCCGGAAAGCCCTTGGCGTCTGCCCGCAGGCATTCGTAAACGCCGCGTAGAAGCGGCTGAGCGACCCGAAGCCAGCATCCAGCGCCACGTCGAGGACCTTGCGCTCGGTCGTGGTCAGCAGGCGCTGCGCATGCGAGATGCGGTGCTCGGTGACGTAATCGACGAGCGTCATGCCGATCGTCTTGCGGAAGAGCGTCGTCGCGTACTCCGGATTGAGTCCCGCCGCCGCGGCGATCTGCGCTACCGCGAGCGGCTCGCGGTAGCGCTCGGCGATGAACGCCGCGAGCCGTTCCACTCGCCCTTCCGCGCCGGCCGCGACGCCGGGCTTCTTGCTCCGCGTGGGTTTCGCGTTTGCGACCTCGAGCGCCAGGCGCCGCAGGCGCGCCTCGACTTCAAGCACCGCCGTCTTGCGGCGCTCGGGTCCGCCCGCCTGAAGGTCCTCGTTCCATTGAAGCAGCAGGTCCGCGTCGCGCGCGCCACGAGGCACGCCCATTGAGCGGAAGACTTCGCCCTTCATCAACGCGCCGGTGAAATCCGCCGGCAGATCCCATTGCAGGAACCAGGGTAGCGGCACGGTGAGCCAGAGACTCTGCGTGCCACGCTCCAGCTCGATCAGTTTGTGCGGCATCGCGCCCCAGAATACCGCGAGCGCGCCGGGGGCCAGTTCCACGCGCGCACGGCTGAAGAGGTACGTCATGCGCCCGGTCTCGACGAGATGCAGTTCGATCTCGTTGTGCCGGTGGAAGCTCGCAAAGAGCGACGGCCGCCCGCGCGAGCTCGCAAGCCCGAACTTCAGATAGCGGTCGGGCTCATTCCGTCGCTTGGTTACCTTGATCAAGGGCCAACCTCCCCTACCCCTCCTTACATAAGGAGGGGATTTAAGCAAACGTCCGCCTCGCTCTCTGGGTCCAGGTCTCTATGCTCTACGCTCTACGCTCTACGCTCTACGCTCTACGAAGGATACAAAGAATACAGGAAGTTTATGCCAATTATACGGAAGAAAGTCCTCTTACCTGAGTCTATCGTACGGGCATGAATACCACGCTGACCGCCCCCACTTCGGCCCCTCGAACCACGGGCGTGCGCCCGGCCGAACGCACGCGCTTTTCGCCGGAGGATCTCGCGCAATACCGCACCGAAGGCTACGTGGTCGCGCCACGGCTCTTCGATATCCAGGAAGTCGAGCACGCAAAGGAGACGATCCGCGAGATGACGCGCGCGGCCATCGCTTCGGGCGATTCCTCCAAAGTGATGGAGCTCGAACCGGAGGCCGCCGACGGCGAACGCGTCCCGCGGCGCATCTACGATCCATTCCTCGCACACGAGACCTTCCGCGCCATGGGCACGGACACGCGCGTGCTCGACCGCATCGAGGCCCTGATCGGGCCGGACATCTGCTGCAACTTAAGCAAACTGAACATGAAACCCGCGAAGGTCGGCTCGGTCGTCGATTGGCACCAGGACCTGACCTACTATCCGCACACCAACGCGGATCTCGTCACGGTGCTGGTGTACCTCGACGATGCGACGGTAGAGAACGGCTGCTTGCAAGTGCTCCCGCGCCACCAGCACGCGTACTTCAGCCATTCGGATAAGCAGGGAAACTTCGCGGGCATGATCACGGAGGACCTCGATGGCGGGCGCTTCGGCAAGCCGGTCCCGCTGGAAGCCCCGGCCGGCAGCGTAATCTTCATGCACTGCATCCTGCCGCACAGCTCGCTGCCGAATCGTTCGCCCAAACCGCGCCGGACGCTGATCTACAGCTACCGCGCCGGCGACGCGTATCCGCTCTACTACAGCGAGTCCGTGGTGAGTTTCGAGAAGCGCGTGCGGCTGGTGCGTGGCAAGATGTCGCCCACCGCGCGCTTCGGCGGCCCGCCGCCCATCATTCCGCAGGTCGGCACCGAGATGAAATCGCTCTACGAGATGCAGCGCGCAGCGAAAGGCGAAAAAAGTTGACCCTAACGGCGGTTTCGCAACCGGCGTGCGGCGCTCAATGAATCGGCCATGTCAGGCCGATCTTTCCAGACACCAAACGCTGGCAGGCTACGAAGAGCTGATGCGCATTTCTTAGAGCGCTCCGCATGCGCGTGCGATGCTTGTCGTTTGCGCATCGCTTACTTCACTGACGCGACGACCTTCTGCGCGGCTTCGCTCAAGCTATCCGCCGTCTGGATGGGCAGGCCGCTATCCTTTAGGAGCTGCTTGCCGCGCTCGACCTGGTTGCCTTCCAGGCGCACGACCAGCGGGACCTTCAGGTTCACTTCCTTCACTGCCGCGATCACGCCCTCGGCGATGATGTCGCAGCGCATGATGCCGCCGAAGATGTTCACGAGAATCGCCTTCACCTTCGGGTCGTTGAGGATGATCTTGAACGCCGCGGTCACTTTCTCGCGCGTCGCCCCGCCGCCGACGTCCAGAAAGTTCGCCGGGCTGCTGCCGAAGAGTTTGATCACGTCCATCGTCGCCATCGCCAGGCCCGCGCCGTTCACCAGGCAGCCAACGCTGCCGTCCAGCGCGATGTACGAGAGGTCGTACTTCTTGGCCTCGGTCTCGTTCGGGTCTTCCTCGTTGACGTCGCGCAGTTCCTCGGCCTTCTTCTGCCGGAAGAGCGCGTTGTCGTCGTAGCTCAGCTTAGCGTCCATGCAGAAGACGCGCTCGCCGGCCACGGCCAGCGGGTTGATCTCGAGCATCGAGGCGTCGAGCTTCACGTAGGCCGCGCAGAGCGCGCGCAGGAGCTTCGCGCCGTTCTTAAAGGCTTCGCCGCTGAGGCCCAGGAAGTACGCCGCGCGGCTGGCCTGGTTGGGCCAGAGGCCCACGCTCGGGTCGAAGTGAATCTTGATGATCTGCTCGGGGTGCTTCTCGGCCACCTCTTCGATGTCCATGCCGCCCGCGGGGCTCACCATCAGGATCGGCAGGCCCACGGCGCGGTCGAGCAGCACGCTGGCGTAGAACTCTTTGTCGGGCTTGCAGCCGGCCTCGACGTAGATGCGCTTCACCACCTTGCCGTGCGCGCCCGTCTGCTTCGTCACCAGCGCATTGCCGAGCAGGTTCGCGGCGGACTGCTTGGCCTCGGCAGCGGACTTCACGATCACCACGCCTTTGTCGGAGGTTATGCCCGGGCCGGTGTACTCGCCGGTCTTCGCGTTGTATTTGTTCACATCCAGCTTGCCCGGCGCGACGGCTTTGCCCTTGCCGCGCCCGCCGGCGTGGATCTGCGACTTCACCGCGCAGACGGGCGTGCCGAGCTTCTTGAACGCCGCTTCGGCCTCGTCGGCTGTGAAGCAGACGACGCCGTCGAGCACGTCAACGCCGAGTTCCTTGAGCAGCGCCTTGGCCTGATGTTCGTGGATGTTCATGTGTGCGCCTCGTTGGGTTTGGACTGTGCAAGATACGGCTGCGCGCGGAGGGTGCAAGGGCGGGATTTATTTCACAACCGAGATACTTCATCCATTAACCATCAAATACGATTGGTAGCTTAACCCGGATGCTTGTCCTCGCCACGTAATGAAGCACGGCCCATCCATATTTAACTTGAGCTAGACCTTCGTCCTCGTCCTCAACAGATTCACCTTCCGCAAATTCGCCCCAGTCTTTTGACATGCTCAATTTCCCATTGAGCCGATCCAATTCCCTCAAGAGGGCCTGCGATGACCCGATTCGATTTAGGTTTAGCCGAGCAGTCATTTTTTCGTTCGGTTCCTTCGCCAGGGATTTCTTTAACTTCTTCAACTTTGCGAGCCTATCTTTGGTTCCCATGAGCTTGGTAATTTCCATTGCAACTTCCAACTGGTCCATCAGCTCCTTCTTTATGATGTCCTTTGAAACCCACTCTCCGGGTTCTGGCCATGGAACAGGGATTTCGAATTCCACAGGGACGTAAAACCCTTCAGTACGGGAATGCAGAATTAGGTGAGGATAGGTTGTTTGGGAGCCGCGCATGATTCTCATTAGGCTTGAATGTTGATTGGGATCACGCCCTAACTGAAAGGCGGCATCTTTTTGGGGAGGAGATTCGGGATCTGCATCTGGCTGCAGCGGATAATCGAGGTATGCGGCATACGCTTGCAAACTTGAAAGACCACTTCGCCCACATTGAAGTGACAAAGCCGTTTCTCCCTCATCTTGCCAAAATTCTCTGATTCCAGCATGACTCGTTAAGGCCTGATAAAGATTCTCAAGATCCCTTGTTGTGTCGTCTCGATCAAAATCTGGTTTTTCCCTCCCGACCCTTTTTATTTTATCAATATTGTCGCCCAGGATTTTTTTCAGAGGACTATCATAGGTACCGCCCAGATATTTCCTGATCGGCATTACAAAAAAGTCCAACCCCATATTCAGTCTCCCAACTTAAATCATACCCAAAGCCTTCCCTACCTTCGAGAACTTCTCCACTGCCAGGTCCAGGTCCTTCGGTTCCAGCGCGGCGCTTACCTGTACGCGGATGCGCGCCTTGCCTTGCGGGACCACGGGATAGAAGAAGCCGACCACGTAGACGCCCTCGTCGAGCATCTTCGCGGCCATCTCCTGCGCGAGCTTCGCGTCGCCGAGCATCAGCGGGACAATGGGGTGCTCGCCGGGCAGAATCTTGAAGCCCGCCTGCGCCATCGCGTCGCGGAAGCGCTTGGTGTTGCTGTGCAGCTTGTTGCGCAGGTCGGGCGTTTTCGAGGCCAGCTCAAGTGCTTTCAGGCTCGTCGCGGCCACGGCCGGCGGAAGCGTGTTGCTGAAGAGGTACGGGCGCGAACGCTGCCGCAGCAGGGCGATGATCTCTTTCCGCCCGCTCGTGTACCCGCCGCTCGCGCCGCCCAGCGCCTTGCCGAACGTTCCGGTGAGCACGTCCACGCGGCCCATCACGTTGTTGTACTCGTGCGTGCCGCGACCGTTCGCGCCGATAAAGCCCACCGCGTGCGAGTCGTCCACCATCACCAGCGCGTCGTACTTATCGGCGAGGTCGCAGATGGCTTTCAGCGGCGCGATCGAGCCATCCATGCTGAAGACGCCGTCGGTCGCAATCATGCGGAAGCGCAGCTTCGACGCTTCTTTCAGCTTCGCTTCAAGGTCCGCCATATCGCAGTTGTTGTAGCGAAAGCGCTGCGCCTTGCAGAGCCGCACGCCGTCGATGATCGAGGCATGATTCAGCGCATCGGAAATGATCGCGTCTTCCTCGCCGAGCAGCGTCTCGAAGAGGCCGCCGTTCGCGTCGAAGCAGCTCGAATAGAGGATCGTGTCGTCGGTGCCGAGGAACTGCGCCATCGTCTCTTCGAGCTCGCGGTGCAGCGTCTGCGTGCCGCAGATGAAGCGCACCGAGGAGAGCCCATAGCCCCAGCGGTCGAGGGCCTCGTGCGCCGCCTTGACCAACTCCGCGTGCCCGCTAAGGCCCAGGTAATTGTTCGCGCAGAGGTTCAGGACCTTGCGGCCATCCTGGAGCGTGATCCAGGCCCCCTGCGGGCTCGCGATGAGCCGCTCGCGTTTGTACAACCCCGCCGCGTCAATCTCGCCGAGGGTTTTGGTGAGGTGGGCTTTGAAGTTGGTGTACATGATCGCTCTCCAGGCCAGCGTCAACTCTTGCGCAGGCCCCGAAGATAATCGCCTGGCCGCAAGATCAAAACACCTTTGACCATTATACCGAACAGCGGGCCAAAGTGCGCCTTGTCGCCCGTAAGCAAATGCGAGGCATTCGCCTCGAGCGCCGCCAAAAGTATGGGGTGATCTTTTGCCGCCAGGTTAATGCCAGCCGGCATCTGAATTTTGCCAGATGGTAAATCCATTACCTCAAGCGATTCCAAGAGCTTGTCCAAGGGCTTGAGTTGAGCCGGACGCGCTTCTTCCAGGTTTACTTTTGCTTCGAGGGCCGCGTACTCGGAGGTAATCAGGGTTGCATTCAATCCCCAGAGTTCCAAGAGCGCGCTCTTGGGCATGTAGGCTGCGGAGAAGAGAACGTTAGCGTCGAGGAATAGCCGGTCCAAGGATCAGGCTCCCGGCGGCTTGTGGTGCGGTATTTTTCTCGGATCGAGGCCAAGTTTGCGAACTTCTTTGAGCGCCTCGGCGTAATCGCCGGCATCCACCGCATTGGAGAGCAGGAATTCCGCTACGCGCTTGGGCGAATAACGCTCTACCGGCATCACAACCGCGCGGCGGATGAGAATCCCATCCTTGCGCGCTTCGGCGACCACCATCGAGCCTTCCTTGATGCCGAATCGCCGGCGCAGTTTGGCGGGGATCACCACCGTCCCGCGCTTGCCGACCTTGCTTGCGTCCAGCGTCGCCATGATCCAAGCCCTCAGTGCCTGAATGTCTGATATTCAGGCATCCGCTTGAATTATGCCTAGCTGGCCGGCTCTATCAATTGAAATATTTATTCTAGTGCGCCGACTCTAAAGGCAGCGGCACCTCTTTCGGCTCCGCATACAACACCTCCACCAACTTCGCCAACCGTTCATCTCGCCAGCATTCAAGTTCCGCCATGTCGCGGCCGGCCACAGAGGCGCGCATCTGCGCGAGGACTTCGCGGCGCGCGGACTCGGGGACCTCGGTCCAACTTGCCATGTCCTTCATGTACGATTCGAGTTGCGGGCCGAAGTGCTCGAAGAACTGCTCGTACCCGCCCTGACCTCCATTCAGGTGATAGATCAGATGCTGGCCCATGAAGGCCCAGCGCAGGCCGGGGCCCGCGTACAGCGCCTTGTCCACGTCCTCGAGGCTCGCGACGCCGTTCGCGACCAAGTCGATGGCCTCGCGCCAGACCGCGGCGGCCAGGCGGTTCGCGAGATGCCCGGGGACTTCCTTGCGCACGATCACCGGAACTTTTTTCAACGA
>JACQFI010000119.1 GCA_016200135.1 Planctomycetota bacterium
ACACGCACATGGCCGAACTGCTCCTCGAGAACGGAGCAGACCCGAACCTGCTGGCCGGCGACGGCCAATCGCCCCTGGACCTGGCGGAAGCCGACGACGCAAAGGACGCCGCAGCCTTGTTAATGCAGGCTGGAGCAAAGAAGTCGGAGGAAATAACGTAGACCACGGGGCCGAAAACCACGCAGCGAACGACGGGCAACCCTATTTATTGCCATACGTTACAGCATCGACGAGAAATACTCACAGGTCGTGTCTCCAATCGGCCTGCGAGTAAATATATGTAATGTGACACAGGTGGAGTGTTGACTATGTTTGCCCAGGAAGTCAGTCTTGAGGTCATGAGCCCCTCCTCGCCCCAAGCACACGACGACGTCAGCCTGATCCAGCGCTATGTCCAGCAAGGCGATTCGGAGGCGCTCAGCCTGCTGTTCGGGCGTTACGCCGATCCGGCCTATCGCGTGGCCTTGCGCTGTTGCGGGAACTCCGCGGATGCGGAGGACGCCGTTCAGACCGCCTTCCTCGAAGTGTTACGGCACGCCGATCAATATCGGGCCACGTTCTCATTTCGAGGATGGATCATGCGCATCGTCATCAACGCCTGCCGGATGAAGATGAAATCGGAGGCCCAGCGCCGCAAGCGCGAAGAGACCGTATGCGCGGACCGGCGCGAGGCCACGGACGCCAAGGCCGCGGACGCCGAACTGGTCTCCGCCGTCACGAAGACGGTCCAGACGCTTCCGGACCTGTACCGCTTGCCCGTCTGGCTGCATTACATGGAAGGCCTTTCCTTACACGAAGTCGCGGACGCGCTCGCGCTTCCCGAAAAGACGGTCAGCAAACAGGCGAGCCGCGGGCTCGAACAGGTCCGGCAGACGCTCGCGGCCGCCGGCTTCACCGCCTGCGCGCTTCCCGCGCTGCTGTCTTCCATTCCGCTGGAATCGGCGCCCGCCGCGTTGACCGAATCCTTTAAAGCGCTCATCGCGACCAAAGCGGCCGGCGCGGCCAAGACAGTTGGAACAAAGGGAGGCATGAGTCTCATAGCGAAAGCTTCTGTCGGCTTGCTCGTGGCGGCGGTGGCCGGCACCGCCGCGCTTGCTTTATCGAACGGGAAGGCGGCGGAGACGCCCAAGGACCCGCCGGTCAAGGCGCCCGCCGCCGAACCGGCCAAGGTGGAGGCCGTTTCCAGCGCGGAGTACGAGAAGTATTTTGGCCCCCAGCGCGACTGGCCGCGCTTTCGCGGGCCGACGGGCAATGGCGTGACCACAGAAAAGGGTCTGCCCACGAAGTGGGATGCCAAGACCGGCGAGAACATTCTCTGGTCGGTGGACATCTGGCAGCCCAAACCGGTCTTTCCGGTAGCGCCCTACGCCTCGCCCATAGTCTACAAAGATAAAGTTTTCATCACTCTAGGGAACTACAAGGACGACATCTTCAGCGGCCCGATTGAAAAGCCCACTCTGAAGAAACCCGCACCGACGCGCTTCGCCGACATGGCGGAGTTCAAGGTGGTTTGTTTCAACACAGCCGACGGCAAGAAACTTTGGGAGACTGTCATCGAACCGGTCGCGGAGTGGAAGGCGCCGTCGCAGCCAGGCGCCCATGCCTGTGAGTTTTCCTGGGCCGCTTCGACTCCCTACACGGACGGAGAACGGGTCTATGCCGCCTTCGGTCCAACCATGGCGGACGGAGGGTTGCTTGCCGCCGTGGATTATGCGGGCAAGGTGGTTTGGCGGCAGGATCTGGGCAAAGTGGTCAAGAGCTCGTTCTCATTTACCCTGTGTACCAGCCCCATGATATACAAGGACATGGTTGTGATGGACTGCATCACCTGGGGAGGCGGTGCTACCGTAGCTTTTGACGGCAAAACAGGCGAACTCAAGTATAGTGTGCCGCGGGATAAGATACGTGATGGCAATGATCATGGCGCCGGGGCTCCCACGCCGGTGCCCGTGCTGCTCAAAGGCGTGCCTTTCCTTCTGAACAACGGTTTCTCTTCGACCATCGAGGCCATCAACCCCGATGATGGCCAGGTGGTTTCGTCTGCCGGAGCCAAAAGTTATGGATATGCCTCCCTGGCCGTCGGCGAGGGGGTTGTGGCAACACATGCGGAAGTGTACGTTGAGTTTTGTACAAATAACAAAGAAGATGCCTCATTCAGGAATCGCTTTCAACCTGGATGCCTTTGCCGAAACCAAAGGAGATGTCACCAAGACTGCCCGGTGGAAATTCGACGGTGTGTTCGACGATTTTGTGGGCGGGAATGTGCATTGCTCGCCCATCATAGCCGGCGGTTGTCTTTATCTGTACGGCGCGGGTAGCCGCAAGGACAATCACAAGGGGTATTGCCTGCGCTGTTACGACCTTTCCTCAGGCAAGGAACTGTATAACGAAGACCTGGACGTTTCGAACGGCGCAACCCCATTTGCCAGCGCCGACGGATTGCTCTATTACGCTTCTTCCGGGAAGAGCGCGGTGATCAAGGCCGGCCCCAAGTTCGAAGTGGTCGCCGTGAGCAATCTGAGCGACAACGGCAACGTGGTTAGGGGGGTGGGAATTACAGTTTCAGTTCGCCGGCCGTCTCGGAGGGGAAGATTTTCGTCCTTGGCAGCAGCAAGTTGTGGTGCATCGGGAAACGATAGGCGGAATTCCTATGACGAAGACGCTGCTCTGCCTTCTTACGATGGCGCCTGCGGCAACCGTCATGGTTGCCGCTTGGGCGGCGGTTGTGTCCGGTCCCACGGCCGCCGGTGTGGCCCCCGCCGAATGGCCTCCCGTTCCCTGCGACCCGCCGGCCGGCCTCGACAAGGCCGACGGCCGCAAGCTCGACGCCTTCCGCCACGGCGCCCGGAAGGAGTGGGGCTATCCCGCGAACAAAGAGCTTTCGTTCCAGCTCTATGTCGTCCACCCCAGGAACGACCGGGAAGGCGCGCCGCTGTACGTCGTGCTCCATTCCGCCGGGCACAACGCCGAAAGTTGCATCAAGGACGGTCACCAGCGCGCGCCGGACGGTGCCTATAACAACCACGGTTTGTACCGCGCCCCGAACGATTTTTACGGGCTCTACCAACAGGGCGACGCCTGGTGGGGCAGGGATGACGGCGCCGTGGAAAAGCGCGTCCTGGACGCGGTCGCATGGGCCGTCGCCCAGTACAAGATAGATCCGAACCGGATCTATCTGTGCGGCATTTCCATGGGCGGCAGCGGCAGCCTGGGCATCGGCATGCGCCACGGCGAAGTCTTCGCCGCGGAGATGGTCTGGGTGCCGGCGGACACCGGACACGTGGCCCGCAACATGTTCTTCGGGAAGAAGACGCCTCCGGAGGCGGAGATTCCGGACCCGCCGGTGCTCGTCAACATGTCCGCCCAGAACGACAATTGGTCGAAGGACCAGGACGTGCTGCTCAAGGGCGTGCTCGAAAAGAAGTTCGCCATGGTCCTGGGCTGGGCGCCGATCGGGCACACCGGCGACACGCGGGCGTACACGAAGAACTGCGGGGCCGTCATGGCCTTCCCGTGGCTGGAAATCAGAAGGAACGAGGCCTACCCGGTCTTCCTCGGCGCATCCTCGGACCAGAAGCCGCCGTGGCTCAATCGGCAGGATGCGGACGAGAAAGGGCAACTCAACGTTTATTTCCGGTGGAAGACCGTCCAAGACGATGCTTCCGCGTTCGCAATGCGCCTCTGGCTTGAAGAACCGGCCAATACGCAATCTCCCTATGCCATGCCGAAGGAATCCACCACGAACATCACGTTCCGCCGCCTGCAGAAGTTCAAGGTTCCGCCCGGCAAAGCATGCGCATGGGAACTGGTCCGCGACGGGAAGACCCTCGCCTCCGGATTGGTGCAGCCGGACGAGTCCGGGCTGTTGACGCTGCCCAAGATTACGGTTACGTCCGCACCGCTGGAGGCGCGTTTGAAGCTTAAATGATCTGCTATTTCGGACCACGCCTCGTGTAGCGCCTCGCTGTTCGTGAAGGATCTCCCTACCGTGGCGTTGTGTAGATCCATGCGTTTACGCTCCCTTTTTCGTGCATCCCGTGTTGGCAAAAACCGTTGAAGAAAACGCAATGTATTTATTCGAACCGTAGCGTCCCAACTTCAATACCCAGCCGTCGTATTCAAAAGCAATTATCCCTAGGAGTTGCGTGCACCGTGCAAATCGAGCGCAGTACTTTGCAATCCCTGTCGAACTGCGCGAATGCGATGTAACCTTTCTCCATCTAGAGCATCCGATGATATGAAAAAAGGGATCATGAAGGCCACCGTGCTGCACGCCCTGCCGTGCGCTCCACCGAAGGACGATCTTCGGCAAAGGGAGCGTGCCGCGTCATCTCCCCGTCCGGAAACAGACCTGCACGACGAGGCATTGGTGGCGCTCGTCGCGCAACGCGAGGCCCGGGCGTCCGCGGCGCTGGAGGAACTCTTCCTGCGCCACGCGGAACCGTTGCGGCGCTTCCTGGCCCGCTTTACCGGGCGCGAGACCGAAGCGGAAGACCTGGTCCAGGATGCGTTCATACGAATGGCGGAGAAGGCCGGCAGTTACCGCGGCGAGGGCTCGTTCCGCACGTGGCTCTTCTCGCTGGCCATCAATCTGGGCCGCACGCGGATGCGGCGCGTCGCGCTGGAAGAGAAGGTGGGTGAAGAGATGCCGCACCTGAAACCCGACCTCGTTCGGCCCCGGCCCGCCGACGATCCGACCTGGCGCGCCGAGCAGGGCGAACTGCGCATGCATCTCGACCGCGCGATCTTCGCGCTGGCCGACAGCGAACGCGAGACCTTTCTGCTCTATTGGTTCGGAGAATTGACCTACGCGGAGATCAGCGCGCTTACCGGGGTCTCGATCTCGGCTTCCAAGGTGCGCGTCCATCGCGCGCTGGCGCGGCTGGCGACGCTCTTAGAGCCCTTCCGCGAAATCTAGAGGACGGAACGCACATGCAAAACAACGCTAAATACACCTGCGCGGACTGCGCGCTCAGCATGCCGGACGCCCTGACCGGCCGGATCTCCGCGGAGGATGCGCCGGCGTTCGAGGCGCACCTGAGCGGCTGCGCCGCTTGCCGCGGCCTGCTCGACGCCATGAGCCCCGCCGCGCGTCTCTTGCACCGCGCTTATCCGCGCGACGATGCAGCATCCATTAAGCTTTGGAAGAACATCGAGGCGCGCAGCCAACGCGGCGAAAACTTGAGCGCCGCGGCGCGAGGTAAGCGGCCCACCCAAGGTCCGATCTTCGCCGCCGCGGGATTGGCCGCCGCGGCCGCGCTGGTGGTGCTTGCGGCTACGCTGGGACTCGCGCCGGCCCGCGCACCTGAGCCCGTCGCGGCGAGGGCCGAGACCAGGAAGCCGCAGGCGCCGCCCCCGCCTGAACAAGCCATCGCTGCAGCCAAGGCTTCCCCGGACGTTTCCATACCAAAACCCGAGGCGGTCGGCGAGGACTCAAGTCCGAAGGGCGCGGCGACCGAGGCGCGGCCTCTTTCTGGTGCTGTGGCGGGCCCGGACAAGCCCGGACAAGACGCGTTCCCCTACGAACATCCTGAACTCGCGGTGCCCCAGCCCGAGGTCCCTGCTGTCGCCGCACAACTTCCCGCACCCCCGCCGAAGCACGCGGACCGCGGGCCGCGCGAGGCCTACGACGACGAAGGCGGGTGGGCGCTGCTTCGGCGCACCGGACCCGTGGCCGTCTTCGACCCTGCACTAAACGACTGGCGCTCGATCGTGCCCGGCGAGCGCGTGCCGTACGGCGCGCGGGTTCGCACGGCGCCGGGCGCGCTGGCGGAATTGGCTTTCGGCGAGAGCCGGGTGCGGCTGGACGAGCGCACGGAGATGTTGGTCACGCGTGGCGAGGAGCGCGTGCGCATCGCAGAGCTGGCGCAAGGCCGCCTGCGCGTGGATCTGCTGCGCTCGGACGCGGGCTTCCACGTGCGCTCGGGCGGAGGAGAGGTCGCGCTCACCGGAACGGTCGTCGAGGTCGAGAGCCCGGCGCCGGAACTGGCTCTGGCCAGGGTGCTGGAAGGCCACGTCGAGATCGCCGCGCATGCCGGGGAACGCACGATCCATTTGAAGGCCAAGGCGGGCGAGGAGGCGCTGCTGGCCGAGGGCGCGGCGGAGAACGCGTATGCCTCGCTGCCCGAACCGTTGCGCGCGCGCGCCAGAGCGCTTGCGGCGGAAGCCGGCCGCATACTTCCAATGGCCGCGAACGCGCGCCCGTGGGACGAGGCGCTGGACAAGCCGCCGGGCCGGGCCGAGGCCGCCGTCGGGCAGCTTGTCGTCAAGGACGAGCAGGGCCGCGAGGCCGGCCCATTGGCCGTCGCCAAGATGGACGTCCATGCCGTGATACGCGGCGCCGAGGCGCTCACGCGCGTGGAACAGACCTTCCGCAACACGACGCCGCGGACGCTCGAGGGCACGTTCTACTTTCCGCTCCCGCCAGGCGCGGCGATCTCGCGCTTCGCCATGTACGTGGACGAGAACCAGACGAAGCTGATCGAGGGCGAGGTCGTCGAGCGCCAGCAGGCGCGCGCCATCTTCGAGAGCATCCTGCGGCAGCGCCGGGACCCGGCCTTGCTCGAATGGATGGAAGGCAACCTCTTTAAGGCGCGCATCTTTCCCATTCCGCCCCACGGCCTGAAACGCATCATCCTCGAGTACACCCAGCTCCTGCCGGCCTTCCACGATACGCGGCGCTACGTCTTCCCTCTGGTCAACGAACTGACGGCGCAGCATCCCATCGAAGAACTCGCGATTCGCGTGGATCTGGCCGCCGCGGAGGGCGGGAAACTGGCGCGCGCCTACTCGCCTTCGTACGCCCGGCAGACGCGCATCGAAGGGCTCGACACGGCCAACGCCCGCGCCGAGCTCTCCCTGCGCGCCGCGCGGCCCGCGGCCGATTTCGTGTTCACCTTCGCCGCGCCGCGGACCTCGGAACTGGAGACGGCGGCCTACGGCGAGAAGGGCGAAGCGCCTTACGTGTTGCTCGGCTTCCAGCCCGCGCTGGAGAACGCCGGCCAGGCCGCGCCGCGCAAGGATGCCGGCCGCGACGTGCTCATCCTGCTGGAGACCTCCGGAGCGCGCTCGCAGCAGGATCTGGACGCCCAGGCGCGCGTCGCCGCCGCGCTGCTCGCGGGGCTCGACCGATCCAAGGACCGCGCCGCACTGGCGGCGGTGGACGTGAGCCTTGAGGCGCTTACCGACGGGTTCCAGCCCGCGTTCGGGGCGGCGCTGCCGCGCGCTTTCGAGAAATTGAGCCGCCGCGCGCCGCTGGGCGCGCTGGACCTGGGCGCCGTCCTGCGCGAAGCCGCCGGATATTTTCCGCAGGGCGCGCCCGCAGGCCGCGAGCGCACCGTGATCTTCATCGGCTCCGGGATACCGGCCCTGGGCGCGCTCGAGGACGCCGAACTCGCGCGCGACGGGGCGGCGGAACTCTTCAAGGCCCATGCGCGCTTTATCGGCGTGGGACTGGGGCGCGCGGTCGATGCCGCCGTGATGAGCGAACTCGCCCGGAAGACCGGCGGTTTCTACTGGCCGCTCAAGGCCGAAGAGGGCCTGGACGAAGCCGCGTTTCTTCTGGGCCTGAGCCTCCAGACGCCGCTGCTCGAGGCACCGGTTTTTACGGCCGACGAAGGCGCGTTCGACCAGATCTATCCGCGCCAGATGCCTTCGCTGCTGCCGGGGCACGAGGTCTTCCTGCATGCGCGCATGGCCGCGAAACCGGCCGGCGCGCCGGTGAAGCTGGCGTTTTCCGGCATGTTCCAGGGCAAGCCGCTCACGCGCTCGTACGCGATGAAACTGCCGGACGATCTGGCCGTCGACCCCGCGGTGGGGCGTTTCTGGGCCCGCGCGATGCTCGACGATCTGCTCACCGCGACCCAGACGGCCGAGGTGCGCAAAGCGATCGTCGACCTCGCGCAGGCCTGGACCCTGATGAGCCCCTACACCTCCTTCCTGGTCCTGGAATCCAACGAGGACTACACGCGCTATGGCATCGACCGCTCCAAGCGCCGCAGGCTCTGGCGCGACGAGGCCGCGTCGGCGCCGCCTGAAGCACGACCGGCGCCGGAGAACGCCGGCCCGCAGCAACCGTTCTCGCTCAAAGTCACGGATAAACCCCTGAAACAGGTCTTGGATTTCCTCTCTCAGGTCGGGCGCGTGGAGATTCGGTTGAACCGGGCGAACGACGAGGCGCTGCCCGTCTCGATGGATCTGCAGAACGCGACCTGGGAGCGCACGCTGGACTTTCTGGAGCGGAAATACGACCTCGTGATCGACCGCGCGGCGCTTCAGCAGAAGGTCATCGCGGTGGCCACTCGGCCGAAAGTCTCGCTGCGCTTCGAGAATACCGAGGTCCGGGAGGTGGTCCGGTCGATCGCGCAGCAGGCGGGCGTGGAACTGGCCGTGAATCCCGAGGTGGCGGGCGCCGTGAGTTTGCGGATCGAGAACGCCGCCTGGAAGGACGCGCTCGCGCAGATTGCGGGGATGCTGGACTGCAAGCTGGTCCTGGACGGCGGACCCAAGGCGCACCTGATGAGCGACCGGCCCGCCGATCGGATCCACACGCGCATCTTCCGCCTGGCGTACCTGACTCCGGAAGCCGTGCCCGCGGTGCGCGCGCTTACGGCGGCGGAGCGGGAGAAGCCGGCGGAGGCCGGCGGGGAAATCCTGCTCGACCTGCTCTTGCAAATGAAAGGCCCCGCGGGCCAGCTCACGTTCGTCAAGCACGGGGGCGCGTTGATCGCCAGCGACACCAACTCAAAGCTCGATGCCATGGAAGAGGCCGTAAAGGCGCTCGACACAAAAGAGACGGCGGCATTTCTGGGGAAGACCGGCCACGAAGATTTCGCCTCCGCGGTCCGCCATGTCCTGGCAAGCGCGCAGCCCGCCGACGGGTACGCCAAGCTTCGAGAACTCGTCGCCGCCCACGCCGCGCGCGAACAGACGCCTGAGCCCGAGCATCCCAAGGAGGCGCCTGAGACCGATGCCGAAATTCACCTGACTGCAGGGCGGCGGCTCTTCGAGGTCTTCGAGTACGAACAGGCGCGCGCGGAATTCGAGAAGGCCGTGGCGCTCGAGCGCGGGAACGACGAGGCGCGGAAATGGCTCCAGCGCGTCAACGACGTGCTCGGCCGGCGCAGGGACCGGATCGCGTCTGCGGCGAATGGCCTCTACGGAGAACTGAAGATCGCCGTTCAGGAGCGGCTGGCCGAGCTTGATAACCGGCTGGACTGGGCAAAGAAGTTTGCGGCGCAGGCTCAAAGCGATCCCGAGCTTTCTCCGGTCGAGCGCATCCGCAAACTGGAACAGTCCGCGCAGGCGCTCGAACGGGCGCACGAAATCATCAAGTGGATGCCGCCGAACGTGAACGTGGAGGAGGAGCAGAATCGGACCCTGCGCATGCTGCGCGAGACGCGCGCGGCGAAGAAGAAGAAAGAGGAAGATCTCGCACAGACCGACCGCAAGACGGCGCAGGACCTGGCCGAGGCACGCGCCGGGCAGGACCGCGAATTCCGGGAGAAGACGCTGGGCGTACTGCTCGACCAGTCGAAGGCGTTCTTCGAGAGCGGCCAGTACGAGAAGGCTGCCGAGGCCGCCCGAAAGATCCTCGAACAGGACCCAACGAACGCCGAGGCCAACACGCTCCAGGCGGCGGCCGAGAGCCGCATACACCTTACTCGAAGGAACTGGAGCAAGGACGGGAACGATGCGCCGGGTGCAGCGGCAAACGCTTCATCTCAAAGCAGTCTGTTTCCCTCCGGCGGCGGCCCAGGGCCCGCAGACGAACCGCGCGCCACTACAACTCTTTCCGCACCCTACCTCGACCGCATGATGTCGGCTCAAGGAGAACTCCCGGCCGAGGAACGAGCCAAGTTGCAGGAAGCCGCCGTGGCGCTCGCCGTATCGCTTGAAGAAGGCAAGCGCCTCGAGAACAAGGGCGACGAGGTTCCATTCGTGCTTGAAGACGAAGCCAAGGCAAAGGCGCTCGCGGAACAGCTCGAAGCGTTGCGCGCGGCGCAGGACCGCTACCGCCGCGTGAAGGAGATCATGAATTTCCTGCCGCCGCAGATCGACCTGCCCGGCGAGCGCAAGAACATCGAGGAGTCGCTCGTGCGCATAAGGCAGAAGCTGCTCGACAAGGACGACGAGGTCACCTTTATCCGGCGCTTACAAGCTCAAAAAGTGGCCGAACAGACCCGCGTAAAGGAGACCGAACTCTTCAAGCAGCGCATGGATGGCCTTAATCGGCAGACGGCGGAACTCTACAGCCTTGGCCAGTACAAGGAAGCCGAGCGCCTCTCCCTGCGAACGCTGCAACTCGATCCGTTTAATACGGAGGCGGAGGTGCTGAAGCGCAAGGCTCGCGACGCGTATCAGACCGGAGGCGAACAGGTTGGCAAGAATAACTACAAGGTTCTCTACGGACTGCTCACGCCTAGGAGTCTTTCGGAGGAACTGAATGGCTCCTCGAACCCGCCTCATTGGAAAGCAGCACTGGACAATGGAAAAAGCCGAAGCGTGACGCCCGGCAGTTGGATCGAAGAGGAGGCGGCCGAGCAGAAGGAAGCGGAAGAGCTTCGCGCCGACCGCATGACGATCCCGCACGGGAAGTACCTGCTCTATCCAGAAAGCTGGCAGGAGATCGCGCAGCGAAGGGAACTTACTCATGCTGGCTCAGGGAATGCCGAGGAGCCGTGGAAATTAGAGGCCCGCAAGAAGCTTTCGCGGCACGTCAGCTTTGAGTTCGTAGACACGCCACTGGACGAAGCCTTGAACTTCCTCGATTCCCTGTCGAAGGTGGGCGTGAGCGTCGATCCGCGCATTGCCGCCGAGGGCGCCTACAAGACGCCCATTACTCTCCGGGTCGCCGATATGGACATGGAGACGGCCCTGAAGTGGATGTTGCGTCTGTCCGATCTCGATTACGAGATCAAGGACCATGGCATCTTCATCACCAAGAAGGCCAATCTGGCCGACAGCGTGAGACTGGAAATCTACGATGTCCGCGACCTCACCACGAATGTCCCGGACTTTCCCGGCCCAAAATTCCCGGAACTCTCGCCCGATGCGCTTAAAGGCGATTATGGGGACATTCGAAACCTTGGAGGCGTAGCCGGCCAGACCACCCCGCCGCGCATGGAACTTGGCACGGCCAACAACACAGCGCCGCTGGAACAATTAGGAGTTCAATTCAGTGGCTTTGGTTTTGACATACAAAAAGGAAATAAACACAAAGGTTTGCAAAGCGAGTTCGACGACCTGAAGCAGGAAGTGGAGGAATTACGTCGGAAGCTCAGGGACGCAGTCCCCAACCGCGACTCCAAGCCTATTGCCCGAGTGGAGGCGAATGTTGAGAACAAGTACGGCCCCAATGCGCAGACCGGAAACGACGTTCCCTTCCCCGGCATCATTGACGGTCCTAACCCGGATCGAAGTAATTTGAGTGCGACATCCGGATTCAACTATTACCTAAGAGGAAACGACGCCAAAATATGGTTTAACCTCCACGGTGTGGATACGGACCGGGGCCGAAGCAACGAAAACGAGCTCACTCGGCAACTCTTCGGGCCGCCTTTACAGCCTTATCTTGGGAATTCGGCCACGCTGGTGCGCAGTTTTTTCGTAAGCACGGGGTACCGCTTGACCGGGAAGACCTCCGCCGACCTTGCCGATGAGATTCGAAAAAGGCTCGCGTCCGAGTTCGGAGACGCGACGACCTCAATCGAGGAGTCCGGCGGCAAGCTCGTCGTGATGCAACGGCCCGGCGTTCAGGAGCAGATCCAGCGCATCCTGAAAGATCTGCGCCGCGAAGCCCAAGGCGCCTCGCCGTTCGAGGGCCAAAGGGACGGCAGCGCCGGACGCATTCCCGTGGTCACGAATAGCGGCGGACTCGTCTGGACCGCGCCCATCGGCTTCGACCTCGATCCGGCCTCAGCAGGTTCCGAGGCCCGGACGATCACTAACCGCCTTTACATCGATCCCAACACCGGTTGGGAAGCAATCGAAGACAAAATGCGCTACACGCCTCTAAGTGCTGTAGGCGCGGATGACGAGAATGGGGAAACTCAACGGGAACGAGCATCGAAAATAGATTTTGTAGCCGAGTTGCGAAGAGACCGCATGGACGGGCAGTGGAACAATGGGATTCCATTCTCAACCGAGCGGGAGCGCAACTTCCCCTTCGATGTGGGCAAGGGACTGATCAGGGGCATGTTGGGGAATTGGACAGGCGCTCAGGAGACCTTTGCGTTGCCGTCGCCGGGAGACGG
The DNA here is from genome assembly GCA_016200135.1 of Planctomycetota bacterium. GTDB lineage: Bacteria > Planctomycetota > SZUA-567 > H5-PLA8 > H5-PLA8 > JACQFI01. The sequence continues at coordinate 12,255 of JACQFI010000119.1, forward strand.
CGCGAAGGAGCATGCCAACGATTTCGCGGCGCAGCTCGATGCGCTCCGGAAAGAGCCCGCGCGGCCGTTCGCGCCGCTCGGCGAGCACGATCTCGATGAAGACCACACGGAAGCCCGCGCGGAGCGCGCCCTTGCCGATAAGGACGAACAGCTCGCGAATCTGCGCAAGGAGATGCAGGCGCACGAGACCGAAGACGCGCGGCTCGCGCTCGAGATCGAGTCCGCGCGCAAGCTCAACGACGCGCTGGCGAAGGAGAACCTAGAGGCGCTTAAAGAGCGCCTGCTGACGGCCCAAACGCGCCCTCAGGAAGAACGCGCGTCGCTCTCGCAGGACGAACAGCGCATCCGGGAGATGGAGAACGACCTCCTGGCCACCAAGCAGACGCTCGCGGCGCTCGAACGCGACCGGAAGGAGATCGCGGAGGATCTGGCGACCCAGACCAAGCGCATCAAGACGATGCTCGATAAAAACGTGCCCGTCTGGGAATACCTGCAAGTGGATCCGCAAGCAGGACCGCTCCCCGAACGGCATGAGCTCGCCCCACCCTCCCCGGAAAAACCGCAGCAAACCTCCGCTCAAACTTCGCCCGTGCGGACCGTGCGTTCGGTGGAGCTGGAACTGAATGGCGCGAAGCAGAAACTCGCCACCCTGGCCCGCGACAAGCGTGCCATCGAGGACGATCTTGCGATCCAGACCCGGCGCGTAGAGACGCTGCTGGCCAAGGGCGTTCCCGTCTGGGACTACATTCAAGATGACCCCGAGGCCGAGCAGCCATACATCCCGGACGCGCTCGTGCTGGGCGTCAAGCCCGAACTCAATCTGGTCATGATCTCCGTGGGCAATCTTCAAGGCGTTAAGCCGGGCTACCGTTTTACGGTCTCGCGCGGCGACCAGTACATCGCGAAGGCGCAGATCGAGCGCGTCTACCCGGATATGTCCTCGGCCAGGCTGCTGCTCAAAAAGGGCGAGGTAAAAGTTCACGACGAGGTCAAGTCGCGGGTATCGAGCGGGAAACAGGGCGAGGGCCAGGCCGCCGGAAACCCCAAGGGTGAAGAGGGCGGCAAGGGCAGCGTGCAGATGTCCCTCGAACAGATCCTGCAGGCGCTCGAGTCGACGCCCAAAAGCAAAGAGAACGCAAAGCTCCGCTGCGATCTGTTCCTCCAGGCGGCGCGCCTCTCCAAGGATATGCCGGCCTGCCTGGCGCTGGCGGCGGGGCTGGCCGAATTCAACTGGGAGGGCGAGTACGCCGAGGTGCTGGCGCGCAACCTGGCCGAACGCATCAAACAGCTCGACAGCCCGCGCGACCTCGAAGGGTTGCTCGAACGCGTCAAGGACGCGGGCATGCGCGGGCTGATCCTTGCGCGCCGGGCCGAGATGGAGCCCCAAGCCGCCACCGCTTGCCGCTTGTGGGAGTTGGCGTACCGCGAGTCCGGAGAAGATCCCGCATACCTGCGCCCGCTGGCCGCGAGCCTGGGCGCGACGGGCAAAGCCGCGCGCGCGATCGAACTGCTCGAAGGCCAGTTACGTCAGGGCGGCGCGGATCCCTGGATCTGCCAGGCTCTCGGAACGCTTTACCGGCAGACCGGCGATACCAAATCCGCGCTGCGCGTGCTGACGCAGGAGGTCGCGCTGCGCCCGCGGGAGGCCGAGCCGCGACGGGCGCTCGCGCAGGCCTTCGAGAACCTCGGCCGGCATGCGGAAGCGCTCCGCGAACTGCGCGCCGCGTGCGAGTTTGCACCAGAGAACGCCGCCGCGCATCGCGAACTGGCGGCGCTGGCGCTTAAGCAACACGACTTGGACGCGCAGGAATGGGCCGGCTTGCGCATGCTCGACGGCGTCTGGCGCTCGGAGGACGGCAAGGTCTGGGAAGAGGCTGAGCGGGCGCTCAAGGATCTCGAAGAGGACTTCAGGAAGTCCGGCGACGAACCGCGCGCGCTTGCGCTCAAGAAGAAGATCGAGGCCGCCCACGCAACGGACATCGTGGCGGTACTCTCCTGGGACACCGACAAGACGGACATTGACCTGCATGTGGAAGAGCCGGGCCAGAATCACGTCAGCTATCAGTCAAAGACGAGTTTCCGCGGCGGCGTGCTCGATCGCGACGTAACCACCGGCTACGGTCCCGAGACGTACACGCTCAAGCGCGCCGCGCCCGGCAAGTACCGTATCTGGGTGGACTACTATGCGGGCACGCCGCAGACCGAGGTGAAGGTTAAAATCACCTGCCACAAGGGCGGAAAGGATGAAGAGACGCGCGCATTCAAAGTGAAATTAAAGAACGTGAAGGACCAAGCGGAGATTCTGAGTTTCGACTGGCCGCTGCAGAATGCCGGTAAATGAGAACGCAAGCAAAGACCCACCCTGTACGTTCTCCGGCTTGCAACATGCGGGCCACGCAGAGCCAGGAAGGCTAATGGGGCTTGCAGGTGGGAACACTCAGTGCCCGGCGCATGCGCGCGACCGTGACCTGTGCAACGCCCAAGCGCTTGGCCAACAGGTGGTCCGGCAACTGCCCGAGCAGCGC
>JACQFI010000006.1 GCA_016200135.1 Planctomycetota bacterium
CAGGCGGTTTTTTTGTTGCCGCGCGAAATGCAACGCATGCGGCAAAGTGTAACCTAGCCGCTTTCCTTTTGATCGAGAACCTGGCGCACCTTCGCGAGCAGCGTGCGGGGGGTGTAGGGTTTTTGCAGGAACGCGACTTCCGCGTGCAGAATGCCGTGGCGCACCACGGCGTCGTCGGTATAGCCGCTCATAAAGAGAACCTTCAGCTTCGGGAAGCGCGCGTGGAGGACATCGGCCAGTTCCCGGCCGTTCATGCCGGGCATGACAACGTCAGTCGCCAGGAGGTCGGCCTGGGCACCGCCGCAGTCGAGCAGGCGCAGGGCCTCTTCGCCGTCGCGCGCCTGCAGGACCGTGTAGCCTGCGGACTCCAGGCTGAGCGCGGAGAGCGTGCGCACGCCGTCCTCGTCTTCCACGAACAGGATGGTCTCGGTGCCCGACAAGGCGTGCGCATCCTCGGCGCGCTCCGGTACGTACACGGGCTCGTCCAGGGAGGGGAGATAGATCTTGAAGGTGGTGCCGATGCCGCTCTCGCTGTAGACCTCGATATGTCCGCCGCTCTGCACGATGATGCCGTGCACCACGGCCAGCCCCAGGCCGGTGCCCTTCCCCATGGCCTTGGTGGTAAAGAAGGGCTCGAACAGCCGCGCCCTAACCTCCTTACTCATCCCGGAGCCGCTGTCCGAGACGGCAAGCATGGTGTAGATGCCGGCATGCAAATTCGGGCGCGCCTGCAAGTAATTCGCGTCCAACTCCGCTTTGGCCGTCTCGATGGTCAGCTTGCCGCCTTTGGGCATGGCGTCGCGCGCGTTGACCGCGAGGTTCATGAGGACCTGGGACAACTGGCCGGGATCGACTTTCACGCGCCCGATCTTGGCATCGAGCACGGTGGTCAAGATCACGTCCTCGCCGATCAGACGCCGCAGCATCTTCTCGGTTTCCTTCACCGCGGCGTTGAGGTCGAGCACTTTGGGTTCGATGACGGCCTGGCGGCTGAAGGCGAGTAACTGGCGGGTGAGCGCCGCCGCGCGCGTCCCGGCCTCGCCGATGGCCCGCACCGACTTGCGCAGCGGGTCCGCCGGGGGAATCTTCGTCAGCACGATCTCGCTGTAACCGTTGATGATCGTCAAGAGGTTGTTGAAGTCGTGGGCCACGCCGCCGGCGAGCTGCCCGATGGCCTCCATTTTCTGGGCGCGGTGAAGCTGCTCCTCCAAGCGTTGCCGTTCCGTAACATCGTTCATAATGGTGATAAAATGCGTGATCTCCCCGGCATCCGAAAGGACCGGCGTAATCGTGTGTTCGTCGCTATAGAGCGTCCCGTTCTTGCGGCGATTGACGAAGGTTCCGCGCCAGACCTTGCCGGAAAGAATGGTGCTCCAAAGCTCCCGATAGAATTCGATCCCGTGTTGGCCCGATTTTAGCAATCGGGGCGTCTTCCCGACCGCCTCTTCGAAAGAGTAGCCTGTCATCGAAACAAAGGCCGAATTGACCCAGAGAATCGCGCCTTTTTTATCGGTGATCACGATCCCGTTGGCGACGCTCTCCAGCGCCGTCGCCTGCAGCCGCAACTTGTTCTTGGCGTTCTCGCTCTCCGTGATGTCCTCGGCGATCCCGGCAAAACGGCTGGCCGCGCCCGCTTCGTCGAGCACCGGGAATCCGCGCGCGCGAATCCAGCGCGTGGCGCCAGCAGGCGTTAAAATCCGGTATTCGACCTCGAACGGCACCAGAACGCCTTGCGGCATGGTGTCGTGTTTTATCCGTTCCCGGTCGTCCGGATGAATCGCCTCCGCCCACGCCATGGGATGGGCGTATAATTCCTGGCAGGGCCTGCCCCAAATGCGTTCGTAGGCTGGGCTGACATAAAGCGTTTTCGAGAGCTTCGCGTCGACCAGAAAGAAGACTTTGTTAATGTTCTCGGCGATGGACCGGAACTTCGCTTCGCTTTCCCGGACCTCGGTCCACTTCCGCCCCGACACATCCCGGATGGAACTGCTGACCAGCATTCCTTCCCCTAGAGGTATCGGACTGAGGCTGATCTCTACGGGGAACTCGGTCCCGTCCTTCCGGCGCCCCAGTAGATCGAGGCCCGAGTTCAGTGGGCGCGTCTTGGGTGCGGCGAGATAGGCGTCGCGCAAGGCCGGGTGTTTCGCGCGTAAGCGCTCAGGCATGAGCACTTCAACCGGCCTGCCGAGCAGCTCTTCCCGCGTATACCCGAAGAGCTCTTCCGTCCGTGTGTTTATACGGACGATTTCGCCTTTCTGATTCATTACCACCATGGCGTCCGGTGCGGATTCCACCAGACTCGCAAGCAACTCCACGGTTTCGCGGTGAAATGGAGGGGACGGCCTCGAAGCTTCTGGATCTTGGGACTCCAGCTTGGGCTTTTTAGACATGGATACCTCGATCAAGATGCCCGGCTGACAACTTGGTGTAAAATCTAGTGGGTTCGTCTAAGAACAAAAGGTACTTGTGCATATAATTAACGAACGCAACACTAAAGTGCAACTAAAGAGTACGAGACGATCTGGTTTTGCGTTGGTTCTTGCCTAGGACCGGCAAAAGTGGAAAGGAGGAACTTCGCCGCTGCATTCCTCAGTATACTCGGAACTCCATAGTCTATCTCATGTTAATAAAATGATTTACACCTATTCACGAACTATTGCACGCATGCTATCCGCCTAACCCTCATAGACTCTGATACTTAAGGCAGGCGTACATGATCATCGAGACCTGCTGCATGATGCGGTCGATGGTCGCGTCGGGGGACTTCTCGACGACCTTCTCCAGCGCATTGACGCCCTTTTCGAAGGAGCTCGCTGCGGTTTCCAGGAGTTTGTTGCGCTCGGCGCCGAGTTCCTTCACTTCATTGATGGCCTTCTTGTACGTCTCCAGCGCCTGCTGGAAGCTCTTGCCCGCGTCCTTGCAGACCGGGTCCTTGTGGTTCACCAGATAGGTCAGATTGATGGACGCATCCTCCGCGGTGTCCGCAGCGTATGCCGAGGGCGCCACCTGTACTTTCATGGCCTCCACCAGCGGCTTGTCGGCCGTGGCGGGCATTACGTCCTGCTGCGGCGGAGGCGGCGCGGCGACCACACGCTGCGGTGGCGCCGCGGGTTCGGGCGGAGGCGCGGGCTTCTCAGCGGGTTCTGGCTGCGCGGCCGGCTTGGACGCGTCCGCGGCTTGCGCTTCGGGCGCCTTGGGCTTCTCCTGCACCCGTTCCGGCGCTTTGCGAATCTCCGCTTCAATCGTGGGCGCGAAGTCCAGGAACTGCACGTCGCGGCGGATGCCCTTGATGAGCGCCGCGCGCTCGCTGCTCTCCGCGGGCATTTCCTTGGCCTTTTCGAGGATCTTCAGCCACGTCTCCTTGACGCGCTCCATCCCGCGATGCGCGATGGCGGGGTCCTTGCCGACGAACGGCGCGAGGAAGGCGTACTCGAGATACGCCGAGCGCAGGCGGCCGCGCGCGAGGTACTTGTTCGCCTGGACCAGATGATCGGCGTAAAATTTATTGATGCTGTCCAGCGTCTGCGGCCAGGCTTTCACCACCGCGGTGAGCGTCGCGGCCGTATCGGTGAGCGGGAACGCGATCACCGGGTTGTTCTCGTGGTCGATCCAGACGACGTACGGATAGCGCACGATCTTCAGCCGCTCGATCAGCGGCTTGGCTTCGTCGGAGGCCGCCGTGATCTTTGTGGCGGCCATCTGCCCATGGCTGGCCTCAATAACCGACGGCCAGCCCTCGATGTTGTTCACCTTGCGGACGTCGTCGGCGTTGTCTTCGCGGTAGATCAGCACCAGCGCGGGAACATAATTGGCCTTGGCAAACGCAACGGCATCCGCGGCGCTCGGATACCACGTCACATGCAGTTGCCCGGTCTCGTCCGCGTCCCGGCCCTTCGGCTTATCCTTATCTTTGTCCTTCTTGTCCTTGTTCTTATCCATCACCTCGCCAAAAGCGGCCTGCCCGCCCAGCATGGCCAGCAGCAGGGCGAACAGCGTCCATCGGCCGATCAAGTGGGTGCGCATGGAGATGGGTTCCTCCGCCAGGTAGCGTCTGCTGCTTAAAGAGTAGACGCTTTACTTAGTAATTCTAATGCGTGAAATAGCAAGGGATTGAGTGCCTTAGATAAAGCACATGCCGCCGTCGGATTATGCTTGGAGAAGTCGGATTGGGGCAAGTCCTGCCGCACTAAACCGTCCTCCGGCTGGGTTATACAGCAGCGCGGGTATGCCTTGGCGGCGCACCCGGTACGGAAATCCAGCGAGGGTTGACGGCATGATCACACAGGAGCAAGTCGAGCGCTTCCGGAACGACGGCTATCTTGAGGTCCCGGAGATGCTTCCGCACGCGCGCCTCGAGCGCCTGCGCGAGGAAGCGCACGCGGTCCTCAAGAACCCCAAGATCAAACGCTCCTCCGCCGCCGAGTACCTCCAGGACCAATACGCGACCAACTGGGGCGTCTTCTCGGAACACCTCTGGCTCGACGAGGACGCCCTGGGCGGCGCGATCCTGTTCATCCGCGAGAACCCTGCGGCGCGCGAAGTCGCCTCGGCCTTGCTGGGCGAGCCGGCACGGGCGACCAAGGTCAGCATGCAGGTGATGTACCCGCGCTGCGGCTGCAAGCAGCCCTGGCACCAGGACCACACGCCCAACGACACGAAGCTCTGGTGGATCAACTGCATGTACTATCTCGACGACATGAGCGTCGAGAACGGCAGCTTAATGGTGCTCCCCGGCAGCCACCGTACCGTGCTGAACGCGAAGATGCAGGACTACGGCCCCGTGCCAGGCTCGGTGCGCCTGACGCCCAAAGCCGGCAGCGCCGTCTTCTTCTACGGCCAGATCCTGCACGCGGCCGACGAACACCGCGGCGAACGCCCGCGGCTGGGCATCAAGACGCACTACAGCGTGCCGTCCATCGAGCCGTTGGCCGCGCGGCACGAACAGCGCTACTCGCGCGGCGTCCGGCGCAACAGCCTGCCCGTGCGCAACCACGACAACGGGAAAGACAGCTACTGGTTCCCGCAGTAAGACTTTTTGCGTTGTGCCGCTAACGAAAAGGATCTCGCCGCCAAGGACGCCAAGAAAACTATGGGCACATCTTGCAATGTTGAAAACCCGCGGCGCGCAGTGAATTCCCTCCCTTAAGTATGGGGGGATACAGGGGGGGTTAATTCCTACGCTTCCTTAACCGCACCCAACCCCTCCTTACATAAGGAGGGGCTTTCAACCGTGCATGCGGCTAACACAGCGGATCCAGCCGTCAAAACACCAAGGAGACGTTCGAGGCCTAGGCGTTTGCGGCGAACAGCATCTTTTGCAGCCACGGGATCGAACGTTCCCCGTCCCAGCGGTGCTCTCCGGCGAAGACGTGGTGGCGCAGGTTCCGTTCCGCGCCGAGCGCCTTGAAGACCTTGCGCGCGAGCGCCACCTGGCTCGTGACGTTGCGCAGGCTCTTGCCGTTCAACGGGTCCTTGTCGCCGGTCTCGATGAAGAGCCCGCGCGGCGCGGCGAGCGCGCCGATATCGCCCATGTCGAAGTGCTCCCAGAGCCGCGGGACCAGGTTGCAGGCGCAGTGCTGGTTCTGGATCTGGAGCGATTCGCGGACGCCGTAGAAGTACCCGCTCACGACGGCCGCCTTCACGCGCGTGTCCAGCGCCGCGAGGTCCAGGCTCTGCATGCCGCCGCCCGAGAGCCCCGCGCAACCGGTGCGGCTCGCGTCGATGCGCGGATCGCGCGCGAGGTGGTCGAGCAGGCGCATGAGGTCCCACGTCCACATGCCCTGAACCGTCAAGCCCAACGGCGCGCCGGCGAGCATCAGGTTGTGGCAGGAACTGCTCGTTAGCCGTCCCGCGTTGGCGCGGTCGTTCTGCAGTGCGGGCTCGCGCCGTTCGCCAAAGCCCCGCGCGTCGGGGCAGGCGGTGACGAAGCCCGCCCGCGCGATCTGCACGCCGTACGCGTAGCGGTGCTTAGCGATGGTCTCGCGCATCTCGGGGATGTCGGTGCGCCCGGCCGGCGCCCACTTGCCCGCCGAGCCGTGCCCGTGCAGGCAGAGCACCAGCGAGCGCGGCGCGCGGCGGCCGTCGCGCGGCACGAAAAGATAGTACGGCATCCACACGCCGGGCTCGGTCTGGATGCGCCATTCTTCGCGTAGCAGTCCGTCGAGTTCCACCGCGCCGACTTTCTTCGGCTTCGGCGGACAGCGCTTGAAGAACGGCAGGCCGAGGAGGTTGCCGAAGACCTTGCGCGCCCGCGCCACCCACGCCCGCGCCGCGGCCGGACCGGAGCCGCGAAACGCCGACTGCCGCGAGCGCTGCCGGAAGTGGGCCGCGAGCCCTTCTTCGCTGGTGTAGAAGCGATCGACGAACCGGCTGGGCGACGAAGCCCTCATGGCTGTTCTCCGAGGACATGCCGGCTCCGCGCGGTCACTTACCTTTGGCGCGCAGGCCCTCGAGCTCCGCGAGGCCCGCGGTCACGCTGGCCTTCAGGAAGCGGATGTCGGAACGGAAGGTCAGGAAGTTCACGCCTTGTCCCACGCACCACTTCGCGAAGGCCGCGTCCGGCGCGAGCACGCCCAGCCACTTGCCGCGCTGGCGCCCGGTCTTGAAGACCTTCGTGATGGCCGCGCGGACATCGAGATGGTTGAGCTGCCCCGTCAGGCCCATGTTGTGCGAGAGGTCGAACGGGCCGACGTAGAGCATGTCGACGCCTTCGACCGCGGCGATCTCGTCCACCGCGTCGAGCCCCGCGAGCGTCTCGATCTGCACGGCGACGACGAGGTCGCGGTTGGTCTCCGCCGCGTAGCCGCCCGGATCGGCCGTCCCCCAGCTCGCGTTGCGCGTTGCCGCGTTCAGCCCGCGCGAACCCTGCGGCGGATAGCGGCAGTACGAGACGGCCTCTTCGGCCTGCGCGGGGCTGTTCACGAGCGGGATCAGGACGCCGTCGGCGCCGGCATCGAGGATGTACTGGATCGGCGCGCGGGCGATCATCGGCGCGCGCACCATCGCCGCGCGCCCGATGCCCTGGGCGGTGCGGATGAGGTCCTCGACGGTCTCCGGATTCAGCGCGCGGTGCTCGGCATCGACGAGTACGAAGTCGAAGCCCGCATCGAGCAGGATCTCGGTGACCGCGCGGTCGCTTAAGAGCTGGAACGGCCCTTTGAGCAACTGGCCCCTCGCCAGCGCGGCGCGGATGGGATTATTCGTCTTTTCAGCCATGCCGGCATGTTATCCGCGCGGCCTCGGGCGTCATGGGCAAAAGGATGAGCCTAATCCTGCCAGGGATTCAGCAGGTAATCGAGATGCATCCACATCGCGCGAGCGAGCCGGATGAGGATGGGCCCCAGCAGGGCGCACGGCACTAACGTCAGCACGATCCACCAGCGCCAATCGTAGGTCCGGTAATAGAGCAGCACGAAGAAGACGGCAGCGCCAGGAGTACCCCAAAGAGATAGCCGAAGTATAGCGAACCGACCAGGTAGCCCTGCTCGCGGTTGAACGACGCGTTGCAGACGGGGCAACGTTCGTTCAGCTTCAGTCCCTTTATATGGATAGAGCCCATCAGGCAGCGCGGGCAGAGCCCCCGCAGGATCGCCGCAAAGCGTATGCTCCAGAAACCGTACCACATGTAGTACGCCGCGACGCCTAAGCCCAGCAGCACCAGCGCCGGGAGCGCGGCGATGACGGTCCATTCGAGCCGCGTCAGCCGTTCGAACGCTTCCGGTGTAACGTAGACCACGCGCCCGCCGTTGCGCAACTTAGAAGTGAACGGCGCCTCCGCGTGGTCGAGGCCCTCCTGCATCGTCTCGTTGCAGACCAGCGAGTAATAGAACAGCAGCGCGACGAGGCTCGCGAAGCCAAGTGCAAGCAGGACCTTCGGCCAGACGCCGGGCTTGGCCTGTTCCCGAGGCGGCGGCGAGAAGGGTTGTGGTCCGGATTCCATGCGTTGGTTGTAGCGCGGGCGCTGCATCTACGCCAATCATGCCCGGAGGGAGAAGTTCGGCTGGGTGGCCCGGCCCAACGGGCCGGGCCACCCACGAGCCTAGCCTGCGGCATAGTCCTTGCGCGCGGCCGAACCCAGGCGCTTGGCGCGTTCTTCCAGTTCTTCGTGGAACTGGTCGGGGTGCGGCGCGGGGCCGTTGGCGTGCGTGCGGCCCCAGTAGTCGGTAAAGGTCTCGCCGGGCGTGCGCTTGCCCACGTACTGTTCGAGGAACGGGCGGATCTTCGCGGCGATCTCCTCGACGTTGACGCTGCGGAAAGCGAGCCCCGCCATGCGGTCGCCGCGATACGAGCCGCCGATGTAGACCGCGTACTTCTCCGGGCCGCGGCCGACGAAGGCGAAGTCCGCGTTGTACGGCCGCGCGCAGCCGTTGGGGCAGCCGGTCATGCGGAAGAGGATGTGCTCCTGTTCGAGCTTCAGTTCGCGCAGCAGCGCGTCGATCTCGTCCATCAGCCCGGGCATCGCGCGCTCGGACTCCGAGAGCGCCAGGTGGCACGTCGGCAGTGCAACGCAGGCGATGCTCATCTTGCGCGCCTGCGTCAGCGTCTCGGCGAACGGGATGCCATGCTCCTTAAGAATCGCATCGAACGCGGCCTTGTCACCGGGATTCAGGTCGCCGAAGACGATGTTCTGGTTCGGCGTGAAGCGGATGGGCGCCTTGAAGCGCTGCGTGAGCGCGCGGAACGCGCTGCGGTAACGCGGGCCGTTCTCGAAGTCCTTGATGCGCCCGTACTCGACGCGCACGCCGCAGAAGCGCTTGCCGTCGCCCTGGTCGTGCCAGCCGAGCTTGTCCTCGATGCTGCCGAGCGTGAACGGGCGCGGGTCTTCGACGGGGCAGTTGATGCGCCACTTGATGCGCGTGCGGACGAACTCGATGCCCTTTTCGGCGATCACATACTTCAAGCGCGCGTGCTTGCGGTCGCCGCGGTCGCCGTAGTCGCGGAAGAACGTGATCACGGCCTTGGCCGCTTCCATCGCGTGCTCTTTCTTGACGTAGAAGAGCGGCACCGCGAGGAACGGATACGTCGCTTTCTTGCCGTGGTCCATCCCGAAGCCGCCGCCCGCGAGCACGGTGTAGCCTTCGATCGCGCCGTCTTTCAAATGCGCGACGAAGCCGAGGTCGTGCGCGTGGATGTCCACGTCGTTGTCCGGCGGGATCATCATCGCGGTCTTGAACTTCCGCGGCAGGTACGCGTCGGTGTAGATCGGGTCGATGGCGGGCTCGTCTTCCAGCTTGAGCTTCTCGCCGTCGAGCCAGATCTGAAAGTACGCGTTGGTCTTGGGCAGCAGCGCGTTCGAGATCGCCTTCGCGGTCTCGAAGAGCTCCGCGTGCATGGCCGTCTTGCGCGGGATGGCCGTGCACATGATGTTGCGTTCGACGTCGCCGCAGCCGCCGAAGGTGGTCAGGCGCGCATGGCTGATCGCAGCGATCAGTTCCTTCACGCCGCTCATCAGCACGCCGTGGAACTGGATGTCCTGCCGCGTGGTGATGCGCAGGGTTCCGTTGGCAAGCTTGTCGGCCATGCCGTCGAGCGCCAGGTACTGCTCAGCGGTGACCTGCCCTCCGGGAATCTTCGTCCGCACCATTAAGATGTGCTTGGGGTCCTGCTTGGCCTTCATCCGCGCCGAACGCTCGTCGCGGTCGTCTTCCTGGTACATGCCGTGGAACTTGATCAGATTGGCGTTGGGCCCCTCGAAATGCGTCGCGCCGCTCGCGAGAGTCTCCTTAATGGTGCCGCGGAGCTTGTTGCTGTTACGTTTGACGCCTTCTACTTCGCTCATGGATGTCCTTTCAGCGTAATGGGATGTGACATGGCCATTCTTGGCATTGAATTCCCACTAATCCGATAGGGATTATGCAACACGTCTTAGCCAAAGTCAAGAAGCATCATAGGGCGTTGGAGCACCGGCTTCAAGCGTCGATGGGCCACGGGGTTCCTGGACGCCCAGCGCGCCTGCGAGTAGTTTCGTGGTCCCGATTCCGGTTTTAACTCGATGGCGATTGACTTGAGGAGGCGTGCATGTCCTGGGCCTATCAACTCACCGATGGCTGGCTGTGCGAGCACCTGGGCGAGGCCGCGCCCTCGCCCGACGACAAGCCCAAGAAGAAGTGGAAGGACTTCCAGCCTAAGGGCACGCCGCCGATGTACTCGCGCGACCGCGTGGTGGATGTTCGCCATATCAAGCTCGACGTGAAGCTGGACGTGAAGGCGAAGTCCGTCGCCGGCGTTGCGCGCCTTACCGTCTGCCCCATCGCCGACGGCGTGACGAGCCTCGAACTCGATGCGGTCGATCTCGAGATCGCCAAGGTCGAGTGTGACGGCCGCGCCGTCGAGTTCGAGAACACGGGCCTCAAGCTGGCCGTGAAGTTCGCGAAGCCGCTCGAGCCCGGCTACGACGCGACGCTAGCGGTGACGTACAAAGCCACGCCACACCGCGGGCTCTACTTTGTTGCGCCGGACCGCTTCAATCCAAAGAAACACCGCGAAGTCTGGAGCCAGGGCCAGGACGAGGACAACCGCCACTGGTTCCCGTGCTTCGATTATCCGTGCGAGAAGGCGACGAGCGAGCTTGTCGCGACGGTGCCAGGCTCGTGGTTCTGCCTCTCCAATGGCAAGATGCTCGCGCGCAAGAAGAATAAGGACGGCACGGCGACCTTCCACTGGCTGCAGGACGTTCCGCACGTCAGCTATCTGATCACGCTCTGCGCGGGCGAGTACGACGAAGTGGCGGACGAGTGGGACGGCATTCCCGTGAACTACTACGTCCCGCCCGGGCGCAAGGCCGACGGCGCGCGCGCGTTCGGGCGCACGCCGGAGATGGTGAAGTTCTATAGCGAGCTGATCGGCGTGCGCTACCCGTACGCGAAGTACGCGCAGATCACGGACGCGGACTTCATCTTCGGCGGCATGGAGAACACCAGCGCGACGACGCAGACCGAGCGCACGCTCCACGACGCCCGCGCGCATCTCGATTTTAGCAGCGAGCCCCTCGTCTCGCACGAACTCGTCCATTCGTGGTTCGGCAACCTGCTCACCTGCCGCGACTGGAGCCACGCGTGGCTCAACGAGTCCTTCGCGACGTACTTCGACAACCTGTGGTACCGGCACGCGCGCGGCGAGGACGAGTTCCGCTACGAGCAGTACGGCGACATGCGCGCGTACCTCAACGAGGACGCGAGCAGCTACCGCCGCCCAATCATGACCAACGTTTACCGCGCGCCGATCGACCTCTTCGACCGCCACCTGTACCAGAAGGGCGGCTGCGTACTGAACATGCTGCGCAACATTCTCGGCGACCGCCTCTTTTTCAAAGCGATCAAGCTCTACACCGAGCGCCACCGCGAGCAGACCGTCGTGACGCAGGATCTGCTCGAAGCGTTCGAAGACGCGACGGGCCGCAATTTCGACTGGCTCTTCGAGCAGTGGATCTTTAAAGGCGGGCATCCGGAGTTCGAGGTCGCGTGCGCGTGGGACGCGAAGGCTGGCATCGCTTCGCTGACGGTGAAGCAACTGCAGACGCCCGACGAGCTGACGTCCATCTTCCGCCTGCCGCTGAAGGTCCGCTTCGTAGGCAAGGGCTACGACGAGACCAAGCCGTTCGAATTGAGCGAGGGGACGCATGTTTTTCACATCTCACTCGCGGACCGGCCGAAGTGGATCGCCTTCGACCCGGCGAACTCGATCCCCAAGACGCTGGAGCTCAAGTTCGACGAGGACCAGCTCGCCGCACAGCTTAAGGAAGACGACGACGCGATGGGCCGCGTCTACGCCGCGCAGGCGCTGGGCAAGAAGGGCTCGAACGCGGCGGTGGAGGCGCTCGGCGACGCGCTGCTCAAGGATAAGTTCTGTGGCGTGCAGGCCGAGTGCGCCGCGGCGCTGGCGAAGATCGGCACCGAGCCCGCACTGGAGAAAGTGAGCTCGGCCGCGAAGGTGAAGCACCCCAAAGCGCGGCGCGCGGTGGCGCGGGCGCTGGGCGAATGGCGCGGCGAGCAAGCCGCGCGCGCCCTGCTGCCGCTCGCGCGGCGCGACGCGAGCTACTTCGTCGAGGCCGAAGCCGCGACGGCCCTGGGCAAGACGCGCGTGGCGCGGGCGTGGAGCGAGGTCGCGCGCGCGACCAACAAGTCTTCGTATCTCGAGTGCATCCGCGGCTCCGCCTTCGCGGGTCTGGTGGAGCTCGATCCCGCCAAGGCGCTCCCGGTGCTCGAACGCTTCACCAAAGTCGGCCAACCGGAACACGCTCGCATTGCCGCGCTGGATCTGATTGGCCGAGCGGCTCGCGAGGCCAACGACGAGAAGGCCAAGGCGCGCGTGCGCCGGACGCTCGAACAGGTCTTGTTGGCGGACGGCTTCTTCCTCGACCGCTTCGCCGCCATGCGCGGCCTGCGGGACTTGCGCGATCCCGGCGCCGTGGGCGTGCTCATGCGCTTCAAGGACTCCGCGCTGAACCAGCGCCTCGCGCGACGGGCCGAAGATACCGCCGCCGCGCTGCGCGAGGCCGGCGGCGCACCGCCCGAACTGCGCGCGCTCCGCGAGGAACTCGACAAGCTGAAGAAGGAGTCCGAGAAGCTGAAGGAGACGCTGGAGAAGGTCGAGGCGGGCGGGAAGGGGAAGAAGGCTAGGCGGTAGCTCATAGAATTGCAGTGGTCTTTTTCAGACAGAACGCCATTTCGCCTATTAGTTGCTTGGCGTTCGTATTTCGGAAACGTCTCCTTTAGAGATGGTCAGGTATTTGCCATCACTATTTCTGATTACATAACCTGCTCCAAAGTCTTTAACCATTACTGCCCTAATTTGCTTTCCATCTTTTAGCTTGAAGGTCGGCGCCGTCGATAAGGCTTTTTCATAGGCTTCTGTGGAGGAGTATAAATACCCCTGTAAATTAGCAAACGCTGCATCGTGGTCACCCCTTGACTCAATTTCCTTTAAAAGTTCGAGAAACTCATTCTCAGTCAATATTGGCACGCCATAATCACAAGCGGACAATATTTTGCCACCACCGGCGGAGGG
>JACQFI010000122.1 GCA_016200135.1 Planctomycetota bacterium
CACATCCGCGCCGCCGGAGTTGAGGAACGCTTTGAAGACCTTGTAATCGCGGTAGAAGCTGAGCGGCCGGAAGCCGCGGCGGAGTTCCAGCGTGGAATGGACGCGCACGCCTTCCTTCTTGCCGCGCGCGGACCAATATGCGCCGGGTGCGAAGAACGTCGGCTGGTGCCCGGCCTTCGCAAGCAGGCGCGCGGTCTGGAAGGCGGTGTGCGCCGAGCCGCCGTTCCCGGCGACGCTGGTCAGAAGCGCGATCTTCATGGGCGCGCAACGTATCCGTTGGCGGCGATTCCTGCAACGCTACGGACCGACTTGAGGCTACAGGGTGGGATTGTAATCCTTGACCTCGCGGGCCGTCGGTTCCTTGTCCGGATTGACCTCGTCGCCGGAGAGCAGATCGACCAGCGATCCATAAAGGTCCGGCCGGCGGCGGCGGCGCAGATAGCTCGCGCGCACGACCCAGTCGGGCTGGCCCCAGGTGCGACGGTCGAGGGGCTTGTCGTCCAGATCGATCGTGGCTTTGACCACGCCGGCCTGCAGTTGCCCGCCCGCCGCGACCTGCCCCAAACTGTTGTAGCAGATGCTCGACATCGGCTTGCGCCCGATGAGTTGGTACGGCGTGACGTAGGTCGCGACGGCGAGCGGCAGGCCGTGCTCCAGGGCGCGCGCGGGCAGGATCGCCCGGTACTGGCCCTCTTCGTGCTCGCCCTGGCGCATCGTGGTCCAGATCAGGATGTCCGCGCCCTGGACCTCGTAGCAGCGCGTGAGTTCCGGGAAGTTAACGTCGTAGCAGATCAACAGGCCCAGCTTGCCGAAGGGCGTCTCGATGGGCTTGATCGCGTCGCCTTCTTCGAAGTAGTCGCATTCGCCCGGCGCGAGATGCGTTTTGCGGTAATGCCCGAGCTTTTCGCCTTTGGTCCCGATCACTTCGCAACTGTTGTAGTAGCGGCCGTTCTCTTCGAGGAAGACATCCGGGATCACGACCATCTTGTGTTTCTTCGCCAGCGCGGCGCACTGCTTCATGAAGGGATGTTTCCACGAGACCGCGCACGCCTTCCGGACCTGCGCGATGCCCTTGCCGTGAGCCTTAAGCGATTCGTGGGTTCGATGATGGTCGGCGAACTCGGGCACGACGACGACCTGGCAGCCCGCGCGCCCAGCCTCGTCGATCATGCGCAGGATATCGCGGCGACGCTGCGCTAGAGAGACGAGGTCGATGCTGATGTTGAGCAAGCCGAGCGTGACCGGACGGGCCATGAGGTTTCTCCGAGAGTGCGTTCGAGGGCTACTACAGGTTACCGTGTCCCATGCGCGGCGCATGCTACGATTGGGGCGTGCGCCTCAGTCCGATCCTTCGATACTTTGCGTTTTCGCAGGAAGTGCTTCGCGTCAGCGCCGCTTCTGCTTCCTCAAGAGCATCACGGCCTTGCGCACGCTGCCGTTCGAGGCTTTCAATGCCTGTGCGGCTTTTGAAGCGGAGCAACCGGTCTCGTCCATCACTAGATTACTCGCGCGCTCCACCAGCTTCTCGCACTTGAGCTGCAGGTCCACCATACGGTTGCCTTTCACGCGCCCGAGCCGCACCATCACGCCCGTCGAGAGCATGTTGAGGATCAGCTTCTGCGCGGTTCCCGCCTTCATCCGCGTCGAACCCGTCACGACTTCCGGGCCGGTCTCGGCCACCAGCGCTGCGTTGGCGCAGGCGATCAGCTCCGAGTTCGGGTTGCAGGTGATGCAGGCAGTGAATGCACCGCGCCGCCGCGCTTCATTAAGCGCCTCGCGGACATACCGCGCTCTGCCGCTGGCCGAGAGGCCCACGACCGTATCGCGCCGGCCGACTTTGCGGGCGCGGATATCCTTTACGCCGGCAAGGCCGTCGTCTTCCGCGCCTTCCTTGCTTTTCGTGAGCGCGCCGAGGCCGCCGGCCATGATGCCTTGTACGAGATTCGGATCGGTGCCGAAGGTCGGCGGCATCTCGCTCGCGTCCACGCAGCCCAGCCGCCCGCTGGTACCCGCGCCGATGTAGAAGAGCCGCCCGCCGCGCTTCAGCCGTGCCGCGACGGCCTCGACTACGCGCGCCAGAACTGGAACGCAGCGCCCGACCGCCACGGGAACGGTGCGGTCCTCGGCGTTGATAATCTCCAGCAGCCGCCGCGTGGAGACGCGGTCGAGGTTCCGGCTGCGCGGATTGGACTGCTCGGTCGCCAAGTCTCGGAGAGAAGCCATTTTTCACCGCAGAGGATGCAGAGATCGCTGTGAACTTATAATCGCTTTTTAGATTTCGTCCTCTGCGTTCTCCGCGCCTTCTGCGGCGAGAAATCCGCTATTTGATGAAGCTCGGCGTCTTCAGCCGGTCGTGGTTGATGTTGGGGATCTGCGCCGGATCGTCGAAGGGGAAGATGGGCACGAGCGGCTCGGCGAGTTCCTCGATCGTATCCAGCTTACCTGCGGCGAATGCCTTTAAGCGTTCGGCCAGCGTCTCGAGGCGCGCCTGCAGGCCGCCGTAGCGCTGCTCGATGACTTCCCAGCCGTACGGCTTGTACGTCGCCAGCCACATCGTGCGGTGAATCTTCCACAGCTTTTCCGTTTCGCTCCGCAGGACCGCAATTTCATTGAGCAAAGCCTTTGCCTTCTTACGGTCCTTCCTGCGCACGGCCTGATGCAGTTTTTCGCGTAAGCCGAACTTAATAGAGAGAACCTTGGCGATCTGCGCGGGGTAGTTCAGCCGCGCCACAAACAGCCCGCCGTTCTTGGCCTTGGCGAATTTAACGAGCGTCTTCGCCAGCGTGGCGTAGTGTGCATTCAGTTTCAGCTTGTTCGTGTGCGGATCGAGTGGGCTGTAGAACGGATCGGACCAGAGCAGCAGCTTGCTCAAGTTGTTGCTGTTGCGTTCGGGATGGGCGATGCCGGGCACGCTGTCGAGCTCGCTGGCCTGGCACCAGGCGTCGAAATCGCCATCGCACGAACCGCGGAAGTTTTCACGCAGAAGCTTTTGGTCCACGCGATCCGCATAGCCGTGCTCGGCGAAGAACTGCGCGCCCGGCAACGCCGAAAGCACGTCGCATTCCATGCCGTCGTCGCCCCACATGGTCGCGAACGCCTCGCGCAAGCCCTTCACCTTGCACGCCCGCAGGCAGGCTTCGGTCGTCGCGAAGCTGAAAGGCAGCGCGGCCCAGAGGTGATTCCAGGTCCAGACGCCTCCGGCCATGAGGGGTTCGCTGCCGAGCTTGCGGTGCCGCTCGATCCATTCTTCGTAAAAGGATTGCTCCAGATGGTAGTAGTCCCAATAGACGAGCTGCACGTCCTTTGGAATCCTCGCGACGATCTCCGGCGTGATCGACCAGTCCTTGTCATAGTAGTCGTGGCTCTTCGACCCGAGCCGGAAGTACATGTCGCTCCAGATCATGGGCTTCAGACCCAGGCTTTGGCATATTTTTCGTACGCGATCTAAGTGGCTGTTGAGAATTACGAACGGATCTTTCTCGCCGAACTTCTGCTTATAGCCGCCGGTGCCGATGCCGTGGGCTTCGTCCATGCCAATGTGGATGCGCTTGCT
The DNA here is from genome assembly GCA_016200135.1 of Planctomycetota bacterium. GTDB lineage: Bacteria > Planctomycetota > SZUA-567 > H5-PLA8 > H5-PLA8 > JACQFI01. Next base: position 3,554 of record JACQFI010000122.1, read on the forward strand.
GCGGAACGGCGCGCTGGCGGTGCGAATCATTTTTTCGAGCAGCGCGTAGGTGGCCTCGTCTCCGGCGATGAGCACGCCGCCGGCGTCCTTGAGTTTAGCGTATGCGGGCCATTGAAGAATCTGTTCGAGGTGCCCGAGCGTCTGGATGCACGGGAACATCTCGATGCCCAGCGTGGCGGCGTAAGCGTCAAGTGCGCGCAACTCGGCATTGGAGTAGCGTCCGCGCAGGTACCCGAAGAATGGTTCGTCGGGGACCTCGTAGGTGTCCTCGCTATATAAGAGGAGCGTGTTGAGGCCCATCAGCGCGAAGCGTCGCAGGAGCAGCTTGGCCGTTTCGGGCCGGAGCACGCCGTTCCGCGAGACATCCACCATCGCGCCGAGCAGGTCGAAGCGCGCCGTCTCTTCGAACGCGGCCTTGGCCGGATCGTCCATGCCGAGCAGACGGCCCAGCGCGCGGAAGGCGTCCACAAGCCGCGCGTAGCGAACCTCGACGCCGCCGCGGTTTGCGTGGACCGTGAGCCTTCCGGTCCTGGAAGATATTTTGGCGAAGCACACGAGCACGGCGTCCTTGCCGGCCTTGAAGCGCGCGGGGCGCTCCGCGGCGATCTCGGCCAGTCCCGGCCGGAGTTCTTCGGGAAGCGCGCGGAAGTCGATGGAGAGCGGACGCATGGCGTCATCCTATGCGGAAATGTGGGTTTTCGGTCAGGATCGCGTGGATGCTACGTCAGAGCGCGGCACGTGCCAGCGCTAGACACTCGCGCGGCAAAGAGGACAATGGCCGCATCCTATGAAAGCCCGCATCGACCGGCTGTTGCGCCACCCGCGCACCGAGATCGTCCTGATCGCGCTGATCCTGTTATCCGTGGGGATGCTGATCGCCGAGATCGGCCTGGACCGCGAGGACAAGCTGTATACGTATGTGCACCTCTCCGGCGACGTGATCACGGGCCTATTCGCCGTAGAGTTGCTGTTGCGTTACTGGGTCGCGCCGCGCAAGGGACGGTACTTCCGTTTCTACTGGGTTGATATCGTCTCCGTGCTGCCGCTGCTGCGGCCGCTGCGCTTTCTGCGCGTCGTCCGCCTGATCCGGCTCCACCGCGTGGGCATTCTGATTCACCGCCGGCTTCTGGCGTCGTCGCCGGCGCTGGCCGCGGGGTTCGGCATGCAGTTGATGATCCTGCTGACCATCGGCATCATCATCTTGGTCGGCGGCATGGCGATGCACCATTTTGAAGGCGGAGAGCCGCTGAGCAGATTCGCCAATCTGGGCGACGCGCTCTGGTGGAGCTTTTTTACGCTGGTCTCGCTGCAGCCGACGCTGGGCGAGCCACAGACGGAGATGGGCCGCGTGGTGATGGCTTTTGTCGTCATGGGCGGGTTGACCACGGTCGCGGTCTTTACCGGCGTGATGAGCGCCGTGATGATGCAGCGGCTCAAGACTGGACTGGAGGTTTCCGAGATGGAACTCGACGAACTTCGCGAACACGTGGTCATGTGCGGGTGGAACCGCGCGGCGCCACTCATCATCAAGGAACTGCAGGCATGCAGCCGCAGCCAATCCATCGTGGTCGTCGCGGAATTAGTGGAGACGCCCGACGCGGAACTGAGTAGCGCCGACCGCACCCGGGTCTTTTTCTACAAGGGCGATTACACGCGCATGGACGTGCTCGAACGCGTCGGCATCAGCCACGCCTCGCACGCCATCCTGCTGGCCGACAAGTGCAAGCCCCGCAGCGACCAGGACCGCGACGCCCGTACGGTCCTTGCCGCGCTCACCATCGAAAAACTCAGCCCCAACGTCTTCACCTGCGCGCAGCTCCTCGACCGGAAAAACAATGTCCAGCTCCAGTCCGCCGGCGTCGAAAACGTAGTGGTGGACGACGAGGTGAGCGGTTCTCTGATCGCGACGTCCATCCGCAACCGCGGCCTGATTGGCGTGATTACCGAACTGCTCGACGTATCGTTCGGGAATAACCTCTACAAAGCCGCGCTTCCGGCTTCGTGGACGGGTCTGACCTTCGGAGAAGTGACGCGACGGCTCAAGGACGAGCACGACGCGCTTGTCGTGGGCCTGGAGCGCAACGCGGCGGGCCGCCGCAAGGAAGACCGCCGCTGCGAGACGATGGTGAATCCCGCCAAGTCGCTTACGCTCGAAGCTGGCGACGAGCTCGTGATCATCGCGCGCAAACCGCTGGAATTGAAGTAGCCCTCACGCGCCCGCCGCGGCGATGGCGTAGCTGTTCGTGCGCTTACCGAATGAGCGCCGCACCGGCCGCATGAGTTCGTCCCAAGGTTCGGAAGCGTTGAGGCGCTTGCCAAGCGCGCGATAGACGTCCGGCAGGTCGAAACGTGCGAGCACCCCGCGCGGAAAGTTCGCCGCCGGCCAGCGGACGACCGGGGCCGTCGCCCATGCCAGGTACGAGTGCGGCGCGTGGCGCAGGCGCACGGTCTTGACGGCCTTTGGCGCCAGCAACGCGGCGTACGCGGCGAGCAGCGCGCCTTGGCCGCGGCCCACGAGGTCAATCGCCCGCGCGCCTTCATGGACGAGCAGGTCGATGGAGCGCAGTACGTCGAAGACACGCCGGCCGAGGAAGCTCTGCCCGAAGAGCAGTCCATGGCCATGGAACATGTAATCGAATCCGTAGGGCGCGAAGTAATTCTCGCCTTTATCGACGAACATCGAGGCGCCGAAGCCCCGTGCGTCGAGTGCAAAGAACGTCTCCGGTCCGCGTCCGTCCTTCTTTAGATACGCGCCGGCAAGCCGACCGTCCTGGAGCTCGGCCTCGGCGCTGACGTGCGGCAAGTAGAGCGTTACCCGTGGTGCCACGTCGAGCGTGAAGCCGGGCTTGCCCGACGCCTGCAGCAGGAGCGCGCGGATGCGCGCGACCGGATCGTCCGACTGCGCGTACTCGGTCTCGACCGCGAAGCGCGCTACGCGCGGTTTGTCGTAATGCACCGGGCCAATGCAGCGATAGTGGGGCGGATTCGCGGCATTCGAACCGGCCGCGGGGTCGAGACGCAGCACGTCGCGGACGGCCTTGTTCAGCGCGGGATTTGATAGCGGCCCCCTTGAGCGGCGGCGCGCGTACTGCGCGCGCGCGATCTCCGCGGCGCATTCGAAGATCGTTTTGGCGCCCGCGCGCACGGTATTGCCCTGCGGCGTACACCAGAGGTTCTTCGCGCCCAGATCCACGACGCGCTTGTTGGAAAGATGGACCGTGCGCGGCTTGCCCGCGTGGCGCGAGAAGAAGTTCACCATGGCGCGCTGATTGTGGTGCGAGTAGCCGTGGCCCATCGGACCCATAAAGTGCGCGTGGTTTTTCGCGGGCGCGCCGAGGACCCGGTAGAAGTGCGCGATCTCGGCGTGGGCCTCACGAATACCGCGGCGGTCGAAGAAGTCCAAGTTCTGCCCGAGCAGGATCGAGGGCTTGGGCGCGCGCGCGATAAAGAAATCGGCCATCTCCAGGCCCGCGCCGAGCACGCCTGGCGGGTACTGCTCGTTGTCGGCGGGCAACTCGTTCTCCAGGTTTGCGCCGAACGTAGTCACGAAGCAGCTCGGCGCGGCCATGGTAAAGCGCGGTTCGGCGCCCCAGAGCCACGTCGTCATCGTGCCGCCGCCGGAGTTGCCCGTCACGCCGACGTGCCGCGGGTCCACCTCGGCGCGCGTAAGCAGGTAATCGAGCGCGCGGATGGCGTCCCACGCGCGCCACATCCCGAAGAATTCGCCCACGAGTTCAAGTTGCTTGCCCATCATGTTGTGGGCGTTGCAGCAGTGCACGCAATCGAGGCCCTTGCGGAGTTCTTCGGGCAGCAGTGCGTACTGGTCGCGTTCACCTTGGTTGAAGGGATCGATGATGAGCGTCACGAAACCCGCCGCCGCGAGCCGCTGCGGGAAGGCCTGGTACACGGGCGCGGCCTTGCCCAGGTCCGAGTGCCCGCAGACGCCGATCACGCCGGGAAGGGGACGGTCCGCGCCGCAGCCTTCGGGCACATAAAGGTTCCCCGAGACCAGCACGCCCGGGCGGCTCTCCAAGAGGATCTTCTCGACGCGGAAACCTTGCGCCTCGACCACGCCGGCGATGCGCGGATTGAGCGGCGTCTTCGCGGGCCGCGGGCTGAAAGCGCGGTTGATCGCTTCCAGCACGCGTTCCTGATACGCCTCCGCCTGCCGTCTTGTTTTGAGCGCAGCCAGCCGGGCGCGGCGTTCGCGCCGCATCTCGCGGATGCGCGCGACGTAGTCGTCCAGAACCATGTGCGGGTAAAGGTTGCCGCGAAGGACCGGTGTAGCCGATGGATCGAGTTGGTTTACGGCTGATTTCTTGGACATACGAGAGGTTCTCCGATAAGCATGAAAAACCCAATCCTAGCTAAGGCACCAGCTTAGAGCAGTAAAAGATTTCTCGAAATCCGTGAAGTGTACTAGTTCACTTATCCGTTCTATAGTGTAGAAAGATGACGGCGTCGCAACACGGAGGCATCCTTCTATGAACGCAAAAGGGACGGTGCGGATGAGGCGCGGAAGTGCGCTGACACTTGTGCCGGTGGTTGTTGCTTTCTTCGTGCTCACGTGTTGCGCTTCGGCCGCAGAAGACCTCGTGGGCATCGTCGGTCTGCTGCGTTCGCGAGTAGCGGAAAACGGCAAGGCCGGCATGCGCGGGCGCGTGCGGCTGAAGATGGCCGGCGGTCCCGTGGAGGCCCTCGTCCTGGGCGCAGGCGATGGCGCAGCGAAGATCGAGATTCAGGGCACGAAGCTCGACCTGGCCTGGCGTTCGGTCGAAGACGAGGAGCGGTTCGAGATCTTCCGCGGTTTCGTAAAGGAAGACGACGCGGAGGGCGCCTTCGCCCTGGCCGTTCTCGCGCATACCTTGGCCATGCCGGAAGTCGCCAGCAAGTACGAAGACCAGGCGCTGACGGCGGACGCGAGGCTGCGCGACCGCGTCGGGCAGCTTGCCCTTCAGTTTCCGCCTCCGCCGGAGCCGCAACGCGTTAACGTGCAACGCGCGAACGAGGCGCCTGCCAAGGCCACGCAGGGAGACGTGGGAAGCGCCACGGTCATTCCTCCGCTCGGTCGCGAGCCCGGCGGCGTTGGCGCGCGCGGCGCCATCGGCGCACCCGAAGGCGCCAAGGTTCTGGACCGGCTCGTGATCGCGTCGCCCGGCGTCTACGAGAACATCATCGTGGACGGCGGCTTCAAGCCGCACAGCCTGGTTCAGATCAAGTGCGACGGCGTGACGCTGCGCAACTGCACGATCCGGAACGGCGCGCGCAACGGCGTCGAGGTCTACGGGAAGGACGTCACCATCGAGCGCTGCGAGATCCACCACATGCTCTCGGGCACGTTTAAGGATCAGGACGACGCGCACGGGATTACCGGCCGTCCCACCGCTCTGACGGTGCGCGATTGCGATATCCACCAGGTCAGCGGCGACTGCCTGCAGTTCGATCCCGACCGCGGCCCCTGGTCGGACGTGCTCATCGAACACTGCACGCTCTGGACCGCGCCGCTCTCGGCCGACACCGCGGGCTTCAAGAAAGGCGAACGTCCCGGCGAGAACGCGCTGGATACCAAGCAGCAGCCGCGCAATCCGCGCTCGAAGGTCGCCGTGCGCTACTGTTACGTCTACGGTTTCGGGGATGGGCAGATTGCCAACCAGGCCGCGCTCAACATCAAGGACCACGTGGAAGCGACGATCGAGGGTTGCGTCTTCGCGCAGAACGATATCTGCCTGCGCGTGAGAGGCGTCGGCCGTTATGGCGGATCGGTCGCGCACGTTCGCGATTGCGCGTGCTACTCGTCGAAAGCGGGTTTCCGCATTGAAGACGGCATCCAGGATCTCAAGCTGTTGGGTATGGCGTATGCGCCGGACGTAAAGCAGAAATTGGCCTACGCGGGCGGTGGGGCGGGGAAGGGCTTCGAAAACATCGGCGAACGGCCCGCGCCTGCACTCGCGGACGCACTCAAGACGTGGGGTGCGCGTCCGTAAGCTGCTCCGGCCGGCCGATCCAGACTCCGCGCACGCCGGGAGAGTAGTTCGCGCCGATGTAACGAGCTTGAGGCCACCATTTCCCGGCCAGCTTTTCCATGCCGCATCCTTCCACGCAAACCTCCGCGGACATCTGCGGCCAGGGCTCATGCCAAATGCGAAAGCGCCGCCGCGCGCGCCCTTGTTGCGTGTAGGCCGAGTAGCGTTCCATTAAAAACTCGGTGAGCGATTCTTGCGGCGCGGGATCGAAGCCATCGCTCCGGCGCCATTGGGCATCGAAGCGTAATCCAGCACGGTCTGCGGCGCGGCCCACACTCACATGACCTTCAAAACGCCCGCGCTCTTCGTCAGTCCTGTAGTCCAGCTTTCCGAGGCGATACGGGAGACCGTACAGTCGCGGGCCCACGAGCACTGCCAGCGCGTTGGGGATGTACTCGGCGAGAAAACAGATCCCCGGTTCGCCGTTCACGCGGACGTACGTTCGCACGTTCAGGAATCCGTGCGCCGCCAGCGGCGCGCTGAAGAACTCAAAAACGCGGCCAGCAATTCCACCGAGCGCAGGGCGCAAGCGTTCTTGCGTGAACGCGACCAAGCTCACGTAGGCGCGGCCTTCGCGAAGATCGAGTTCGAACGGTACGTGCGGCTGCAGGACTTCCGCGGAGACCTCGTAGTGCAACATCAACGCACGCATCCAATCGGCGGCAAAGACGGGCGCACGCTCGCCGCGTTCCAGGCGCCGGCGCGCCGCGTCGCAGGGGCGCGTGCGAGTCTTTAGGCAAACGACGGCAGACGTCGTCTGCATGCGGTTCTCCTTTCCTGCGTTCTCCTCCCTGGACTTCACGTTGTCCACAGGAACCCGCCTAGGCGTTCCTTACCCAAGCCAGACCAGCGCGTGGGTATCGCGGGCAATTGCGTAGTCTTCGCGCAGCCGGAATCCGGCCGCCATGCCCAGAGCCAGACATTCCTCGCGGGTGCGCAAGCGCGCCGAACGCAAACCGTAAGCGGCGGCCCGGTACGCGCCACGCAGGCATTCGATGGTCACGAGCGTTCCGCCGGGGATCAGGGTGCGGCGCAGTTCGGCGAAGAGGCGCTCGCGCGCGGCGGGCCCGGGAAGTTCGGGCAGCGCGAAGAGCAGCAGCTCGGTATCGCGCGAGTAATCGGGCAGCGGGAGCGCGAACGGGGCGGCATCTTCGTCGCACGCAGGCAGCGCCTGGTCGAGCAGTTCGGCGTTGGGGAAGAGCGCGGGAAGCACGGGATCGTGCGGCTGGTTTGCGGCGTGCCAGCATGCCCAGCGGCGCGGAAAAACGGGCAGGACGCGGGGCAGCCAGGCCCAGTCGAAGAACGTGTTCATAGGTTCCCCCTTTCTTTCGCGAAGGCCAGGTTCCAGCCGGTGAGTCCGCAGGCCGCGAAACCCAGGCCGTTTAAGATGCCGTGCGACCATGCCATCTCCGGGATGCTCAGCGCCAAGTTGCCGCGGAACTCCGTGATCGCGAAGACGGCGCCCAGGACCATTCCCGCCACTAAACTCGCCGACGAGACGCCGAGCAGCGCCCGCGCCTTCCAGTCCGTGAAGCGCGGAATCGTGGCGATCGCCACGAGGCCCAAGACGAAGAGCGATCCGGTAAGCAGGATGGCCGCCGCGACCTTCACCTCATTTGAGCAGATGAATCCGAGCGCCAGCAGTGGTGTCGCCGTTATCAGTCCGGCCGTGGCGGCGCGGCCAGGCGCGCGCAAGATGGAATTCGTTTTTGCTATCGCCCTCAAGGTAGATGCCGCGATCAGCGGCGCGAAGAACGCGGTGAAGTGGTAGTGCACCGCCGTCAGAAGCACGATGGGCTCGACGAAACCGAAAGGCTGCATGCCCAGCCGCGACTGCACCAGGCCGGATCCTCCGACAGATAGAAGCAGCATCCCTGCGCGCACCGCGGCTTGTTCGAACGAGCCGATGCCGTGCCGCCGGAAGCGCAGGAGTCCAGAAAGCGATACCAAGCCGCAGACCGCGGCCCACGGCGCGGCGAGCGCCGCCGCGCCGGGCCCCTGCGGAAGAAAGAAGGAGACCGCGGCAAGCGCCGCCGCGGTTGGCTGGAGCATGCGCGCCGCGCGAAACGCCGCGTCTTCTTCGCCAGGATCAATCTGGTGGAGCAGGACGAACGCCTGCGGCATGAGTGCGAAGGCTGCGAGCAGCACCGCCAATTCGATGACGCGCAGCATCGTCAGATTCGGCAAGGCCACGGCCAGCAGCACGAGCCACGCCGCCGTTCCCATCTTGGCGGCGTGGCTGTTGGTCAGGCGCTCGTAGCTTGCAAGCACAGCCGTCATGGCGCGTCTCCTTTACGTTCGGCTGCCGTTCAGGTGCTTCTCGAGCAGCGCGCTCTTGCGCATGCGCGAGAAGACGTACAGGTTCATGAAGTGGATCCCGCCGAGGATGATCAGCACGAGTCCGAGTTTGAGGCTCAGCACCTCAAAGACCTGCTGCACATCCAGCGGACGTTCTCCGTACTGCATCGCCACGGAGACATAGCCGATGTTGATGAGATAAAAGCCGACGAGGAGCAGGTGGTTGACCGAATCGGCCAGCGCCTCGTGCCCGTGGAAGGTATCCACGAGAAAGATCCGGCCGTTCCGAAAGAGCGTCCAGCCGACCCACATCGTCAGCGCGATGCTGACCGCGAGGTAGATCACGTAACTCCAGATGGTGTACATGGCATCCCTCCTTTCAGGTCCCTTGCCGAGATGGCGGCGTTCAATGCGCTGCCAGCGCCGCGAAACCGTAGATCACCGCGAAGTACGCGAAGACGAAGGTCAGACCGTAGTAGCCGGCCTTGAGCAGCCGCGTCTTTGCCACGCCTTTGGCCTCGAAGACGAACGCTTGCACGCACAGCCGCGTGAACCAGAAGAGCGCGATGAAACCGCACACCGCGCGAGACAGCGGTGCTCCCGAGGCCAGCACGCCGGGCAAGGCCAGGGATACGGCGCCGAACGCCAGCAGTGTCAGCACCAGGAAACCTCCGTGCACCCAGACCAGCCGGCGCAGGAAACCGCCGACGGGTTCGAGCTGCCGCCGCATGCCGATCACGTTCGGCAAGAGCAGTCCGGCGCTAAGAGGACCGAGGTGCAGCAGTCCGCCCAGGAAGATCATGCGTTCGAGTGAAAGCATCATGGTCCGCCTCCTTTCCTAGAGCGCGCCGGCGGCGCGCATGAACGGCACGAAGACTCGCAGCACGAAAACCGAATGGAAGAGCGCGAACGCGGGCGTGGCGACGCAGGCCAGCGCGAAGGCCCGCCCGCGCCAGCCGTGCCGCAATCCCGCGGCGCGGCCGATGTTCGAGTGTTCGAAGATCACTCCGAGACCCTGCAGCGCGAAGTAGCTGGTGGGCAAGCCATACCACGCGCCTGCGGGAACGGAGATGACCAGGTCGTGGATCAACCCGGAGAGCAGGAAGACCGCGAGCGTGGCCGTTCTGGCGTCGCAGCGTTTCGCGATGGGCGTGAAGATCGCGCCATGCGTGATGTCGCGCAGCGCCACGTTCCAGCGCGCGCTCCAGAATTCGCTCAGTGATTCAGCAAACAGCGGGGCGCGCATGATGCGCTCGGCTTTTACGCCTGCGGCTTGCCACGCCAGCGCGAGCAGATGAAAGAGACCGAAGTGCAGGAAGAAGATCGCGCCCGCCATGCCGGTCCACCCGGCGAGCAGCAGGTCCTCTGCAGCGAGGTACCGCGCGGCAGTCCAGAAGAGTAGTGCGCCCAGCGCGGTTTTGGCAATTGCCGCGAGCCATTCGATAGCGCTCGGCGTCTGGACACCTTTAGCGGCCAGAAACGCGTGGGCATCCATGCCTGGCCACAGGAACAGATACGCAAGATGGCGCTGGGGCCACGCGGTGACGCCCGCCTCGCATGCCCGCCTCCAGGTGAGCCACTTGAACCCGGCAAATATCGCGAAAGCGAGCAGCCACATGAACGCCCACGCGGCCAGGCCATGGCCGAAGGCCAGTGTGAACGCCGGCAGCATGACTACCGGCGCCCACGCCACTGCGATTCGCGCAGAGGCCGCAGGGGGTGCGCGGCGCGCGGCGTCTGCCTCGCCGTGCGCGCGAGCATCCGTTCCCTGCGGTCTCTGCGCTTGCGGCACCTCCATCTGCGGCGCCAGTCGCGGCTTAAGCGCGCACTCCTTCGAGATCAGGTAACGATAGCGCCGGAAGAATCGATAGGTCGCGCGCATTAATTGGTACGGTCCCGGCAGCGCAAAGAGCGCGTACAGCGGCCAGGTCCACCAGATATGCGCCCAGATATAGAGGTACACGTCCGCGCCTTCGAAGACCCGGCCATCGGCCGCAAGCAAGCGGAACTCGTCGAGGAGATGTTCGGAGTCGATGCCGAGCCGCTGCTGCGCGCCAGGCGTCTGTAGCGGCGCCGCCGCGAAACCATAGGCCCCGATGACCGGCGCGATTATGGACAGCCACCCACTGCACAGGCCGCACGCGCCGTCGTAGTAGACCGTGCCGCATCTTGGAGCCGTTGATGCAGTTGTGTCGATATGGTCAATCATTTCTGTAATCACAGAAATATCCTCCGAAAAAAGAGGCGGACCTCGGCTACGAGGCCAGCCCCAGCAGCTTCTGAATCCGTCCGCCCATCTTGACGAACTTGATCGCCGCGTCCGTCGGCATGCGGCGAATCTGGTCGTACCAGCCGGCCATGGTCTCGAAGAAATCCAGCATCGCGGCGAGACGTTCGCGGGTGTGCGCGTCCTCGCTCTTGCCCTGGCTCGATTCGGCGACGCATTCGCGCAGCAGCGCCAGCGTCGGGTCGATCTCGCGGCGCTTGCGCTCGTCGAGCACCACGCGGAAGAGCTCCCAGACGTCCTTCATCGATTCGTAGTGATCGCGCCGGTCGCCCATCACGTGCACGACTTTGACGATGCCCCAGCCCTGGAGTTCCTTGAGACTCGTGCTGACGTTCGAGCGCGCCACCGAAAGCGTCTCGGTGATCTCTTCGGCGTGCAGCGGCTTGGGCGAGAGAAAGAGCAGCGCGTGGATCTGTGCCACCGTGCGGTTCACGCCCCACTTGGTGCCCATCTCTCCCCAGTGGAGGACGAACTTCTCTTGGACGTGAGTCAGGGCAGCCATGACTTTCTCCTATTTCTGTCTATACTGAAATTACTGTATGAACTCCGGTATGTCAAGCCTTGCGATATAAATTTTCTTCCTGTGCCCCGTGGTTATTCCAGTTGCCAAATCCTTATGCTCACTAGAATAGCTGAATTCGCCAGCGCACTCATTTTTAGTCCGGAGAACCACAAGACATGTCTAGGGTATTGAATGGTTTAAGCGCCTGGAAACCGGCCCTCGTCGCACCGCTGGTGTTTCTGCTGGCCGGCTGCCAGACCCCTGAGCGCCGTTCCGCGCTCGACCGGATGGACAAGCTCCAGGCCGAGAACAGTTCGATCAAGGCTTCGGCGCAGACCACGGCCACGCAAGCCCAGCTTGATGCGGCCAAGCAGCGCCAGGAAGACATGAAGGTCATTGAAGCGCTGAATGCGCGTATCGACGAGCTCTCGAAGCAGATTGAGGCGCTCAAGTCCGCGCCACGCACCGAAGGGCCAAAGGAAACTCCCAAAGAACAGCCCGCCGAGTCGCCCAAGCCCGATCAGAAGGTGCAGGCGGAACTCGAGCGCGCCAAGGCGGACGCCAAGGCGCAGCTCGCCAAGATGGAAGAGGATCTTGCCAAGGCCCAGGTTCAGGCGGAAGCAGCCAAGCTCGCGGCGGCCTCGGTAGACAAGCGGGCCGCCGAAGGCAAGAAGGAAGCCGACTGGAAGGGCGGGAAGTTGCCGGTCGCGAAGTTCGTCGACGCCGGCGGCAAACTGGTGGACTTGGCGTCCTTTACGGGGAAAAAGACGGTCGTGCTTGTTTTCATGAAGGGCTTCTACAGCCAGGGCATCTGCCTGTACTGCACGCGGCAGACGGCGGAACTTGCCAAAACGGCGAAGGACTTCAACGACGCCGGCGCCGAGATCCTGGTCGTGTATCCGGGCGCCGAGGAGCACATCAACGCGTTCGTGAAGAGCGTGCGCGAGTACGAGAAGTCCGACGACCCGCGCTTCCAGCTTCCGTTCAAAGTGCTGCTCGACATCAACCAGGATGTCGTGCGCGCGCTGAAGATCGACGGCGACCTGGCGCATCCGACCTCGTTCATTCTGGACAAGGACGGCGTCGTGCGCTTCCAGTACGTCGGGCGGAGCCTCTCCGACCGGCCCAAGGCCGCGGCGCTGCTTGAAGAAGCGAAGAAAATCGCCGGGGGCGCGAAGCCTTGAGCGAACCCACGGTCGAACTGCCGCCTCCGGATCCCAAGGGGTCCAAGAACACCAAGGGCTCCGGACCGGAAAATCCGTCCGAACCGAACCAGACGCTGATCATGCCCGCGGGTAGCACGACGGGCACGGGCGGATTGGGTACGTCGGGAGGGGCGGGGCAGGACGAGGCCGCGCTCGCGGAGTGGTTCAAAACGTTCTATAATTACGAGGTTGTGAAGAAGCTGGGCGAAGGCGGGATGGGTTCCGTCTACAAAGCGCGACAGAAGAATTTGAATCGCACCGTTGCGCTCAAGGTTCTGCCGCAGCGGCTTTCCGCCGACAAGCGCTACAACGCGCGGCTGCTGCGCGAAGCGCAGGTGCTGGCCAAGATCAACCATACGAACATGATCGCGTGCTACGACGTCGGCGAGCACCAGGGTCTGCTGTTCGTGGTCATGGAATTCGTCGAAGGCGAGAGTCTCTACGAACTCATCGGCAAGCGCGGCCGGTTGCCCCTCGCGGAGGCGCTCTCCTATCTCAAGCAGGCCGTGCTGGGCCTCGACCATGCCAACGCAGTGGGCGTGATCCACCGGGACATCAAGCCGGAAAACATCCTCCTGAGCACGGTGCGGCCGCAGGGCACCACCATTCGCGCGAATCCGTTCAACTCCCTGAAGATCGCGGACCTCGGGCTGGCCGCGTACACCGACGACAGCCAGCAGAACACGCGCCTGACGGTCGAGGGCAGCGCGCTCGGCAGTCCCTACTACATGTCGCCGGAACAGACGCTCGGAGAGAAGAACCTCGACCTCCGCACGGACATCTATGCGCTCGGGATCACGCTCTACCAGATGGTCACGGGCAAGATGCCCTATGAAGCGCAGACCATTGCCGCCATTCTCGCCAAGAAGCTGAGCGAGACTATCCCGGACCCGCGTGCGCTCAACCCCGAGCTTCCGGCGGGGCTATCGCTTCTGTTGCAGCGCATGACCGCGCGTAAGAAAGAGGACCGGTACGCCTCCTACGGAGAACTGCTCAAAGACATCGAGGCCATCGAGCAGCAGCGGCCGCTCTCGTCGCCGGTGCTGCCCCCGGAGCGCGGCAGCGTCACCCTGCTGCCGGATACGCTGCAGAAGCTCGGCGCCGCGGGCCGCGGAGCAGTGGGCCCGGACGAGAAGGCCCGTGGCGGAATCGGTGCGCAGCCTCCGAGTTCCCGCTTGAGCATGGCCATGATTGCTGGGATGGGCGCCGGAGTCCTGGTGCTGCTTGGCGTCTTATTCGTCCTGCTCGGAGCGCCTTCTTCAAGCGCAACCTCCAAGCCTCCGGCGCCCGTTCCTGTGCAGGTGGCGCCTCCGCAAGGGGTTCCGCCGCCCCAAAATCCGCCGAGCGTTGCGCCTCCTCAGGTAAGACCTCCGCCGGTCGCTTATTTCGAACCCAAGTCGCTGATCGACAACAAGACCACCCAAGGCTGGACGGATACGGGCGAGAAGCATGTCTTCACGTTCGAGACCGAGCAGGACGCGCTGACCTTGCAGGCGCAGAGCAAGGACTTCGCCTTTGCAGAACGCGAGGTTCCCGCTGCGGAATATAAGCTAACGGGTACCCTGAAGATCGAAACCGGCGCGGACGAATGCGAGATCCAGGCGGGCCTGAGCTCCGAAACGTACGCCGCCATCGGCATCCGCTTTCCGCTGAATGCGAAAAAGGCTTCGGCCTACCTGGAATTGCGCGACACGAAGACGAACAAAGTTCTCAAGGTCGAGAACAAGAAGGACGGGCTGGACCCGGATGCCTGGCACGACGTCCGCATTCAATGCTGGGATGGCCAGGCCGTCTGCTTCATCGGCCCGGAGCCCTTCGGTTCGGTGGACGTCAGTTCTCTGGGTACGAAGAAGGCCGCCATTCGAATCGCGGTGCACAACGGCATCGGGCTCTTCCGAAATCTTCAGGTGCTCCCTCGTCCGGCGGAGAAGCCTTGAACATGGCGCTCGCCAGGATGCATCTTCTCTTGCTGCTGTGCGCCTTCCCGCCGCTAGCCGCGCGCGCCTCCAGCGATTGGGGCGATTGGTCGTACAAGCAGAAGAACGAGTTGCCCGATACGCCGCTCAGCCGCGCGGCCAAGGCCGTGAAGGACCGCCCGATCGGCGGCGGCTGGACATTCTCGCTCGGAGGTTCGGCGCAGGAGCGCGCCCAGAAGCTCGATAACCGCCGCGACTTCAACCGCGACGCCAACGACGAGGACTTCTCGTTGCTCGCCCGCGAACGGCTCAACGCCGAGTTCAAGCAGGGCACGCTCTTCCGCGCCTTCCTCGAAGTTCAGGACGCGCACGAGTTCTGGCGCGACCGTCTGCCGGGCACGAACCCGAACGAGAACGCGCTCGATATCTATCAGGGCTTCGTCGAGATTGGCCTGCTCAACGATATCGTGGACAAGCCCTCGCTGCTCTTCAAGCTCGGCCGGCAGGAACTTGTGCTTGGGCACCGCCATCTCTTCAGCGAGAACGACTGGCTGAACCTGGGCCAGAGCTTCGACCTCGGGCGCGTGACCTGGAAGCCCGACGGCTTCGATATCGACGCCTTCGCCGGCTGGCCCGTTGTACAGGACCACCGCAATTTGGACGACTTCACCAGCCACGACCGGATCGCCGGAGTGAACGTGAAAGCCCTGGGCATCCCGAAGGGCCACACCGTAGAGGGCCTGATCGCCTACAAGGGAAACGACAAGATCAACTTTCGCGGCGAACGCGGGATCAAGGACGGCATTCAGTTGTGGACGCTGAGCGGCCGGGCCGACGGGCGCTTCTTCAAGCATTGGGACTACGATCTCGATGCCGCTTTCCAGACCGGCGAGCGCGGCACGGACAACGTGACGGCCTGGAGCGGCTTCGCGCAGGTGGGCTACACCTTCAAGATGGGTTGGTGGCGCACGCTGCGGATCGCGGCGCAATACTCGCGGTCCTCGGGCGACAAAGACCCGCACGACGGCATCAGCCAGACCTTCGACACGCTCTTCGCCGACCAGTTCCGTTTTCACAGCAAAATTCTGGCCGCAAGCGACAAGAACCTCGAGGACATGGCCGCGCGCTTGACCGCGAAGGTCTGGAAGGGCGGTTCGGTCGAGATCGACTATCACGTCTTCAAGCTCGACCACGCCACCGACGCCTTCTACCAGGCCAACGGCGCCGCACTGCGCCGCAACACGCAGGGCCGCGGAGGCCGCGAGGCTGGGCGCGAGTTCGATTTCCAGGCCACGCACGCGTTCAACGAGAACCTCTCCATCAGCGGCGGCGTCTTTCTCTTCGACCCCGGCCGCCTCTTCGCGCGCAGCGGCACGCGCACCGACGACAACGCCACCAGCTTCTTCTTCATGGTTCGGACCAGCTTCTAGCCCGCGCGCCTAGCGCTTGGACGAATGCCGCGTGAAGCGCTACGCTTCGTGCGCATGAGCGAAACTGCGCCCGCTGCTTCCCCTTCTGCCGTGCCCCTGATCCGCTGCCGCGGCCTCGAACGAGCCTATGGCACCGCCTCCGCGCGCACCGTGGCGCTCGCGGGTGTGGATCTGGACGTTGTGAAAGGCGAACGCATCGCCATGGTGGGCCCGAGCGGTTCGGGAAAGAGCACGCTGCTCCATCTGATTGGTGCGATGGACGCGCCCGACAAGGGCGGCGTGGTGGTGGCAGGCCGCGACCTGGCGCGCTTCGACGACGCCGCGGCGGCCCGGTTCCGGCGCGAAGAGATCGGCTTCGTCTTCCAGTTCTTCAATCTCGTGCCGACCCTCAGTTCACTGGATAATGTGGCGCTGCCCGCGCGGCTGGCTGGGAAAGGCGCAAGCGAGGCGCAGGCCGCCGCGCAAAAACTGCTCGACCGCGTGGGCTTGGGAAACCGGGCCGCGGACTTCCCCGACGCGCTCTCCGGCGGCCAGCAGCAGCGCGTGGCCGTGGCGCGCGCGTTGGTCAACGAGCCCCAAATCGTGCTGGCCGACGAACCGACCGGCGCGCTCGACCGGCGCACCGGCGAAGAGATCCTCGCGTTGCTGGGCGAAGTCGTGCGCGAGCGCGGCGCGACGCTGCTGATGGCGACACACAGCGACGCGGCGGTCTCCATCGCCACGCGCCTGCTGAGCGTCGAGGACGGGCGGATCACGGAAGACCGGGCGCTCACCCCCATAACTGCTCCTATAAAGGAGCATGCGTGAACGCTGCCCGCGCGATTCTTGGAGTCTTGCTCGGCGACCTGCGCCGTTCGCCGGGCGCGGCGCTCGGGACCGTGGCCGCGATGGCCGCGGGCGTGAGCGTCTTCGTGGCGATTCACCTGGCGGGTTCGGCGGCGCGGTCCAGCTTCGTGAGCGCGGTGGAGGCCGTCGCGGGTCACGCGACGCATGAAGTCGAAGCGCCCGGCGGCGTGCCCGAAGAACGTTTTGCGGACCTCGCGACACTCCCCGGCATCGAGGCCGCGCAACCGCTGATCGAAGGCCGAGCGGTCTTGCAGGCCGTCGTTCACGCAGGGCAGTCGACCGCAGCGCATGCGCCGCCGCTGCGCGTGCTGGGCATCGATCCGTTCTTTGTGGGGCGTTTCCTGAACGACGGCGGCCGCACGCCGCTGGTTCCCGGCGACGCGGTCGCGCGCTTCCTCACCGAACCCGGCGCGGTGGTGCTGCCCAAAGCTTGGGCCGATACGGCGGGCGCGCGCGAAGGCGATACGCTCGTCGTCGCTGCCGCGGGCCGGCCGTTCAAGCTCCGCATCATGTCCGTCTACGAGATGCAGGCGTTGGGCGAGGCCACGCGCGACACGGCCGTGGCCGACCTTGCGACGGCGCAGGAACTCTTCGACCTGTCCGGCCGGCTGACGCGCGTGGATTTGATCGTGCAAGAGGGCCGTGAAGATTCCGTCCGCACGGCCCTCGCGCCCGGCGAACGCCTCGAACGCCCTGCGCAGCGCGGCGACCGCGTGGCCAAGATGATCGAAGCCTTCCGCCTCAATCTGCTTGCGTTGGGCATGCTCGCCATGGTCGTCGGCGCGCTGCTGATCTACAACGCCGCGCAGTTCAGCGTCGTACGACGCACGGGTCTGCTCGGGCAGCTCCGCTGCCTGGGCGTCACGCGCCCGATGCTGTTAGGCGCGGTGCTCGGCGAGATCGTACTTTTTGGAGTCGTGGGCGGCGTGCTGGGCTTGTGCGCCGGCGTGGCGCTTGCGCAAGTGCTGATAAAGCCGATCGCGCAGACGGTGACCGATCTCTACCGCTTCGTGCGCGTGGATGTCGCGCCGCTCGAACCTCTGGAAGGCGTCCTGGTGGTTCTGGCCGCCGCGGCGGTGGCCGGGGCGGCGGGATTCTTTCCGGCGCTGGATGCCGCGCGCACGCAACCCAAGATGGTGGGCCTGCGCAGCCACGGGGAGGCCGTCTTCAAATCCCGCTTGCCGCGTCTCGTGCTGCTGGGCGTTGTGTGGATTGCATTGGCCCTCGCGGCATCGGCTGCGCCCGTGGAAGGCCGTTGGCCGGGATTCGTGGCGTCGTTTGCGCTGCTGGGCGCGGGCGCGGCGCTGATGCCCGCGGCGATGGCGCTCCTCTTGCCCGTCGTTCAACGCCAATCCGAGCGCCGCGGCCTGCTCGCGCTCGCGCTCTCGTCGGGCGCGCTGCACCGGTCGCTCACGCGCACCGGCGGCGCGGCGGCGGCACTTGGCGTGGCGCTGGCCATGACGATCGGCGTGATCGTGATGGTGCACTCGTTCGAGCGCGAGGTCCGCAACTGGATCCAGACCGCGATCCGCGCCGACGTCTTTATCGGCGACGCCTACGAGTACACCTCGCGCGAGAACGCGCGCGTGCCCGCCGAGGCCGTCGAGATCGCACGCAATGCTCCGGGGATACGCGCCATCGATACGTTGCGCGCGGTCGAAGTTCCCTATGGAGGACGCAGCATACGTTTCACGGGCGTCGAACTGCCCACGCTCGAGAGCCGCGCGCGCTTCGATTTTCTCGTTGGCCGCGCCGACGAAGCTCTCGATGCTGCGCTTAAAGGTGGCGCAATCATCTCCGAACCGCTGGCAAATAACTATGGATTGAAGGTTGGCGACACGCTGGAGGTTCCGGGCCGCGGTTCCGGCGGCGTAGCGCGCTTTAAGATCGCCGGCATCTTCCGTGACTTTACGTACGACCGCGGTTACGCGTTGACGGGCAAGGACGCCTTTATCGCTGCGTTTGGCGATCCGGGCGTGACGAACGTCGCAGCGTACGTCGAACCCGGCGCCGATCGCGAGCAGATCGCGGAATCCTTGCGCAAGACGTTCGAGGGCCGCTTCCTTCTGAACGTGCGCTCCAATGCCGAACTGCGCGCCGGCATCATCGATGTCTTCGAACACACCTTCGCGGTGACGTATTTGTTGCAAGTCATCGCGACGGTGATGGCGCTCTGCGGCGCGGCGATCACGCTCTTCGGGCTCTTCCTGGAGCGCGCGCGTGAGATCGCCACGCTGCGTGCGCTGGGCGCGACCATTGCGGGTGTGGGCCGGCTGTTCGCGGCCGAGTCCCTGCTGATGGCGTGCTTCCCGATCCTGCTCGCGCTGCCGCTCGGCGCGCTGCTGGCCTGGGTCCTGATTCACGTCGTGAATCTGCGCTCGTTCGGCTGGTCGATCGGCTACGACTGGCCGTGGGGCCAGGTACTGGCCACCTGCGCGCTCGCCGCCTGCGCAAGCCTGTTAGCGACTCTGGTGCCGCTGGCGCTGGCGAAAAGACAGTCGATCTCGGCTGCTCTGCGGGAGGAGTAGGCGTATGAAACCACAGAGATCGCCGGGCACACAGAGAACGACTCAATATATATTTTACGAAGCAGTTCTCTGTTTCCTCTGTGCGCTCTGTGGTTTAAGCGTGCGTTCGGAGGAACCCAAGGACTTCGCGCGCGCCATCGAGCCGCGCGTCTTCAAGTTCCCGGAAGACTTCGGCGCGCACCCGGCCTACAAGACGGAATGGTGGTACCTCACGGGCGCGCTGAAGACTGAAGCCGGCGAGGAACTCGGCTATCAAGCCACGTGGTTCCGCGCGGGGCTGCTTCCAGAGAAACCGGCACGTGAATCGAACCTCGCACCGCGCGACCTGTATCTCTTCCACGGCGGATTCAGCGACGTGGCGAAGCAGTCTTTCGCGCACGACCACCTCGCCTGCCGCGGCGTTTCGACGTGGGCCGGCGCCGACGAACAGCGCCTGAATGTTTTTCTGCTGGGCCGCACGCTAACGCGCGAGAAGGACGGCGCGTGGCGCATGAAGTTCGAGGTCAAAGGCCGCGCATTCGACCTCACGCTTGTGGCCGAGCGCGAGCCGCTCCTGCATGGCGAGGCGCCGGGGCTCAGCCGCAAGGGCTCCGAGCCCGGCCAGGCGAGCTACTACGTTAGCGTGCCGCGATTGAAGACCTCGGGCACGGTTCAGCGCGAGCCCGGCGGACCGGCGGTCAAAGTAAGCGGGCTGACGTGGTTCGACCAGGAGTTCGGCAGCGGGCAGCTCGCGCAGGACCAGGTCGGCTGGGACTGGTTTAGTGCGCAGCTCGACGACGGCACGGACCTGATGCTCTACCATTTGCGCAAAGAAGACGGCGGCATCGAGCCGCAGAGTTCCGGGACGCTGCGCTTTGCCGACGGCCGCCGCGCACACCTCAAGCGTGACGCGTATGCCATCGAGATCCTCGATCATTGGACGAGCCCGTCCACCAAAGACGAGAAGGGTGCGCCCGCGAAGTATCCAGCGAAGTGGAAGCTCACGGTGCCCGGCGAGAAGATTGAACTTGAAGTGACCCCGCTGCTGCCTGATCAGGAACTGGTTACGCCCGGCACATCCGGCGTGAACTACTGGGAGGGCCTGTGCAAGTTCGAGGGCCGGGTGGGGGAGAAGAAGGTCTCCGGCCGCGGGTATGTGGAGTTGGTCGGATATGCAGGGAGGTTCTTGAAGGGGATATAGGTCCTACTTTACTTTTGCAGACGATTCTTTATTAGGTTCCGGCATCAGCTTCGGGCGCGCATCGCCTGAACTCGCTGCGGGTGCCGCAAACTCGATGCGGTAATACTCGTATTTCGGGAAAACCAGCGTGCATAATTGAGCGGATCGGCCATCGGCGCTCCATACCGCGCAAGCGGCAATGCCGGTCTTCTCCGAGTATTGCGCGTGACCGGGCTCCCTGAAATGCGAGAGCTGCGTCAGGCCGCTGCCGTCCTTATTCATGAGCATAAATTCGGTCCGAATGGTGAGAACCTTGGATGAATTTGGATCGCTCCGGTAGGGATAGGCGCTCATGAAGATGATCTTTTTCCCGTCCGGCGAGAAAACCCCGTGCTCGTCCCACACGTCGGTCGTTTTCGTCAGGTTGGTAAGCTTCCCCGTCTTGATGTTCAGGACATACTGATCCATGCCTTGCGCGTCTTTCTCGGTGGAACCGGACACGAGCAGCGTTTCGTTGTCGGGGCTGAAGTTCCCCGGCTCGTTCCAGTGCATGCCCTTCGGGGTGATATTTTTCTGATGCGTCAAGGCTGGCAGGCCGTCGTTCTCTTCCACGTCCGCCTCGGTCAGTTCCCATTTCCCGAAGGGCCAGTAGGCCAGGATATTCCCATCGACGATCTGCGACCAGACGGCCTTCTTGCCGTCGGGCGTGAAGGCCGGCCCGGTGAAACCGTCGGGCGTGCCCGGCGTACTCGACTTAAAGTCCGTCAGCCGTCGCCAGCGCTTGCCGTCGGGCGTCACCGCGTACATGTTGGTCCACAGGCCGCACTGCAGTTCGCCTTCCACAAAATCCTTGTTCGCGCCGAGAATCGGAGGCGTATCGTACTTGTCGCGCTCGACCGCCATGAAGATCCACTTGCCCGACGGATGCCATTGGATCTGCATTTTGTGGCGTTCGGGTTTTGGGCCACCCTCTTGCTGGGTCGAGGTGATGCACTCAAGCTTCTCGTCGCCGTCTTTGCCGACATAAGCCTGGTAAACGCACTTCTCGTCCAACTTGCTCATCACAAACCGCTTGCCATCGGGAGCGTAGACCTTGAAAGCCTCTGCTGCGACCTTCTTCAGTTCTTTCACCACGGACGCATTCGCGGATGGCGCCACAGGGGTCTCCGTCGCGTTGCACGAAATGCCCACGCCAAGCACTAAGAGGAGGAGCTTTGACGTAAAGTAGCGGAGCCCGGAATCGTTCCCGCGGACCAACCATTTTTGGGCCATGCCATGGTTTCTCCGGTTCCTGCCTACGCTTGTTTTGAGATATGGCTCTTTCTGTAGGGGCTAGACACTGCCGCAAGGTTAAATGTTACAATGAGTCATAACCTTAATAATATTAATTAGATGTGGATTATTTTATAAATCAATCCGCAGAGATTCGACGTTGGTGTATAGTAGTCAGCGTGTAGGTACAATAGAGTCATGAGGCAGTTTCAATGGTAGTCAAGAAGGTAGATGATTCGCCGGATGCAAAGGGCTATGCTTGGCTGGCGGGGCAACTACGCCAAGCCATCCTTACCGGGGAGATCCCCGCCGGGGAGAGCCTTCCCGCAACCAAGCATCTGGGCAAGCAGTTCGGTACATCGCCCGAGACCGCGCGCCGCGCGGCGAAGCAACTCCAAAGCGAAGGACTGGTCTCTTCCGAACCGCGCCAAGGCTTCCGCGTGCTGGCGCGCGTGAACGATCCCGACCGCGGACTGCCGATCGCATTTGTGGTCGCGGATGCCGAGCACCCCGGCCTCTGGGATGAGTTCTACCGCTTGCTCTTTGCCGGCCTGCAGAACGCTGCGGCCGAACGCCAATGGCCGATGCTCGCGGTCGGCGCGGTCGGCCGTTCGGGCCGCCAAATCATGGAGCAACTGCGCGACTGTCGGGCCTGCGGCATGGTGCTGGACTCGATGAATGCCGATCTCGTCGCGGCCGTCACGAAGATGGGCATGCCCGCGGTGATGATGGACGCGTGGGAACCCGAGATGCGCCTGGACGCCGTGGTGCAGGACTCGTTTCAGGGCACGCTGCTGGCCGCGCGCCATCTGATCGGCCGCGGGCACAAGCGCATCGGCTGGCTGGGCCGGATCTCGGAGAGCGTGCAGGGCCAGGAGCGCTTTGGAGGCGTGTGCGCTGCTCTGGCGGCAGCGGGTCTTAAAGCCAGTCCCGAACTCATGCAGGACACGCCGCCGGAAAAGACGGCCGAAGGCGCGCGCAAGTTGCTGGATCGGCGCGACCGGCCCACGGCGGTGATCGGCCCATGGCACGACGCAGCCGCGGAACTGGCCAAGGCCGCCGCAGAGCGGGGACTTACGCCCGGCAAGGACCTCGAGATCGTCGGCTGGTCCGCGGAAGAGCAGTACGACTCCAGCTACCGCAAACTCTTCGGAAATCTGCCGCTTCCGGCCACGATGGTCTGGAGCATCGCCGACCTGGCGCGCGCGGCCATTGCCCGCCTGGCCGAACGACGTCTCAAACTCGGCCTGGTTCCGGCACAGGTCAAAATTCCTGCGAAGCTTAAACGGCCTGAAAGGGAGGACATACGCTCATGAAGCTGCACGGTCGAAACGCCCTTTTTCTTCTGGGACTCACGCTGGCACTTGGCCGTCTGTGCGCCGCAGAGCCCGCGCACATGCCACCCATGCCCGCGCCTGCGGGTGTGAAGCTGAACACGCTGCCGCCGCGCAAGCCCGTCAATCCTGAAGAGCGCGGCAAGCCCTATCCTCCGCCCCCGACCGGCTGGTCGACGGCCCCGGTGATCTGGGGCTGGAGCTGCGAGATCCCCGACGGCTCGGGCTTGGCCTTTGGCGGCGTGAACCAGATCAACGAGACCGGACGCGGACACACGGCCCTCAAGAACGGCAACGACTGGCCCGTCATTGTCGACGAGTTGCGCAAGAGTAACCCGCTCCAAAAGCATTTCGACAGTGCCATGGCGCTGCGCAATGCCTGTAAAGACACGCTCGCCCGTGCGCGCACTATTTACTTTGAAGGCCAGCCGGCCGCGGAGGAGGCCAAGCACCTGGGCGAGCAAGTGAATCCGATTCTGGACAAACTGAACAAGGACATGGCCGCGCTTAACACCGCATTGAAGGGCGAGTCGAGTCTTTGCGCGTATGAGAATGGCCAGGCGCAGATCGCGCTTAAGTACATTGAGGCTGCGGCGGGTCTGATCAAACCCGCGCCGGCACAGACCACGCCCCAGTACCTCGCCACGCTGCGTAAAGGCCAGATCGCCCTGGAGCGCGCCGCCGAAGCGCTCGACGCCGAGCCTCCGCCGCGAACCTTGAGCCTCCTCGCGTGGGACCCCAAGACCAAGCTCTACGTGGTCTTCGGCGGCGACCACACCGATTACATCACGAATGACCTGTGGGTCTTCGACCCGGCGAAGAAACGCTGGTTCCAGAAGCATCAAGAGTCCGCGCCGGAGCCGCGCGCGGACCACTTCTTCGAGGCCCTCGGCGACGGGCGCATCGCGCTCAGCGGTGGCTACACCCTGAAGGACGGCTACAAGCACATCGGCCCCGCGCGCTGGCTTTATGACATCGAGAAGAACACCTGGACCGCCGACGGGCACCAGGAAAAGGGCGTGCCCTCTTCGAGCCGCGCCGGCGGCTATGACGTGCCCGCTGCGCCGGAGAACTTCATGCAGGGCCCGCGCCCGGACGCGGCAGCGTTCTCGACCCAGTTGACGGACCTCCCTGCCAACACATGGGTGCAGCTCAAGACGCAGGTGCCGCTGGGCGGGCGCGACTGGGGCACATGGGTGTACGACTCAGATCGGGACATGCTCTACGTCTACGCCGGCGGGCACGCGAGCTACGGCGGCAACGACGTCGCGCGCTACCATTTAAGCACGGGGCGCTGGGAAATCTCCGATCCGCTCGAGCGTCCGCTCGGCGGTTGGGGCACCAACGAACAGTTCCCTTCGGGTTTCAATTTCAACCGCCGGCCGTGGTGCAAACCGCATGTCTGGAATGGCCAGTGCTACGATCCAAGCCTTAAGCAGATGATCATGGGTAGCGTGACCGACCAGAAGCTAGACCCCTACAGTTATTTCTACGATCCCGACAAGGCCGATTTTGTCGGCCGCAAGCGAGTAGCCGAAGGCATGCCCAACGGCGCATACGGCATGCAGATTCGCGCCACCAAACATGGCGTCGTGGCATGGAACGGGCCGTTCCTGTTCGATTCGAAGAGCATGGAGTGGAAGAAGCTGGCCGTGAAGGGCACGATGCCCGGCGGCGGCGTGGACAGTTCGGGCATGGTCTACGACTCCAAGCGCGACCGCATGCTTTTTGTGACGCTTGGCGGCTACGCCAAGCCCTACGACGGGCAGGTCCATGCGCTCGACATGGCGACCAATCAGGTCACGCCGCTCAATCCGGAAGGACTCAAGCCCGCGTGGAATTGGAACATGTTTCTCCGCGAAGTCGCCTACCACCCGGATAGCGACATGTTCCTCTGGGTCAGCCACCTCAACGCGAACGGCAAGGAAATCTCGGACCTCTTCCCGGCCTATGACGCGGCCAAGAACCGTTGGGTGACGGTGAAGATTGCCACGCAGAAGGGCGCGCCTCCGTTCAACAGCGGCTACGCGCCGGTCTGCACGAGCATTCACTGGGACGCCAAGCGCAATCTCTTCTGGATCGGCGACTCGAGCTGGAACGGCGGCGTATGGGTCATGAAGTTCGATCCGGCCAGCGCCGAGATCAAACCGCTCAAGGATTTCCAGCCTCCTCCACCTCCCGAGCCCAAGAAATAGCCCGACGCAAGCGCATGCCAGCAAAAGCAGTGGAACCACAATCTGAGGAGCATGAAACATGGTAAAGACGGGATGGCTGAACCTCTTCCTGATTTGCGCCGTGGGAGTTATCTGCACACACGCCTTGCACGCTGCCGAGCAGACCAAGAGCAGCAACAATGCGGAACCCAAGTGGCTGGCAGGCAAACCGGTGGACGAGTGGTTTGCCATCGAAGGAACGAAAGGCGCGGGCGGTGCGCCGGTCGGAGACTTCTCCGGCATGGCGATTAAATCGAGCACGAGCGAGATCATCATTGCCGCGGCCGGCGGTCACGGAGGCTCGCGCGACAACCGCGTGGTCTCGATCGATCTTCGTGCCGACGCCCCGGCGTGGCTCACGCGCAAGGCGGGTTCGCCCGCCGCGCCCGATAACGTGGCCTACAATCCGGACGGTCAGCCGGCCTCGCGGCACACATACCAGAGCACGATCTACGTTCCCGCGCTCGACCGCGTGATGCTCGTCGGTTGCCGCTTCACCGCGCCGGGCTCGTTTGAATACCCCAAGCTGGACGGCTTCGACCTGGCCAAGAACGCGTGGGACCCCGCGGGCACGTGGCCGGACGTTCCCAAGGGCCAAGGGTACGGCGTGGTGCTCAATCCGCTGACCGGGGACCTCTACACCCAGACGCTCGCCATGTGGAGCCCCACCACTAAGGCTTGGACCAACCCGATTACCAAGCACGCCCCTGCCGGCGTGCGCTTTCCCTACGCATTCGATACCAAGCGCAACCAGATCTTCGGGCTGAACTTTGGCGACGGGCAAGGCTACGGCGATCCGAAGATCACGGCCCTCCGCGCGCCCGTCAGCGGAAAAGAATCGATCCAAGTCACGATCAAGGCCAGCGACGCGCAGCAGCAGTTCATCAAGGACGCGCCCACTTATTGCGGCATGGACTACGATCCCGAGAACGACCGCTTTCTCTATTACTGCGGTCAGGGAGCGGGCGCCGGCGCCGGGCGCATCTACGTGATCACGCCCAAGGACGGCAATGAGTGGGAAATGAGCCTGTACAGCTTCGGAAAGGGTTCGACACCGCCGCCCGCGGTCGGCGGCGCGGGAATCAACAACCGCTTCCGCTACTTCCCGCTGCTCAAAGGCTTCGTCCTGCTCGGGAATCCCAGTGAAAACTTATATTTCATCCGCACAGCCGGCACTGGCAAAGCAACCACGGCAGCGGGCAATGAGAAAAAGAGGGAGTAAGTCATGTCAGCGAGTACGTCCGGCGGCATTCCACAACAAATCAGAGGAATCCCGAACATGAACTTTCTTTACCGTCCTACGGGCAGATTTACGTCCTGGACTTCGCCACCTCGCAAGTAGCCACGCTGAATCCTGAAGGCATGGGCGATGCGCGCCTCCAGAAGTTGTGGGTGCGAGAAGTGGTCCACGATGCCTTAAACGACCTGTTCCTCTGGGCCGCACCTAATCACGAAGGCCAAGGCACCCGCGCCGTCGCCATACGTGGTCTACGATCCGGCCAAGAACTGCTGGGCGCTGGCCGATCTCGTTATTGGCGAGGGTGCCCCCAGTCCCGGCGTAAGCGGCGGGATACAGTTCGACGCCAAGCGCAACCTCATCTGGATCTGCGACTCGGGCGTGCCGGGCTATGGCGGCGGGATCAGCGTCCTGCGCTTCGAGCCCGCCAAGGCCGGGCTCAAGGCGCTGAAAGACACCGCGCCACCGCCAGCGGAGAAGAAGTAGGTATTTTCGGTTGGAGTAGAGGCGGGAGGCTATGCCTTCTCCACCGTTGCTTGAATCGATCCGCCCAGTTTGCGCAAGATGTCGAGGTACGTGCCTTCAAGGCTTCCAATGGGGTTCACCGTGCTGGCCGCACGCGGTTCCTGCCCGGAGCTTGCAGGGGTGGGGCCGAAGAAGATGCAGAGCGCGTTGCCGGGCAGCCAGAAGGCCAACTCCCCGACCTTCATCAAATCCCGCGCATTGGAAGCTTCACTCGTTCCTAAGTCCTTTCCGATACTGCCGTAATACTCCTCGCCCCAGCGACTCATGCGAACCTTTAGCGGCAGGCGTTTGAGCAGCGCTTGGGCCGTGGCCGATTCGTTCAGCTCGCCGAAAAGCACGTGTTCATTGATCTGTATCTTGATCTTGGTGGGCATGGGCGCGCGCATTCCAAAGTGTAGATAGGGCCTCACCGGCCGGGCAAGACCTTGCAGCAGCGAGCACTCCAAGCTACATTTTGTTTGCACAAAGCGCAAGGCTTCGGCATCTAACCTCATGTGAGCGGTAGTGAAAGCGGCTTGCGTCTTGGACCCCTAGCAAACGGAGGAAGCATTGAGCGCATTGAATCAACGCACCCTGGTGATCGTCAAGCCTGATGGCGTACAGCGTGGGCTCGTGGGCGAGATCCTCGCGCGGTTTGAACGCAAGGGCTTGAGCCTTGTTGGGCTGAAGCTGATCAACGTTGAAAAATCCGTGGCCGAGAAACACTACGCCGAGCACAGCGCCAAGCCGTTCTTCGGCAGCCTGGTCGCGTTTATTACCTCCGGGCCGGTGATTGTCATGGCCGTTGAGGGAAACGGCTCGATCGAGGTGGTGCGCAACCTTGTCGGACCTACGTCAGGCTTGAAGGCGCCTCCTGGTACGATTCGGGGCGACCTCGCGCTCTCTATGCAGAACAATCTGATTCATGCGTCCGATAGCCCCGAATCTGCGCAGCGCGAGCTCGAACTGTGGTTTAATGCCAAAGAGCTGGTGCCTCACGCCAAGGGAACCGGAGGTGCAATTCGTAATTGGCTCTACAGTTCCGACGATTTGAAGAAGTAGCATCAGATTAAGGACAACGGCCGTCTATAATGGGGTTTGGGACCAGAAAGGGTTAGACAGTCATGAATCGATTTCTTGCAACGATGGCGGCGGGGGTAGTGGCGTTCTGCGTGGCACCCGTCTGCCTGGCCGACACCGTCTTCCTGAAGAACGGCGACGAGATCAACGGGAAGATCGTGGAGGAAGGCGACAACGCCATCGTCATCAAGGAAGAGCCCTCCGGCCGGCTGGTCTCCGTCAGCCGCGCCCGCATCGATGTGATCGTCTACGACAAGAAGCCGGGACCGGAAACGCTGGTGGCGAAAGCCCCCGAAGCGGCGCCGGCGGCGCCTACCGAGACGTCGAAGCCTTCCACCGACCCCAAGAAGGAAGGGGAGAAGAAGACCTCCGAACCTGAGAAGAAGACGTCCGAACCCAAGGAAGGCGCCAAGACGCCGGACAGCGAGAAGAAGACCGGCGATAAAAAGGAAGGCGAGAAGACCGGCGAAGGCGACAAGAAAGAAGGCGAGAGCAAGACCGGAGCAGAGAGCGATAAGAAGGAAGGCGACAAGAAAGAGGGCGATAAGAAAGAAGGGGAGAAGAAGGAAGTCAAAAAGAACCGCCCCGATTACACCCCCGAAGAAAAGAAGAAGTTTGAAGAGTTGATGCAGGCCCTGGACAACGACGATCCCAACGCCAGGGCAGCCGCGCAAACGGAGTTAGGTTCCCTGGGTACAAAGGCCATTGCCGCAATCGTAGATGGACTTCAGCATAAGCGAGTGGAAGCACGGGCGGCTTGTGCCACGCTCCTGGGCCAGATGAATGCACGCAATGCCGTGAAGCAGCTCCTCGAGGTCTTCTACGCCGCGATGCCCGATAAGGGCGAGGCCGCTACGTATCAGATTCCGTTTATTCGGGCATTGAAGGTAGCTATGTCGGCAACAACAGGGCAATCGTTCATCAATGTCGAACCGGACAAGCCGTTAGTCCAAGAGGGCCTCAAGAAGTACATCGCCTGGTACAACGAGAATTTCGACCGGCTACCGCCCCAGATCGACGAGGAATTGATCGAGCCGACCGATCCGGATTACATGAAGAAGCTGAAAGAACAGCGCGCCCTGAAACTCGAGAAAAAAGAATGGCCTAAGCCGCCCCTTTCCGTCGAGCGCGCGGTTGGAGCCCGGAAGACCCCAGAGGCACCCGTTCAGAGAGGGGCCGATTTGGATTACGAGAAGGGCCTACCCAAGACGGATCGGGAGCGAGCCGGTGGTCTAATCCGCGATGCGGATAAGAGCTTTGGCGACGACTTCTTTAAGCGGAAAGATCAATAAATAGCCATCCTTTAGGGGTCTGCTATCCTCGTTCAAAGAACGAGGTGCAGAATTTCTATCATTGAGCATTGTTTTAGGGTTGCGCGATTCCAAATAGGTGTTAAAGATTATTTTCAAGTAAATGCCATTGAGCCTGTAATCGAAACAGTTCGGGTGCCTTGGGCGAACTGTCATTGTTTTGTGGGGCGGGGATACGCATCGGTGATCAAACTCAAGCGCGTACTCTTTTCTACGGACTTCTCGGATTCGGCTTCGAAAGCCTTGCCGTACGCAATGAGTCTGGCCCAAGAATATGCAGCAGAATTGCATATTGTTCACGTCGTGGAAGATAGCCTTTACTATGCACAATTTGTGTACGATGGGGCGCCATTCGATCCCACTGTGCTGATCGAAGGTCTGGTGGAGGACCACAAGAAGAAGCTCGCAGAGGTGCTCAAGAAGCTGCCTTCGGGTGTAAAAGCCCAGACGCATTTAAGGCGCGGAGTCGTAGCGACGGAGATCATCGCGGCGGCCAAGGATGTCGATGCGGATGTACTGGTCATTGCGACGCACGGGCGCACCGGTTTCAAGCACCTGATCTTCGGATCGGTGGCGGAACGGGTGGTTCGCGAATGTCCTTGTCCAGTGCTGTCGGTGCGTGAGAAGGCGCACGGCATGCTGGCGGAAGAGGCGAAGAGTTCGGCGTCTTCAGGGAAAAAGAAATGACCTCAGGGCGATGCGTCTTCCCGGCGGTAACGGTGCTTGCGCTGGTCGCGCTGCTCGGCGTGTCCCATGCCCGGGCGGAAGGCGATACGCCTGAAGGCGGCAGCGGCAAGAAAGAGTACCCGTTCGAATTGCTGAAGGATGCGGATGGCAAGCCCCTGCGTAACGAACGCGGCAACTTCATGCGCTTCAACAAGGCGTCCGGCGTGATCGAGGAAGTCTCGCCCAACGACCTGAGCAAACCCGTTAATCTCTCCGCGCCCAAGGACCGCGCCGACACGCAGAAAGCGCAGCCTCTTTCCAAGGCCGGCAACCACGGCCCGGTGATCGACGAGGTCAACGGCGAACCCGTGGATAAAGACGATCACGACTCGGCTCGCAAAGACGTGGCCGATTATGGCAGTGAGATCGGCATCTCCCAGGCCCTGCAGGTCGATGGCGAGAAGATCACTGGCCTCGTTCGCGTTACGAACAACGGCCAGAAGCGCCTCGCGTCTTTGGAACTGACCCTGTACGTGCCTACAGCCAACAACAAAACGGTCGAGCACCGCATCTTGATGGCCGATCGCGCCGGCTGCGAGGCGCCTCCGCCACCCGGCAAGGCGGGTTCGGCCCTGAACAAGGTCGACTTCTCTTTGCCCGAAGTGGTCAAAGGGCAACTCGAGATCAAGGTGACCTACCTGAAGTTTGCGCAGCAGTAAGCCCGCTCTCCGCGCCAAACTTTTTCTCATCGCTTGCGAACTTTTGAACCTGCGCCATAATTCGCTTGGGCGCGTAAGGGCGGCCCTCGTTTCGATCGCGCCCGCTTCCCTCATCCCTGCGAGGCCGTAACGTGGAAGACCTGGTCGGCCACCATTGCGGTCTATTCGGCATTTACAACGCTCCCGACGCCGCCGCAAAAACGTTCCTGGGCCTGTTTGCATTGCAGCACCGCGGGCAGGAGTCCGCCGGGGTTGTGGTCTCCGACGGCAAGAAGATCCGCTCCAAGAAAGGCATGGGTCTTGTCACCGAAGTCTTCCACGAACGCGACCTGGCCGAGATGCCCGGCCACATGGCCATCGGCCACGTGCGTTATTCCACCACCGGTTCCAGCCGCCTGACCAACGTCCAGCCCCTTGTTATCGATTACTCCCACGGCCTGATCGCCGTCGCGCACAACGGCAACCTGGTCAACGCGCGCACTCTGCGCGACGAGTACGAAGCCTACGGCTCCATCTTCCAGACCTCCACCGACAGCGAAGTGATCGTCCACCTGCTCGCGCGGCCCGAGCACTCCGGCCGCAAGGAAGGCATCGGCCACTGCCTGAAGCTCATCAAGGGCGCCTATAGCTTCCTCTTCATGACCCGGGACCGCCTGGTCGCCGCCCGCGATCCGCAGGGCTTCCGCCCGCTGGTGATCGGACGCATCGTGACGCCGGGCCAGCTTGGCACGATCGGCGAAGGCTACGTGATCGCGAGCGAGACCTGCGCGCTCGACCAGGTGGGCGCGCGGTTCGACCGCGAGATCGAGCCGGGCGAGATCGTCACCATCGACGCTGACGGCGTGCGTTCCTCGAAGTTCGCGAAACCGGAAGAGATTAAGCCCGCACACTGCATGTTCGAGCACGTCTATTTCGCGCGGCCGGACTCGCGCATCTTCGGCGATAGCGTCCATGATGTTCGCATCGCGCTCGGCGAACGCCTCGCCGTCGAGCATCCCGCGAAGGCCGACGTGGTCTTCTCGGTGCCGGATTCGGGCAACGTCGCCGCGATCGGCTTCTCGCGCAAGTCCGGCATCACGCTCGACACGGGTTTTATCCGCAACCATTACGTCGGCCGCAGCTTCATCAAGCCGGCGCAGATCGAGCGCGAGACGGTCGTGGACATGAAGTTCAACGTGGTCCGCTCGGTCGTGGAAGGCAAGCGCTGCGTGGTCGTGGAAGACTCGCTGGTGCGCGGCACGACCTTCCGCAAGCAGGCCAGGATCCTGCGGCAGGCCGGCGCGAAGGAGATCCACCTGCGCATCTCCTGCCCGCCGATTCGCAATCCCTGTTACTACGGCATCGACTTCCCCGACCGCGTGCAGCTCATCGCCAACAACAAGTCGGTCGAAGAGATCCGCGATTTCCTGGGCGTGGACTCGCTGGGCTTCTTGAGCGTCGAGGGCCTGCTCTCCGCGGTCACCCAGCCCACGAAGAACTACTGCAACGCCTGCTGGACGGGCAAGTACCCTGTGGCGCCCGTGGACAGCATGGACAAGTATGGCATGGAATCGGTTTAAAAACGTAAAACGAAACAACAGATTTCTGCGAGCAAGGTTGGGGTCTCAATGAGTTCCTTGCTTGCCTTGGCTGTTCGTGAATTACGTTTTACGTTTTACGTTTTACGACTACCTTGATTTTCTTCGGACCCCTTTACACGGAAGAGATGCGGTGAACGCAAAGAAACCCAAGGGCCTGACCTACAAGGACGCCGGCGTGGATATCCATGCCGGCGACGCCGTCGCCGACCGCATCGGCCAGCTCGCCCGCAGCACCTATGGTCCCGAAGTGATGGGCGGCGTAGGCGGTTTCGCCGGGCTCTTCTCCATGGGCGGCGAGGTCAAGCTGCTGCACGCGCATTACAAGGACCCGGTGCTCGTCGCCTGCACCGACGGCGTGGGCACCAAGCTCAAAGTCGCCTTCATGCTGAACAAGCACGACACCGTCGGCATCGACCTCGTCGCGATGTCGGTGAACGACCTGGTCGTGCAGGGCGCGCAGCCGCTCTTCTTCCTCGATTACATCGGCATGGGCAAAAAGGACCCCGCGGTCTGCGAGGCCCTGGTGCAGGGCGTGGTCGAAGGCTGCCACCAGTCCCGCTGCGCGCTGCTTGGCGGCGAGACCGCTTCGTTGCCCGACATGTATGCGCCCGGCGAATACGACCTCGCGGGCTTCTGCGTGGGCGTCGCCGAGCGCGACAAGGTGATCGACGGTTCCAAGGTCGCGCCGGGCGACGTGGTGATCGGCCTCCGTTCCTCGGGCCTGCATTCCAACGGCTACAGCCTCGCGCGCAAGGCGCTGATCGAACGCGCCGGCTTCAAGCTCGGCCAGCGCATCCCGGAACTCGGCCGCACGCTCGGCGAGGAACTGCTCGAACCGACCAAGATCTACGCCGAGGCCGTCCGCAACGTGATCGGCCAATACCGCGTCAAAGAGATCGTGAAGGCGCTCGCGAACATCACGGGCTCCGGCATGCCGGGCAACATTCCCCGGACCATACCCAACGGGCTGGTGGTGCGCGTCAAGAAGGGCTCGTGGCCGGTGCCGCCGGTCTTCCAGCTCATCCAGAAGGCGGGGGACGTCGCAGAGGCCGAGATGTACGACACATTCAACATGGGCGTCGGCATGACGCTCGTCTGCCCCGAGTTCAACGCCAATGCGATCCGCGATGCCCTGCGCAAGAGCGGCTGCGAGAGCGACCTGATCGGCACGGTCGAGGCCGGCGCCGATCCGAATGCGGAAGCGGTCGTAAAGGTTGAGTGATGGGTTCCCGTGGCCCGAAGTTCGGAATCTCCCATCACGCTTCGCTGGAAATGAAACGGCGTGGCATCCCGCATAGAATCGTTATGTCGATTTTGTCCAAACCGCAGCAAGTCGTTCCGGACTAACTTGGACATAAATGTTATCAGTCCCAAATCGGCTTTGGCCATGGTAGAATGTTTTTGGTCAGGGTCGTCGTTGATGAAACCAAAGACCCGCATGTCGTCGTGACCGCCTATAGGACGAGCAAAAAAGGACTACTGGAGAGAAACATGAAAGTGACCTACGACGAAGAAGTCGATGTCCTGCGTATCTTTCTGAAGAAAAGCCGCGTCAAGGAAAGCGACGAGCGGAATCCAGGAGTCATTTTGGATTACGACGCCAAAGGCCATTTGATCGGCATTGAGGTCCTCAAAGCTTCCAAACGCATCGAAAATCCACGTTCGGTCGAGTACGCGGTGACGGCGTGAGTCAAGAAAGCGACGCGGAATTCATTGCCGCCACACGCGCCGAGTTTCAGCGCTACAAGACCCTGATCGAGAAGTCCCTCGCGCAGCTCGGCGACGAGGACTTTTTCTGGAGGCCCGATCGCGAATCCAACAGCATCGCGATCATCCTGAAGCACCTGGGTGGCAACCTGCAATCGCGCTGGACCGACTTCTACAATTCGGATGGCGAGAAGGATTGGCGCGACCGCGACGGCGAGTTCGAAGAAGGCGGCGTCACGCGCGGGCAGATCATGGAGAGTTGGAACAAGGGTTGGGGAAAATTGCAGAAGGTCCTCGACGAGCTGGCGCCCGGCGATCTGCTTAAAGAAGTGACTATCCGCGGCCAGCCGCACACCACCATCCTCGCGCTGCAGCGGGCGCTCGCGCATCTGGCGTATCACGCGGGACAGATCGTGTATCTGGCGAAAGCCCGCCGAGGCGCGGCGTTTCCTTCGCTCTCCATACCGAAGGGCCAATCGAAAGGCAGCAAGGCGAAGTGAATTCAAATTGCGGTTTGCGAATCCTGAAATTCGATTAAGAAGAGAGCGGACTTCCGGCTCCCAAGTTCCCTCGGCCAAAGGACTCTGTAATGCCCAAGATTCAACGCGCGCTCATCAGTGTGTACGACAAGACCGGCATCGAGGATCTCGCCAAGGGCCTCGGCGCGTTGGGCGTGGAGATCGTTTCCACCGGCGGGACGTCCAAGCGCTTGCGCGAAGCCGGCCTGAAGGTGCTGGACATCAGCGAGGTGACCGGGTTTCCCGAGATGATGGACGGGCGCGTGAAGACGCTGCATCCCAAGATTCACGGTGGGCTGCTCTACCGCCGCGAACTTGAAGAGCACCGCACGCAGGCGGCGCTGCACGGCATCACGGCCATCGACCTGGTCGTCGTGAACCTGTATCCGTTCGAGAAGACCGTCGCCAAGCCCGGCATTGCGCTCGAGGAGGCCATCGAACAGATCGATATCGGCGGCCCGGCGATGCTGCGCTCGGCCTCGAAGAACTGGGAGTCCGTCACCGTCGTGTGCGATCCGCTGGATTACGCCGACGTGCTCCGCGAGATCCAGGACAACCAGGGCCACACGAAACGCGAGACGCGCCTGCGGCTTGCGGCCAAGGTCTTCGCGATTACCAGCCGCTACGACGCCGCGATCTGCGCCTACCTGGAAGGGTTGGGCGAGGACGGGGCGGCGCCCACGTTCTCCGTGCAGGGCGCGCTGTGCCAGCCGCTGCGCTACGGCGAAAACCCGCACCAGAAGGCGGCGTTCTACGCCGTGCCGGGATGTCTGGAGGCCAACATCGCCGAGGCGCGCCAGCTCTCGGGCAAGGAACTCAGCTTCAACAACATTCTCGATCTGGCCGCCGCGTTGGAAGTCGTGAAAGACTTCCAGCAGCCCGCGGCGTGCGTGGTCAAGCACAACAATCCGTGCGGCGCGGCGGTGGCCGAAGACATCCTCGACGCTTACAAAGCCGCGCACGCCGGCGATCCGCTTTCGGCGTTCGGCGGCATCATCGGCTTGAACCGCAAGGTGGACGGACGCGTCGCGACGGAGATCGCGCAGCCGGACAAGTTCGTCGAGGCCGTCCTCGCGCCCCTTTTCACCCGCGAGGCCCTCGAGATCCTCACGACCAAACCGCGCTGGGGCAAGAACGTCCGGCTGGTCGAGACCGGCGAGTTCGAGAACCAGGCCCGCGCCAAGAACCAGCGCGATGTCCGCGTGATTGTGGGCGGATTGCTCGTGCAAGACCGCGATATCGTCGAGGACGAGTGGGCGAACTTGAAGACCGTGACCAAGCGCGAGCCGGCGCCCGAGGAACTCGAGACGCTCAAGTTCGCGCAGGTCGTCTGCAAACACGTGAAATCGAACGCGATCGTCTTCGCCAAGGGCCGCGGCGTAGTGGGGGTGGGGGCGGGGCAGATGAGCCGCGTGGACAGCGTGGAGATCGCCGCGAAGAAGGCGGGCGAGCGCGCCAACGGCGCCGTCATGGCCAGCGACGCGTTCTTCCCGTTCCCCGACGGCGTCGAGGCCGCGGCCCGCGCGGGCGTGACGGCCGTCATCCAGCCCGGCGGCAGCGTGAAGGACGACGACGTGATCGCCGCGTGCGACCGCCTGGGCCTCGCGATGGTCACGACCGGCGTCCGGCACTTCCGCCATTAAACCGGTCCGGCTTGCGCCAAGCGGGCAAGGGGTGAGTCGCCATGAAACTCACCGACCCGGTGCCGTCCACTAAACTCTCCAAAACCATCGCGCGCTTTACCGCCCTCTTCTGCCTCATCGTTGCAGGCGTTATACTCTTCTCGGGGATCTATCTGTATTCCCGCGAAGGCGCGCTTATGGAGCGGACGGCCATCCGTTGTTTCATGCTAAGCCTCGCGCTCGTCGGCCTGGCGGTCGCTATCGACCGCGACCGCCTGAAGGAAGAGTCCACCCAGAGCGGCACGCCGCCCTCGAAAGAAACCCATTCGGGAAAGCCGGATCGCCATGAGTGACGACAGGTCTTCCAAGGACGCGCGGAAAGGCCTCGCCGCCCTGCCGCTCTGGTTTTGGGTGATCTTCTTCGCGGGCGATGCCGTCGTGCTGGGCGCCGTGGCTTGGCGGCTGACGAGGACGCAGGAAATAGTGGTAACAGCGGAAGATTTGGACGAGCCGAAAGCAATTACGGATAGCGAGAGGCTTGTCGAACGGCCTCCAGAGTCCCCTCCCGGCACTTACCGCGTTGCCGCAATCCAGTTCGTCTCCGAGTTCGGCAATCTTAAGGGCAATCGCGAGCGCCTCGCGAAGTTTATCCGGGAGGCCGCGGAGCACGGCGCGAAGATCGTGGTCATGCCCGAAGCTGCGGTGCCCGGTTACATGTCGCACGACCTACAGACCGCTTGGCGCGACCCGGCGCGGCGGAAGAATCCCAAGGATGGCCGATCGCTTGAGGAGGACGGCGCCGCCGAGCCCGTGCCGGGGCCCAGCACGGAGTATTTCGGAACGCTGGCCAAGGAGCTCAAGATTTACATCGTGGTCGCGCTGATCGAGAAGGTCGAGCGCGAGAAGTCGGTCGATTACTTCAACACCGCGATCCTGATGGGACCGGATGGCTCGATTCGCTGCCACTACCGCAAGCTGCACCCGTGGCCGATCGGCGAGGCGACGTGGGCGCAGCCCGGCGACAAGGGCCTGGGTCTGTGCGACACGGAGTTCGGGAGACTTGGATTGATGATCTGTTTCGACTTGAGCAACGGCGTGCCGGAGCAGCTTAAGGAGAAGTGCGCCGGGACGATTCTGTATCCCATCGGCTGGGTCTGCCCGAATGCGCGCGAATGGTTCGACGGCATGCTTCCCGAGAAGACCAAAGATTGGGGCGTAAATCTAGTGGGCGCCAATTGGTCGATCTCGGAAAAGGAGGTTGCCGGGGCCGACTGGCAGGGATTCGGAAGCAGCCGGATCGTGAGCGCCGATGGAATGGTGCAGGCGCGTGGCGAGGCAAGCGGTGAAGGAATTCTGTACGCGGATCTGCTGTTGCCGGGCGAGAAGCCTTAGACGGCGCTGCGTGCGAAGCGCGCCGCGGCTTCGGTGATCGTGGTTCCTGCGCGCGCGGCCAGCCATTCAATGCCTGCGCGGATGTGCTCATGCTCGAGTTCGTGAATCTCGCGCTTGCGGCCCAGGCCGTCGGGCATCGTCAGCGTCAGCCGGCCGCCCAAGTGCTGGCGGAACTCTTCAAGGCCCTTGAGCACTTCCAGCCCCGAGACGGAACTCGGCTTGGCCAGCGCCGGATGCCAGAGGACCATGCCGCACGCTTCCATCGCGGCGCAGATGCGGTCGCGTTCGGCCGCGGTGATGAAGCCCATCTTCGCGGCAATAAAGAGGTCCAGCGCGACGCCCACCGCGACGGCCTCGCCGTGGCGAATCTGGTTCTGGGTCATGGACTCGAGCTTGTGCGCGGACCAGTGGCCGAAGTCCAGCGGACGCGCCGAGCCGGTCTCGAACGGATCGCCGCCCGCGCGGATATGGTCCAGGTGCAGCAGCGCGCAGCGTTCCACCACGCGCTGCATGGCGTCGAGGTCCCGCGCGGCGATGCGCGGAGCGAGCGCCTCGAGCTCGCTCAGGAACGCCGCGTCTTTGATGAGCGCGACCTTGAAGGCTTCGCTAACACCGCCGCACCAGTCGCGTCTATCCAGCGTCGTAAGGAAGTTCAGGTCGCAGAGGACCGCATAGGGCGGCGCGAAGCATCCGATCAGGTTCTTGACGCCATCGAAGTTGATCCCGTTCTTCACGCCCACGCCGGAGTCGTCCTGCGAGAGCACGGTTGTGGGCACGCGGATCAGGCGCAGTCCGCGGTGGAAGACCGCTGCCGCCAGGCCCACCGCATCGAGCGCCGCGCCGCCGCCGATGGCGATCACGTAGGAGTGCCGGCAGAGTTCCAGGCGCTGGAACTGATGCGTCATGCGCTGGACGAAGGTAAGATCGTTCTTCACGGCCTCGCCGCCGGGCACCGTCGTAGGGCTGGCCGCCAGTTGGATCGTCGCGGAACGCTGCGCGCACCAGGCCGCGATCTGCTTGGGCAGTTCCGGCCAGCGCGCGAGCACGCCCTCGTCGATGTAGACCGCCACGCGCGCGGGACCTTCGGATTGCGGAAGCGCCTCAGACAGGGTCTCGTTGTCCGCGCGGAAAAGATCGCGGGTAAAAACCACGTCGTAGGCGTACGAAACGCTCAATTGCTGGCGATAGCGCATCGCGCGGTCTCCCAATGGGCCCATCCTACTTCGCGGCCCCGGTCTTGGCTACATCGTCCCCGGCCGGCGCCGTGGGCTTCTCTTCCTGGAACTTCACTTCGGACTTGTACGTGGCGTAGCCCTTCGCGTGCTCCGCATGCAGGATGAAGTTGCGAATCTCGCCGCTGGAGATCGGGTCGGGCAGAGTCTTGGAACCCGTAGCCGTCTCCTTGCCCGAGGCATCGAAGAAATGGACGATGACCTCGACCTCTTTGACCACCATGGGCCGGCCGTTGCGCGCGGCGCAGACGACCGCGACGTTGCCGTCGTCCGCGGCGCTGAAGGACTTCAGCAGCACCTCGACCGTGTTCTGCTTCTTGAAGACGGGCTCCTTAGCGCCGATCGCGGGCTGCGCAGCCGCGCCTGCGCCTTTGCCGTACTCGATCGCCTGTTCGTACGAGTCGTACTTAGGCATGCCCGGGATGGAGAAGTTCACGGGCGTCACGCCGCCCGCGGGCACTTCGCCGGGCACCTCCTGAACGTGCGTCTTGATTACTTTCTTCTCGCCTTTTTCCATGGCGAAGAAGGTGAACGTCAATTTGATGCCCGCGGCGGGGGTCTCGAGTCCGTTGCGAACCTGCAGGGTGACATCGAGGTTCTCCTGCTTCGCGCCGGAGCGCTTGAACTCGACGTGGCCGGTCTCGAGGTCCTTTACGTTCTGGAAATCGCCGCCGGAGAGCTGCGCTTCGAGCGGCGTGTCGTCGCACGCGATCTTGATCTCGTAATGCACCGCGCCTTTCGGCATCGGCTGCGGCACGGTCAGCGGGATGTTGCGCTCGCACGCGCCGGGGAACTTGCCGTCGCCCAGCGGGCCGGACCATTCGCCGATCTTGCTCGCGTTCGTGGCGCCCCCGCCTTTTCCGCCCTTGGCCGGCTGCGCCGCCGCGGCGTAATAGGTGACGGTGACCTTGCAGTTCTTCGCTTCCATCTTGCCCGCGTTCTTAATGCGAAGCTGGCCGCTCAGCCGGTTGAACTTGTCCGGGCCGACCTCTTCGCCGAGCAGGATCAGGTTCGCCACCGTGTCCGGTGTGCCGTTGACCTTGGGCTCGGGGTTCCCCAAGTCGGAGTTGCAGGACCATTCCTCCTTGCCGCCGCTGTACGTCACGAGCACCTGGTACGACCCGAAGACCGGGATGAACTCACCGGCCACCTGAATCTGCTTCGATTCCTTGGGCTTTACCGTGCCGAGGCTCTGGGTGAGCGGCCCGCCAACTTTTTCGCCCAGGCCCGAATGGAAGCTGATCGCGACCGTCACGCCGTCCAGGTTCGCTTCGGAGATATTCTTGAGCATGACGCGCGCGGTGACGCGGTTCGAACCCGTGACCGTCTTGCGCTCGCGGGAGTAGCTCCACGCATCGAGGAAGATCTTGCTGTCACCCGCCGCGGGCTTGTCGGCGGCGGGCTTGGCGGGCGGAGGGTTGTCCGCGGGCGGCTTGTCGCCAGGCGCCTTCTCCTCCGCGGAGATCGGCGTGCCGGCTAAGGCGAAGGCCAGGCACGCGCACACGGCCGGTATTAAGCGTTGCAAACGCATGACGTCTGCACTCCCTTGCTGCGGCCCTCTTCCCCTTTAGCGCGGGGAAGAGGGCGTCTCGCGGGCCACGGCCCGCGTCACGGTACGTTTACGGCATGGCCTCTATGCAGAGGTTCAACGCCTGCAGGGCGCACGCCGTGGCCAGGATCGGATCAGACTCCATCCAGTGTTGGTCCTTGTTCATGAACGAGCCGTCGGGACTCTGGAGCTTGGCCAGATTCGCCGAGAGATCGTTGGCCCAACGGACCTTTTTGCCATCGGGCAGCGTCAGTTCCTTCATGCCCGACGCGGTGAATGCCTTTGCGAAGGCCACGGCGTAGTAGTAGTAGCCCTGGGAACCGTTGCCGCCGGGGTTCTCGGTGGCCGAGTAGTTGCTCTTGATCCACTTCCACGCATCTTTAAGTTCGTTGCTATCGGCTTTGACGCCGCAGTAGATGAGCGCTTTGATGCCGGCGTAGGTCATATTACCATAGGGCTTGGGCACTTCGGTGCCGTTGCGCGACTTCACCTTGCCGAACTCGCTGTCGCCGGGCAAGTAGACGAAGCCGCCGGTGTTGTCGCCCCCGTCCATCATCTTGCTGTCGTTCGTCTCGGCGTCCTGGCAGCGCTTGATGAAGATGAGCGCATTCTTGTACGCCGGCGAGTCTTCCTTGACGCCCATGGCCTTCAAGGCGTCGAGGGAGAACGAGGTGTTCGAGAGGTCGCCCTTCTTGCCGTCGCTGTAGCCGAAAGCGCCGTAGGCCGCCACGTGTTCTTTGGAATTGTAACCGCGCTTCTCGTCGAGTTGGCAACTGAGCGTGAAATCGAGGGCTTTCTGCAGGACTTCGTCGTACTTGGGATTGTTGAGCGCCTTCAGCGCCATGATGGCGATGGAGGTGTTGTAGTTTTCCGCGCCGAACATGGGGAGCGCGATCGCGCCGTTGGGCTGCTGCACAGCTACGAGGTATTCCGCCGCCTTGGCCAGCGCCGGAACTTTATCGACACTCGGCTTGTCGGGGCTCTTGGCGATGCCGTACAGCACGAGGCCCACAAAGCCCGGCATCTTCCGCGTCGGCGGGGGAATCTTGCCAAACGTGCCATCGTCGTTCGCCTGCTTGAGCAGCCAATCGGCGGCTTTTTTGGCAGCCTCGATGGCGGCCTGTTTCTCACCCGGCTTGGCCGGCGGCGCGTCCGCGGCCTGCAGGATCGCCCCGGCCAGAGACAGCGCGGCCAGCAGGGCGAAGGTACGTGTATGGCGAATCATCCGGTTCATCTCCTTTAGGTAACGATTGAGAAGGCAAAACCCTGCATAGTCCTTGGGGTAAATGGGTTACTCTTCCTTGCCCGACAGGTTCTCGTAACAGATGTTCAAGGTTGCCAGGGCGTAAGCCGTGCAGAGCACAGGATCGTCTTCCATCCAGCGCGGTTCCTTATTCACGAAAGATCCGCGCATCGCCCGGCCGCCTTCTTCCGGAGTGCCCCTGTTCTGCACGCTCAAAAGCTGGTCGGCGAGCGCCGAGGCCCAGTTCACCTTCTGGCCTTCGCCCATATCGATCTCTTTAATGCCGGCCGAAGAGAGCGCGCGGGAGACGGCGAAGGCGTAGTAGTAATAGCCCTGCATGCCCGCGCCGGGGTTCTCCTTCGCGGAGAAGTTCTTCTTGAACCACTTCAGCGCCGCCTGCACTTCCGGCGCGTCGGCCTTCAGACCGCAGAGCAAATAGCACTCGATCGCCGCCGCGGTCATCGAGCCGTACGGCTTGGGCAGATCGAGGGCTTGGCCCTCGCCGCGCTTGATCTGCACCGTGCCCGCTTCGCTCTTGTTGGGCTGGTAATAGGCGCCGCCGGTGCCGGGACCCTGCTTGGCGGCCATCTCCGGGTTGGTCTCCGGGTTGTCCTGGCAGCGCCGGATGAAATCGAGCGCGTTCGTGAACAGGTCTTTGTCGACCTTCCCGCCGCCGGTCTTGATGCCCGAGAGGCCGAACAGGGTATTGCTCAGGTCGCCCCCCTGCCGGAAGCCTTCGCCGTAGGTGAACCCGCCGTCCTTGGCCTGGCACTTCGCCAAGTAGTCCTTGGCGCTCTGAATCTCCACGCGGTAGGCGGTGTTGTGCTGAACTTGAAGGCCCAGCAGCGCCAGCGCGGTGTTGTAGGTGTCGCGCCCATCCAGCGTGATCGCGCCGTTTTCCTTCTGGTGCGCGAGCAGGTACTTCACGGGCTTGGTGATGAACGGGCCGTGGGCCTCGCGGTAATCCCGCGGGCCTTCGCCCAACGCCTTGAGCACCAGCCCCACGACGCCGGGCTCCTTGCCGAGCCTGGTTTTTCCAAAGGTGCCCTCATCGAGGTTGTGCTGTTCGATGAGCCAGTACCCCGCGCGCTCGCACGCGCTCTTGACGGGGGGCGCATCGGTCGCCTTAACGCCGGCCGGCATCAGTATAAAGACGAGCGCCATCGGGACGCTCAAACGGAATACGCGCATGTTGCGGCTCCTCCTATCGAGGGAAATCGGAGCCCTCAGAATGCCAGCAGTACGAGCCGGGTTCAAGTCCATTGGTTCCTCAGGGTTGCGCGGTTTTTCCCGCTTCCGCGCGGTAGTAGCGTTCCATGGCCGCGGCGACGTCGGGGAAGCGGTCTTCGGTGACGCGCACGAGGTCCTCCGCCTTGCCCGCTGGCGGCAGGGCTTGCGTATAGCGTGGGCCTTCTTTCTTCGCAGGCTCCTTGTTTCCCGCGCCTTCCGCTTGCTGCGATCCGTTCGGATTCTTGGCGGCGTCTTCCTTATCTTTTCCCAGTTGGCGACGGAGCAAATCCCGTATCTCGCGCACGTCGTCGGTGAGTTCGTTCTCTGCCAGCGAGCCGCGCTTCTTCTCGATGGTGTCCAGCCACTTCTCTTTCAGTTCCTTCGGTACCTCGACGGGCGTAGCCATACGCGCTTGCAACATTTCCGTATTCGTCAGTGGTTGGACGCGAAAAGGCGTCTCGTTGTTCAGCGGATTTAAAGGTTTCGCGTTCTCGCCGCCGCCGCCTTGTTGGGCGGCCTT
Organism: Planctomycetota bacterium; assembly: GCA_016200135.1. Lineage (GTDB taxonomy): Bacteria > Planctomycetota > SZUA-567 > H5-PLA8 > H5-PLA8 > JACQFI01. The sequence goes on from JACQFI010000122.1 coordinate 46,676, forward strand.
CGCTTCATGCTCAAGAGCGGACGCGTCCGTTGCGTGCCTGGACGGGGCCTGTTCGGGCATCAGTAACGCGCACCCCAAGGCCAGAATGCCCAGCAGCAGCGCCCGCGCCCATTCGGGCAGGCGCACGGGCAGGTGCCGCGCAGGGTCGAGCCCCTCCGCGCGGCGCAACGTGGCCTTTCGCTGCGCCTCCACGAAGGCCAGGGCCCACTCGTCCCGCGCGGCGTCCCGCCGGCGCAAGTCATCCCACGTCGTAAGGTGGTCCTCCAGCTTCGCGCTGCGATCGAGTTGCATGGCAACAGTGGCGATGGAGGGCTTGGCGTTTCGAAAGGCCAGCGCCGCCGCGCCCAAGAGCAGCGTCGGCGGAATCCAGGGCAAAAGCATCAAAAGGGAACCGCAGACCGACGGGTTCAGTCGCGCGCAAACCACCAACACGGCGCCGAGCGCGAGCCCCGCGCCGAGACCCATGCACGCGCCGCGCACCGCCGCGACCAAGCGCAGCCGAAGAAGTCCACGGCGCAGCATTTGGTCTAGGATTGCTTCGGTCATTTAAAGAACTCCTCGTATAGGTAACGAGTGGCAAGGCATAGGCCAATACGGGCAATGCGGAAGGCTTACATCAGATAACACAACCTATTGATTTGTATGGGATTATCATACTCATTTTGATGGATCTAGCATACGAGTCGTTTGACGCCTGTTCACATGGGCGTAACCATGTACAGGGCTTGTACAGTCTTTGCGTACAAGCACTTATGGCTTGGGCTCAGGCATTGGTGAACTGGAAGGCGCGGCGTCGGACGTCTTGCCCGCTTCGGGGGTGGAAACCGGCTTAGAATTCGGAGAGGGAGTGGAGCTCTCTGCAGTGGGGAGCAATAACCGCTCAGGGACCTTCACTTCACCCGCGAGGTACTTCTTCCACAAAGCCTCGGCGCGCTCTTCGCTTTCGGTCTGATCGGCATTGGAATCTCGAAAGTCCTCGGGCACTTCGCCAATCGTTACATCCAGGTGTACGGCTTCGCCATCGCGTTTGAGCTCAAGCTTCATCGGGTCGCCCGGCGCCATCGCCTTCCAGATCTTAACCGCGTCCTCGGAGGTGAAGCCGTCGCCGATCTCCTGCTTGTCGATCTTCACGATCAGGTCGCCCGCTTTCACGCCGGCCTTTTCGGCGCCCGTGCCCGCGATCACCTGGCTGACCTGGATGCCGGGCGGATCTTCCGACATGCCCCAACTGATCCCGAGAAATCCGCGGCCGATTTTCCACTCAGCGAGATGCTTGAGCAGCTTGGCCATGAAGATCTTGCGGGAAGCGTCGAAGAGTCCCTTCTGGACCTCGGGGTCTTCGCTGTCGCGGGCGGTCTTGACCATCGCGGCGACCAGCTTGGGCGGCGCATCGGCCAGTTCCTGCGCGGCGCGTTCGCGTACGCTGAAACGGTCGTCGCTCAGTTCCTTCACGAGACGGTTCAGCCGCTCTTCGGTCCAGGCTTCTTCCGCCACCGGCTTGGCCGCGTTCACGGTGGTCTTATCGGCAGGCGGCGTCGCGGCTGGTTTTTCAGTGGCGATTTCCGCGGCGCCGAGGCGGCCGCAGGCGACGAAAATAAGAAGTGCCGCCGCCGCGAAAGCAGTCTTGGACCTTAAAAGGTCAGTCATGGCCGGTTCCTGTAGCCGAACCTCGAGAGGCGAGGCTTATGAGAACGTACCCCACGCCGAGGCTTCCTGCACCTCTTGTAACCGCTAAAAGGGCTCGCGTGCTGGCCGTACAACTCTTAAGACGCGCTTGGGCCGCGGATTGGCGGAGAATCTCGGCAACAAAAAAGGCAGGCCCGAAGGCCTGCCCGTATCCTGCGTGTAAAGCGGCATACTATTCGGCGGAGACGTTGCCGCCTTCCACCTTGAGCTTGGGAACGTTGCCTTCCTTGACTTCGAGGATCTTGGACGTGACGGCCGGGTCGACCTTCGAGAAGTCGATGGTGTACAGCCCCGCGTCGCCCTTGGCGTGCAGCGAGAGGATCGCGAACTTCGTCGGCGTCACCTGCGCAACCTGCGGCGTGCTGCCCTGCGCGACGGTGCAGAGGCGGTGCCATTCCCAGCGTTCGATGCCACGGACCATGATGCGCTGAACGTAGTAGATCTCCTGCCAGGAGGCCGCGCGCTGGAGCTGGTAGATCATGAAGTTGAAATCGGGGTGGCCGCGTTCGTAGTCGTCCCAGGCTTCGACGAGGTTGTCGATCTTGCGGCTGACGACCTTGTACGGCATCACGCGGAACTTCTCTTCGTTGGATTCCACGACCTTATCGGGCTTGCCGCTGTCGCCGATGGTGCGAATGACGGCCTTGATGGTGTAGTTGCCGGGTTCCGTGATGCGGTAGAACTTGCCCGCCGGCAGCGTGTACGGTTCGCTGGTCTCGCCCGCGGCCAGGTACTTGTTCGCCGCGAAATCGGCCCGCACGGTGTGTTCGACCGGCATGTCGCGATCGATCTTTTTCGGCTTGGCGTCCGCGGGCGCGCCTTCGTCCGGCAGGCGGTAGATCGCGAACTCGACGAGGTCGTTCGGGCCCAGCGCGGGTTCGATGTACGCAATGCCAAAGCTCTTGGGATTCACCGGCGTCTGCTCGACGGTCTCCGTCTTTGTCTTGTTCTTCACGAAGTCGCCGTAGAAATCGTCGAGCTTCTTCTTGTACTCGTCCAGCGTGCCGCCATCGGAAATGCGCTTTTCCTCGAGCTTCTTGCGCTCGGCTTCCGTGATGTAAGACGGTCGCGTCACGGTGATCGTCTCTTTGCCGCGGTTCTCCTTAGAGGAGCGGTTGGTCAGAGTCATCGTCACGACGAGTTCGCTCACCGGGTCGGTGGCGCCCCGCATGTATAATTCTCCGTTAGGCAGCGTGATCTTGGCCTCAACCAGGTCCTTGCCACGGTCGTCCAACGCCCGCACCGGAGCGGCGAGAAGCATCAGGGCGCAAAGAGCGAGCGGAAGTACGCGCATGAGCAAGCCCCCTACAAGGCCACCGGGTTCCGAAACGTATTGTCGCGAAAGCAGATAGACCATAGCCCGAGCCTCCCTTGGCGTCAAGCGTTGTGAAAGGAGTCCGTCCCGATTTCTAACCGCCCAGCCTGGCCGTGCCCATGGCCGCTGGCGGTCCCGATTCCCGTGAAATGCCGTGCGAAGCCGAAAGAAAAAGAATAGAATTACGCAGGCCTGATGGCGGTCTAATAAAAAGGAGGGCAGGAGCCTCTTTGGGGAGGCGCCGCGCCCGCGTTCATGAGGATCTGGCCGGCGTCTGGACCGTTCGCGTTCTTGCGCCGGGGTCGAGGAGGGAGCGCGCAGTGATCACGCAGAGAATACGCCTGCTCTTGCCCGCCCTGCTCCTGCTGCCTCTGGCCGCATGCGGCGGAAGCAAAAACAGCACTCAAACCTACGCGCCCAAGGTCGACAAGCACGAGCCGAAGACGGATAAGAAGAGCGGCAAGACGGCGGATATAGGCGAAGAGCACACCCAACCCGACGACCCGCCGGTCATCAGTGGCGGGACCGTGTTGGCCCTCAAGCGCAACATGGGCAAGGTGCTGGTGTACGAGGGCGGCTTCGACCGGTTGCAGACGGGCACCAACAAGGCCACCGAGACCGGCAGTTTCTACATTACGTTATTTACGGCGGAAAAGGACCGCGCGGCCTCCAATCTTGACCTGGTGGCCATCCGCCGGACGTTCCTCGACCGCAAGCGCACGGAGACGATGGAGCAGGGCAAGACCGTGGACAAGGTCCTGCCCAACAGCGAGGAACTCATTGAACTGGGACCGAACTTTAAAGATGCCCAGGGCCTCCGCTGCTACGGGTTCGACGCCCAGAACAACATCGCTCAATTCTTCGAGGACATCCTGACGCTCCAGGACGGGACCACGGTCCGGGGGCGCGTAACCAAGAAGGACGAGAACACCGTCACGGTCGAGACCAACGAGGGCCAGAAGGAATTCGCCCGCCTGCGCGTCACCAAGACCGAGCGCGTCAACACCCCGCACGTGCTGATGTACGATACGCCGCATTACTTCTTCCCGATCTTTTCGAGCAAGCCCGTCGAACCGGGCAGCACCTGGAGTTTCACCATCATGATGGTGATTCCCCTGAACCAGGGCGGCGGCGGAGTGATGCCCACCCAGTTCCCCGTGCACATGACCGCCAAGCTGCGTGCGCTGCAGGGCGGCGTCGCCACAGTGGATTACGCGGTGAGCGGCGAGTTCGACACGGAAAAGGATCCGTTCAAGCAGCGCTTTGGCGCCGCGTTCTTACAGCGCAATCGCATGATCCATTCGATCGAGTCCCAAGGCACGATCACGCTAGACGTGCAGAAGGGCGTGATGCTTGAAAAGGTGGAAGAGGCGAAGATCCATATCGAAGCGACCTCGGTGATTCCGGTCGCGGCAAACCAGCCGCCGCAGCAGAACCACAGCGAGTCCATGATCGTCAGCAAGTTCCGCCTAAAGTGGCTGCCTCCGGGAACGAAATTGAAGAGTGGAGTGGAAGTTCCGCCGAGCGAGTAGCTGCAGGCGCGCCATATATGAGAAGCACGTTCCGAGGGTCCAACGTTGGCGCATGAGGCGGAGGCGTTGCTCCTGCGCGCGGGGGTGCGCGCGGGGCTCATCGACGCCGACAAGGGCACGGCGGCGCTGGTCGTGTACGCCCAGATGAAGAAACTGGGCGCGACGTTCCCGTTCGGCGATTTCCTGGTCGAACGCGGGCTCATCAGCCGCATGGGCCTGGAAGGGATCGAGCGCAGCCTCAGCTCCGGCAGCGGCGCGGCGCCCCGCACCATCTCGCGGCTTGGCGATTTCGAACTCCACGAGATCCTGGGCGAAGGCGAGAGCGGCACCGTCTTCCGCGCGCGGCAGGTCAGCCTCGAGCGTCCGGTGGCCTTGAAGGTGCTCACGCCTTCGCTCGCCCGCGATCCCGAAGCGCTCGAACGGTTCCTCTCCGAAGCCCGCGTCACGGCCAAACTGCATCATCCCAACATCGTCCGCTTCATCCGCGTCGCCATGGCCGAGGGGCTCTATTACCTGGCCATGGAGTACATCGACGGCGGCTCGGTGCGGGCGCTCATCCAGGCCCATCCCGGCGGCCTGCCGGAGGCGCAGACGCTCGCGCTCGGCAAGCAGATCGCCTCAGCGCTTGAAGCCGCCCATTCCGCGGGGCTGGTGCATCGCGACGTGAAACCGGAGAACATTCTCCTCACCCGGGGAGGCGTGGCCAAACTTGCCGATCTCGGCATCGCCGTAAAAGTGGACCTCGGCGGCCCGCTGACCACGGGAGAGAAGTCCGAGTTCTGGGGGACGGCCGCCTACCTCGCGCCGGAAGTCATCGAAGGCTACGGCGCCACCGATCCCCGCGCGGATCTCTATAGCCTCGGTGCCACCCTGTTCGAGATGCTCACCGGCCGGCCTCCGTTCGTGGCCGACACGCCTCAAGAAGTATTGCGCATGCAGGTGATGGACGCGCCGCCGGACGTCCGCAAACTCCGCGCGGATGTCACGCCCGAGATGGCCACGCTGGTCAAGCGCCTCTTGAACAAGGATCCCAAGCAGCGCTTCCCCAATGCGCAGTCGCTGGTGGATGCGATCGAGTTGATCGAAGGAATTAAGGCTGCGCCCGAGAGCCGCAAACTTGCCGCCGCCCCCAAGAGCAGGCGCGGGAGGCTCAAGCGCTTCCGCCGTCCGCGGCGCCACTAAACCGGCTGGGCAAAAAGTCTTGTTGAATGGAGGTTGCGTCTGGAAACGACGTAAGCCCGGGATCGCATCGGGGGAAACGATACGGTCTCGGGCTTCGCCGCACAGCACGACATTCGGTC
>JACQFI010000123.1 GCA_016200135.1 Planctomycetota bacterium
ACCCCGCTCCGCGGCGTGGCACCCACTACCGGTCCAATCCACAAGCACCCCTGCGCCTCAAATATCGGGGGCAGAGCACCCTAGAAATTCGCAACAGTCTACGTAATCATTGCTCCCTCTCCGCGCGCTCCGCATCCTCCGCGGTGAGCCTACCCTTTCGGATCGGCCGTTCTTGGCGTCCTCCGCGCCTTGGCGGCAAATGTTCTTTCAGATTTCGTGCTTCGTATTTCGAATTTGCCGTTCTCTGCGGTGAGGCGGGTGGCCCGGCACGACCCAAACGCTTCGATCCCTAGATTCCGACCGGCAGTGGGTGCCACGAGTCTGCCCGATTCGTCGGGACGACCTGTGCCTCTGTGCGAGTGCGCTTGAAACGGCGGCACAGGTCGCGAATCCCGATAGATCGGGACGACCCGTGGCACCCACTACCGGTCGGAATCTATGCCTTGAAAGTCTTCTAGAACCCGGCCACTCGCCCGTTCCAATCGAAAATCGGAAATCCAAAATCGAAAATGGATTCGACCCAGTCAACCATGCCGTTCTAGTCTTTGGGCTTTGCTCTAAAGAGGATCACCGGGCCGGCCTGCCGTCCGGGTGGGTAATGCGCGTCCAGGAACGCCTGCAGCGGATCCGTCTCGAACTCGTCCAGGAACTTCGCCGGGTTGAAGACGCGCCGCATCGCCGCGGGATCGGAGAGCTCGCGCGCGGTCATGCGAACCACCGGCGGGAAACCCCGGCGCTCGAGGTCCGCGGCGGCCTCGCGCAACTGTGCGGGCGAGTACATCACCGGGATGAGCGTCTCGTAGCGCGTGGGATTCTTGAGGCCCAGCAGGTATCCGGAGGCCCCGTATTCCGGGAGCACCAGCACCTCGCCGCCGCCGGGGAACGCCGCGCGCAGCACGTCCAGTTCGTCGCGCGAGGCCGCGTTGAGGAGCACCGTGCCGCGCGGCGTATCGACCTCGAACCGCTGGCTGCGGTAAGACCACTGCAGCGGCGCGATGCAGAGCAGCGCCAGGCACGCCAGGCCGGCCACGATCCGTTGCGCCGGCGCGCCCGGCTTTCCGCCGAACAGCGCGTGGCCTTCGAAGGCGATCAGAATCCAGACCGGAGCGCTGAGCCGCGCCACGCGCATCGCGCCGATGTGCGGAAAGGCCGAGAGCAAGACGGCCAGGCAGACGAACGCGAGGATGCGGCGCGCCGGCTGCCGGTCGCGATCGAACAGCCAGCGCGCGCAGCCGGCGAGCGCCGCCAGCGGGAAGAGATAGACGCCGGCCCAGACCACCGCCATGGCGGGAACCCATGCGAACCACCACGCGCCCGGAAGGTGTGAAAACAGTTCGCCCCAAGGCGGCATCCAGCTCCCCCACCCCACGCCCGCGTGGAACGGCCGGTAGCGTTCCACCGTCCAGACCAGCGTGTCCTGCACGAACGCGGGCCAGGCTCCAAGCGCCGCAAGCGCGCCCGCCATGAGCCCGAGCACCAAGCAAGCGCCCATGGCAGTGGCCGCGGTATTTCTCAGCCGCGAGCCCCTAGGGCCCGAGAGCGCGACGAGCAGCAGCGCGAGCCCGGTCCAGGCGCCGAGCGTCTGCGTAAAGACGCCCGCGAGCGCCGCGAGCGCACCCGCCAGGAACCAGAGGCTCTTGCGCGCAGCCGCGTCCGCGTGAAGCGCGGCCAGCATCGCGCCGAGCACCAGCAGGGGCGAGAACGTGAGGTGCCCGAGGCCCTCGCTGCCGAGGACGTAACTCGCCAGCGCGCCGAACGGGGCGATCCAGCGGAGCGGCCCCTGGATCAAGCGCCTGGCGATGAGCCACGCGAGCAGGACGGAAGCCCCGCCCGCCGCGGCCAGAAGCCAGCGGACGCCGGCCATGCTCGTGCCCGCAAGTTTGAACCAGAGCGCGAGCAGGCACGGCGTGCCGGGCCAGACCGAGAGGAAGAAGTCGCGATAGGGAACCTCGCCGGAGGCGACGCGCTCGCCTTGCCGGAGATGCAGGTAGAAGTCGGGCCAGTCGTCGTTGATGAGCACGGCCCGCAAGATGCAGGCCGCTACGAAAAAGACGGCCGCGCCTTCCAGCACGTTCCGCGCGCGCGACGCTCCGGCGGCGGGCACTGGGCGCGCTGCCTGCGGTTCGGCCGATGCTTCCATGCGGGCAAGATACGGTCCGCCGCGGGCCCGCGCCAGCGCGTCCTTATGTGGGCCGAGCGGCTACTTCGCGGGCAGCAGCAGGCCGTAGGCGAAGGCCGTCAGCGCCATGTTGGAGACGACGCCTTCGTTCATGCCCGGCGAGGCGTCCTCGGAGAACTTGTACAGGTCGGGCCACGGCCCGCGCGGGAAGAGGCTCATCGAGGGCCACGCGTCCATGCCGCCTTGCTTGGGGCTCTCGCCGGCGTCGAAGCGGCCGCCCGGTCCTTCGCTTTGCAAGCCCGGGATGATCCCGTTCGGATTGCCGTGCATCAGGATGTGCCAGGCCGACGTGACGTAGCGCTGGCCGAGGCCGACCGTGAAGACGAGGTTCATGGGATCGCACCCGAGCGAGAAGTCGCAGGTGAAGACGATCCACTGCCGCAGCGCCTGGCGCAGCGCGTCGTCGGAGGTGAGCCGCAGCGCCAGCGCGGGCTTGACCAGCCACTTCGGGAGCCCGCCGGTGCCCCAGGTGTTCGGCGCGTGCGAGCTCCGCAAGTAGCGATAGGTCGTGGTCTCGGCGCAGGCGATCCAGTAGCGCATCTGGTTCTCGAACGAGGCCGCGATCGCGGCTTTGAGCGCCGCGTCGCACTTCGGCGCCGAAGCGTAATAGAAGGAGGCGAGCGCCTGGTCGTACTTCCCGTACACGTCGGGCTCGGACTTCGGATTCTGGCTGTAGACGCTGTGCTTCTTGAAGGCCTCGTCGTACTTCGCATCCCCCGTCGCGCGGAAGAGCATCGCCGCGGCGAAGGCGTGGCGGTCGTGCTCGTTCTCGCCGCCGTTCTTCTCGGCCCAGTCCCACGCGCGCACGGCTTTTTCGAGATAACCCTTGGCGTCCTCCGCTTTGCCAAGGCCCTTCCAGAGCGCGCTGGCCTGGGCGGCGATCGCCGCGAACCCGTAGCTTCCCTTCGCGTCCTTGGCGAAGGCGAACTCGCGCAAGTGGTCGGTCGCAGGCGTGTCGCCTTCCGCGGGGTCGCCGTTGCTCTCGATGCCGTCCCGCACGCCGCCGTCCTCGTCCTGCAGGCGCGTCCAGAGATCGAGCGCCCAGCGCGCTTCGTCCAGGAGGTCGGGGATGCCGTTGGCATTCTCGGGAATCTTGAGCTGCCCGTCGGCGAAGGCGCCAGGGTTCAGCTCGTAGAGCAGGAAGAGCGTCTCGGCGACATCGAGGTGCGAGCGTGGGTTCCAGTCGCCGGCATCGTGATGGCCGCCGAAGATGTCGTGGGTCTTGCCGTCGGTGGCGTGCTTCGGGAGGTTCTTCCACGGGTCCGAATCGACGCCCGCGCGGAACGTCGAGTACTCCGTCTTGTTGCGATGCCCGGCCAGGCTGTAGACCGACGCGTACGGTTCCTTCAGGTCCATGCCGCTGCGCTGATGGAACACGCCGTTCATCACGATCTTGAACGGCTCGGCGTACACGTCCCGCGCCACGCGAAACGAGAAGCTGCGGCCCATGCCCGGCACCGCCACGTAGTACTCGCCCTCCTTATTAAGTGGCGAGAGGTCGAGCTGATAGACGTCCTCGAACGAGAGGTCCTGCTTGTAGACGGTCTCGGGGCCTTTGACTTTCTCGGGGTCGGGCGTGAGCTTGCCGTCCTCCAGCTTGTACGTGGCCTTCCGCCTCAGCTTGGGCTCGCCTTTCAGCGCGACCTCGTGGGTCTTCGCGTCGCGGACTTCGAAGCTCTTCGCGCACGGCCCGAAGTCGCATGCGTTCAGTTCGCCCATCCACATGCCCAGGTAGGCGTACTTCTCCTTCGCATCGGGCAGATAGCCCGCCTGGTTGACCTTGAGCGCGAGATTGTTCAACGCACAGTCGTCGAGCTTCAACGTCATGCGCGAGACGCCGCAGAGCACCGGCGCGCCCTTGACGGCGTTGCAGTCGAGCGCATAGCTGCAGCCGGGCTTGAGCGGTTTCTCGAAGACCAGGAAGATCTCGTGGCGCTGGAGGAACCGCCACGGCCAGCCGTCCGGAATGTACGCGTCGAGGTTCGAGCGCCGGCCGACGCGCGCGGGGTTCACCGGGGCCTTGTACTCCGGATCGTCGGAGGAACTCAGCGCGACGTTCTTCAGCTCGTAAAGCCGCTTCACGTCGATGCCCGGACCCGCAATAGCGTGAAGTGTGTTCGGGGCGAGCACATAGAGTTCGCGCAGGCCCGTGCGCGGGTCGAGTTGCTCCGGCGGCGTCTTGCCGGGCTCGGCGATCCACTGCGCGGCGCGGTTGCAGCCGATGACGCCCCACGCGTTGATGCGAATCCAATACCGCTGCCCGTCCTTCATCGGCTTGTCGGCGGGCAGCGTGACCTTGAGCGTGTGCCGCTTGAAAACGGGTCCCGCCCAGCCTGCAGGATATTCGAGGTCTTCCTCGGCCTTGACCTCCGCGACGGACGCCGCGCCGATCCCGGTCTGAAAATCCTTGTCGCTCGCGCTTACCACTTGAAAGACCTGCGGCCGCTTGGCGGCCTCGCCCGCGTTGAGCCCGGGGCCGGTCACGAGCTGAATCTCGGTGGCGCTCATGCGTTCGGCGGAACGCAGGCCCGCTTGGGATTCCACGCCAAAGCCCATGGCGTTCGGCAGGCCGCCCAGCAGGCCGAGGAACAGGCACAGCAAGATGAGCGCGCGCATTGGCATAGGTACGTCCCCCTCAAACACCGTTTATTCGACGCCGCCAAAGTTATGGGAGTTGCACCGACGGCAGATTCATACGGGCTCCGCGGCGAATTCGTGCCTCCGGTCCGCGAATTTCGCGCCTGCTGGACGCAGCGCCGGCGCGACACGGATCGTGACGGGCTCGTCCGAGACCCGGCCGGCGATCCGGTCGATCAGGTGCCGCGCAGCGATGCGGCCCATCAGATCGGTGCGCGGCTCGGCGCGCAGGATCTCGCGCGGCAGCCCGGTCTCACGCTGCGCATCGACGCTGTGCGCCAGCGTCCAATCTTCCAAAGCGCGCTGCCCCGCCGCGCCGGTCTCGCGCAGGCCCTGCACGAACTGGCCCGTCATCCAGTCGTTCTCCATGAGCACGGCATCGGGCTTCTCGGGCAGCGCGAGCAGCCTTTCGGCGCAGCGCGCGCCGGACATCCAGGAGAAGTCGCCCTCCACGACGAGCGCCGGGTCTACCGCCACGCCCGCTTGAGCCAAGGCCATCCGGTAGCCCGCGAACTTCTCGATGCTGTTCCAGTCGCGCGGCGAGCAGCGGACGCAGGCGATGCGACGACGGCCTTGGGCCAGCAGTTCTTTCGTCAGCCGGAGTCCCGACCACACGTTGTCGGGGAGCACCGCGTCGAGGCGGTCAGGGTAGAAGTTGTAGTAGCCCACCAGCACCTGGGGCAGCGGCACGTCGTCGAAGGCATCGACCAGCGCGAGCAGCGGGTCCAGAACCAGCCCATCGAGCTTCGCGGCGAGCACCTGCGCCTTCACGCCGGCAATGGCCTGCTGCATGTCCACGCCGTGCGGCAGCGAGACCGCGTAAAGCACCACCTCGTGGCGACGGTCCAGCGTCTGCTCGACCATGCCGCGATACGCGCCGACATGCATCAGGCTCCCGACGCGGTGCACGCTGCAATACCCCAGGCGCAAGGCCGGCGCGGAGACGCGGCGCGCGGCCTCGCTCTTGCGCTCGCGTATCGTGATGCGGTGCTTGCGCGTGAGGGCCAGGACTTTCTCGCGCAGGTCCGCGGAGATCCGGCCCTCTCCGCGCAGCGCCATGGAGACGGTGGCCGGCGAGACGCGGAGAAGTTTCGCGATGCCCTTCTGATTCATTCCGCTTCCCTTTGGAAAGCCCGATTGGAGCCTCCCCTATTCTCTATACACAAGCGTTTGATTAACTTCATCAAATAATTGATTAATTTATCATTAGCGTTGCATGAGAGTGCCACTTGGCGCGTCATGGCCTAAATATTAAAATTTAAATGTGTTATAGGATTCATTCGGAATCATCAAACGGCGCGGCCTAATTTATTGTATATTGTATAGACAACACTAGGAGGAAACCTCTCGATGTCTCAGGACTTCGCTCCGCCATCCGACTCCTCTTTTATAGCCCTCTTCGACCTCGAACATCCCGACCTGCAAGACGCGCAGGCGGCGGCAAAGAAGAAGGACGCCGCGGCCGCGGCATCCGCGATCGTGAAGGCCCTCGGCGCGCGGCCGCTGCGGGCGTACTTTGACGAAGGCGAGGCCGCGGCGCTGGGCAAGCAAATCGCGGCCGACGATCCGCAGGCCGCCGCGCCGCTGCGCAAGCTGGTCGACCTGGCCGCGCAGCACGGCGACAAGCACGACAGCCTCGCGAACGGCGAGGCGTATCTCGAGGCCGTGGAGTTCCACCACGAGTCCGGGCAGTACGCGAGCCGCGGGCGCGGCTGGTACTGGCTCGGGCAGTTGTACGCGCTCACCGGCGAGAAGCGCTGGGCCGAGCAGGCCGTCGCGCTGCTGCGCGAGCAGCCTTCGATGCAACCGCTGCCGGAGGGCTCGGGCGAGGACGATTTTCTTGCCATCCTGCCCTGGCACCCGAACTGTCCCGACGTGAACGCGCTCGGCACGGCCCACATCGTCCAGAACATGACGGTCGCGCTGCCGCTGCTCTGGCCGGGCTTCGACGCCGCCGCGCGCCGCCACGCCGCCGCGTACCTCGCGCAGCAGGCGGAGGTCTACTATCGCGGCTACCGCACCGATCCGGCGTACAACATCCCGTTCCACGGGCTCGTCGCGATGTTCGGAGTGGCGGCGCTCTTTCCGCAACTGAAGGGCGCACGCAAGTGGAAGGCGCTGATGGACCGGCTCGTCGGCGCGGGCGGCCCGTACGTCGTGCCCAACATTGCCTCGCAGCACGGCTACCTCGGCGAGGGCCTCGGCTACCAGCAGGTCAACACCTTCCTGCTCTCGCGCTGTCTGATGCTCTACGAACGCGGCCTTGAGGGTGGGCGCGCGCCGGAAACGCTACGCAAAGAAGTGGAGACGGCCTACGCGTTTGCCGCGGGCAACGTGCGGCCGGACGGTTCGAGCTTCCTCATCGGCGATCACTCGATGCGCTGCGCGCACGAGCACGAGATCGAGTACCACGAGGTCCTGCATCTCGGCGCGGCGCTCTTCAACCGGCCTGAATGGAAGGCGCTCGCGGGCGGGCTGCGCGGCACCACGCCGCCGGTGCTGCTACGCTTCCTGATGGGCGCGGAAGGCTACGCGCGCTGGAAGGCGCTGCCCGCGCCGGACCTGGCGGGCCGCGCGCACGCCACGGCAACGTTTCCAGAATCGGGCTTCTTCCATCTGCGCGCGGGGCGCGGCGTCGAGCGCTCGTGCCACGGCCTTCTCAACGCTTCGCTGGCGATGAACCACGGGCACAACGACGTCCTGGGCGTCACGCTCTTCGGCCAGGGCCGCGAACTGATCTCGGATTCGGGGCGGCTTCCCTACACGGCGCTCGGCAACGCGCTCCAGCAGGCGCCGAACGCCCACGCCGTCCTGCGCCTCGGCCACATCATGCCGCGCGGCCCGCGCCACGCGACCACGAAGGCGGTGTTTGGAAAACGCTTTGCCGCCAGCTCAGACGGCCGCTTGCAGATCGCGCTCGGCGAGCACCGCCTGATTGAGGACCACGTTCATCGCCGCGCGCTGATTCTGCTGCTGCCGCACGGCGCGGACGGCGGCGACGGCCTCTGGCTGGTCTGGGACCGTCTGGCCCACACCGATTCGCGCGACGGCACGGAACCGCCGGTGGGCCGCACGCTCCCCGCGCCCGCGCGCGTCTACGAGACCACCTTCCCGTTGCACGCGCCCGGCGGGAGCGCCCACGTCAACGGGCTCGACGCGTGGTCGAAGCACACGCCCGCCGACCGCCTGCGCCCGATGGATAAGAAGGAGGCCACCGCCATCACCTGCGCGATGGCCGCGCATGCGGAAGAGTTCGCCGAGAACGACGCGAACATCCAGGTCTCCGCGCTGCCGCGGCTCCAGCCCGGCGCGACGATGGACTGCGCCGCAGAGAATGGCTATCTGGCCTACAGCGAGATCTCTGCCGCACGGCCGGTGCTCTCGTTCAAATCGCGCGGGTTGCTCCCATTCGAGTCCGCCTTCGCGCTGCTCCCGTTCCGCGGCCTAGCGGAAGAAGCGCCGTGGGCCATCGAGGGCGGCTGGGCGGGCAAGGACGGCGCGTTCGAGGCCGTGATTCGCGCGCGCAGCGCCAAACTCCTGCCGGATTGGAAAGAGACCGTCAAAGTTCGCGCCGAAGGCCTAAGCGACGCGCCGGGAACACAGGCACGCATTGCGTTCGAGGCCGGCGGGAACGAGGTCGTGCTGGCGGTTGCGCTATAGGGGACTGCTTTCTCGCGCAAAGACGCAAAGGCGCAAAGAGCAGCACGGAAAAAAATTCAGAATTCTAAACATACGGTCGTTCTCAGCGCAGTTTCGTGTTCAGCCTAGGTTGCTGTTATTCTCGTTAAACAACGCTAAAAGGATCGGCGAGACCTAATAGCGCCCTCATTGCCACACATAATTATTTCCAGCCGTTCTTTGCGCCTTAGCGTCTTTGCGCGAGACCGCCGTTCCGTTTTTTGCGGCTTTGCGTGAGAATTCTGTTCCTCACGCTTGACGGCGGACCAAAAGAAAAATATCCTCGGCAGTTCACGATTTCGGGCGGTGCTGACGATACCGGTACGTAGCTGGGTGGGGGGATGCCACCGCACGCTAGACGGGTCGCCCGAGATGCCGACGACACAGTTGGACGAGAACGCCCGCGGGCAGGCCAAGACCGCGGACGTCACGCGCACCGAACCGCTCCAACTCGAGATCTCGCTCGCAGAAGCCCAACCGTGGCCGGGCATGACCGTCCGCGCCGCCGTGCGCTACGGCAGCGCGCTCATCCGCCTGCGCAAACTGCAGATCCACGGCGAACGTTTCATCCTCCATCAAGCCGAACTCATCCCCGACGCAGTGGACGCGCTGATCGTCCGCGCGCTGCTGGGACTCCAGACCGCCGACGGCGTCGCGTACCGCGTGCCGCCCGAGTCCCTCGCGCCGATGCTCGCGCTGCTGCGCAGGGCCTCGCCGAACACGATCGTGCGCCAGACCGAGGCCATCGAACGCTGCGCGGTGCTCGACGCGCCGCCTGTACCACAGCTCTCGCTGCGCGCGCTGTCCTTCGACCAGACCCTGCGCATTCTGGCCGCGCCGGAGTTCCTCTGCGCCGAGACCGGCCGTTCGCTCGGCGCGCCCGCGCAGCGCGGCAGGGACTGGTGGATCTTCGCCGAGGCCGTCTGCCGCGCGCCGCAGGCGATCCGCGAGGCCAAGCTGCGCGGCGTCTTCGAGAAGGGCGAGCGCATCTTCGAGGGCGAGGAAGCGTGGGAGATGTTGCGGCTCGCGCGCGCGGCCTCCGCGTGGCTGGACGTGAAGATCAGCCCCGCGGACCTTGCCGAGGCCACCGCCGCGCGCGTGCCGCGACCGGCGCTGCGCATCGAGCCCGCCGGCGACGGCGCGCCGGTCGCGGTGAAGGCGACGCTGACCTTCGAGGCCCCCGGAGCTACCTTAAGCGCGGAAGAGATTCTCCAGGCCGCCGAGCGCGGCGTGCCGTGCCTGCGGCGCAACGGCGTGTGGTGCCGGGTCGATCCCGACGCGGTGAAGCTCGCGCGCAAGACGCTCGCCGGCGTGGCTAAAGCGAACGGCGCGGCCGGCAGCTTCCTTGCCGCCGAGGAACAGATCCCCGAACTGCTCGCGTGGGCGCACAAGCTTAAGGACGAGCGCAACAGCCCGTGGAACGTGTACGTCGCGGAGGCCGTCGAGGGCGCGCATCACGTCGCCGAAGAGGCCGCCGAGTTGCGCCTGCGCCTGGACGTGGAAGAGGAAGGGCGCGAGGCGTGGTTCCGGGTCGAGGCCGCAATCGAGGCCGGCGGCCGGGCGCTCTCGCCGCAAGAGATCGAGCGGCTGATGAAGCAGCGCAAGAAATGGCTGCGCGCGGGCCACCGCTGGGTCAAGCTCGACCCGAAGGCGCTCGAGGCCTTCCGCCTGCACGCGCAGAAGCACGGCTTCCAGCCGCGCGGGCCGTTCGCGTTCCGCTTCCGCGCCGAGGCGCGCGAGAAAGTGGAGCAGCTCTTCAGCCTCGCCGGCACCGTGGAACACAGCGAGGCCTACCGCGCGTTCATCGAGCGGCTGAAGACGTTCGAGAAAGTGGAGAGCACGCCGGTTCCGCAGTGCATCGAGCTCCCGCTGCGCGAGTACCAGGTGCACGGCTACCAATGGATGCGCTTCCTCGCGCGCTACGGCTTGAACGGCATCCTGGCCGACGACATGGGCCTGGGCAAGACCGCGCAGACCATCGCCGCGCTCGCCGCCATGCGCGAAGAACTCGGCAACTGGCCCTCGCTCATCGTCTGCCCGACTTCGCTCGTGGACAACTGGCGCGCGGAGTTCCGCAAGTTCGACCCGCGCATGAAAGTGATGCGCTACGGCGGCGCGCCCTCGCGCCGCGACCGCCTGCGCAAGACGATCTCCGAGAACGACGTGGTCCTCGCGACCTACGCCACGGTGCGCAACGACGCGAGCCTGCTGAAGGACGAGCAGTGGCGCTACGTGATCCTCGACGAGGCCCACGCGATCAAGAACGCGAGCGCCGCGGTGACGAAGGCGGTGAAGACGATCCCCGCGCGCCACAAGTTGGCGCTTACGGGCACGCCCGTGCAGAACCGCCTCGACGAGCTCTGGTCGCTCTTCGACTTCCTCATGCCGGGTTTCCTCGGCCGGCGCGCGAGTTTCTTCCACCAGTACGAGGAACCGATCTCGAAGGGGCAGAGCCCCGGCGCGCTGCTGCAAGAGAAGCGCGAGGGCGAGCAGGTCGCGGAGCATCTGTGCGAGCGCATCAAGCCCTTTGTGCTGCGGCGCCTGAAGACCGAGGTCGCGAAGGAACTGCCGGACAAGATCGAGCAGAACATTCCGTGCAGCCTGACGGCCGACCAGTCGGCGCTCTATAGGCAGTTCGCGCAGAGCGACGAGGCGAAGCAGGCGGTGAAGGAGCTGGAGGAACACGGCGCGGGCCGCGCGCAGACGGAGATCCTCACGGCGCTGATGAGCCTGCGCAAGATCTGCAACCACCCGGACCTTGTCTATCTCGCCAAGGAACGCGCCGAGGGCAAACGCGTCGTCCCGATGCCGGGCTTCGAGGAGCGTTCGGGCAAGCTGCTCGCGCTCGCGGACCTGCTCGACCAGTGCCGCGAGGGCGGGCACCGCGCGCTGATCTTCTGCCAGCTCACCTCGATGCTGGATATCCTCGAGCACTTCCTGCACCAGCGCGGCGAGAAGTGGCTGCGGCTCGACGGCGGCACGCCCGGCGACCAGCGGCAGGACCTCGTGAACCGCTTCAACGCGGAGCAGGACGTGCTCGCGTTCCTGATCTCCACGCGCGCGGGCGGCAGCGGGCTCAACCTGACCGGCGCGGACACGGTGATCTTCTACGACCACGACTGGAACCCCGCCAACGACCGCCAGGCGCAGGACCGCGCGTACCGCATCGGCCAGACCCGCAACGTGAACGTGTACAAGCTCGTCACGTCCGGCACGTTCGAGGAGAAGGTGCTCGCGCGCCAGGCGCTGAAGCTCTCACTCGCGGACTCGGTGGTAAAGCAGGACCCCAGCGGCTTCAAAGACCTCGCGCGCGAGGAACTGCTCTCGCTGTTTACGCTGAGCGAATAAAACCAGCGCCTTAAAAACAGGTGCGCGGACTCGCGGCGCGCCGCCGTTGGGAGCGCCGGCCTCGACGGCTGTTAAATCCCGGCCGGCAGAATGCCGGCGGTCCTGTCCTCTGCTCCCTGTCCCCTGCCCTACTTCACCGGCGTATCCGCGATCTCGAACTTGAGCTGGAGATGGTCGATCTTCGCGCGCGGGTTGCGCAGGCCGTACCAGCCGGGCAACTTCGACGACAACTCCTTCGCGACCTCGGGCTTTTCCTTGATGCGGTTCTTCCGCTCCTTCGGGTCTTCGATTAAATCGTAGAGTTCGTCTTCGCCCCAGTCGCGCGGACGCAGGACGAAGCTGTGGCGCTTGTCGCGCACGCAGGCGTGCGCCGACGAATGGTACGCCATCGTCGCGTACGGGCGGTGCTCCGTCGTCTTCCCTTCCAGCACCGGCAGGAAGCTCTTGCCGTGCATGCCTTCGCCGTCCTGCGGGCGGCCCAGCGCGGCGAGGTACGTCGGCAGCACGTCATGGAACTGCAGCAGCGCGTCGAACGTCTTTCCCGCGCCCAGGCCCTTCGGGTGGCGGATCATGAACGGAACCTTGAGCAACTCGCTGTACATCTGGTGGTCGTGCTTCATTACCCAGCCGTGGTCGCCGATCGGGTGGCCGTGGTCGGCCATCAGCAGGACCAGGGTGTCCTCGTAGAGGCCCAGCTTCTCGATCTTGTCGAGCAACACGCCGAGCCAGCGGTCGACGAGCGTCACTTCGCCCGCGTAGAGCGCGCGGATGTGCTTGAGTTCGGCCTCGGTCATCCAGTCGGTCTTGCCGTACGGCGGATGGATGAACTTCTTGCCCTTGTAGTTCGGATCGGCGTAGAGCTTGAGGTAACTGTCCGGCGGGTTCCAGGGCTCGTGCGGATCGAACGAATCGACCCAAAGGAAAAAGGGTTGGCGCGTGCGCGCGCTGCGTTCGAGCCAGCGCGTGGCCTCGCTGAAGACCCGCGCGGGGAACGTGTCCTCCTCGCTCTTCCATTCCTCAATGTTCTTGAGGTACTGCTCGGTCATGTCCTTGGCGCGCGGCGGCCAGTCCTCGTTGATGTAGTCCTTGAGGTTGCGGCTGTGCGGCGCGGACTCCCACGCGTCGGTCTCCTGCCCGCGGATCCAGCGGTAGACGGAGAAGCCGGAGTGAAAATTCATGTTCGGCTTCATCATGTGGTACGTGTCGGTGATCAGCGCGGTGGTGTAGCCGTAATCGCCCAGGATGTTCGCAGCCGTGCGGTCGGTGCTCATAAGCGGCTGCCACGGGCGGTAGGGCAGCGTGCGGTTGCCGGTGGTGAGCTGCGTGCGAATTGGGATCGTCGGCAGCGCTTCCGGGTAGGCGTTGGTGAACTTCGCCGCCTGCTTGGCGAACTTGTCGAGATTCGGCGTCTTGATCCACGAATTGCCGTAGGCGCCGACGTGGTCCTGCCGCAGCGAATCGACCACGATCTGGATAATGTTCATCGCTTCTCCCCCTTTGCATGCGCGGGCGTGAGCGCCCGCACCGATTCCCGTTCGACGAGTTCGTTCGAGAAGACGTCGTCCTTGCGCGGCCGAACGATCTTGGCCGCGTCGCCGCCATTGCCGCCATTAAGAAGTGCCGCGATGGTCTCCGCCGCGCGCGCGCCCATTTCGGGCAGCGGCTGCCGCACCGTCGTGAGCGGCGGATTGGTGTACGCGGAGACGTTGAGGCTCTCGAAGCCGACCACCGAGAGGTCCTCCGGCACGCGCACCGCGAGCAGATGCAGTGTGCGCAGCGCGGGCAGCGTGAGCTGCTGGTAGCCGAGCACGAGGCCGGTGCAGCGCTCGCGCTTCACGCGCGCCAAGGCTTCCACGAGCGAACAGTCCGCGCCGGTGAGCACCAGGGCGTCGCGCTCGGCATTGGCAGACTTGGCCGCGGCGCTGAAGCCGGTTTCGCGCTCCAGCATCACGCGCGTCTCCGGTCCCGGAGCCACGTAAGCCACGCGGCGGTGGCCTTTGGAATAAAGATGCCCCGCCGCGAGCCGGCCGCCTTGTGCGTGGTCGCTCGAAATCTGCCACGTCGGCGCGCCGAGATTCAGATTGAGCGTGACGACGGGGATGCGCCGCGCGATCTCGCGCAGGCCGGCGCCGCCGGTGGGCGAATTCCACGCGGCCGAGTGCACCGGGCCGCCGAGCACCGCCAAGGCATCGAAGAAACCTTCTTCGACGGATGCGTTGAGCTCCGTCGCGTTACACGCGCGCTCGAAGAGGACGCGGAAGCCTTTCTCGGAGAGCCGTTCCATCAGCGTGCCGGCGAGCTGCGCGACGTAGCTGTCGGCCGCGAGCGAGGCTTCGGGATCGGTGACCACCGCGACCTTGTTGCGCTTGTTGGGGACGACGCGCGGGTAGTAGCCCATCGAGCGCGCGACGGTCAGGACGCGCGCGCGCGTGGCCAGGGCGAGTTTTTCGCTCTCGTGGAAGGCGCGGGAGACCGTGGCGACGGAGACACCGGCCTTATGGGCGACGGTTTCGATGGAGGGCCCGGGGGCGCGCGATGGTGTTTTGATGCGCATGAATGTAATCCTTACATCAATAATGTAAACTTTACATTCCCCGCTGGAATAGTCAAGCAGGAACTGAATGCGCCCGTTGCAGGACCCATCAAAGTGCTTATCCCACTTAACTTTGTCTCCCCCGCGGAATTTGCCCGGTTAGGATACGCGCATGGCAAACCGCCCGAAAAACCTGGGCCACTACATGGCCGGGCCCCAGTACCTGGAGGTGGACCGGAACGACCGGATGCAGTTGGTGCCGCCGCACGACCACACCTATTGGGAAGTGGCGCTGGTCTTAAAAGGACGGGCAGAACATTTCACGAAGCGCAAGCGCGTCCTGATCTCCACCGGGGACGTCCTGGTGATCCGGCCGGGCACCTGGCACACGTACTTGAACGTCCATGGCCTTGGCCTGCACCGGCTGAAGATCGGCCGGCGCTTATTGCGCGCCGTGATGGCGACCATCCAGGACGCTCCGGTCGCGCCGGGCCTCTTCTTTCGCGGCGAGGGCTCGATCAAAGGTCCGCGCGACGGCACCACGATCATACGCATGGATGTCTCGCGGCGGCTACACGCCGAGCGGCTCATGAATGAGATGGACACCGCGCTCGCGGAAAGGACCGCGAGCGGGAGCATCACGGCGCGCGGCTATCTTCTGCTGCTTATCGGGCTGCTGGCGCGAGTCCTTCAGGAGCGGGCGGCGCCGGCGGACCTTTCGGCGCCGCAGGCGCGCCGCGTCGAGGCCGCCACCGACGCGGTAGATCTGCTCGAGGCGCGTTACGCGGAACGGCTGCGCATGCGCGAAGTCGCACGGTCCGTGGGCATGCGCCCCGAGTACATGCGCCGGGTCTTTCTGCATACCACGGGGCAGACACCGCTGCAGTACCTGGCGACCGTGCGCGTGCAGCGGGCCTGCCTGCAGTTGGCCGATCTTTCACGGCCCATCCGGGAGATCGCGGCTGCGGTCGGCTTTCCGGACGCGAACCTGTTTGCGCGGAGGTTCAAGGCGCTGGTCGGGCAGAGCCCGAGCGCGTTCCGGCGGAAGCACCTGCAGCGAGCGCCGAAGCCATGAGTACTAGGATAAAAACGTTCAGCACTAGCACGAAATAGAATAGGCGCCGGCTTGCCTCCATTCCGCCCATTTAAGCGGTGTAAAAAGGTTTGTTAGACCGGGTTTCTCAGACGCGGCGAAACGAAGTTGAATCGAGGAGATACGCATGCGCCCCACCATCGCGATCCCTCTGCTCCTGCTGTGCCTCCTTTGGGGCGCGCAACGGTCTGGCCGTTGCGAATTCGAGACGCCGCACAAAGAGGGGAGTTTTTGCAGGTTCAAATGCCCCGGGCCGGGCATGCACTTCAGCGAGGGACTGCCGGTTCGCGTGTTCATCGACGGGATCGATCAGGGCGGCTGGCAGAGCAAGCGGGCCAAGATGGAGGCGCAGGTGGTGCGCGTGTACTTAGATGGGCAGCTCGCCGCCACGGTCGATCCGCAGCCCGAAGGCTACAATTATTTCGAGACTTCACTGAAAGATATCAAGGCGGGCCCGCACGTCCTCACCGCCGAGAGCACGAACTTCGACAAGAGCATCTCGAAGAGCGACCCGCTGCCGATCGTGGTGGACCCGTCGGCCAAGCGGGACCAAAACGTCGATCTCAAAGAAGACCTGATGCTGAAGGGCAGCGCACATCTCGCTTGGGAGAACACGGTCGTTAAAGGGAACGGTTTTAAGGTTCGGAGCGCGCCGGGTTGGACGGGGAGCGTGAGCGTGCGCGGAAGTTTCGTCAGCGGATTGGGGAGCCTGACCGAACCGGGCATCGACGTGAAAACCTCGGGCGGCTCGGTAAACATCGAAAAGAGCATCTTCGAGGCCACCGGCGCGGTGTTCGTGCAAGCCGATGGCGCGGGAACCATGGCCGTCATAGACAGCGAATTCCGCGCCTCCAACCTGATCAAATTCGTGGCCAGCGATCCGGGCAAGTCACCGGTCTTCAGGGCCTCTGGGAGCGCCTCGGGCGAGAAGGTCTTTCAAGGCAACCGCATCGGGGCGGGCATCGTCTGTTTCGATAACACCGGCGGTTGGCTCATCGGCGGCGACCGCGACGAAGAGAGCAACATCCTCAACGGGCCGCGCTGCGTGATCTGGCTCACCAACTGCAAGAACAGCCGGGTATGCGGCAACCTGATACGCCACGATTACCACGGCGGCTGGAGCCAGGGGCTCAATCTCGCTTGCGAGAATTGCAACAGTCTGGTGGCTGAACACAACATCATCTGGCACGGTTCGTGGCCGGTGCAGTCGTTCGCCGGCGAATTTCGCTACAACCTCGTCGTGAACAGCGGGCACAACTGGATCCGCACGCTGCTTACGGGCTCGAAAGTGCACCACAATCTTTTCATTCATGTCTCGCACGGCGGCGGCATCAATTCGGGCGTGTGGATGTACAAGGATCAGAAGGACGTTGTCCTGTTCAACAACACGATGGATGGCGGCGACACGAACTTCCAGGCGTTCAACGCGCCCTTTATCGAGATC
>JACQFI010000002.1 GCA_016200135.1 Planctomycetota bacterium
CGCGGCGTGCAGCTCGAAGACCTCCACCGCGCCCTGCGCCAATATCGCCGTGCCAAAGCCAGCACGGCGACCGAGCGCGCCTGGAACCTCGGCTTCCGCACCCCCGCGCGCCTGAACTGGGCCCTCTGGGTCGCCACCGGCCAGACGATGCAGCAGCACGAAGCCGCAATCCTGAAAGAGATCTTCCAAACCTGGTCCTACAACCACCAGACGTGCAGACTAATTGCGAAAAGTTCCGAAGCTGAATTCATCCACCAATACGAGCAGCCCAAGCCCTATTCCCCCTCAAACCCACTGATAAATAAGGTGAACGACCCAACCAGACGCGCTGAAACGCCCATTCCAGCACAGGCACCCGCAGCTTGACGGTGGCTTCGATGAGTTTCTAGTGGGCAGGCTGTTTGGTTCGCTCAAAATCAGTTGTCTGTCTGCCAGAAAATCCATGATTTACACCGAAACCTCCCTGCACGCGTGGCGTCTAAAACGGCCTATGGCACCACCTCGATAAAGGAGAAAGACATGGCCAGATGCGCCCTTGCATTCACCCTGATGTTTTTGGCAACGGCGGCCACGGCGTTGGACAGCCTCTCCGAACTGCCCGAGGATCTAGTGTCCGTCTACGGCGCCGCTGACCAGGAGAAAATGGCCGCTGAACCCACATTGAGCCGGGAGCATGAAAAGTACTCTTCCGTCCCCCTGAAGATTCGCGCGGTCGTCTACGGCAAGGTCGAAGGCGCCTCACTGGAACTCATCCTTCTGACCAGTTCTGCAAACAAGCAAGAGGGCCTGTATCTCTATCGTGGCAACGAGTCGGGCATCTGGTATCTCCGGTCCGGCAAAATCGGCGAACGAAAAGTCTACTTCCCCGCGGTGGGTCCCGGCCCCTCCTTCGAGTCCATCTGGGAATGCCTTGGTGAAACCTGGCGTCTCGGCAAAGAACCGGATGCCGAGCCATCGAAGGAGCAACTTCAGGATGCGATGGACAGAGCCAGAAGGTATGTGAAATCCCTGGAACCCAGGGAATCCGCGCTGGACCCCGCGCTCAGGGAATCCCTGAAGGACGGGCATCTGGTCTTCGACCTGCCGTGCTGTCTGGTTTCGAAATTCGGCGGCAAAGGGGAACCCAGTGAGATGAACTACTACGCGAAGAAGGCCAAATGGTTCGCCACGGTAGGCGACGGCCTGTGCGTGCCGGTCGCGGATGATGACCTTATTGCGGAAAGGGAAAAGCTGGAAGCGTACGTCACGGAGACTCGGGACAATAAAAAGCTAGTGCGCGTGCGCGTAAAGATGCTGCTCGGAACCTATGTAACCCATGGGACCATGCAGCAGGAAGTCGAGGCGTTGAAGATTCTGAAGATACTGGGACCGGAAGCCGCGGCGAACGCGCCGGCGCTGGGGAAATGAAGCGCGGCGATTCATAGTACGCAATGCGTAATCGTCGCCGCGCAGCAGTTTGCCGTTTTTCCGTTTTTTGGTTCTTGCCGTTTGGAAATTATGCGCTCGTCATCTTCATCAGCCGCCGCCCGTACTCGACGTAGATCGCGGCGTTCTTCTGCGGGTCCTCGACGTCCTGGCCCGCGTGGACGGCGGCGGCCATATGCGGCTCGATGCTCAGCCAGCCGTCGTAGCCGCGCTGCTTCAAGTCGCCGAAGATACGCGCCTGCACGGGGTCCTCGTCGGGATAGCAGGTGATCCATTTGCCGTCGGGGCCGGGCTTCGCGGCCTTCACGTGGACGTGGACGGTCTGGTCCTTGGTCTGCTCGTAGAAGCGCCACGTGGCCTCGTTGTCGTTGTCGTGCAGGCTGGTGTTGCCCGTGTCGAGGATCAGCTTGAAGGCGGGATTATCCACCGCGGCGAGCATCTCCAGACTCTGCGCGGGACCGATGCCGCCGTAGCCGTTGCAGTTCTCGTGCGCCAGGATCACGCCGCCGTCCTGCGCGATCTTGGCCAGGTCCTTCAGGCGCCGGAAGGCTTCGCGCTTCCAGTCGCTCTCGGGCCAAGGCTTGTCCTTCGCGTTGGGGTAGCTCATGCAGCGGATGATCTTGGCGCCGGTCTTCCGCATGCGCGGAATGGCGCGCTGCAGCTCGGCCACGTCCACCTGGAAGTCCGTTGTGATTGGCCGCGCCCAGTTCGCGATCTGCGAGCCGAAGCCCACGACCTGCACGCCCTGCGCCTGCAGCGTGTCCCATGCGGCGCCGAACGCGCGGTCGTCGAGGTCGCAGAAGTTCTTGCCCTCGAGCAGGCGGACCTCCAGGCCGGGCCAGCCGAGTGCCTTCGTCACCTTGATCTGCTCGGCCAGCGTCTTGCCCGCCTCGTCGGCGAAACCGCAGAACCGGAAACCCATGACGCGCTCCTTAAGATCCAAACCAGAAGACCCAAGAACCAAAGGACGGCGGCCCAAATGGGAAATGACAAATGGGCCATGACCGATGACAAATTGAAAGGTTAGTACGCGCGGTAGGCAGGTGCAAGAAAAGGAGGACGCGGATGTTCGAGAACGCTCGCGGACGGAACCAGGCGGCGCTCATCGACGACCCGCTCGTGCGGCGCGGCGTCGAACAGTGGCTCGAACGCGTGCTCGGCTTCTACGGCGAAGACGGCGGCGTGGACGTGGAGGTCATCGCGAACCAGGTGATCCTCAACGAGAAGTCCCGCGCGCACCTCTACTCGGACTACACGCCGCTCGAACTCAAGTACGTGTCCGGCTCGCGGCCCATGCTCGAAGCGGTGGTCCGCGAAGTCACGACGCCGGCCATGAACGCCCGCGAGAAGGCCCGCGCCCTGATGCGCCGCGTCCGCGACAACCAGG
Organism: Planctomycetota bacterium; assembly: GCA_016200135.1. Lineage (GTDB taxonomy): Bacteria > Planctomycetota > SZUA-567 > H5-PLA8 > H5-PLA8 > JACQFI01. Next base: position 2,813 of record JACQFI010000002.1, read on the forward strand.
ACCGCGGGCTGAAGAAGTGGGACCTCTTCTTCGGCGGCCACGAAGAAGACCTGCTGCGCCGCGGCGCGCGGATGTGCAACGAAGTCAGCCGGCTCTACGCGTGCCTCTGCCAGATCGCCGGACTCCCGGCGCGGCTCTTCTGCGCGCACATCTCCGGGCACATGATGAACGAGGTCTACATCGACGGGAAGTGGCGCTGGATCGACAGCATGAAGGGCTTCATGCCTGTCAACGACAAGGACGAACTCGTCAGCGCGTGGGACCTCTGGAAGGACCCGCGCCTCTTCGAGCGCCAGCCGAAGTCCGTCTGGGACGATGTCCGCCCGCCCGCGATCATGTTCGGCACCCAACAGCGCGACCCGCGCAACCTCGCCAAGACCATGGCCCACAACCGCGACTGCTACTTCCATCCGCGCGAAGCGCTGGCCATCGGGAACTACTTCGTCTGGGACCACGCGAAGTACACGTACCCGTGGCGCATCGAGCCCGCCGATCTCGACCGGCTCCAGCGCGCGCGCCACGCCGAACAGCTCAACCGCGCCAAACTCGGCTGGCCCAGCCATTATTACGATCCGAATCTGCTCGACGAGACGGTAAAGATGCGGTCGTGAGGCAAAAGCTCCAGAAACCCGGCGCCATGACTCCTCCTTATAAAGAGTCGAATTAACTGCGGCCGGCGCTCGCCGGACGCAGCCGGCCTTCCGCGGCGCGCAGCCGGACACCGACCTGTTTGAACCGTTTCAGCGCGACCGTTTGAGGCTTGCGCTCCCTCGCGGCCTGAATCACGAAACTCAGGACCCACGCGCGGACGTTCGCGCCTTCCTTGAACTGCCGCGCGCACTCCACGATCTGCGTGTACGCGTCTTTGACGGCGGCCTCGGCCTCGGCGGCGTCGCTCACGACCAGTTGCGCGACCCGGAAGCACATGTCCGCATGGCGCCGCAGAAGCTCGCCCAGGGCGTCGCGATCGCCTTTACCGGTGTAGAGTTCCAGGAGTTGGAGGTCCTCGTGAGTGGTGCCCGTGTAGGCCGTCTCGGCTGCGATGAACGAGAGCATGCCAGCCTCCCTCTTTGGTTTTGCTTTACTGTCTTCCAGAATCTTGCTGTAACGTGAACTCAAACGACACCAGATACAACGGCTTTCATAGATTTATCTATGCCGTAGATTGCGGTTAAGCATCATTATTTTTCTAGAACATTCATGGTTTACAAGGTTTACAATTAGGCACGCTGCGTTGTCTGCGATTGAACTGACTCGTTATCCATTCCGTCAGGCCGAGCATGGGCTTAAAGTTGGCCCCACTCAAATTAGATTTTCGCAGATTTCCTGGAACCGGGGCGCCTCGGCGCCGGAGAACAATGAGTGAAAGCGGAGTGACGCGCATGGCGGACGCAGGCTCGGACGGGGATGCGCTGGCCAAGGCGGCGCAAGGGGACGAGTACGCCTTCGAGGAACTGGTGCAGCGGCACGGCCCGCTGGTCCTCGGGGCGTGCCTGCGCATCCTGCGCCAGCGCGAAGAAGCGGAGGACGCGGCCCAGGCGGTTTTCATCGCGCTGGCGCGCAAGGCCGGAGACCGTTCGCTGCAGGCGCGGAGTTCGCTGGCGGGCTGGCTTTACCAGACGGCGTGGTACGTCTCGCTGAGGGCCAAGGAGGCGCTCGTGCTGCAAAAGAGACACGAAAAAGAAGCGGCCCGGCAGAGCGCGCAAGGAACGCAGACTGAAGGTGACTGGACGGAGATTGCTCCGCTGCTGGACCGGGCACTGCACGAACTGCCGGAGAAGTTCCGCCTGCCGCTCGTGCTGCATCACTTAAAGGGCCTGCCTGCGACGGCGGTGGGAGCGGCGCTGAACTGTTCAGAGCAGGCGATTAAGCACCGGCTCGTGCGCGGACGGGAGCTGTTGCGGGACCACTTGGCGCGCTTGGGCGTGAAGACGTCCGCCTCCGCGCTCTCGGTGGCGATCTCCGCGAACGCGCTCGGCGCGCCGTTACCGGCGGCGTTCGCAAGCGCCACTGCCAAGGCGGCGGGCCTGGCGGCCGGCGGCAAACTGGCCGCGGCGAGTCTTTCCACAAAGGTGAATTCCCTGGCAGAAGGAGGACTCAAAATGATGCTCATGGCGAAAATGAAGGTGGCGGCGCTGTTTCTGGCGGCGGCCGGCGTGGCCGGCGGCGCGCTGGGCGTTACCGCGTACCAGGTCTTCGCGGGCGAGAACGCTCCGCCCAAGGCGGCGGTCACCGGCATCCGGGCCGATCCGGCGCCGGTGCCCGAGTGGCCCGGTTGGCGCGGGCCGCATCGCAATGGAGTCTCGGACGAGACCGGCTTCGAGTGGCCCAAGGAAGGCCCCAAGAATGCCTGGCACACGCCTACGAACGGCAGTTACGGCGGCGTGGCCGTGAAGAACGGCCGCGTGTACTACGGCGGGAGTTCCGATCCCAAAGGCCAGTCTCAATACCAGGCGGAGATCGGCTGCCTTGACGCCAAGACCGGCAAGGAACTCTGGCGCGTTCCGGTCGGCAAACCGAGCGCCTACTTCCACGCAACGCCGACGGTGGACGAGACGGCCGTCTACGCCATCAACAACAAAGGCTGGCTTGCGGCTCTGGATGCCGCTACCGGCAAGACGCTCTGGGAGAAGGACCTCGTCGAGGACCTCGGCTTGAAGAACCTGCCCGGCTACGGTATCGCCACTTCGCCGCTGCTGATCGGCGATACGCTGGTCGTCGGCGGCGCGGCCTTCGAGAAGAAGACCGGCAAGAAACTCTGGAGCAAGGGCTTCAGCTCGATCCCATCCACAGGCCTCGTGCGCGTAAACAACAAGGACGCGGCGCTCTGCCTCACCGGCGACGGGCTGGAAGCCGTAAATCCCGCCGACGGCACGGCGCTCTGGTCCTTCAATCGCAAGGACGCCTACGGCATCAGCCCAAACTCGCCGCTGTACCTGGACCCGCTCCCCTTTGAGGGCTTCGTCTACTTCGTCTCCGGCTACGGCGGCGCGGTGATCCAAGTGAAGGACAAGCCCGCCATCTCCGGCAAGCCCGCAATCGGATACGGCTATACCTTCGCGCAGCTCACGCTCTGGAACGGCTGCGCCATCGGCGGCGAGGCCGGCGCGGGCGACGGGAACATCACGGGCCACCTGGCCTGCGTGGATATCAAGACGGGCAAGGCGCTGTGGGACCACAACGAGTACGCCTCGAGCCACCTTTATGTGGACGGGAAGCTCGTGATCCAGACCCTCGCCGGTGACCTGATCGTCGCGGAGGCCTCGAACACGGAATACAAAGAGGTCTCGAAGACGCCCATCGTCGAGCGCGGCCGGCCGTACGATTACAGCAAGGGCGACCGCCCGCTGGTGACGGCGCCCGCCTTCTGCGACGGCCGCATCTACTGCCGCACCGGCGGCGAGATCGTCTGCTTCGAAGTCGCGCGCAAAAAGTAAGGCGCGGCTTTACAGCCACTTGTTGAAGAACTCGGCGGAGATGTCCGGATCGTACTGGTGCGCGAGTTCGAAGACGCTCACCTGCAGGCGGTCTTCGACGCCCGCGGCTTTGTAGGCCTTGCGGGCGTCCTCCGCCATGCTGCGGAAGCGCGGCAGAGGGAAGCCCGAGTCCAGCCGGCCCTGGCCGAGCAGCAGCGGACGCGGCGCGATGAGGCTCAGCACCTCGCCCACGTCTCCGGTCGGATACAGGCCGGGGATCGTCTGCATCCCGCAGCCGCCGTCGTTCGCGGCGTAGTCCGCGTAGCGGATCAAGCCGCAGAAGACGCCCACGGCCTTGAAGCGGTCGTCGAAGGCGCCGGCGACGTAGGTCATCGTGCCGCCGCCGGAGAGCCCCGAGAGGCCGATGCGCTGCGGGTCCACTTCCTTAAAGGTGCACGCGAAGTCGTAGAGCAGATGCAGGTCGGCGATGTGCAGTCGCGGGAGCGTGAGGCCCATGGCCAGGGCCTTGAAATGAGCGACGTTGCACGTGTCCTCGTGCTCCCAGTAGTCGCGCCGTTCGCCGAAGCAGCGCTCGTTGATCATAAAGGTGAGGAAGCCGCGCTGGGCCATCAGTTCGGCGTAGTTGTGGGTCTGCTTGCCCGACGCGATGCGCGGGCCCTGTGGCACATCCGCGCCCACCGTGCGGCGCGGGTTCTCGTGGCCGTGCACGATCACCATCGTCCGCCCGTTGAAGCGTCCGGCCTCGGGTTGCAGCACCCAAGCCGGGATCCGCCCGCCGCCCTCGCAGGCCAGATGGAAGCGCCGGCGCGAGTGGCCCTCGCACGCCTGCGTCTCGATCAACTGCGGTTCCGGGCGTTTCTTCGGATAGACGGGCGCCGGCCCGAGGCATTTGCGGTAATGCGCGCCGAAACCCTTCTGCCACTTGGTCAGTTCATCAGGCGTGCTGCCTTTGAACGGACGCTTGACCTTCAGGCCCACGGCATAGCGGCTCATCGGCGCGAACGTCGCGATCTCGCGCGGCGCGGGGGGCTCGCCCACGGCGACGCTGCGCAGATCGTCGAGCGCCTGCGCGTCGCCGGGAATCTCCAGCCGCGCGCAGATGCCGTCGCGGTCGAGCTGGAAGAGGAAGGTGTTAAGACCGGGCTCCAGCTTCACGTCGATGCGTTCGTGGTCCACGATCACGTGGTGGTAGCTGTGCTCCTCGAACTTCTGCACGCCGTTGACCCACAGGCGGCAGCCGTCCCATCCGGAGAAGACCAGCGCCGCGGCCAGCGCGCGCGGGGCCTCGACGACGGCCAAAACGTAGTAGAGCTTGTGCCACGCGTCCGGGTGCAGGTCCTTGAGGCGCGGCTCCCAAGCCGGGTACTCGCTCCGCGCGCGCAGCAGCGAGAGCCGCGGGTCCCACGAAAGCGGCACTAACGTCCAGTCGGCCGCGAGGCCATCGACTTTGCCGGGCTTGGGGACGTCGCGAATATTCGCGCAGCCGCCCCATGGTGCCAGATGGTCCTCGGCCCAGCGCAGCGAGACTTTCTTGTCGAACAGATTGGGCTCAGGGTTGTGCTGCAGGCCGGAGTCGAACCAGCCGCACATGTGCCAGTCGCACAGAAAGCCCGGCGTGCGGTCCCAGGTCATCAATTTGCGTTTCTTGCGCATGCGCGCCCGCTCCTTCGAAGAGAAGTCTCCACGGTCAAGGAAGCTTGAATGCGACGCCCAATCCTCGCATGGAATTTCGAGAAGAAAAGCGGCGGGAACCGGAGCCGGCAGGTCTACTTTTGCGTTTAGGAATGCCGCCGGAAGCACTGGACATTGAAATTAGGAGCGCTGTCGTGTGCGCTTCGTTACGGAGTTGTACGAAATGAGCGTTCCCATGAAGCGGCAAGGGTTTTGTGGCTTGCAGTGAAATCGGCGCGCTTATAAAGATGATTCGTACATTGATGCTCTTTCGCCGCGTCCGGACGGGCTTCCGCCTATGTCTTCCATTCTCAAGAAGTTCCTCATGGCGCTCACCGGCCTCGCGCTGGTCGGGTTCCTGATCGCGCATCTCGGCGGCAACCTCTACCTCTTCCTCGGCCGCGACCACTTCGACGGCTACGCGAAGAAGCTCGAAGAGATGGGCCCGCTGCTGATCCTGGCCGAGATCGTGCTCGCGGGCCTCTTCCTGACCCACCTGTTCATGGCGCTAAAGCTCACCGGTGAGAACCAGACCGCGCGCGGCGCGCAAGGGTATGCGGACAATTCCAAGAACCAGAGCACGCCGGCCTCGCGCTGGATGTGGATCACCGGACTCTTCGTGATGATGTTCCTCGTGGTGCACATCAAGATGTTCAAGTTTGGCGAGCGCGAGAAGCCCATCACGGCCAAGGGTGAGGAAATCATCAAGGCGTTCAACGGCGAAGAAGCGGCGAAGCAGTTCGCAAGGGAATCGGGCGAGCACGGCAGCCTCTATGGCCTGGTGCAGAAGGAGTTCAAGCGCCCGGCCGTGGTGGGCTTTTACGTGGTGCTGATGCTCGTGCTGGGCGCGCACTTGAGCCACGGGATCGCGAGCGCTTTCCAGTCGCTGGGCGTGCTCCGGCCGGGCTGGCTGCAATGTCTTAAGCCCTGGTGCGTGGCGTTGGCATGGCTTATAGCCCTCGGGTTCGCGCTGCTGCCGGTCTGCACCTTCTTCGGAATCGGGATCAACTGAGCCATGGAACTTAAGAGCAACTGCCCCGGCGGCCCCATCGAGAAGCGGTGGGAAGACTACAAGTTCCACATGAAGCTGGTGAACCCCGCCAACAAGCGGAAGTACACCATCATCGTCGTGGGCACGGGCCTGGCGGGCGCGTCGGCCGCGGCGACGCTGGGCGAGCTGGGTTACAACGTCCTCTCCTTCTGCTATCAGGACAGCCCGCGGCGCGCGCACAGCATCGCCGCGCAGGGCGGCATCAACGCGGCCAAGAACTACCAGAACGACGGCGACAGCGCCTACCGACTCTTCTACGACACGGTAAAAGGCGGCGAATGGCGCGCGCGCGAGTCCAACGTCTACCGGCTGGCCGAGATCAGCGTGAACATCATCGACCAGTGCGCGGCGCAGGGCGTGCCGTTCGCGCGCGAGTACGGCGGCTTGCTCGCGAACCGGTCCTTCGGCGGCGCGCTGGTCTCGCGCACGTTCTACGCCCGCGGCCAGACGGGCCAGCAGCTCCTGCTCGGCGCGTACCAGGCGATGATGCGCCAGGTCACCGCCGGCAAAGTGAAGGTCTTCTCCCGGCACGAGATGCTCGACCTGGTCGTGGCCGACGGCGCCGCGCGCGGCATCGTGACGCGCGACATGGTGAGCGGCAAGATCGAGCGCTTCGCCGGCGACGCCGTGCTGCTCTGCACCGGCGGCTACGGCAACCTCTATTATCTTTCTACCAACGCCAAGGGCTGCAACGTCACCTCCATCTGGCGCGCGTACAAGCACGGCGCGTGCATGGCGAATCCCTGCTACACGCAGATCCACCCAACCTGCATCCCCGTCAGCGGCGACTACCAGTCGAAGCTGACGCTGATGTCCGAGTCGCTGCGCAACGACGGCCGCGTGTGGGTGCCGAAGACCGCCGGCGACAAGCGCGCGGCCAACGAGATCCCCGACGCGGAGCGCGACTACTATCTCGAGCGCAAGTACCCGACCTACGGCAACCTCGCGCCGCGCGATATCGCTTCCCGCGCCGCCAAGGAACAGTGCGACGCCGGCCGCGGCGTCGGCCCCGGCGGCAAGGGCGTGTATCTCGATTTCCGCGACGCGCTAAAAGCCCAGGGGCAGAAGAAACTCGAGGAGAAGTACAAGGAACTCTTCGAGATGTACCACAACATCACCAACGAAGACGGCTACAAGCAGCCGATGCGCATCTACCCGGCCGTGCATTACACCATGGGCGGCCTATGGGTGGATTACAATCTGATGAGTTCGGTCCCCGGCTGCTTCGTGCTGGGCGAAGCGAACTTCTCCGACCACGGCGCAAACCGCCTGGGCGCGAGCGCGCTCATGCAGGGCCTCGCCGACGGCTACTTCATTATCCCCTATACGCTGGGGCATTACCTCGCGAGCTCCAAGCACCCCAAAGTGGACGCGAACCACGCGGCCTTCAAGGACGCCGAGGACGCGGTGACGGGCAAGCTCAAGAAGCTGCTGGCCATCAAGGGCAAGCGCACCGTGGACAGCTTCCACAAGGAACTGGGCCTGCTGATGTGGGAACATTGCGGCATGGCCCGCACCGAGAAGAGCCTGACCGAACTGCTGCAGAAGATTCCCGCGCTGCGCGAGGAGTTCTGGAAGAACCTCAATGTGCCGGGCTCCGACGCGGACCTGAACCAGGCGCTCGAGCGCGCTGGCCGCGTGGCGGACTTCCTGGAGTTCGGCGAGCTGACCGCGCGGGACGCGCTGGAGCGCAAGGAGTCCTGCGGCGGGCACTTCCGCGTCGAGTACCAGACCGAAGAAGGCGAGTGCAAGCGTGACGACGACAACTTCTGCCACGTCGCGGCGTGGGAGTACAAGGGCGAGGACCAGAAACCCGTGCGCAACGTGGAGCCGCTCGAGTTCAAGTACGTCGAGTTGGGCGTGCGCAGCTACAAGTGAACACAGGGGACAGTGGTAAGGGAACGGCAAAACCGCGCCTATAAAGAAACCGAGGCGCGGCGCCTATTTTCACCGCAGTCGCGCCATGAATTGCGAGCCAGGAGCTAGAGCATGAACTTCACTCTGAACGTGTGGCGCCAGAAGAACGCGAACGACCAAGGGCGCTTCGAGACCTACCAGGCGAAGAACATCTCGCCGGAGGCCTCGTTCCTGGAGATGCTCGACGTCGTCAACAACGAGCTCGAAGCCGAAGGCAAAGAGCCGATCGCGTTCGACCACGACTGCCGCGAGGGCATCTGTGGCGCGTGCGGCATGATGATCAGCGGCCGGGCGCACGGTCCGCGCGCCGCCACCACCACCTGCCAGCTCTACATGCGCAACTTCCAGGACGGCGAGACCCTCACGCTGGAACCCTGGCGCGCCAAGGCTTTCCCGCTCGTGCGCGACCTCGTCGTGGACCGCTCGGCCTTCGACCGCATCATCCAGGCCGGCGGCTTCATCAGCGTCAACACGGGCAACGCGGCCGATGCGAACGCGCTGCCGGTGCCCAAGGACAACGCGGAACTCGCCATGGACGCCGCGGCCTGCATCGGCTGTGGCGCGTGCGTCGCGGCCTGCAAGAACGCCAGCGCCATGCTCTTCGTCAGCGCCAAGGTCTCGCACCTGGCGCTGCTGCCGCAGGGCGACGCCGAGCGCGTTCGCCGCACCCTCAACATGGTCAAGACCATGGACGAGGCCGGCTTCGGGAACTGCTCCAACACCGGCGCGTGCGAGGCCGAGTGCCCCAAGAGCATCTCCATCAGCAACATCGCGCGCCTGAACCGCGAGTACGCCCGCGCGAAGCTGCTTAGCTGACGTTTTTCTTCGCCGCTGAGACGCGGAGAATTTCCGTTTAGAGTTCATGGTTTGTAGTTTGTGGTTATTTGCTGGCGCGAGCCCATAACCATGAACTACGAACCAAGAACTCTAAACTGTTTTTGAGGTTCCAGGCCATGCTCGATTCCAGCCGCATCCTCGAACGTCCCTGCCCCGTCCGCGCCGTGACCCGCGGGCCCAAGAACCATTTCTTCGGCTATTACGACCGCAACCCCTGGGACGCCACCGGGCGTTATCTGCTGGCGCTGGAGACGGACTTCATCGACCGGCCGCCGAAGGCGGACGACAAAGCAACCATCGGCCTGATCGATACGCAAAGCGGCGACCGCTGGACGCCGCTCGCCGCGACCTGCGCGTGGAACTGGCAGATGGGCTGCAACATGCTCTGGCTGCCCGGCGCGGCGGACCGCGAGATCGTCTACAACGCGCGCGAAGACGGAACGGACGGAAAAAACGGCCGCTGGGTGAGCGTGATCCGCGACGTCTTCAGCGGCAAGGCGCGCACGCTGCCGCGGCCGATCTCGAACGTGAGCCCCGACGGCCGCTGGGCGGTCTCGATCAACTTCGCGCGCATCGCCCGTGAGCGCCCCGGCTACGGCTACCAGGGCGTGCCCGACGCCTGGGCGAACGAGCTCGCGCCGGCAGGCGACGGCGTCTGGCTCTTGGACCTGCGCAGCGGTGAACACAAACTCGTGCTGCCGCTCGCGCGCGTGGCCGCGTTCCAGCCATTGCCCAGCATGGCCGGAGTGATGCACCGCATCTACGACCTGCGCTTCAGCCCCAATAGTGAGCGCGTGACGTTCATCCACCGCTGGCGGCGCGAGAACCAGCCCGCGGGCGGAGGACATTACACGCGCTGGATGACCATGCAGCGCGACGGCTCGGACCTGTGCGTGCTCAACGATCAAGGCATGACCAGCCACAACTGCTGGCGCGACGACGCGACTTTGCTCGCGTGGGCGCACCGCGACGGCCGCGGCGACCACTACTATCTTTTCAAGGACCGCTCAAACGAACCGCCCGCGATCCTGGGCGAGACGGTCTTCAACACCGACGGGCACTGCACGTACTCGCCCGACGGCAAGTGGGTGCTGACGGACACGTACCCAGACGGGGAGCGCTTCCGCCACCTGATGCTTTACCGGCTCGCGGACGGCATGCGCATCAACATCGGGAAGTTTTATTCGCGCCTGGAGATCGACGGCGAGATTCGCAGCGATCTGCACCCGCGCTTCAGCCGCGACGGCAAACAGGTCTGCATCGACTCGCTACACCAAGGGCCGCGGCAGGTGTATGTGGTAGATGTGTCGGAGGTGCTTTAAATAAATTGAGATAAACGGGAATACTTATTCCCTTTTCCACTTTTCACATCAAAATTGTTGTTCTCTTGAGAGTTCGTAAATGATTGAAACGTGGAAAGCTTGGCTATTTGTACTCGTTCTCCTTGTCATATTGTTCGCAAGCATCCTCTATACATTCGTTAAATCGGTGCGCATTCGCACTATGGAATATGCCTTTCTGTTAATGTTCTCCTTTTCCCCTTTGGGACTAGTGCTGCAATATGGGAAAAACACCGGCGAATTAAATAGGAGCGAAAATTGGGCGCCGTGGATTGCAGTGGGGCTACTGCCCGTAGCGGTATTGTTGATCGGCGGAATTATCGGACTGCGTTGGGCGGCGGAAAAGAACGAGGAGAGGTCGTGGGCTCGTCTTGGGTACATAATCCTTGGCTTTCAAGCAGCTCCCGGCGTCATACTTGGCCCTTTGTCATTTGTCTTGACTGTTATCAAAATTGCTGCCGGATCCTCTGTGGATCCTGCACTCACTTGGAAGGTCGTCATGCTTTCATGGTTGGGTGTACCTTGGATCCTCATAATTCGTTTCATCAAATGGTACTATTATGGAGATTTGCCATCCGAGATTCCTCCAGATTAGCTCATTAAGAAGCCGGTGCGACTAGGTATTGGGAGGAGCAAAGAATAATGCCTAATAAAACATCCGAGGTACATCGAATGAAGAAAGCTGGTATTGCCATTCCCACGTCTTTGCGCGAGTTGAAGCAACTGCTCGATGAATCGGAAAGTAATCCCAACGGGATTTCACTAGCGGAAGCTTCAAGGACAACTCGAAGAAAGCTTCGAACGAAATTCAAGGCGCGAGGAACTTCTCCCTCTCACTCCCAATAATACTCGCCCTTGTACACCGTGCGCACGGCACCTTCGAGGAACGGGCGCGAGCTCGTCTTCTTTGCCTTTTCGGGACTGAAGTGGATCGTGAGCACGTCGCCGCTCGCCACGTGGACCTTAACGGGCGCGCTGTAGCCGTGCGCAAGGGCCGTGCAGATGGCCGCCGCCGTCGCACCGGTGCCGCAGGCGAGCGTCTCGTCTTCGACGCCGCGCTCGTACGTGCGCAGCTTGATCGCGTTGCCGCCCAGGAGCTGAACGAAATTCGCGTTCGTGCCCTTGGGCTTGAAGACCTCGTGATAGCGGAGCGCCGCGCCGCGCTGCTTCACGTCGACGGCCGCGACGTCTTTCACGAACTGGACCGCGTGCGGCACGCCGGTGTTGATGAAATACAGGTCGGCCTTCTCGCCGAGCACGTCCACGCCTTCCTTGAGCTCCATCGAATTCGGCTGCGAGAGCTGGACCTTCGCCGACCGGCCGTCCTCGGCGACTTCCGCGTGCAGCGTCCCGGCGAGGGTCTCGATGACCTGCTTGAGGCCCGCGCGGCCAAGCTGGTTCGCGAAGACGGCGATGCAGCGCGAGCCGTTCCCGCACATCTCGGCCTCGCTGCCGTCGGCATTGACGATGCGCATCTTGTAGTCGTGCCCGGGCGCTTTGGCCTTCTCGAGGAAGATCGCGCCGTCGGCGCCCGCGGAGACGCGCCGCGCGCTGGCGTGCTTGGTGAGTTTGGGCAAGTCGGCCTCGGAGAACTTCCCGTCCCAGTTATCGACCATCAGGAAGTCGTTGCCGGTGCCGGACATCTTGACGACTTGAACCAAGCGCATACGGAACTCCGTGACTATGAAAGGAAAATTTGAACCGCCAAGACGCCAAAGCGCCAAGGACGAAAAATTCACACTGTTAATACTATTCGATTGATGCCGGTCTTCAAGGTAGGCACGTTGAAGTTGATCAGGAGCGCGAGCTGAAGCCGTGTTGCCTTGAGATAAGAGAGCACCTGGGCTTTGTGAATGGGAGCGAATTGTTCGACCGTTTTTGCTTCTACGACAAGCCGGCTCTCGAGGAGAAAGTCCAGGTGGCCCGAGCCGACCGCGGATCCCTTATAGATAATCTCGAATGGGTATTCTCTCTCAAATGAAATCGCTCTCGCGGCGAGTTCCACCGCGAGAGCGTTTCCGTAGACGGATTCGAGATAACCCGGGCCCAAGGCTCTGTGCACTTCGATCGCGGCTCCAATGGTCTGATGAGCCAGGCGATTAAGAGCTATATCCGGTTCCCTGCCTAAAAGCCCTTTCCTCATTCCGTACCTTGGCGTTTTGGCGTCTTGGCGGTTCAAACCTATTGCGTGACGGTCGGAATTTTCAAGGTCGCGCCGACGTGCAGCTTCTTCGCGTCCACGCCGGGGTTGGCGTCGAGGATCTTCTGGATCGTCTTGGGGCCCGCGCTGCCGAGCATTTCTTTTGCGATCGCGGCCAGCGTGTCGCCGCTCTTTACGGTGTAGGTCTTGGCCGATCCGGCGGCCGGCGCCGGCGCGGTGCGTTCCGCCACCGCGGGACTGGACTCGGACGAACGCACGGCGGGAATGGCCGCGACGCCGGGAATCGCGGGGATCTTGAGCTTCTGGCCGACCTTCAAGTGATTGGCGTCCACGCTGGGGTTCGCGGCCATGATCTTCTTCGCGTACTTGCCGTCGCCGAAGACCTTGGCCGAGATCTTGTAGGGATTGTCGCCGGCGGCGACCGTGTAGGTCTGGGGTTCCTGCGCGGCTTCGGGCGCGACCGGGGCGCCGTTCGGCGCCGGCATGTCGCCCGCGTTGGGGCGTTCGTTGGCCACGGGCGCGGGACCGTTGGGTTTCACCATGCCGCCGTTGGCCGCGGGCACATCGACAATCTCGGCCCCTGGGCCATTCCTGTTTCCGGCCGCCGGGGTGAGATTCGACGGCGCGGGCTGCGGTTGGGCGGCGGGGTTTTGGCTCTCTCGGAAGCGGTCGAGTTCGTGCTGCTGGATCTGCGTGCCGGCGTCGCGAGGGTTTTCCGCGGCCGCGGGCTGGGCCGCACTTTCGCGCGCGGTATCCGTGGCGGGCTGGTCCGCGCTGGCGGTCGCGGGTTCGTTGGCATCCAGATCGGCGGCGCGTTTGTGGATGGCGCGCGCGACCAGCAGCGTAATCGAAAGCCCCAACACCAGCACCACCGCCAACCCGATCCGTGCGTCGCGTTTCATAGCCCTTCTCCTCGAACGTGCCTTTTGGGTCCGCCGCTGTTCCGGTGCGCTCTGGCTGCCAGAGAACCCGGACTGCGACGGCCGTTTCCGTGGGATGGATGCGCGCCCAGCCTCCTGGGCCCGCCTAATAAGGAGAGATCGGCAGAATAAGCGTGCGGGATAAGCAAAAAGAGGGCGTGAATCGAGAGATTTGCGCGCGCAGAATTTCGGGAATCGTGAGGTACTATAGAATTGATTGAACCGCCAAGACGCCAAAGCGACAAGAATAGATTTTAGACGTCTTCGTGTGACTTTCTTGGCGTACTTGGCGCCTTGGCGGCTCAAATCCTTCGGTTCTGTTCGTCCGCTCAGCCCGGTACTTCCTCGATGCGGACTTCGCGGCCGTTCTGAGCCGACAGGTAGGCGGCTTCGAGGGCGCGCACCAGCTTGGCGCCTTGGTCGGCGTTCGGCCCGGGCGTGGCCCGCGTCCGGACGCACTTCGCGAAATGCTCGTACTCGCGCGTATACAGCGCCACCACGCCCTGCGCCGAAGGCGGCGGCGCGACGACGGTGGTATCGGTAACCTCACCGAGCGCCTCTCCGAAGATCGTGACCTTTCCGCCGAGTTCGATGCGCAGGCCCGCGCGGTCGCCGAGCAATTCCGTAAGCGGCGGTTGGTCGGGGAGGTTCGCGGCGAAACTGGTCTCGAGCGTCAGGCTCGCGCCGCCTTTCAAGCGGAAGAGGCACATGCCGAGGTCCTCGACATCGCAGACGCCGGTCATGCCGCTCTTGGTGCCCGTCGGCAGCGCGTGGGCCACGGTGGTGTTGCGCAAACGAGCATGCGTGACGGCCGAGACCGCGAGGATCTCCGGATAGCCGAGCAGGAAGAGCGCGCGGTCGAGCAAGTGGCTGCCGATATCGATCAGCGTGCCGCCGCCGGCAAGCGACTTGGTGGTGAACCAGGAGCCCTTGGTGGGATAGCCGCGCCGGCGGATCCAGTTCGCGCGAGCGTGGTAGACCTCGCCGAGGATGCCCTCGTCGAGCGCCTTCTTCGCGCGGACGGTCTCGTCGGCGAAGCGCATCAGAAACCCGTACTGGACAATCCGGCCGTGCCGTTCGGCGGCGGCGGCCACGGCGCGCGCTTCCTTGTAAGTCACCGCCGGCGGTTTCTCGCAGAGGACGTCCTTGCCGGCCTCGATGGCAGCCAGGGCCTGCGTCGCGTGGAGCGCGTTGGGACTCGCGATCAGCACCGCATCGACATCCTTGTCCGCGACGACCTCGCGCCAGTCCGCGAGCCCGCGCTGGCAACTCGTGGCCAGCATGGCCTCGGCGAGCTTGTCCGGATCGCGCCGCGAGAGCGCCGCGATCTTGAATTGCAGGGGCAGGTTCCGGATCGCGGACAGGTGGCTGCGCATGAAGACGCTGCCGGCGCCGACGATGCCGAGGCGGATGGGTTGTGCAGTGGACATAGGACAATCCTCGCAATAGACGCTTCAGTCAAATAAGGATAGCCGCGCAGACGCCTTGATTGCCAAGGTTTTTTCAGCGGCGCTACACAATCTCTCCCAGCATCCGGAAGTCGATGTTCGACGGCGGCGGGCAGTCCTTCTTCGCGCGTGCGATGTAACTCGCATCGCACGGCTTGCCGTCGGCCTTGGCCATGCGCTGGCCGTGCCATTCGAACCAGATGTCGGTGAGCGTCGTCTCGCCCTCGCGAACCGTGGCGAAAGGAAAGGCGAAGAGCGGTTCCACTTCGTCCAAGCGGCCGGATTTGAGCGCCGCCAAGGCCGAGGCGATGCGGATGCGTTCGTGCCCGCGGGCTGCTTCCGGCAGTTCCTCGCAGAAGGCGCGCAGTTCGGCGTAGCGTTCGGAACGCGTGAGCTTCTGGGCGAGTTCAATGGCCAGCGCGGTTGTGCGCGGGCCCGTCTGCCATGCGCGCTTGAGGAATTCCAGTGCATCGTCGCGCTTGCCGTCGTGCCGTGCCAGCAGCGCGAGGCCGCGCAGCGCCCAGGCGTTGGCCTTCAGTTCGTTCGACTTCTCCCACGATTTGCGCGCGCCCACCCGGTCGAGGCTCTCGAGCTGCATCACGCCCAGGTGGTAATACGCGAGCCAGTGCGCGCCGCGGCCTGCGGCCATGTTGCGTTCGAGCAGCCAGCGCCATTCCTCCTGGGTCTGGAAGTGGCCAGGATCTTCGGCCTGCGCGGAGACTTCCGGCAGCGCGCCCTTCTCGATCAGATCGAGCCACGGCTGCTGCGCGGCGCCCAGCGAATCGTCGCCGAACGCGAGCTCGCGCGGAATGCGGTCCTCCTGCTTCGCGGCCTTCAGGCGGCGGCGTTCCAGCGCGCCCCAGCCGGAGCCCTTGAAGAGGACCTCCTGTACCGGGCGCACGGTCACGCGCCCGAGTTCCTCGTGCAGCGCGTCTAGCCGCGCCTGCGGAAGCTTCTCGTCCAGCTCCGCCTGCGCCGCGCGCCAGGCGTTGGGCCAGTCGGGCGAGTGGACCTTCTTCGCGTCGGCTTCGAGCAGCCCGTAGGCCTCGGTCCACATCCACTGCGCGCGTCCGGGCATCGGCAGGCAGGTCGGCTGGACCTTGCCGAGGCCCGCCTGGATCTCCAGGTACGCGCAGCCCGGTTGCGCAAGGTACGACTGCCAGTTGCGCCCGCCTTGCGTCATCCCCCAGCAGAAGAGCTTGCGCCCCTGCAGCCGCGCGGTGCTGGCCTGCACGAGGCCGCGGCCATCGCCTTTCAGCGCCGCAATCCAAGGCCGGTTGCCGGGCTCCGGCCGGAAGTAGAACTCGCGGGCGACCGGCACGTTGGTGACGTACATCGCATCCTTGCCGAAGACCGTCGGCAGCGTGTTGATCTCCAGCGGATTATCGCCGCTGTGGTGCAGCGCGGTGTCGGAAGGCACGAGCACGCGCGTATCGGGCGTCTCGGGCGCGGCAATGTTCGACCACCAGTACATGGGGATCTCTTCGTCGTGGATGTTGATCAGGCGCACGCGCACGAAGAGGAAGCGCGAATCCGAGGGCAGGTGGAAATCGATCTGCCACGGAAACGCTTTCGCGCGGTCCCATTCGTAGATGCGCAGCGCGGGCTCGCCGTTCAAGCCTTCGATACGCGCGGCAAAGACCGGCGCGCACGTCAGATGGTAGTGCCCGAAGCAGGACGTGTTCCACTCCACGCCGCCGCTGAACCAGGCGTTGCGCAGCGCGAGATTCGCGGGTTGCCAGACGGGATTCTTGTCGAGCAGTTCGAGGTTCCGCTCCTTATTGAAGAGCGAGACCAGCCGCCCGCCGAGTTCCGGCAGGAAGGTCGCGCGGAGGAACGCGTTCTCGAGCACCGCGGCCTTGAAAGCACGGGGCTTCTTCACGCGGTCGTAGGTGTCCAGAAGCCGGTGCGGGAGGACGCGGTACTGCGCCTTCCAGCCGACGAAGCGCCGTTCCTCATCGGGCAGGCGCGGATCGACGGGCAGCGTGAAGCTCTCCTGAACGTCGCGGAAGACCGGCAGCGGGTTCTCCGGGCCCATCGTGGCGGCGGGGATGACGTAGTCTTCCATGCGCAGGCTGGTCACGGCGGACTCCTTCTTGGGTTCGTCGAGGCAGTCCCGAGAGGATAGCCAGCGGCTGTGGGGATGCAATCGCGCCGCGGGATGGCAGCGGGTTCGGGAAGGCTTCATTTCCAAGCCATGAATTCTTCAACTCCACGCCCTACCTTCGTTTGAATCTCGCGCCACGCGCCCTAGTCTTGGCACATGCCGCCGCTTTACGATCCGGTTCGGCGCTGTTTTTTCTGGGTTTATCCAGGGTGGGTCTTTCGAATGGCATCCAGCGGCGCGCACGTCCATCATGTCCTGCACACCATCGCAAAGCGGTTGGCCTCGGCTACGGGCCTCGCCGAGGACGCGGCGCTGAACATGCTCCGCCCGCCGCCCAAGGCGGGCATGGGCGATTACGCCTTCCCGTGCTTCGAACTCGCCAAGCAGAAGAAGAAAGCGCCGCCGGAACTCGCGCAGGAACTCGCGCACGCGCTCATTCGCGACACGGAACTCGCGCAAGTGGTTCACCGCGTCGAGGCCGAGGGGCCGTTCCTGAACTTCCACGCGCAGCGCGGCGTGCTCTGCTCGGCCATCCTGCGCAAGGTCTGCGATCCTACGCAACCGTACGGCGAGAGCAGCGAGGGTGCGGGAAAGACGATGGTCATTGAATTCAGTTCACCGAACATCGCCAAGCCCTTCCACGTCGGCCACATGATGACGACGGTACTGGGAGCGTCCCTCGTCCGAATCCTCAAACTCCTCGGCTACACGACCGTGAGCGTAAACCACCTCGGCGACTGGGGCACGCAATGCGGCTACCAGTTCCTTGCATGGCAGAAGCAGGAACCCGATACGCGCGAAAAGCAGCTTGCCGCGCGCGGCATCGATTATCTTGCGGAACTCTACATTGAGATCAACATCCCTGGCAAGCACCTCAAAGTGCTCGAAGAAAAGCTCCTGGACAAGAACATCGCTGTCCAGCCGGATATCCGGAGCAAAATCGAGTCCGAGATAGCCCAGGTCAAGCCGGAAGCCGATGGCCTGGAACAGCAGGCGCGGGCGCTGTTCAAGAACCTAGAAGACGGCGATCCGGAACTTCGCGCGCTCTGGCAGCGCATGCGAGACGTTACGGTTATTTCGCTGAACAAGACCTACCTGCGACTCGGTATTGCCTTCGACAGCGATGCAGGCGAGGCCTTTTACGAGCCCTATGTGAAGGAACTGGTGAAGGACCTGAAGGAACGCGGCGTGCTGGTGCAGAGCGAAGGCGCATGGGTGATCCCGCTCGAAGAGCCCGGCGCCAAGCGCAAACGGCCGCCCTGTATCATCATCAAGCGTGACGGAGCGACCAAGTACGAAACGCGCGACCTGGCTGCTGCCATCTACCGCAAGAAGACCTACAATTTCGCTAAGAACATTTACGTGGTGGATTCTCGCCAGAGCGACCACTTTTCCGGCTTCTTCAAAGCTCTCGAAAAGGCTGGCTACGGCTGGTCAATGAAGGATTGCGTTCACGTTCCCTTTGGCACCATGAAAGTAATCGAAGACGGCCTCATAAAGAACATGACCACGCGCGGCGGAACGATGGTCTCGCTGCATGAAGTCCTGGATTCCATGGTCGAGATCGTTCGAAAGATTGTGGAGGAAAAAAATCCGAACCTGACCGGAGAACAACGCCAAATCGTGGCTGAGGCCGTCGGCGTCGGCGCAATTGTCTTCTGGGTACAGTCGCGCAGACGGCTCAGCGATATCGTCTTTGACTGGAAGCTTGCGACGAGCCCCGATGGCGACACGGGCCCGTACGTCCAGTACACCCACGCGCGTGCGTGCAGCATCCTACGCAAGTTCGGCGCAAGCGTGCCGCTTCAGGCGGACCTCACACTACTGCAGGAACCGGAAGAACTAGCGGTCTGCAAGTCGCTCGAGCGTTTCCCGGAAGTGCTTAAAGATTCCGCCGAAGGCTACGAGCCCTCGATGCTTGCGACGTGGCTGCTCGAAACCTCGCGCGCCTTTAACGACTTCTACAACCGGCATCAGGTGCTGAAGGCCGAGAGCATGCCGCTGATGCAGGCGCGGCTGGTGCTCGTCGATGCGACGCGCGCGATGCTAGCCAAGGGGCTGAACTTACTGGGGATTCAAGCGCCTGATGAGATGTGAGGCGTAACGCGTAATACGTAAAACGTAAGTACGGCATTCGCGGTCGACACCTTCGGGATTTCGCTATACGTTTTACGGAGGAAAACATGCTCATCGTTTTAAAACCCGACGCCACGCCCGCTCAAGCCGAGCGCGTCTGCGAAGAGATCCGCCGCCTGGGCTTTCAGCCGCACCCGATGCCGGGCGCGGGGCGCACGGCCATCGGCATTACGGGCAACAAGGGCCCGGTCAACGCGCTGCCGTTCGAGTCACTCGCCGGCGTGGACCAGTGCATCCCCGTTACCAAAGGTTACAAGCTCGTCCTGCGCGAGATGAAGCCCGAGGGCACGCGCTTCAAGATCAAGGGCACGGAAGTCGGCGGCGGGAAAAACTTCACCATCATCGCGGGGCCGTGCTCCGTGGAATCCACCAAACAGATGGAGACCGTCGCGAAGTTCCTGAAAGACCTGGGCGTGAACATCCTGCGCGGCGGGGCGTTCAAGCCGCGCACGAGCCCCTACAGCTTCCAGGGCCTGGAATCCGAAGGGCTCGCGATTCTCAAGGACATCGGCGACCGCTTCAAGATCGCGACGATCACCGAAGTGATGGACACCGGCGCGGTGGAAGACGTGAGCGCTGCGGCGGACGTGCTCCAGATCGGCGCGCGCAACATGCAGAACTTCTCGCTGCTTAAGCGCGTCGGCAAGGCCAAGAAACCGGTCTTCCTCAAGCGCGGCATGTCGGCGACGCTCGAAGAGTTCCTCCTCGCGGCCGAGTACGTGCTCCACGGCGGCAACAACCACGCGATCCTGTGCGAGCGCGGCGTGCGGACCTTCGCGGACCATGCGCGCAACACACTCGACCTGTCCATCGTTCCCAGCGTGCAGAAGCTCTCGCATCTGCCGATCTTCGTCGATCCGAGCCACGCCATCGGGAAGCGCGAATACATCGAACCCATGGCTAAAGCGGCGCTGGCTTGCGGAGCCGATGGGCTTATGGTTGAAGTTACGCCCGACCCGGACCATGCGCTCTCAGACGGCGCCCAAACATTGAATTTCAAGGGCTTCGAGAAGTTGATACAAGCACTGAAGCCCATGGCGGAACTATTGGGAAGGAAGATCAATTAGGGAGATTGTCGCAAGGCACCTCGTGTCCTAAGCGTTAAACGTAGGGATATTGTCCGATACCCGTACTGTTGCGCCACAAGGTAGTTAGATAGAATGCATCGTTGGGGGGATTCCGCTCATGCCTGCGCTGGAAGCTGAACGCATTGGTGAAACGCTGTGGATCGTCGGAAACGTGGACCGCTCGATGGAGAAGGACCTCACCACGGCGCTCGAGAAATTCGTCCAGGACGTACCGGCGGCCAAGCAGATCGTGGATATGACGAACGTCGCGTATTTCGCGAGTTCCGCGGCGAAGGTGTTGATCGGCGTCGCGCAGGACGTCGAGACGAAAGGGGCGAAGCTGAAGGTCCGTTCGTCCATGCCGGTGGTCCAGACGCTGAACCTGCTGGGCGCGAAGTCGTGGCTTGAGATCGAGGCGTTCCAGAAACCGAACCCCAAGCCGGCCTCTCCTCCCCCGCCCGCGACGAAGACGTCCGCGACCGGACTGATGCCGGCGTCGCGTTCCTCGGGCACAGGTATTCAACCGGCGAACAAGCCCGCGTCCGCCGCGAACTCCGGCAGCGCGGCAAGCTATGTCCCGACCGTGCAGCTCAAGCCGGATACACCCAAGTCCAACACGGCGCTCGCGCCTAAATCGCCTAGCAGCGGCATCACGAGCATCGCCAAGGCCGGCACGAGCGGCGTACGCCCCGCGGTAAGCGGCACCTCTTCTACCGACGACGCCGCCGCAGGCGCGGCGGAACGCGCGGGCGCGCTGCTGATCGAAGACGACCAGGACATCGCGGAAGCCTACGGCGTGCTGCGCGAACTCGTCGTGATGGCCACGTACACGTTTCATTTCACCGCAGGCAGCGATCTCACCGGCAAGATCCTCGACCATATCGAGGGTCCGTGGATCCTCATCGACACGCGCGGCGCACGGCGCATGGTCAACATCTCGCACGTCTCGAGCATCGACATTCTGGCGTAAGACCCGTCCGTTTCTTACGCGCGCCCTTTCCTCGCCCCTAGGGCCTGCCGCCGCTAGAATGCGCTTGCATGCCAGTGTGCCCTTCGCGGGAGAAACGCATGACCGAAATCGAACTCTGGTCCAAGGCTTCCGAAGCCGAGGCCCCGCGCCTTACCGAGATCCGCCGCCATCTGCATCAGCATCCCGAACTGGGCTTCGAGGAATTCGAGACGAGCAAGCTGGTGATCCGCGAACTCGAGAGCCTCGAGATGGACGTTCATACCGGCTACGCCAAAGGCACCGGCGTGGTGGCGATCCTGCGCGGCACGGCGCCCGGAGCCGACGCGAAAGACGCGCGCGCCGTCGCGCTGCGCGCAGATATGGACGGCCTGCCCATCCTCGAAGAATCGGGCCTGCCGTACGCCTCAAAAGTTTCAGGCAAGATGCACGCCTGCGGGCACGACGGCCATACCACGACGCTGCTCGGCGCGGCGAAAGTGCTCTCCAAGAACCGCGCGCGCCTGAAGGGCACGGTCGTCTTCTGCTTTCAGCCCGCCGAAGAGAACGGCGGCGGCGGGCGCTACATGGTCGAGGAAGGCGCGCTCGAGAATCCCAAGTGCTCGGCGGCCTTCGCCCTGCACGGCATTCCGTCGCTGCCGTTGGGCCACGTGGGCGTGAAATCTGGCCCCTCGCACGCCGCGAGCGACGGCTTCCGCATTCTGATCCGGGGCCGCGGCGGCCATGGCGCCGCGCCGCACATGACCATCGACCCGATCGTGCTCGGTGCGCGGGTGGTGGAAGCGTTGCAGAGCGTGGTCAGCCGCGAGGTCAACCCCCTCGAGTCGGCCGTGGTGACCATCGGCGCCATCCACGCGGGCGTCGCGCGCAACGTCATTCCGGACACGCTGGAGATGCTCGGGACCATTCGCAGCCTGAAAGACGACGTGCGCCGCAAGGTTCAGGCGGCGGTGAAGCGCACGGCCGAAGGCATCTGCCTGGCCGGCGGCGCGACGGCGGACGTCGAGATCAGGGACGGTTACCCGGTGATGGTCAACGACCCCGCCGCGGCGAAGTTCGTGCTCGACGTGGCGCGTGAGAGTCTCGGTGGCGAAAAAGTAAGAGAGATCGCCGCGCCCACGATGGGCGGCGAAGACTTCGGATATTTCTTGCAGAAGGTGCCCGGCGCGATGTTCCGCCTGGGCGTGGCGACGCGCGAGAACTACCCGTCGCTGCACAATCCCGGCTTCGACTTCAGCGACGCCGCGATCCCGGTCGGCGTCGCGCTGTTCTGCCGTATCGCCGAACGGTACCTGCGCGACGGACTGTTGAGCTAACGCAGCGGGTCAGTGCATGACCAGGCGGTCCAGAAAATCTCCCTGCGCGAGGAAGATCACGAGCGTCAGCGTGAGCGGCGAGAAGAGCGTGCCGTAGAAGATCGAGCGCGCCAGATAGCCCGGGTGATTGTCGAACTCGAGGCAGAGCAGCATGCTGTTCACCGCTGACGGCAGCCCCGAGCTGATCCACAAACCCTGCGCTAGAAAACCTTCGATGCCCAGCGCGTAAATAAGACCCAGGCCCAGCGCAGGGCCCGCAAGCAGCCGCATGCCGACGCTCACGCGCACCGGGTAGCGCGTCTCGCCGGGCTTGACCAGCGCCAACTGCGCGCCGAGCGTCAGCAGCGCCAGGCCGATAAACGAGTCTTTGATGTAGCCCGCGGCGTCCCAGAAAGGCTTGAACGCCCGCGCCACGGCCGGAGCGTCGTCGCCCAGCAGGTGCCGCACGAGCACGATCAGCAGCGCCGCCGAGAGCGCGTACAGCGGCGGAAAACGCGCGATCTGGCGGAAGACCTCGGGCCAAGACCGGTGCGAGCGGCCGCCCGTGGCGAGCAAAATGCCGACGGTAAAGGTCATGATGTTTTGTCCGACCATCACGAACACCTCGGTCGCCCTCGCCTGGTCGCTTAAGTGCATGGCGCGGAAGGCCAAGTCCTGCAAAGGCAGCCCGTAGTTGCCCGCATTGTAAAACATCATGGACATCATCATGGCGTTGTGCTGGTCGCGCGGAACATCCAGCCCGAGCGCGAGCAGCTTGGCGAGCAGGGCCATGCAGCCCACCATGCAGACGGTAAAGAGAAAGCCGTGCGCGGCCTCGGCGAGCGGCAGGTTCGATCCGACCACCGAGTAAAAGATGATGCCCGGCACGCAGAACGTGAAATTGATGCGCGAGAGCGTCTGCGCATCCAGGCCCACGCGGCGCTGGATGAAGAAGCCCACGCCGATCAGCAGCAGCATCGGGAAGACGATGAAATAGAAGATCGAACCGAGTTGCGCGGCCATCTCTGTAGGCGCGAGTGCCAGCGGGCCGCTTAAGAGACATGTCATGCCGGATGGATTCCTCGCGCGGCGCCGCCAGCCTCTGGCTTGCGCGCCGGATTCGGGTACAAACAATGCTGGGAGCGGATGAAGTGTAACGGATCGCACGCGCGGACAAAGTCGAAAGCGGCGCCCGCCGCGCGAGAACGGCCCGCGTAACACTCGCGCACCATTCGCATGGAGAAGCTACCCACGCGCCTCGCCGCCGATCCGACCCCTGCGCCCGCCGCGCCCAAGGTCTCTCCTGCGCTCGACACGGAGACCACCTCGCGGCTCGTGCCGATGTTTCGCGTCATGATCCACAACGATCCGGTAACGCCCATGGATTTCGTCGTCGCGCTCCTGCGCACGGTCTTTCGAAAAGATATCCGGGAAGCGGTCGCGATCATGATGGAAGCGCATACGTCGAATGCGGCGCTGGTGACGGTCTTGCCGCTCGAAGAGGCCGAACACCGCGTCGACCACGCGCACAGCCTCGCGCGCACGGCCAAGTTTCCGCTCACGTTCACGCTGGAGCCGGAGTAGCTCGAAATAGCCGGTTACCCATTACCCAATTACCTTTTGTCTGCGGCCGTAAACCGTGGATAATGATGGTATGGAAGCGGCTCGGGTAGCCCCCGATCTCACGGCGCCGGCGGCCGTAAGCGACACGCACGACATCGTCGTCTACGACGACAAGTGTCCGATGTGCACGTTCCAGATGCGGCTGCTCTCGTGGCTGGACCTCGGCCGCCGCCTCGATTTCCTGCCGCTCTCAAATCCCGAAGTCCATCGCCTCGCACCGCAACTTAAGCGGGAAGACCTGCTCGAGGCCATGCACGTCCTTACGCGCAAGGGCCCGGTCCATCGCGGCGCGCGCGCGATCCGCTACCTCGCGGCGCGCATCGTCCTGCTCTGGCCGCTCTGCGTATTGCTCTGGATTCCAGGCGTGATCTTTTTTAGTGAGATCGCCTATCGCGCGGTCAGCCGCAACCGGCAGTTCCTCTCGAAGATCTTCGGCTGCAAGGGCGCCTGCGAAGTGCTCCCTGGGCGCAAGCGCGAGTGAGTTATTTTTCTAGGGCGCCGTAAGCCGGACCCAATCGCCTTCGTTCACGCCGTCCACCGCGCAGGTCAGTTCGTTCTCGGCGGCCACCTTGACGGCCGCCTGCTCGACGCCGAGCGCCGTATCCCGCCATACAAAACGTTCGCCTCCGGCCCCGGTGAAGACCGCGGCGCGCGGGACCAGCAGCGCCGAGTCAAGCCGGCACACGACGATCGCCACGTCCACCTTCTGGCCCGGGCGCAGCGGCGTTACGCTCTCTTCAAGTTCGACCTCCACGGTAAAGACCTGCCGATTCGCGCGGCCGACGATATCCTGCGTCTCTTCGCGCAGTTCATCGAACTCGTCGTGGCCGTGTTCGGCGACGCTTACGACCTTACCGCAAAGGACCGCTTGCCTGTCCACGACCGGCCGAACCACAGCCGCCTGGCCGGCATGCAGGCAGCCGACGCGGCCTTCGTCCACGAGGATCTCGGCTTTCATCTTGCGCAGGTCGGAGAACGTCATTACCTCGCGGCTGCCCACCGACAGGCCGGGCCCGTATTTCACGCCGTTGCGGCTGCCGATGAGCGCGTAGCCCGGCGCCGGGGCGAGCACTTTCGACTTGGCGATGTTGCTCTTCGACAGGTCGCGTTGAGCTTCCGCCTGTTTCAGGTTCTGCGCGAACGCCGCTTCCGCCTTCTTTAGATTCTTCTCGATCCGGTCCGCATTGCTGCGCGCGGCGTCGAGTTGGTGCTGCTCGTCGCCCAGTTTCTGGCGCTGGTCGGCGAGGGCGATGGGATCCTGCGTCTTCAGTTTCAGCAGTGCAAAGGCTTCGCCGCCGACCTTGGATGCCTGTTCATTCAGGGTCAGCCGTTTCTGCTCAAGCATGCCCTGGGAGTAGCGCGCTTCGTCGCTAAGCGCAGTCATGATCTCCAACTCTTCCTTGAGCGAATCGTATAGGGCCTTCGCATTATCGAGGGCGACCTGCGCGTTGAGCAGGTCCTGCTCCGTCGGCCCATCTTCAAGCGTCTTCAGCCGCAGCCGTTCCAGCTCGACGCGCTGGGCGTGTGCGTCCACGTCGTCTTTTGCCTGGCGCAGATTCTTGGCGCCGTTCTCCTGGTCTTTAACGTGTTCGGCCTTGAGCCGTGCGATCTGCGCTTCCTGTGTGGCCAGGGCCTCCTGATACGGGACCGGATCGATCTCGATGAGCAGGTCGCCCTTCTCCACGCGCGCGCCGTCTTGAGCCAATTTAAGAATCGTTCCGTGGACCTTGGCTTTGATCGAGACCGTGGAGAGCGGCTGGAGTGTTCCGTGCGCACGCACCACATCTTCAAAGGTGCCTTTGGTCACATTTGGAGTTCTGATGGTGGCTTCAGGGCTTCAGATGTGCACGGACTTCGTCGCGCAGGCGCTTGAGAACCTCCGCCGGCCCCAGGCGCGAAGTATCGATCAGGATCGCGTCGTCGGCCCTCTTGAGCGGGCCGACGGGCCGGGAGGAATCGATCTGGTCGCGGTGATGGATCTGCTCGCGCAGGCCCGCCTCGTCCACGGTCTCGCCCTTGGCGCGCAGTTCCTGGGCGCGGCGCTTGGTGCGCTCTTCCAGGTCCGCCTGGATGTAAAACTTTACCGGCGCGTCGGGAAAGACGACGGTACCGATGTCGCGGCCCTCGAGCACCACACCCTTCGCGCCCTCGGCCAGCACACGCGCCGCGGCGGCGCGCATCTTCTCGACGAGCGCCTCCCGGACCTTCTCGTTGTTCACCACGGGCCGGAGCTTTTGCGTCAACGTGGCGGTGAAGAGGACCTGAGTGAGGTCCTGCTCCGGCGAACCCGCTTTGGGAGCGACCAGGAAGCGCTGCTCCCCGCCGACGAGCTTGTAATGGAACACCATCTCGCGGGCGATCTGCGCCGCGCCCTGGGGATCGCGCTCGGGATTGCAGCCGCCTTCTTCGGCAAGAAAAGCGGCGGCGCGGTACAGCGCGCCGGTGTTGAGATGCACGAAGCCTTCGGCCTCGGCCAGCAGGCGCGCGGCGGTGGATTTGCCGCTGCCCGCGGGCCCGTCGATGGCGACGATGACGCCTGGAACTCTGCTCATGGTCTGGATGATGCCCGGCGCGGCGGCCCTGCGCAACGGCAGGCCTATAAAAACAGAACAGGGGCAGTCGCCTGCCCCTGTCCCAACGGTCTCTGCTACGGAGGCTATTCCATGCGGATCACGGTCGTCTCGACCGTGGTGGAGCTCGACCCGCTGCTGCCTTCGCGCGCGTGGCCGCCGCCGGAGCTGGACGAGGACTTGGTGCTCGTGGTCACGCCGCCGGCTTCGGTGGAGTACGACTTCGAGTGCTCGCGGGAGCCGGAGCTCGACCCCGAGAACTTGTTACTGGATTCGTACTCCTTGCGCCGCTGCTCGGTGAGTTTGTCGTTGTCGTCCCGGGCCTTCTTCTCTTCGGCATCGTTGCGCTTGGCGTCTTCGGCGGCTTTCTTGCGCGCCTCGGCGATGGCCTTGTCGAACGCATCGTCGGACTTGTTCTTCTTTTTCTTATCCATCATCTCGAGTTCTTTCTTCACCGCTTCCTTCTCGGCGGCCCACTTGGCTTTCTCGGCCTGCCACTTGCGGTCTTCCTCGCGTAGCTTCTCCGCGGCGGAATCGAGGCGCTGCTCGATGTCCTGGTCGTAGAGCTTCTCGTCCGCGGGCTTGGCATCTTCAGCGCGCAGCGAACGCCAGGCGCCCGTGCAGAGCAGAACGGCCACCAGCGACAGCAACAGATCGCGGCAGAGCCTCATGGCGCACCTCCTGGGTTTTCGCAAGAAAGCGCCTACAGGCTACGAAAGAGCGGCGGGGATTCCAAGAGAAAATCGTCCGGCAAACAAGAAGGCGCAGACCCGCGTCCGCGCCTGAAATTCCTTAACCGCCAAGAAGCCAAAGCGCCAAGAACTGCATCCGGCTTAAAGATTCGTTTTGCTTGGCGTCTTGGCGGTTCAATTTGAAAGGTATTCGCAGCCCCGCACGCGTCCTATTCCTTCAGTTCCACGTCCCAGTACGCCTCCTCGAGGAAGCGCTCCCATGACTGCTTGCGCTGGCGGCCGATTTTGACGCCCACGCGCGTGGCCCAGGCGGGCTTGACTGGCTTGCGCAGCAGCCGCATGTGCGCTTCCTGCGGAAGCTTGTCGCCCTTGCGGATGTTGCAATCGAGACAGGCGAGGACGATGTTCTCCCACGTGCCGCTGCCGCCGCGCGAGCGCGGGACGACATGGTCGAGGGTCAGTTCGCCGCGGTCGAACTTCTTGCCGCAGTATTGGCAGAGGTTGCCGTCGCGTTCGAAAATGTTACGCCGCGAGAACTTCACTTCCTTGGTGAAGCGGCCGTTGAAGGCGGTAAGGACGATCACTTCAGGCACCGCAACCGAGAAGTTCGCCGAACGGATACGCTTGCCTTCCTTGGCCGCCTGCGTGGCCTCGACCCAGGCCTCGAAATCGTACGTGGAGTAATCGCTGGGAGAGACGATGCGCGCGGAGTTCTGAAAAACGAGGGTCAAAGCGCGGCGGACGGTGGATACGTTAATGGCCACCCACGAACGATTGAGTACCAGCACCTTCTCGGAAAGGACCATTTCCATGCGCATACGGCGCTTATATCGCGCCGCCTCGTCCTTCTCTAAGTTTCAGGGCGGCAAACCCTTAGCACCAATCTAGCCGCCTAAGCCGGGATGTCAAGACTTCCAAAAGCAACTCCTATGCTTAACGGCTTCGCGCGTAAAGAATATTCAAGGATGCAAGGGAAAACGGGTAAAGAGCGGATGAGCGTTTAGCTTGACGGGCGGGCGACCTCGTGCCCCGCGTATTGAACCCTGGGTTTAACTGCTATATGGTTCCGCACGACCTAGGCCCATTGATCGGAGGACGGTATGAAACGCACATGGCTCCCCGGACTGCTGGCTGCCGTGTTGATCTTGTCCGCGCAGGCCAACGCATGGGGGGAAGATGCGCCTGCGCCGGAGAAGGCGCAGGCAAACTTCGAGGCCAGCTACAAGGCTGGCGTGGACGCCGTGGGCGAGAAGGATTGGGCGACCGCGGAGGTAATGCTCGAATCGGCGCTGAAGGCCCTTGGCCCCAACGACCACCCGAACAAGCTCGCCGCGCAGACCTTGCTGGAGAAAGCCAAGGGCATCAACAAGAAGACCAAGGAGATCCGCGACACGCTCCACGCCGCCGACGAGATGCTCAAGCTGAAGCAGTGGCCCGAGGCCAAACAGCTCTACGAGAAGGCGGGACAGCTCGGCGCGGACCCCGAGGCCGTCAAGAAGGGTGTCGCCACGGCCGCCGCGGGCGAGGCCGGAACCGGCGCGGCGGCCGAGGCGCTGAAGGCCGATCAAAGCGGAAAAGACTACGAGACGCTGATCAAGGACGGCATGGCGAAGCTGGAGAAGAAAGACTACACCGGCGCAAGGACGTCGTTCACGGAAGCGCTCAAGCTCAAGCCCAACGACGCCGTTGCCTACAGCGGCCTCCGAGAAGCCGAGCACGGCCTGGGCATCAACGCCCTGACGCCCGCGGAGGCCAAAACCACCGCCACGCCGGAGCCTGCCAAGGCGGAGCCGCTCGCGCTGCCGGAACCGAAGACGCTGGCGCGCGAAGACTGGGAGCAGGGCGCGGGCTCGGCCACGCTCTGGGCCGCCGACCTGCTGCACCTGAACGAAGGCGACGAGAAATTCCGCCGCCCGCTGAAGGGCGATTTCGCAGTCTCAGTGGCCATTGAGGCGCGCATGGACGAGCAGTCGATCATCTACCTTGACCTGCGGCCGGATAAGGGCGGCAAGAAGCTGCCGGTCCTGCGCGGCTACGGGAGCAAGGCGGGTTCCGCGCCGTTCCTCCTGGTGGACAAGGAGACGGCCGGCAAGGGCAAGGCGCAGCCCGGCCACCAGCAAATCACGCTGAGCTTCCGGCGCACCGGCGACCGCATCGAGTTCTTCTGCGACGGCGAGAAAGTCGGCGAGAGCTGGGCGCTCCCCAAGGACACGTCGCTCTGGCTCTGGTGCTGCGGCAAGGGCGACATGAACGGCGCGAAGCTGGAAGGCGGGAAGTAGCTACGGCTGTACGCGCGTCCTCGGAAGATAGGCGGCGGAGTATTTTCCCACCGGCCATTCCGTGTGTTCTTGCTGCCTGTTGGGCTCAAACGGCAACAACGGCTTCGCGTTAATTTTGCATCCCCGCTCTTGCGGTGGGCGCGGATGCTCAGGAAAGCCAGAAGCGGCAATCGGCCAGCAATCGCCGCGGGATCTCTTCTTCGCCGGAATTGCAGGAGCGCTCTAATGCGTGGGACTGGCGTCCTGAATTCCGCTCCCGGCGGCACGCTTTGCGTGCGAGGGGCATGGGGGCAACGCGTCCTGGGGATTCGTCGGCTCCCAATGAATGCGGGGCGGGCAAGAAAAGATTCGCGCTCATTTCTTGGCGCTCCCTTCCGCGACTTCCTTGCGAATATCGAAGCAGAAGACGCTGCCCGTATTGTTCCGAGCGAATAGCTGGCCGTCCGACAGAGCCGGCGCGTGGTAGGTCCCGCCGCCGCCGGAACTTCGATCCGAACCTCGCAGTGGAGCCCGTCCCAGCATCCGGAATGCCTTGGGATCCGCGGCGATCATTATGACGTCCGTCGTGCTCAGAAAAAATTTGCCGTCCGCGAAAAGAGGTTCGCTGTAAAGGCAATGTACATTGGGCAGACGGCTGATTCTGTACATCCAGCATTCTTTCCCGGTCGCACTGTCCAGACAAACGATATCCGATCCGTCCTTCCCAAGGTTCATGATCAAATATCCCGATCCAAGCACCGGGCTATTGACCCACGAGCCACGATCACCAAGCCATTCCCACTGCTTGCGGGCGGCCAACGCACCATTCTTGTCGTGCTCGAATCGCATGGCCAGCAGCCCACGTTCGGGTTTCCGCGCCTTGGATTGGTCGGCCGTTTCCTTGGGCGCACCCTCGGGCGCGGGCGGGTCCTGAGCGGAGGCCCGGCTGAAATTCATGAAGGCCATGTTGCCCTGCACCGTGTTGGCGTATCCGATGTATCCAGTCTCTCCGCCGCGCGTGTAGGCCTTGCTGTTGGCTGCCGTCAGGGCCTTGTCGCCCCAACAGAGCACCTCTTTCCCCGTGGCAATGTCGAGCGCGAAATTGTCAATCAACAGGTAGCGCTTGTCGTCTACGGTGATCAATTCGGGTTTGAGCGTATCGTAGGAGGGCGCCATCAAGCGTTTGTATTGCCAGACAAGTTCTCCGGTCAATTTGTGGACGGCCATCAGAGTTTGGCCACAATTATATCCGCTCCCCAGGTCGCAAAAGATAGCCAAGTCGGCGGCGATCAGGACATCCGGCGCGTAAATGGTGCCCTTATACCCGCCGTGTTTTTTCAGCACCTCGTCGTCCTTCGGCCAGCGCCAGAGCAGCTTGCCGTCCTTGACCGAGACGCAATGCACGTCGCCGTTGCCCCCGCGCGCGTACACCCGGTCGCCGTCCACCCCAGGAGTATTCATGGCAGAATTGTCCGCTTCGAGGAAAATCGGCATCTCGTGGGTCCACAGTACGTTACCATTCGAACGGTCCACGCAGTAAAGGAGCACCGGACCTTCCGGCTTGTTGGCGGGCGGATGGTTCCATCCCTTTTCTCCTTTGCGGCCCATGCAAAACACGCGGCCGTTTGCGATGACGGTGCTGGAATTTCCGGGTTCGAGTTTGGCTTCCCAAA
The DNA here is from genome assembly GCA_016200135.1 of Planctomycetota bacterium. Taxonomy (GTDB): domain Bacteria; phylum Planctomycetota; class SZUA-567; order H5-PLA8; family H5-PLA8; genus JACQFI01. The sequence continues at coordinate 33,983 of JACQFI010000002.1, forward strand.
GCAATTTCGGACCGCCTTCAGGCCAGGCATCCAACAAGCCGGTCTCGGTCGAAGTACAATTGCGCCGCGACCCGCGATAGGTAGGCCAGTCGTCGGCCCGCGATAAGCCGCAATAAAAGACCCCTATGAACCCCAATACCCAAACGACGGTCTGCTTACGATTGATCAAGGACATGCTCGATTCCTCCGGTTTGTCCTGCGCCAGGGATTTGTACCCCTTGGGCTCGCGGGCAGCGGAGGCCAATGATTTAGTTTTGGAAAGAAGTGTTTACGCAACGGAAGGACCGACGTGTGAGGAAGGTGTCAGACTTCGAGCTTTCCGCTACTGACGGAGGGCGGGCGATCTGCGATCAGACGGCGTCGCATCTCGGTAGCGCTAACCTTGTAGTACCGTTTATAAGCCTGGCAGAACACGGATGAATTCCGGTATCCCAAGGCCTGGGCCAGTTCCTTGATCGTACACGTCAGGTCGGGCAGTCTCTCCCGCGCCTTTTCCATGCGTCTGCAGGTCAGCCAATCGGGAAAACTCGTGCCCGTTTCCTTCTTGAACAGGACTCCAAAATACTTCGGATGTATCTGCATGTGACGCGCGACATCATCCACACGTCGGATTCTGTTCAGGAGCCCTTCCACGAAGCGAATCGCATCGCGAATTCTCTTATGTCTCACGTCCAGCCGCGCCAACGAACCGCATAACATCTTGATTCGTTCGATCCACACGTCGGCGCCCACATCTTCTTTCAAGGCATCGGCGAATGCCGTCCATGCCAGATCCCATTCGATCCCGTTAGGCATGGCGATGCATTCCGACGCGCCCACGACTGAAGCGGCCTGAGCATAGAGTGGTTTGCGTCGCAAAATCTCCGCATCGCCCCAGAGCGCATGCTGAGCGGGAAACGCATGGCCGTAGGCGAGTTCGATGGTTTTCGTGCGCTTGGGGTCCACCAACGTCTTCAGCAACATGACCGCCAAGTCTGGCACCAGCGTGCCTCGCGGAACGCACCACGCTGTTCCCTTGCAGAAGACCATTCGGCGCGCGCCCGCGGGCCCCTTGGGAACGGGACCAACAATCACTTTTTCGAGCGTTTCCCTGGGCGATCGCGCAAGCTGGCCTGGCCACGCGAAACAATACGCCTGATCGCCGCTTAGAAAATTTTCGAACCTGCTCGCGTGGCCATCCAACCACCCATAGTTTTTCTGGATGCGGCGCGCAAACTCGAAACATCCTTCCATGCCTGTGCTCCGACTTCGAGCGCGGCCGACAAAGGCCCGAGAGGAATTCCATGCGCACCCAACATGCTGGAAAGAAACCCAACGCCTTCGTCCCATCCTTTCTTCGGAATTTCCACGCACACGGGCCGTCCATGGCACATCTTGGACAGGATCGGGAGTTGCCGCTCCAATTCCGCCCACGTTTCCGGCATTTTCAAACCAAGGCGCTTGAGCAAATCGCGGCGCGCGAAGAGCGCATAGGGGCTGATATCTTCCGGAACCGCGAACATCTGGCCTTTAAACGAAGCCAGCTCCAGCGCCTGTGGCGCAAAGGCGGACTATTCTCTGGATGAAAACGTGCCATCAAGCGGAGTCAGGCAGCCATCGCGCGCGAGGTCATGCAGCGCCCGGTACGTGATGGGGAACAGGCAGACCGGCGTCCATGGCTGCCGGTAATCCCTTCTTAGCAACTTGCATTGTTCCGCGATGGAGCGGCAACCGGCGAGCCATTCGTATTCAGGATGATTCTTCCGAAGCCCTACAAGGATCTTCGTTACTTCGGGTATGCTGTCCTTGTAGACTAGCGCTAGCATTTTCCGCTGCGTTTTCTCGGGCCAGTGTATGGACCACGGCAAACCTATAGGGAAAACGACCTGGGATGGCACTCCTGCGAGATTCGATACCGAAACTTGCGGATAAAAACATCTGCGCTCAGTTCAGTGTGTGGTACTTGCGCGTCGCGTAGAGGATCATGTTGGCTTCGACCTGGCGGTTCTCGATGGCCTTGTTGCTGGGGTCCTTTTCGAGCGCCTCGCCGTACAGGTCCACGGCCTTGTCGAGGTACTTCTCGGCTTCCTCGAGCACCGCGTTGTTGTTGCCCTTGGTACCCTGCGTGTACTTGCGGTAGGCGGCCATGCCCTTCTCGTAGGAATCGTTGGCCTTCTGCACGATGGAGGCCGCGGCGCCCTTGCCCACCACGCCGCTCGAATCGACGCCCGCGATCTCTTCCACCGGCCCCGAACTGCTCGCGGCTTCGGCGGCCAGATCCTTCGCCGACGCCACCGGCTGCTTGTTCTCAGGCGTGGGCGGCGGCGCGGTCTTCTTGGCCATTACGATAGTGGACTTGAAGTCCTCCTTGATCTTCGCCAGCACTTCGGCGCGGAAGACTTCCACTTCGTCCTTGGCGACCTGGTAATCGGGCAGGAGCCGCAGCAGTTCGGTGAGCGTCGCGTTGGCCTGGACCTTGCGGTTGGCCGCCGCTTGCTTGGTGGCGCGTTCGAGGTAGCGGTCGATGATCAGCTTGCGGAAAGTATCGGCCACCCGGCCGTCCTTGGTCTTCTCGAATGCCTTGTTGAGATACTCGACGCACTCGGCGCCCAAACCCAGGCGCTTGCTCAGGAAAACGAGGTCGTAGTAGTCGGTCCCAGCCGCGGCGCCGCCCAGTTCCATGCCGCTCTCAAGCTTGGAGAGGAAGTCCTTGAAGTCGCGCTGGCGGTCCTGCAGCGAGAGCGGCACCGGCTTGCCGACTTCGCCCTTGGGGATCTTGAATGTGCTGCGGCCCAAAGAGGCCGGGTTGTCCGCCGAGACCGTCTGGAGTTCGAGGAACTCGTTCGTGTCCTGCTTTACGATGCCGCGCATCACGTTGCCGTTGGTCATGGTCACCTGCGCGGCGCTCTCGGTGGTGGCGAACTCGCTGATCTCGATGTGCTTCGTCGCGAGCTTGAACTCGCCCGCCTTCTTCACCCACGTCGTGGCGTCGTCGTGCGTCTTGGGCGCGGCCTTCATGCCAACGGCCATCTGGAACTTCTGCTTGGCGCCGTCGAAGTCCAAAAGCATGTGTTCCTTGTAAGCCGGATCGGGAACGATCGTCTCCATCTGCTTGCGGCCTTGCGCGATCAGCTCCTGCGCCTTCTTGTCCTCCTCGGCGCTGAACTCCACCGGCGGCGCGACCTTTTTGGTATCTTCGACCACGACCGTCTTCTTCTCCTCGACGATCGGCGCCTTAGGCACGTCCGGCGTCTTCTCGACAACCTCGACCTTCTTCTCCGGCGGCGGCGCGGGCGGCGGTGCGACGACCACCTGCTGCTTCGGCTGGAAGAGCGCCATGAGCTGCGTCTTGTAGACGATGCCCAACCCGACCAGGACGCCCAGGATACCCACAAAAACGAAGAGCTTGAACGCGCCAAAAAGGCGCTGGCGCCGCTGGCGACCGCGCCAATCGACGCTCGTGCCGCCTTCGCGCTCGCGCATCACTGTCTTGGATTTCTCTTTAACGACCGTCTTACGTCCGTTGGTTGCCATGGCCGACCGCATCCTCCCGAATCGAACAGCCGCCTTCGTGCTACGGAAAGGGGCATCTTAACTGACGGGGCGCTTCCCTTCCAGACTTCCTTCAATTCCTAAATCACACAAGTTTTCGCACCATGAGCATAAAAAGGGCAACGCACCGTGCAAATTGGCCTGTACAGGTCTCCTAACCTTAACGTGCACGATTGAGCCAACGTGCAGGCAAAATCAAGCGAGTCCGGCCTTTTGCCAAGTGGCCATCCCTACGCTATCTCGTTTACTCGAAAACTGTTACGCTTATGATTCGCAAGCGTTATAAACAAAAGAAGCCCCTGGCATGTGCTTTTCATTGAACCGAACCGGATAAAGCACTTTCTTGAGGATAGGGCTTGGCCGAAGTCTTTGAGTCTCCGCTCTGGCTGCTGGCGCTGGTTCCTCTCGCGCTTGTGGTCTGGCGCGCCTGTGTGAGGGCGGGATTCCGGTGGTCCGAGCGGCGTTCGCGGTACCGCTTGGCCTTTCGAGCCGCAACCGTGCTTGCTGCCGTGCTGGCGCTGGCGGGCCTGCGCTGGCCCGGGCAAGCGCGTGCGATTCAACTGGTCGCGGCCTACGATTTCAGCGCCAGCGTCTACGATCGCACCGCGGCCGACGGCGCGCTCGCCGATCTCGCGGCGGCCGTCGAGAGCGCCGATCCCGAACTGGCGGTGACGGCCTTCGGGCGCACGCCGGCGCTTGAACGCGCGCTGGCCAGACTCCCGGCTCGCTCCGCGCCGGCTTCAAGGGGAAGACGCGACGCCGAACCGGCCCCCGCCGATCCGTCGCGTCCGGCTCTGCCCGAACTGATCAAGCCCCGCGCGGCGCTCGACGCCGGCGCGAGCGACTACGGGGCCGCGCTCGAATTCGCGCGCGGGCAGTTCCACCCTGTGGATGGAGAACTCGCCCCTGCGCGCGCCATCGTGCTCGTTGGCGACGGCCTGGATACCGAGGGCCGCGCGGCGCTCGCGGCCGCGGCGCTGAACGGGAGCGGGATCGACTTGCTCACCTGGCCGCTGGCTTTGGGCGGCGGCGGTGATCTGCGCGTAGACGGCGTGCGCCTGCCCGAACGCGCCCAAGCCGGTCGCGGGCTGAATATCGAAGTCACCGTCGCGGGGCAGAAGCCCGGCGAAGTCGTCGTCCATGTCGGTCGCTGGACCGGCGACGGCTGGACGCCCGTGGGCAACGCGGCCGTTACGCTTGCGGCCTCCGGCGATCCGCGCGCGCAGGAGTTCCGCGCCACAGCGCGCATTCCAGACCATCCAAAAGATCAAGGCATCGCGCAGTATCTGGTCACCGTTCCGCCGGGCGTTCAGGACTATAAGGAGAACAACGCGCTCCACGCCGCCGTGCGCGTGGAAGGGCCCAAGCGCTGGGCGGTGCTCGCGCGCAAGGGCTCGACGCTGGAACGCTGGTTCAAGGCGCGCCCGAGATCGCTGGGCGTCGAAGGCGCTCTCTACACGGCCCCGGCGTTCCCGCTCTCGTCTCAGGCGTACCGCAGGTATGCCGGCGTGCTTGTAGACGGGCTCTCGGCCGAAGACCTGCCCCCCGGCGGCTCCGCCCTGCGGGCGCTGGCCGAAGCCCTGCACAGTGGACCGCCGGACGGCGGCGGCGAAGTGCACGGCGGCCTGGCCCTGGTCGCGGTGGGGAGCGAAACGGCCTTCGGCGCGGGCGAACATCCCATGGGCGGCGTGTGGGAGTCGCTCCTGCCGGCCACGTTCCGGCCCGCGGAAGACCGCGCGCGCACGATCCTCTTCCTGCTCGATATCTCGTCCTCCATGAAAGACATGACCGCCAAGGGCCGCAAGATCGACTACGCGCGCGAGCAGCTCGGGCTGATTGTCCGGCCCGACGAACAGAACTCGGCCCTGCGCCCCACCGACCGGCTGGGGCTCGTAGCCTTCGCAGGAGAAGCAAACGTCGCGGCGGCCATCGCGAGCGAGCCCGCGCGCGGCGGATTCATCGACGCCCTCAATGGCTTGAAAGTGGAAGACCGCACCGACCTTCTCGCGGCCCTCCGCAAAGCAAGCCAGTTGCTCGAGAAGGACGAAGCCGAAGAACGCCTGGTGGTGCTGCTGAGCGACGGCGTGGATACCGCGGGCAATGCCGACGCGGATTTGGACGCCGCGGTCCGCGCGCTCTGCCCCGATCCCGCCGCGGGCGGGCGCAGGCGGACGACCTTCTTCGCATTTGGCATCGGCACCGACGAGAAGGACACCGACGAAAAGGGCGCGGCGACGCTCAAGCGGCTGGCTAAGCTCGGCGGAGGCACCTTCTACCCCGAGTTCTTCCAGTTCGCGGAGCGGCTCAAGCGCGTCTTCGAAGAAAACCAGAAGGACCTGTACACGCGCCATGAACCGTTTCATGTTCGCGCGCGCCCGCACCCGGTGCTCGCGGCCGCGGGCGACGCCTGGCCTGTGCTGCCGTTTCGCAACCGGCTGAAGGCGCGCACTTCTTCGGAAGCGATCGTGCTGAGCGCGCCCCTGCCCGGCACGGAGACGTCCGGTTCACGCAAGCCCGATCCCATTCTGACGCTCGGGCGCTTAGGCGCCTCGCGCACGGCCGTGCTGGCTCTGGCGCTCGAGGGCGAGGCCGGCGAGGCGTTTCTCTCGCCGGGCGAGGGCTGGAAGGGCGGCCACGCGCTGCTGGCCGCGCTGCTCTCCTGGGCCGAAGGCCGCGACGCGGGCGCCGAAGGCTGGCGCATCGAGGCCGGCGCGGCCCCGCACGGACGCGTCGCGGTGATGCTCTTTGCCGAAGACCCGAAGACCGCCGAGCCGCGTAACGGCCTGAAACTCACCGCGCGCCTGACGCCTCTGGGCGGGGTGGCGGACGCCACTCAAGTGAGCAACGCCGGCAATGCGCCGGTCGCGGCGCCGCTCCTGCCCGAAGCGCCCGGCCGCTACGCCTGCGAGCTTGCGGCATCGAAGGAAGGCGTGTACCGGCTGGAGATTGAAGACGCCGCGGGAGCCACGGCGGAACGCTTCATCACCGTTCCGTACCCGGCGGAGTTCCGGCGTTTCGGGACCGACCGCAATGCGCTGGGCGAATGGGCCGAACACGCCGGGGGAACCTCGCGCATGATCAACCTGCCCGCCCACGACTTGGCCGACTGGATCGCCAAGCAGGGCCAGCGGCGCACGTACGTCTCCATGCGCCCCGCCCTGATCCTGCTCGCTGCCATCTTCCTGCTCTGCGAGATCGCCGCGCGCGGGATGCGCGCAAGGCGCTCGTAAGCTCCCGCGGCATCTTCCGAGTTCGATCAGGTCCTCTTGAATTGGTTTCGAAGATAAGCGCGCGGCGAGAGCCCGGTCTCCCTGCGGAACATCCGCGAGAAGTGCTGCACCACCGGATAGCCGACGCGCTGGCCGACCTCCTTTACGCTCAGCCCGCCATGGTACAGCAGGTTCTTGGCGCGCTCCGCGCGCAGTTGGCGCAGATACGCCATCGGGGTCTTCCCGTTGTTGCGCTTGAAGACCCGGATCAGATGATGCGGACTCGAACGGACCGCACGCGCCACATCTTGAAGCGAGATATCCTCCGCCAGGTGGTCCGCGACGTATCGCTTCACCGCCAGGTCGAGCTGGTGAACGATGGGGACCCGCGCGTGCTCCGGGCGAAAACCCCGTTCCACGATCGCCAACACGCGCAGGAAGAGCGCGGCGGCTTCGTGTAGCGCCGCGTTGCCGCCGGTCTCCAATGCAGCGACGACCTCTTCCACCGCCGGCCAGGCCTCGCGGCAGTCGTGGACGCAAGGCAGGCTGTCGAGCCTAAACATCTTAAGCAGACCCGGCGCCATCTCGCCGCCGAACTCGATCCAGCGGTACTGCCACAACTTGCGCCCTTCGGCCGGCTGATAGCCGTGGCTCCGGTCCGGCGGCATGAAACAGACGCTGTGCTCGCGCGCATGCAGGGGCGCGCCCTCGATATCCCCCACCCCTTCTCCGCGCACCGTGTACATGAACTGGTAGGAACGCCAGCCCTGATCGCGGCGGAAGCGCACCGGCGTGGCCGCCATGCGCGCGTACCCCGTGCTGTCGATCGTGAAGCCCTTGCGGTCCTGGGGCGGCGGCGAACTGTAAAAGGACATGGAGCCTCCTTGAGCAATTTTTGGTAACTAATAGCAAGAGAAGGTACGTTTTCCAAGGCGCTAATTCGGGCTCGGAGCACTATACAGTCCTGGACCCGCTGCCGTGGCGCAGCATTTGGTAAATTACATGCACGCCTCCAATACAAGGACCTCCGCCATGTTTCCCGCCATGCACTCCTGGAGTTTTCGCGACCGCTTCGCCCAGGATCCGGCCTACACGGTCTTCGACTGCCTTGACGCCACCGCCGCGATGGGCTTCACCGGCATCGAGATCATGGCGGGGAGTGCGGGCAAGCCGTCGGAGCACCTCGGTTCCGACCAACCTGCGCATCTCGGGAAGATCGTGAAGCACGCGGAGAAGCGCGGCGTGAAGATCCTGAGCCTCGCCACCTACAACGACTTCGCGTTCGTGGCCAACGAAGAGTGGCGTCTCGCCAACATCGCCTACATCCAGCGCTGGCTCGGCATCGCGGGCTCGATGGGCGTGCCGAACATCCGTATGCTCACGGGCTACTACAACGACAAGGCTCCGCGCACGCGGCTGGAGCAGCTCACCCGCGACGGCATCCGCGCTTGCGTGCCGTTTGCCGAAGCGGCCGGCGTGAATATGGCGCTCGAGAATCACAATTCGATCTTCGTGGAGGCCGGCGAGATCCTGGCGCTCATCGACGAGATCGGCAGCCCGCGCCTGACGGCCTGCCCGGACCCGAGCAACTGGGGCGGCAAAGAGTTCTGGGAGGCCGATTGTCCCGGCGAAGTGAGGGAGCGCGTGTTCGACAGCGCGGCGAAGCTTGCCGTGCGCGCGACGCAGACGCATTTAAAGATCAAGGGCGCACCCGTGGATGGAAAGCTGGCCGGGTTCGGTGATGGTCTGCTGCGGCTGCTTCGCTCGTACCGGCAGGCAGGCTATCGCGGAGGCATGGCCTTCGAATCGATCGGCGCAGGCGACTTGCTCGCGCCGCTGGCGCAGGCGCGCGAGACCGTCGAGGCGGCGATACGGCAGGTGGAAAAGGAGGAGGTTCCGGTATGAGCACGGGCAACGTGGCGGTGGGGCTGGTCGGCTGCGGCGAGATCAGCCGCGAGCACCTCAAGACGTACCAGAGTCTCGGGCTGAAAGTGGTCGCGCTCTGCGACCTCGACCGGGCCCGTGCGGAGAAGCGCAAGAAGGAATTCGGCCTGGAGGGCGCCGAGATTCTTTCCGATTACCGTGAACTGGTGCAGCGCGACGATATCGAGCTCGTCACGGTCGCCACGCCGGTCGCGCTGCACGCGCCGATCACCCTCGCGGCCCTCGAGCGCGGCAAGCACGTCGCCTGCGAGAAGCCGAGCACGCTCAGCATCGAGGAGAACCGGCAGATCGTCGCCGCGGCGGAGCGTGCCCGGCGTCACGTCATTTTTCTGAGCGGCCGGATGCGCTTTGGCGCCGCGATCCTCGCGCGCCAGTACATCAAGGACGGCGACGTGGGCGATATCTACCGCGTGGACGTTACCTACTACCGGGGCCGCGGGCGCCCGGGCGTGGATATTCTCAAAGAAGCGCGCTGGTTCGCCAACAAGAAGCTGGCCGGCGGAGGCATCCTTATGGATATGGGCCAGTATTTCATGGATCAGGTCCTGAACCTTGCCGGCTGGCCCGCGATCTCTTCCGTCTCCGCCACAACGTACAAGGGCTTTTCTCACGACCTGCCGCCCGATGTGGTGTACGACGTCGAAGAGCATGCGACCATCTTGGCGCGCGCGGGCAACACCACGTTCAGTTTCGATTTCGCAAATATCTGCAACCATAAACCCATCCGCCGAATTACCATTCTCGGCGCCAAAGGCGGCATCGTGATGGATGACGAACACTACTTTACCTTTTTCTCCGAGAAGTGCGGCCCCTGGCGGCAGACGGTGCACACGACCACCTGGCGCGACGGCACGCCCGGCAACGACCACGCCTACAGCGGCCTGTGTAAGGCCATTCGAGGCGCGGATCCGGGCATCGGCACCACGCCGCGCCAGGCGCTCGCGATTACCGAGCTGACCCAGATGGCCTATCGCTCGGCCGAAGAAGGCCGCGAGGTCCGCCGGGAAGAACTCGTCTGATTCGGAAACGGGAGGCACCCATGCGCTCGAGACGTTCCGTGAGAACCATCCTAATGCCGTCCGCGCTTGGCCTCTTTATGTTCGCGGCCGGCGCATGCTCCGGAGAGGCCGCGCCCGCAGCGCATCCGGCCGACGGCCCCGAGGTCCGCCACGTCTGCGCGGTCGCGCCCGACATCCTTTCCATCACCTTGCAGGCCGGAACATACGTTCCCAACAGCCTAAAGCCCTACGTCCCGCAACCCGGCGACGAGATCGTGGAGGAACCTTCCAAGGAGAAGTTGTGGATCTTCAAGGATGGCAAGGCCGTCGAGGACCACGACAAGGCCGTCTTCCGCACCGTGGACGGCAAACGCACCCGCGTAGAGACGCTCTCCCTCGACGGAAAGTCTGTTTACAGGGAAGGCAAGATGTCCGGCGAGATTCTCGACGAGGCGGCGGCCGATCTCCCAACATCCTATTCCGTACAGTCGTCCGACGACCCCGCCTTCGCCAAGCCGGCCGCCCCGGCCGCGGTCTTCCGCAAGAGCAAGCCCAACGGCAGCAACACCTACCCCCTGCCCTTCGTCCACACGATCTCGCTGAAGCTGTCCGCGCCGCTCAAGGAAGGCGCCGCGTATACCATCCATTTCACGGGCCTGAACACTTCAAAGGAGCGCGTCGCCTACGTTCACGAACCGCGTAAAATTCGCAGCGACGCCGTTCACGCCATCCAGACCGGCTACCGGCCCGACGATCCGTACAAGCGCGCCTACCTTTCGATCTGGCTGGGCGCGAGCGCCGCTTCCAAACAGGACGGCGGTTGCACGCTCCGCGCTGAATCGTTCGAACTGCTCGACGCCGCGAGCGGTAAACCGGTCTTCACCGGCAAGCCGGAGCTCACCAAAGCCGAGGGCGCAAAAGAAGCCATCTGCATCCACGAAGAGAAAGACTACCTGCGCACGTCCGCGCAGCGCCTGGATTTCAGCGCCTTCAGCACGCCGGGCGAGTACCGCGTCTACGTGCCGGGCATCGGCGTGAGCTACCCGTTCCGCATCGCCGCGGACGTCTGGGAGGAACCTTTCAAGACCGCCATGCACGGGATCCTGACGCAGCGCCAAGGCCTCGAGCTCGGGCCGCCGTTCAGCGAATTCAAGCGTGCCCGCGCCTTTCATCCCGACGACGGAGTCGAGTTCTACCAGCTCACCATCGCGCAGCAGGAGGGCCAGGAAGGCGAGCGCGGGCAGAATCTGCTCGACCTGGCGAAGGCCGGAAAACTCGAACGTGTCCGTGGCGTATGGGGCGGCTACCAGGACGCGGGCGATTGGGACACGCTCGGGCATCATCTTAGCCTTACGCACGATCTGCTGGAACTCTACGAACTCAACCCCTCGTACTTCGCGAAAGCGAAACTCGCCTTGCCGCCGGACGAACAGAGTAACGCGCTGCCCGATCTGCTCGATGAGGCCCTCTGGCAGTTGCCCTGCTTCCGGCGCCTGCAACTCCCCGACGGCAGCGTGCGCGGCGGTTACGGCGAAGGCTGGGGCGCCCGCCGGGCCGCGACTAGCCCGATGGTCAAGTACGCCGGCATTTACGCGCCCGACCACATCACGACTTACAACTACGCCGCTTGCGCGGCCAAGGCCGCGCGCATCCTGACCGCCTTCGACAAGAAGCAGGCCGCCGAGTACCTCGAAACGGCTCGGCGCGCGTGGACTTGGGCCGCTGCAAACTCAAACGACGAAAATGAGATCTTCCGGCGCTTGAAGAAGCGGGATCCGGGATATCCCGGCCAGGTGAAGAACGCGCGCGTCCTGGCCGCGGTCGAACTCTACGCGGCCACGCGTGAAGCGGGGTTCCACGAGGCCTTCAAAATGGACTCGGAGCTCTCCAAAGAGAACCCCTCGCGCTACCTCGACCAAGCCGCCGCCGATTTCGCCTACGCGCGCTTGCCCGACGCTCTGGCCGACGCGGCGTTCAAGAAGCGCGCCATCGCGTTGTTTACTTCCTACGTCGATTACGCCATCGAGTTCAGCCGCAAGAACGGCTACGAGATCGTCAACGGCTGCCGCACAGACCTGCCCATCATCGGTCCCTGCTGCTACTTCACCTCCCCGGGCGTCTCGGCCGGGTACAACATCATTCGCGCCTATGTGCTCTCGCCCAAGCCGGCTTACCTCGCGGCGGCGGTGCAAGCGTGCAACTTCACGCTCGGCGCCAATCCCGACAACCTCTCGTACTGCGTAGGCTTGGGGAAAAAGTTCGTCGCGCACCCGCTCAAGCTGGACGCGGCGGTAACGGGCCAACTCCCCGGCCAGCCGGTGGGATACATCCCCTTCGGCCAGGGCGATGAAGGCGGCAAGATGTGCACAGGCGGAAACGGCTGGGTCGAGAAATGGTATCTGAATTATCAGGCGCCAAAGATGTTTCCCGATTTCTACACCTGGCCGGCGCAGGAGTGCTACCTAGACGTCAGCTTCTATGCGATGATGAACGAGAACTGCGTCAACAACACCACCACCTGCGCGGCCTATTACTGGGGCTTCCTGGCTTCGCGGCAATGAACAACCTGGAACCGCGCGGCGGGCGAAGGAAAATTACGGCGGCAGTTTGGAGACGCTATTGGGATTTATGGGGGGGTGGGGGCGGGCGAGAGTCTCTTCGCGGAGGATTTTCGGCGCGAGGTAGGGCAGTTTGGGCGGCTTTGCCGATTTGGTCGCGGGGGCTTCCACCACGCTTGCGCGGGGCGCGTGCTTCTGCAGGAGGCCCTGCGTTTCCAGCTCGGCCAGGAACGCTGCGGTCTCGGCCAACACGGCTTCGTTTTGGGCCCGCTCTGTTTTGGTCTCGCGCTGCGCTGCTGCGTTCAGTGCTGCGTTCTTGGTTTGCACCGCTGCGTTCTTGACCCGCTCCGCTCCGGTCACGGGCGGCACCGCTGTAGTCTCGGCCCGCAGTGCTTTTGTTTTGGTCTGCACGGCTTTGGTTTCGGGCTGCGCCGCAGCGCTCTCGGTCTTCAGCGTGGCGTCGTCTTGCGCCGCGTTCGCGAGGGCGCCGGCGATCTGCTCGGGTCTGGCGCCGTTGCGGCACTGCCGCCAGATGTAGGTGGCGGTGGGGTTCAGGGTCCAGACGCGGCCTTGGGCCAGGTCGACGAGCACGGCCTCGCCGTCGAACTCGTCCCAGGCGATGCCGGGCGCGTGTGTGAAGCAGAAGGCCATGTCTTAAAAATCCCCGTCGGGCGCGCGCGAGGATACCGCACCGGGGGCCCGATACAAAATCTTGTACCAAGGCCTCGAACCGAAAACCTTCAGCGCCGGGTCCCCGAGCAGGGACTCCGAGCGCGTCAGGTCGGAATACGAGTCCTCGCCGCGCGCGTGCTTGGCCGCGTACTGCTGCGCTTGCAGCAGTGCGTCGCCCCAGCGCGCGTTGGGCTTGCGGCTCGCCTGCAGCACTTCCGTCATGAACTCCACCGCCGGCGGCGAATCCAAGTACGTCGTCGTCGCGATCGAGGCCGCGATGCCGCCCTGCGGCTGCGTCAAGAGGTTCTCCACGAGCGTGTAGTAGCCCGGGTAATTGTGGATGAAGTAGTTCGCCGAGCACGTCGCCTGCAAGAGCACGCAGTTGCCCGTCCACTGCGCGGCCTTCGGGACATCCAGGATGCGGTCGTTGCTCCACACGCTGCTCGCGCCGTGGCCCACGAACAGCACCACTTCCGCCGCGTGGCTCGCCTGCTGGCGGATGAAATCAATAATCTCCGGCTTCTGCAGCGTCACGTTCGCGCCCGTCTCGTGCGTGCGCCCCAGATACGCCTTGGTCCACGCGAACCCGTCCACGCCCTCCTCCACGCCGTCGGCCTCGCCCGCGAAGTCGATGCCCTTCGGGTCCAGGCGGTCGGCGACCAGCAGCGCCGGCTGCCCCGACGCGCTCTGCGCGCCCTTGTAGGCCAGCGTGCGCTGCACGCAGACGTTCAAACCCGCGACCTCGTTCACCGGGAAGCGCCCCACCGCGACTTCCGGATAGCCGCCGCCCAGATCGCCGAATGCCGCGTCGCTCGGCGCCTGGCTGAAGCGCGTCGTCGCGACCAGGAACGTCGGGCAGAGCGGGTCCAGGTGCACGCCCTCGTAGCCGTGGTAGTCCCAGTTCGTCCGGCCCACCAGCAGCAGGTAACGAGGGCGCGTATCCCGCACCGCGTTGCGGATGCCTGCGGGGCCGTAGCGCCCGTAACCGTAGGCGTCGAAGAGCTTCTCCTGATCCACGAACACCGTGTAGAGCCCGTCCAGCACGCGCGCCTGCAGCAGCGGCTGCAGCGCGCTCTTGAATTGTGCCGGGCCCGTCGCCAGGTAGCGGATCCCCGGCGTCAGGCGCTGGATCAGGCGCTTGTTCAGGCGCAGCACCGGGACGCTCGCGTTCTTCGGGAGCACTTCCAGCGGCGCGTTAGCCGGCGCGACGAAGCGCGCGGTCCAGGTCCCGTCGAGTTCCTTCCTGGTCTGGAGGCCTACGCTGCGCGGAGATTCGGGGGCGCTCACGTCCAGCACCCACGGTTCCGCGCTCAAGCCCTTCACTTCGTAGAGCTTCCCGCTCTGCGCGGCGATGGCCGTGCGGCCTTTCAGCGCCTTCGTGTAGGTCAGCTCCAGGCTGTGCAGCATGCTGAACTGCACGTCCACGCCCGGCAGCACCGGCGTCTGCAGCTCCACCAGGTTGCTCCCCGCGTGCAGCGCCGCCGCCGGCACGCTGAAGCGCAAGGTCAGGCCCTGGTTGCCGCCGGTCCAGGTCGTCTCGCCGACGTAGGCGCCGTTCACATAGGCGCAGAGCTTGTGGTCGGGCGCAGCGCCGACTTGCTCCGAGTAACTATAAAGGAGCACGGCCAGTTCGCCGGCGCCGCTTACGAGGTCCGGCAGGTCGAGGTTAAAGCCTTGGGTGGTCCCGGCGCCCGCATCGGCGTAGAGGTACTTCGCCGAGAACCACGGCGTGTACGTCAGCGGCTTGTAGCCCCAGTCGAAGTAGACTTCGGGGAACGCCGCCGTGGCCGTCGCGCGCTCGGAACCGCTGGCGTTTTGCGCGAAGAGGTTGCCCTGCGGCGCCGGGAGCTTGACCGCCATGCGTGCGCCGTACTTCCAGCGCAGGAAGAAGGCGTCCTTGTCCGTGTACTCGTCCGTATAGCCCGGCGCGAAGAAGCTCAAAGCAGACGCCGTCGCTTCCAGCAGCGCGAGTTCGTGCCCGCCGCGCGTCACCGCGAGCCAGCGCGGATCGTAGCCCAGCGGCAGCGCGCTGCGCGGGAGCGTCACCAGCCCGCGCTCCTGCGTCACCGCCTTGACCGCCTCGTACGCCCAGGCCGGATCGGTCCAGCCTTGGGCCAGCTCGCCCACCGCGCTCACCCCGCGCAGCGCCGTCAGCGCCGCGCTCTGCGGCACCAGCGCACTCGCCGGCACCGCGTAAACCTGCGCAGCCCCCGCGGCCGCGGAACTCGAACTCCCCGCGCGCGCGCCCGACGGCGTCCGCGCCGCAGCCGGCAGCACACGCGCCGTACCCTGGAAGCGTCCGGCCCCCGCGCCCGGCCACGCCGCGTTCGATCCCGCCCCGCTCGAATTTGCCCCATCCGAGCGCGACGCGCCAAAGCCGAAGTCCGCCCGCCCGCCGAACGCCAGCGCCTGCACGCGCGCTTCGATCCGCTGCGCGCTGAGATCCGCGTCCCGCGCCTCCGCAAACGCCCGCTCGACCCGGTCCAGCCGCGCCGCGAGCGCCTCCTTAGAAGGTACGTCCGCCTCCGCCTCGCCCTGCGCCTGCGCGCCATCCAGAGCCTGCGCGGTCCGTTCACCCTGCGCCGCGTGCGCGTAAAACGCCCGCTCGCCCCGCGTGCTCACGCTCTCGAGCAAATACTCGTAGCGCCCGTCCTCCGTCACACGCTCAAAGAACCGATACGTCTTCGCCGTCACGTTCGTGATGCGGCCCAGTATCGGCCCCTTCGTCACACGCTCCCACCCGTCCTGCTTCACCTGCGCCTCCGTGTACGCGGCATAGTTCACCGCGCCCACATTGTTCGCAGCGCCATTGGCCGCTACAACCGCCCCGCCGTCCCCCACCTTCCGCCGCCAAATATGGAACCCCAGATTCTCCAACTCCGACGCGCACTCCCACTCCACCAGCACCCCATCCCCATCCGCCTTCGCCTCAAACCGCTCCACCTTCACCGGCGTGGGGACCGGACTGGCCCAGGCAATTTTGCCGCCACCCGAGATTTGGGAGTCGGGCGATGTGGTAACGGAATCGGTTCGCGCGGAGATTGGACCGACCCAGCCTGGCGCGGTATTGTTGTCGAGGCCAGAGGTATTTGAGGCGTACCCGTTGATGGTGACCGTCACTCCAGTCGTGTTGGTCACGGCATAATTCACGTAGCCCGCGCCGAAGGACGTGTTCTGCAGCGTGAACGCCTGGGCTTTATTGTTGGTGATGTAGGTGCCCGTGCCGCCGCCGGAGCCTTGATCGAACCAGACGTGGTTCCATTGCGTGATCGTGGTGTTGTCGTTCAGGACGATGCCGCTGGCACTCAGGTTTTCGATCTTGAGAAACTTGAAATCGACCGCACCCGTCGTTCCGTCGCCGATGACCAGGTTGAACGTACCGGTGCCGCTGGAGAGGTGCGCGTAGTTGCTGGTCCAATTGGTTCCGGCATTAGCCTGCAGCGTTCCCAGAACGGTGATGGTGTTGCCGTTACTCATCTGCAGGCTGGCGGTGGCGCCCAGCGCCAAGGTGGCCCCGTTGCTGACCGAGATATCGCCGTTATGCGAGAACGAACCGTCGATTTCCAGCGAGCCCAAGACCACGGAGATCGGTCCGGAGAAGTTAACCGTGCCGGTGAGCACCGTCGAGCCCGTGGCGCCGGCCAGGTAGCCGCGGACCATCGAGCCTAAGTCCGGCTGGTAGCCGCCGCCGGAGATATTTCCGCTGAAGGTCTGCGTTCCGGCATTGTTGTCGAAGCGTAAGCGGCTCTGGTCGTCGATGAAGATATCCGAGGCGAAATTGAACCCGTTGCCTTCAAAGATGAACGAATGCGCGCTGGCCACCGCGGCCGTCTGGTCCACCCAATAAACCGTCGTCCCCGCTGCGCCCGTGATGCTGTTGCTGGTAAAGGCGAAGTCGTCGCCGTTGGAGGACGTAAAGTAGCTGGTGGCGGTGATATTGAGCGCGTTGGCAAGAGTGGTCTCCGCGCCGACTCCATAGAGCGTGCCGCCGTTCACCGTCAGCGTGCCGGTGCCCAGGGCGGTGTCGTTGCTGAGGCGAAGCTGGCTGTTGTCGAGGGCCACGCCGTTCACGGTCGTCGTCGTGCCGCTCGGCTGGACGAGTGTGCCGCCCGAATAGTTGTTGGAGGACGTGAGCAACAACGTTCCGCCCCCGGTCTTGACGAGCCGGCCCGCGCCGGTAACCAGATTGGTCGCCCCGCCGATGGTGAGGGTAAAGCCACTATCGACCTGAATAGTACCGTCGACGCCGTTGTTGAGCGTAAAGACGCGCCCCGTATTCATGGTGAAGGTGCCGGCCACTTCCAGCGTGCCGCCGTTGAAGGTGAGGTCGTTCGCGTTTGCGCCCAGTTGCGCGTTCGTGCTGATCGACAGGATGCCGCCGTCGAGCCGCCAGTTGCCCGTGACGCTACTCGTATTGTTGAGTTGAACGGTGCCGGATCCGCCTACCACCATCGTACAAGGGTTGCCGCCAACCAAATCGTTGGTGGCGTCGCCGATTTGAAGCACGTCCGTGGCAGTAGCTCCGGTTTCAAAATGAACCGTGGCATTCGCGGCCACGGTGATGATGCCGTTGGATCGCGCTGCGCCCGTGCCCTGAATGGTACCGCCATTATTAAAAGTGATGTTGTTTCCGATGGTGACCCCGGCGATGCCCAAGGTAGCGCCGTTGTTGATAGTAATGACGCTCGTCCCAGCGCCCGTCGCATTGCCCACCTGCAGCGTGCCCGCATTGAGCGTCGTGGCGCCCGAGTAGGTGTTCGCGCCGTTCAGGGTCGCGGTGCCTGTGCCCGTCTTGGTCAGGCCGCCCGTGCCGACGATCACCGATGAGACGGTGAGGTCGCCCGTGTTGGCGTCCAAGGTCAGGAGATTGCCGCCGTTGACGATGTTGCCGGCCAGCGTCAGCGTTGCGCCGCCCGTGGTGGCCTGGATCGTTCCGCCGCCAGCGCCGCTTATCGTGATCTGCCGGTCGGCCGAAACCGCCCCACCCGCTTACGCTGACCGTGCCCGCGCTGATCGTCGTCTGGCCGGTGTACGTATTCGCCGCGTTGGAGAGCGTCAAGGTGCCGGTGCCGGTCTTGGTGAGCCCGCCCGCGCCGCCGATCACCGAAGAGACCGTGATGGCGGCCGTATTGGCTGCCAGCGTGAGCAGGTTGCCGCCGTTGTCGATGTTTCCGGCCAGCGTCAAAGTGGCGCCGCCTGTGGTGGCCTGGATCGTTCCGCCGCCAGCGCCGTTTATCGTGATCTGCCGGTCGGTCGAAACCGTCCCACCCGTGTAGGAGAGCGTCGCCGCCGTGGCGCTGCCGAGCAGGATCGGCGTCCCCGCCGCGGTTGCGCCAAGCGAACTGTTCGCGCCGCCGTTGGCGAGCGTGCCAACGCTGACTGTGCCGGCGCTGATGGTCGTCTGACCGGTGTAGGTACTCGCCGCGTTGGAGAGCGTCAGCGTACCGGTGCCGGTCTTGGTGAGGCCGCCCGCGCCACTAATCACCGATGAGACCGTGATGGCCGCAGTGTTGGCGTCCAATGTCAGTAGATTTCCGCTGTTGTTGATATTGCCCGCCAAGGTCAAAGTGGCCGCGCCGTTCGTGGCCTGAACCGTTCCTCCGCCAACGCCATTGACCGTGATCTGCCGGTTGGTGGAGACGGTGCCGCCAGAATAGGTCAACGTGGCTGCTGTGGCGCTGCCGAGCAGAATGGGCGTGGCCGCCGCAGTCGCGCCAAGCGAACTGTTCGTGCCGCCATTGGCGAGCGTGCCTACGCTGACTGTGCCGGCGCTGATGGTCGTCTGGCCCGTGTAGGTGTTGGCCGCGTTGGAGAGCGTTAGGGTACTGGTGCCAGTCTTGGTGAGGCCGCCCGCGCCGCTAATTACACTTCCAATTGTCAGAGACCCGCCTGAGATGTTGTAAGTTGCCGTTGCGGCCATTGAAATGGGGAAATTTACTGTATTGGTGCCAGCGCTGTTTGAAATGCCACTAACGCTTATGGCCACTGAATTGCCGCCTATTGTGTAGTTACCTCCTGTGAACGAGATTGAATTGAAGTTAGTTCCAGCAAGAAAATTATTTGTATTGGCGAGACGGGCAGCGCCACTTGGAAAAACCAAGTTGTCTCCAGCGACTGGGGCTGTGCCACCCCAATTGGCTGCCGTGGTCCAGTTACTGTTCCCACCGCCTCCGGTCCATGTTCGCGTCGAAGCCGCGTGCAAAGGAGATATATTGGCAAACAAAAAAACCAGCCCTATTCCCAATAAGGCTGCGACATGAACACGAAAGAATAGCCCGATCTGCCTTGTCATTTCCTTTTGAAAGCGGACTTCGCTCCCACCCCCACCCAAACGACATGCACGGCGTGTCGTGCAGCTTCAGAATTTTCCAACCAACGAACTATAAGTTGCCTCGTGTATAAAGCAACCCAAGTTGTCTCACAATCCTACGTATCGCCTCTACTTGCACGCGTGCATGAGTCATTTTGCATCCATGCTACGTCTTTTTCCCATTCAGATTACATTAAACGCAAGAGGCTTGCCAACTTAAGGCTTATCCACACCTGAATTTGATGCCCTAAAATTAGCATTTAATTTGGGTAAGCTGTTTTATCCTGCGCGCATGGAACGGACAGCCTCACGGGCGTGCATAGCGGGGATTAAGTTGGAGCAATCCGCCAGTGCGGCCACAAAGAACTGGTCCGCGCGAACCAGATCCCCGCAGCGCAGGCAGGTCAGACCGCAGTTGTATTTGATTCCCGCCGAGACGGGCACGCGTTGAAGAATGGCCTGGTAGTGGCCCAGCGCCGGTTCGAGCTGCTTCCGATGTGAGAGCGTGTTGGCTTCGTCGAGTCCTTTGAACGCCGTCGCGAAGCGCGCGCCGCCGAGGTAGGCCCAGAGCACCTGCAGAAGACCTAGGGGCGCCGGCACCAGCGTGAGCAGGTTCTTGAAGAAGTAGCCCCGGGCATGCGGGCGCACGCAGGCGTGGCAGCACTCGACCGAACCGAAGCTGCGCACGATTGCGACCACGAAGAACGCAACGTAGCCCACGCGGAAGGTCTGCGGCGCGGCGTAGAGCTTGCAGACGGGGCAGAGCCGGTAGTGGGCCTCGTCTCTGGGAGGCTGCGGCGCTCCGCCTGGACGCGTGGCCAGCGCCTGGCAGTGCGGGCAGTAGATCTGCGCCGTCGCGGGCAGGCCGCTGATTTCCACGGCCGCGCCGCAGTGCGGGCACTGTTCGGCGCGATACGCCGCGGCGTGGCCGCATTTTGCGAGTTCGTGGTAGCGCGCTTCAGCGGCCTTGTGCGTGTGCGCCACGCCCGCCTGGATGCCCTTGCGGCGCGCGCGCGCCTGGTTCCCGTACCAGAACGAGAAGCCGAGCAATCCCAAGAAGAAGATCGCGCTCCACACCAGGACCAGAACCGCAACCAGAGCCATGGCCGTTCTCCTCGCTTCGTTCCAGCCCGCTCGCGGCAGGCGCGAAGTTCCGGAAAAGCATGGCCCGTACCGCTCGCGAATTTCGTTGGCTGGTTGAACACCGGCATGCTTCCACCCAGTCGCGCAGGCCAGCGCAACCTGCTGGACCGCCTGAAGGTTGAGGGATCAGCAAGGGCATGGAATTTTTCGCGCAGCTTGAAGCGCGTAAACACAAGTTTGAAGCGGCGAAACCCTCCGGAATCCGGAAGGTCTGCGGAATCCGCCGCGACATCCGCCGAGGCCGAATCCTTAACTCGTTGAAGAATGGCCCGTTGCGGTTCCGTGCATTTGGCCGGGCGCTTGCCATGAGTAGGTTCGTGTGCAGCGAACACGAGCGAGAAAAACGGGGAGGGATCACCGATGATCAAGCAGATTCAGATGGGTCTGGTGGCGCTGGTGCTGCTCGGCTGCGCGGTCTCCACGCATGCCGCCGAAGAGCTCGCGCCGGACGCCAAGACGGCCGCCGAGATCAAGCCGGGCGAGAAGGATCCGGCCGTCGTAAAGCTGGAGGAAGAGGCCAAGCAGCCATGGCGTGACCGGATGATGGAAGAAGCCCACCGGGGGCACATCGCCGCCGCGAACCGTAAGTGTCTGTTCGGCCTCGGCGCTTTGGCCGCCGCCGCCGTCCTGTTCTTCTGGCTGATCAAGAGCCGCTGGGCGCGCGTCGCGATCGTAGTGGCGTCTCTAGGGACGGCGTGCCTGTGGGTGTCGTACTGGAGCTCGCTCGTCTTCTGAGCCGGCCAGCGTCGAGAGCGGCTAAGGCCGTTTCGGATCGTCGGTGGGAATCTTGAGCAGGCGGATCATGTTGTCGTGCGCTTCCTGCAGGCCCAGCTTGGCGGCTTTCTCATACCACGAGACCGCCACGTCGCGGTCCCTTTGCACGCCCAGTCCTTTCTCGTAGTGGTAGCCCAGGCAGTTCATGCCCATGGCATCATTCTTCTCGGCCGCCCGGCGGAACCAGTCCACGGCGGCATTGTAGTCGACGGCCACCCCAATGCCGGAGCCGTAGATCTTCCCGACTTCCGTCATGGAGGGCGCGTGGCCCTGGTTGGCTCCGAACTGAAACCACTGCAGCGCCTTGGTGCGGTCCACCGCCACGCCGTCGCCTTTGGCATAAGCCGATCCCAGCGAGAACGCCGCGCCCGTATAACCCGCGCGTGCAGCCTTCTCGAGCCACGAGATGCCCAGCGCCGGGTTGCGCTCGGTGCCCAGCCCTTGCAGGTTCATGATGCCCATGTTGAACATGCCGTTGGCCGAGCCGTTCGCCGCGGCCTTGGCGTACCAGCCCACCGCGGTCTTGTAATCCTGCGCCGCGCCGGTGCCCGTGCCGAACATGTAGCCCAGCAGGTTCTGGGCTTCAGCGTTGTTCTGTTCGGCGGCCTTGAGCGCCCAGGCGGACGCCTGCGCGAAATCGCGCGCCACGCCCTTGCCGTCGAAGTACAGGTTGGCCAGGGCGTACTGCGCGCCCGGATGTCCGGCCTCGGCGGCGTTGCGGTATTCGGTAAAGGCCAGGGCCAGATCGTTGTTCCAGTAGGCCTGTTCGCCGCGCTGAAACGCCGCCGCGGCGGCCTGGCCCGCCGCGGAACTCGGGTCGAAGGTCTTGCGCTGCAAGCGCGCCACGGCGTCCTTGGCTTCCTTGAACCCGGCGCTCGCGGCTTTCTGATACCACTCGAGCGCGCGGGCGGGATCCTTCGTCAACCCGACCCCGTTCTCGTACAGCACGCCCAGGTTGAACTGCGCCACGGCAATATTCTGATTGGCCGCGCGCGCGATGTACGAGGCGCCCTTCACCGGGTCCGCAGCCACGCCTTCGCCTTTCCAGTACATCCAGCCGACGTACGACTGCGCGCCCGGGTGGTTCTTGTCCGCGGCCTTCAGCAGGGATGGTAAAGCCATGGCCTTGTTCGACCCGACGCCGATCCCGTCGTAGAAGAACCTGCCGTAATTGTAGAGCCCGTACATGTTGTCGCTTTCGGCGGCCTTGCGATAGAAATCCAGGGCGCGCGTGTAGTCCTTGCGCTTTTCGCACAGCACGCCCAATTCGTTCTGCGCGCCCGCGTGATTCTGCCCGGCCGCATCCATCCACAAGCGCTCGGCCTCGCTGGTATCGGCAGTGGTTCCTTCGCCCAATAAATACATGAGGCCGAGCTGGTAGCGGGCCTCCGCATGGCCCGCTTCGGCCGCGCGCTTCAGGTACGGGAGCGCGCTGGTGGAGTCCTTGGTCTCGCGGAACTGCTTCCCGAGTTCGAACGCGGCGCTTGCGACCAGTTCCTGCGCGCGGGTGCGCTTCGGATGGTCCGCGGGGGCATCGGCGAGCGTCCGGTCGAGCGCCTCCAGGACGGCGTTCCAATCTTTCTGGCCGGCCTTGGTTTCGGCGTCTTTCACGGCCGCGCTCAAGGGGTCGGCCCGCAACACGTACCACGCCGCGACGCCCACGCCCGAGACGCCCACGAGAAACAGGAAGACCACCGCAAGGACCATGATCACCGGCAGGCGCGAGGCCGGCTTGGCGGGCTGCGAAAAGGGCAGCGGCGGCGGCAGAGGACCCGGGCGCGGGTCGTTCGGTATGGTGCCCGGCAGCGTCCCCGCGCTCTGGCGCATCGCTTCAATCAGGCGGCGGCAGTTCGGATGGCGCTGCCGGCGGTCGAGATGGAACGCGGTCTTGAGCGCCTGCCACTGCGACGCGTTCAAGCCCGGAACCGGCGTTGGTTCGGGATGCAGCACCTTCTCGGTGATCTCCTCCACCGAATCGCATTCGAACGGACGGCGTCCGGAGAGCATCTCGTAAAGGATTACCGCCAGGGCCCATTGGTCCACGCCGCGGGTGAGCGTCCCCGCCGTGTACTGTTCGGGGGCCATGTAGAGCAGCGTACCGGCGAGGCGGTTGCGCGCATCGCGCCGGTTGGGGTCGATGGACATGCCCGTCAGCGTGGTCTGGATCTCCGCCGCGAGCCCGAAGTCCACCAGCCGCAC
The DNA here is from genome assembly GCA_016200135.1 of Planctomycetota bacterium. Taxonomy (GTDB): domain Bacteria; phylum Planctomycetota; class SZUA-567; order H5-PLA8; family H5-PLA8; genus JACQFI01. The sequence goes on from JACQFI010000002.1 coordinate 57,321, forward strand.
GGTAAGCGAACCCGTGGACGAGCCGGGGCGTTCCTCGACCATCACGTTCGCCGGTTTCAGGTCGCGATGCAGGATGCCCTTGGGGCGTCCTTGCGAGTCCACGCTGATCGGAAGGTCGTGCGCGTAATCCAGCGCCTCCGCGATCTGCCCCGCGATCGTAAGCGCCTTTTCCAGCGGCAGCGGCGCGCCGGGACCGCCGCGCGCCTGGCGTTCTTTGGCGATCCAGTCGGCCAGCGTGATGCCGCGCACCAGATCCATCAGCACCAGCAGATGGCCGCTCTGCGGATCGAATTCCAGATGGCGCGTCGTGGCAATGTTGGGATGCGAGAGCCGGCTGACCAGCGCAAAGTTGGAGCGCACGGCTTCCATCTGCGCCACGCCGAAGGCCTTCTCCGGCGGAATGCGTTTGAGCGCGTACGAGATGCCGCTGTAACGGTCGCGGACCTCGAGCACTTCGCCCATCGCCCCCTGCCCGAGCACGTGGACGAACTCGTAGCGGTTGAGCAGAAGCTGGCCGGGCTGGAGGTCCATAGATACCCATTACCATCGCGGGAGCACGTGCATGCGCTCTTCGATTCTAGCGTATAGACTTCTCATCCGGACTTTTCAATGCGGATAAACGCGGGATGGGTGCCGGCCGGTGCGGCTCTCCGAAATCCGGTGCCCCCTTGATCCCCGGCCGCGAGCCGATCCCGCACGCGTCCATAAGCCCATTACAGGCGGCACCTTCCGGTTATGGTTCGGCTGGCACGTCTTTCGATGGGTAAGCTGGAGACGCATAAGTTGACAGCATCCTTGAACAACGCGCGGGACATTTGCATAATCGCACGCTCGCAGAAAAAGGAATCGAGCCATGAAATGGAAACTGACGTGCCGCCGGGGTGCGTACGCGGGCCAGACCTTCGCCTTCGAGACCGCGCAGGTCACGGTCGGCCGCGCCTCCACCAACACCTTGGCGCTCGATCCCGAGAAAGAACCGCGCGTCAGCGGGGTGCACTGCTCGTTTTTCGAGGAAGACCGCAAGCTTCTGGTCAAAGACAGCGGCAGCACCAACGGAACCCTTGTGGACGGCGTGAAGATCCAGTCCGCCGTGCCTGTGTACCAGGGGTCGCTGATCTCGCTGGGCGAAAAAGGTCCCGAGTTCGCCGTCGAGTGCGATTTCCTCCCGCCCCTGAACAAGACCATGGAGAACACGCAGCCCAGCGGCGGGAAGGTCCCGCCGCCGCTTCCGCCGCAACCGCCCGCAGTGGCGCCGCCCAAGCCGCACGCGCCTCCGCCGCTGCCGCCCGGCCCCGCGGACGCCGCGCCCAAGCCTTTCGTGGTCGCGCCACTCGCACCGCAGCCGCCCGTGGCTCCGGCGCCCGGTAAAGGACCTGCGCTGCTTAAACTCGTCTGCAGGTCGGGCGCGCTTGCGGGCAAGACCTACGAGTTCACCCGCGACTCGGTGAGCGTCGGGCGCGGCGAGTCCAACAACCTGCGCCTGGACGCCTTCCAGGACCAGGCCGCGAGCACCCACCACTGCGAGATCGCGTGGAAGAACGGCGCGTACGTCGTGCGCGACAAAGAGAGCCGCAACGGCACTTACATCAACGGGCAGAAGATCGGCGCCGAAGCGCCTCTGCCTACCGGCGCGGTGCTGCGCCTGGGCGAGAAAGGCCCCGAGTTCATGGCCACCTACGGAACTGCCTCCGCGGCCGATGCTCGGCCCGCCGGCGGTGCGGTTCCTGCCGCCAAGCAGGGCATCGGGCTGATGACGCTCGAAGGCAAACTGAACGAGGCCAAGAAGCAGGTCAGCCGGGACTACCGCTGGAAACTTGGGGTAGTGGTGCTGGGCATGCTCTTCCTGCTTTTCGCCGGCGGCGGCATCGCGCTCTGGCAATGGGAGAAAGTCCAGGAGAAGCAGCGCCAGCAGGAAGCGGAAGTCGAGCGCCTGAAGAACGAGCAGGTCGACTTCGGGCGGGTCTCCGCCAAGGCGAGCGGCGCCATTTACGGCGTGTACATCTGCGAGCCGATGGGCGGGAATCTCGTCCGCTGGGCCTTTGCGGGCACCGCGTTCGCCATCAACGCCAACCTGCACCTGCTCGGCACGAACTCGCACGTGGGCAATATCGTGAACATGCCGGGCTTTGCGAACAAATACCTGGTCGTCGTGCGCAGCGGCGACCCGAAGCACATGTATCGCGTCCGCCGCAGCATCCTGCACCCGGAGTACCAGGCGGGAGAGAACGGCGGCGCGGTGGACTGTCCCGACGTGGCGCTGCTTCAAACCGAGGTGGCGACCATTGCCGGCGAGAACCTGCCTTTCCCGGAGGTCCTCGAGGCGGAGGATCCGTCCACGCGCAATAAACTGGTCATGCCCGGTGCGCCGGTGTGCCTGATTGGATATCCGGGCGAGTACGCGCAGTCCTACCTGGACCTGGAGAAGGCCGCTAACGTGGCCAAGCTGGTCTCGGGCTCTGTGAGCGCCCTCGTGAAATTCAACCAGGGTATGGCCAACGGCGCTAACTACGACGAGCTCCAGCACACCTGCCAGACCTCGGGCGGCAACTCGGGCAGCCCCGTACTGGACCGCAACGGCAAGGTCGTCGCGCTGCACTTCTCGGGCATCTCGCAGCGCGTCGCCACCATCACAGAAGGCGAAGACGGCAAGAAGGTCATCGGAGAAGTCCAAGTGAGCGGCAGCGCTATCCGCACCTCGGTGAACGTGAAGTACCTCGTGGATCTGGTCCAGAAAGAGTTCGGCTCGGCCGCTTGGGGAAACTAAGCGCTGGCTGGACGCGAATACGTCCGCTAATATGCGCGGCCATGTACGAACTCGAGATCGAATTTCAGGGCCAGCGCAGCCGCCGCGTGCTTGGAGGCGGAACGAAGTGGCGCATCGGCCGGCAGAAAGGCTGCGAGGTCCAAGTCAACGACCCGCACGTCTCCGCCGACCACGCCGAGATCGCGCAGGAAGGCGAGGCCCTCGTCCTCTCCCGCACCAAAGGCTCCAACCCCATCCTGCTTGATGGCCGCAACGTCGAGAGCACCTACCTCAAGCCCGGCATGAAATTCCAGATCGGACAGACGAACTTTACGCTTCACCGCAGCGCGCCGCAGCCGGTGGACGAGATGGCCGGCACCAAGCTGCTCGACACCGTGGATATGCTCTTCTCCGCGCCGGCCTCGCGCCAGACCGCCATCACGCTCGCCGCCGCGGAAGCTTCCGGGTCGCCCGCGGAAGCCGCGCAGCAGAGCGCCCTTGCGCTGCTCGAACGCATCTCCCATATCGTCGGCGCCGCAAAAAACACCGAGGCCCTCGCCAAGGGCATCCTGCGCCTCGCCTGCGACCGCCTGAAGGCCAGCCGCGGGCTGCTCGCCCGGCACCAGGACGGCGGCCGGCTCGAGATCTTCGCGGCCGAAGGCTTCCCGCCCGATACCCAAATCGGCGACCTCGTCTCCAAGACGGTGCTCAAAAAGATCGTCGAGGAACGCCAGACCGCGCTGGTCGGCGACACCTCCAGCAGCGACAGCGGCTTGGTGAACGTGCGCAGCATCGAGCGCAACCGCATCCGCGCGCTGGCTTGCGCCCCCGTGCTGGACGCGCAGGGCAAACTGACCGCGCTGATCTACGTGGACAGCCTCGACCGGACCGGCGAGTTCATCGCGCGCGAAGGCGAACTGCTCGTCTGGCTCGGCCAGTTCTACCGCATCCTCGCGGACAACCTGGACATGAGCCGCCGGCTCGAAGCCGAGGTCGTCACGCTCAAGCAGGGCGCGCAGACGGGTTCCGGCCTGATCGCCGAGTCGCCCGCGATGGTCAAACTGCTCGAACGCGCCGCCAAGGCCGCCGCCAGCGACGCGCACATCCTGATCCTCGGCGAGAGCGGCTCCGGCAAAGAGTGCATCGCGCGCTACGTCCATAAGAACTCGCCGCGCGCCGCGAAGGCTTTCGTCGCGCGCAACTGCGCCGCGATCCCCGAGACGCTCTTCGAGAGCGAACTCTTCGGGCACAAGAAAGGCGCGTTCACCGGCGCGACCGGCGACCGCAAGGGCGCGTTTCTCGAAGCCGATACCGGGACGATCTTCCTCGATGAGATCGGCGACCTGGCCTACGAGTGCCAGGCCAAACTCCTGCGCGCGATCCAGGACAAGATCGTCCGGCCCGTGGGCGCCGACCGCGACCTGGCCGTGGACGTGCGCATCGTCAGCGCCACGAACAAGGACCTGCGCGAGGCCATCCGCGAAAAAGCCTTCCGCGAGGACCTCTTTTACCGCGTCGGCACGGTGAGCCTCACCGTCCCGCCGCTGCGCGAGCGCAAAGAAGACATCGCTCCGCTCGCACGGCACTTCTGCAAGACCTTAAGCGGCGGCGCGCGCGTGCTTACGCCCGAGGCTGAGCAGAAACTCCTCGGCTACGACTGGCCCGGCAACGTGCGCGAGCTGCGCGCGGTCGTCGAGCAGGCCGTGATCTTCGCCGCCGGCAGCGAGATCCAGCCCGACGAACTGAACCTGGCTACGCCCGAGTCCGTCGCGCTGGGCGCGCAGTCGCTCGTCGAGGCAGAACGCCGCCACATCCTGCAAGTGCTGCGCGACTGCAACGGCAACAAGACCGAGTGCGCCAAACAACTCGCCATCGCCCGCAGCACCCTCGTGGTGAAGCTCAAGAGCTACGGCGTGTCGTAGATTTCTCGCACCTCACGCCTTCGCCGCCAGCCCCGCCAGCAACGCTTTGCGCACCCATTCACGCTCCCGCGCCGAGAGGCTCTCGTGCAGGATGCATTCCGCGCCTTCGCGGGCGTCCACTCTCAGGCAGCGTTCGGTGGCTTCGAGCGTGCGGATCGAGGCTGCGGGATAGGCTTTGCGACTCGAGAAGACCAAGCCCTTGCGCACCACTTCCAGCATGCCGGCGCGGGCTTCCACGAACGTGCGTTCGGGCTTGAGGACCGGGTAGAGGATCAGCAGCGGGATGCCGAAGAAGACGGCCACGATCAGTTTGCCCCAGACGATGGGTTCCGAGAAGAAGAACACGCCGAACGCGAGCAGCGCGGCCGCCGCAATGAACAGATAAATCGCGAAGATCACTCCGCCCGATGAACGCAGGTCCAGGCGGATGCCATTGCCGGTGCGCTGGTACTGAAGGCCGCCAGCGGCCGGAGCCTTTTCGAACGCGTCTTCGAGCGCCTCCGCCGCGTGCAATTCCATCACGTTCTTCCCGGCCTCTTCGGCGCGCCGCAGGATCTTCACCTCGCCACTCTCGACCGAGACCACGTCCAGCTTAAGCAGCGCCGCGGCGTCTTCGCACAGGTTGCGAAACCCGTGGCAGGTCTCCATGCGTACGAGTTCGATCTCGCCGCCGGCCTTCACCAGATACAGGACGTCGTAGGTATTTCGGGCACGGCCGCTGACGATCGTGGTGGAGCCCGCGCGCAGCGCCAGCGCTCCGGTGAGCGGGTGTTCGGTGCCGAACACAGGCACCAGCAAGCCCCAGGAACTCGTGGCTACTCCGGTGGCGCGGTCAAGAACCAGGCCGCGGCGCACGAGCAGGCGCGTGAAATACCAGAGCGTGCGGAACTGGATGGCTACCACCAGGAGGAGCACCAGCACCTCAATGCCGCCATGAGCGTTCTGCATGAGTCCAAACGATCCGAACATGAGGCAGGACGAGAAGAGCAGTCCTCCGAGCATGAGCGGAATAACAAACAGCGGCCCCCAACCTATGGACTCGCGATACTCGATCCGCTCCGCGTTGCCGGTCTCTATGCGCTTCATGGCCCGCTCCCTTTTGCTCTGCCGGCGCTCACGCACGGCCGTTCATTCCTCGCACGCAACCTTCACGAAAAGAGAGATGGCGAAGCCCATGCCAATGCATCCCGGGCGTTGCTGCGCTTGTCTCTAAAGGAGTTACGCCCGAGCGCGTATGCGGCGGAACCCTCCGAACTCGGCTACCCTCCGGATTCCGGAAGGCCTCGGCGCGCCAAGTGCTTCGCGTAAGTGGCTTTTGACTGGCGGGTTAAACGTTTCTTCACGCTTGGCACAGGCATGGCTTTAGAGGCTGGCGTGGGAGACAAGCGTTAGTGCTCGATCGAGCCGGCGGTTTCCCGAACACGCAGAAGACGAGGAGAACGATCATGAACCGCGCAAAAGTATCTATGGTGCTCGCGAGCCTGCTGGTGGCCGCACTGTGGGCGGCCCCAAGCCATGCCGCCGAGGAATCGCTCAAGCAGGACCAGCTCTATACCATGCTGTCCAACATGGGCTTCGAGGTCTCGAAGACGGACGTAAAGGGCGGCTATGAGATCTACATGAAGGTCACCTACACTTACGATCTGAATTTCCGGGTCGGCCTGAGCTCCGACGGTTCCCGCATCTGGCTGACGCAGACGCTCGCCACCTTTACCCCCGCGCAGAAGGCCCGCATTCCCTGGCAGAAGCTCATGGCCGCGAACTGCAGCCAGGTGACCTCCAGCTTCCGCTACTTTGAAGACACCGGCAGCCTGGGCATCTCGCTGAGCTTCGAAAACCGCGGCCTGACGCCCGCGCTCTTGCGCAAGCACATTGAAGTCTTCGAGCAGGACATCGTCTACAGCGCCGACCTCTGGGATACCTCGAAGTGGGACAAGCAGGCCGATAGCGCGGCCACCTACAAGCCCGGGAAGTAAGTCCGGATTCAATCCAAACCTACAAGATTAGAGCGATCCGCCGGGGGATACCCGGCGGATCTTTTTTTGTTCGACTGGCGTATACCGGAATCCGGTGGGGACACGATTCCCGGCCCTGCTGCTCCTCGCGTCTTGAATCGGCATGCGCATATAACCTTATGAATTCAAATAAGATGCGAAATATCCCGCGTCATGGTGAACCTGGCACAGCCATCGCAATGTCCTCTCCCGTTCGAGCCCGCAATGGCGCGGACTTGAAGCAAGGGGAGGAGAAGACCGATGACCTCGAACGCCGCTCCGCAAGAGATTCCACTGACGATCAAGGACACGCTGCCGCATCCGAGCGCGAAGCCTGAGCCGCGCACCGTACCCGAAGGCCCCGCAGTCCGCGCGGTGCTGCTCGACCGGTACGAAGTCCTCGGCCATCTCGGCCAGGGCGCAATGGGCGAGGTCCTGCACGTGCGCGACCGCCGCAGCGGCGTCGCGTACGCCCTCAAGCGCGTGCCCCGCGAACTGATGCGCGATGCCGCGGTCGCGCAGGCGATCCAGGCGAACTTCGTCCTGGTCAGCCGCCTGACGCATCCGCACATCGCCAACACGCGCTTCTTCGAGACCGATCCGGCCACCGGCGAGGCCTACCTGATCATGGACCTGGTCAAGGGCGCGAACTTCGAGGCCTGGCACCAGCGCAAGCGCAAGGAACTCGGCGGCGCGGACAAGCCCCTGCCTCTGAACGTTGTCCTCGGCATCGCCGAACAGATCGCCGCGGCCCTGGACTACGCGCACCAACTGCCCACAGGAAATTCGGGCGGTTCGGGCGCGAGGAAGGTCCACGGCATCCTGCACCGTGACCTCAAGCCGGCGAACGTGATGGTGGAAGAAGGCCGCGAATACGCGCCCGGCGTACCGTTCGTGAAGCTCGTCGACTTCGGCCTCGCCTCGGAAGTGCAGGCTTCCATGCTGGGCATGTCCCTCGACCGCCCCAATAAGTGGTTCGCGGGCACGCCCGCTTACATGGCGCCCGAACAGTGGGAAGGCCGCACGCTCACGCCAGGCGTGGACCAGTGGGCGCTCGCGGTGCTGATGTATGAGATGGCCGCGGGAAGGAAGCCCTTCGAGGCCACCACCGAGCGCGGGCTGTACGAGTTCGTGAAAAAGGGCGAGGTCAAGGCGCCGGGCGCTCTGCCCAGCCTGGTCTGGCGCGCGCTGAAAAAGGCTTTCGAGCCCGACCGCCGCAAGCGCCACGGCTCCTGCGGCGCGCTCGTGCGCGAGATGAAGCCCGCGCCGGCGACGCCTTCTACTTACCGGGGCGAACCCGTGGACTGGTGGGCCATCGTGTGCATGCCGTTCTCTTTCGCGCTCGGCCTCGTGCTGCTTTCCATCGGCCTGAATTTCGGCTCCTGGGCGGTGCAGAAAGTGAAGGACTGGATCTCCCCGCCGCCTCCGCCCATCTGGCTCGATCCGCACAAGCGTATCGACTTCAGCGGCTTGAAAGGCTTGGACGACAAGACCGGCCTGTTGAAGGACTGGGACAAACGCTACGGCTTGCCCGGCGAGATGAAGACGGGTTCGCAGGCCGAAGAGGTCATTAAGGCGCGCAAGCCGTGGGAGCCCGCCCCGGCCAAGCAGCCTACTCTGCTCGAACGCATCAAGGAGTTGGAGAAGAAGAATTCGGACGCTCAAGTGCCCGCGACGAACGGTCAAGACGGCTCGGCCCCCGGAGCAGCGCAGCCGTAAGGCGGCCAACAGAAAAAGGAGGATATGCCCGTGGAAATGCCCGGTGTTCAGTTGAAAGCAGCCGCCGTGGAACTAGATGAGTACAAGGATAAGAGAAAGGTGCGTGCCATGGCCGACGTCTGGTTCTATGCGCTCAACGGCGTGCGCAGCGATGCGGTGGACTTCCCCGCGATCCAGGCGCTCGCCGCCCAGGGCGCGCTCCCGCCCACGGCGCTGGTCTGGAAAGAAGGCATGCCGCAGTGGGTCACCGCCGGCAGCGTCCAGGGCCTGACCTTCCGCACGCAGCCGCTGCATGCGCCCGCAGCGGGTACGGCCGTCCCGCCGCCGCAACCGCCGCAAAAGGGCGTCTTCGGCCAGCTCGGCCAGAGGCTCAGCGATGCCGCGGGCCTGCCCACCATCGGCGACGTGCCGGTGAAGGAGATCCTCACCGACGGCCTGACCGCCGGTAAGAATAAAGACCAGGACATCGAGGAGACTTTCGCCGTCGGCACGGCCTCCAACACGCCGCCGCTGTCCGAGATCCAGACCGGCTGTCCGCGGCCGACGATCTGCTGGCGCGTGCTCTTCTTCTCCCTCGCGGCCTACTTTGTCATGCGCATAGGGATCACCGAGTATCAGAACACCAACTGTATCCCCGGCATGATGATGCTCGGCGCCTTCGCCGTGCCGTTCGCCGTGGTCATCTTCTTCTTCGAACTGAACACGCCGCGCAACGTCTCCATCTACCAGATCGGCAAACTGCTTATTCTGGGCGGCGGCATGGGCATCCTGGGCACCCTGCTGATCGGCCGGCTGATTCCAGGCTCGGGCGTGGGTACGCTGGTTCCCGCTCTGCTCACGGGGCTGATCGAAGAGACCGGCAAGGCGCTCGCGCTCTGGCTGATCGCGCGCGAGGTCCGTTACCGCTGGCAGCTCAACGGCGTGGTCTTTGGCGCGGCGATCGGCGCGGGTTTTGCCGGGTTCGAGACCGCCGGCTACGCCTTCGGCGCGATGATCAACAACGAGAGCGTCGTGGCGGCCTTCCAGAGCCTCTCCACGCGCGGCTTCCTGGCGCCGGGGGGGCACGTGATCTGGACCGCCATGATCGGCTCCGCGCTCTGGAAAGCGAAAGGCCAGAAGCCGTTCGAGTTGAGCATGCTCTCGAACCCCATCGTTATCCGGCGCTTTGTGGTGGCGGTCGTCCTGCACGGCCTCTGGGACATGAACATCTTCCCGGCCTACGACGCGCAGTACATCGTGCTGACTCTGGTCGGCTGGTACCTGATCTTCGCGATTCTCAAAGATGGCTACAAGGAGATCGTCGAGGCCAAGAGGGCGGCGGGGCTCGTCGTATAAGAAAAGTCGCAGGTCCAAAGGTCATGGCTCGACGAAGCCGTTTGACCTATGGACTTTTAGACTTTTAGACTGTAGTCAACGTTTCTTCCTGATACTTGCCCATCGCCCGGAGGCGGCGGTAGCGCTCTTCGAGCAACACGTCGACCGGCTTCGCCTTGAGTTCCCGCAGGGTGCGGTCGATCGCGGCCTTGAGCATCTCCGCGGCGGCCTTGGGGTCGCGGTGCGCGCCGCCGAGCGGCTCCGGAATGATCTCCTCGACCACCCCCAGTGCCTTCAACTCCGGCGCGGTAATCTTGAGCGCCTCCGCGGCGTCGGCTTTGCGGTCCGCGTCCTTCCATAGAATGGAAGCGCAGCCTTCGGGGCTGATGACGCTGAAGTAGGCGAACTCCTGGATCAGCATCCGGTCGCCAACGCCGATGCCCAGCGCGCCACCCGAGCCGCCTTCGCCGATGACGATGTTCAGGATCGGAACTCGCAGGCCCGACATCACCATAAGGTTGTACGCGATCGCCTGCGACTGGCCGCGTTCCTCGGCGCCCACGTCCGGCGCGGCGCCTTTGGTGTCGATCAGGCAGAGCACCGGAATCCCGAAACGTTCGGCCAGGCGCATCTTGAGGATCGCCTTGCGGTAGCCTTCCGGCTGCGGCGAGCCAAAGTTGCAGCGCGAGCGCTCGTGGACGTCGCGGCCCTTCTGCTGGCCCACCAGCATCAGCCGGTGCCCGGCGACGGTCGCGAGGCCGGTCACGATCGCCTGGTCGTCGGAATAGGTGCGGTCGCCGTGGAGTTCCATGAAGTCCGAACAGAGGCGTTCGATGTAATCGCGCGTCTGCGGGCGCTGGGTATGCCGCGAGACCTGGATGCGGTCCCAGGAGGTGAGATTCTGGTAGATGCGGCGGAGCAGTTCCTCGCGCTTCTGCCGGTGCCCGGCTAACTCGTCCGCGGCATCCATGGAATTGGTCCGCGCCCAATCCTCGATCTTGCGGATCAGTTCATCGATCTCTTTCAAGCCTTGCTCGAAAGGCAGGTATTGCGTGGCGGAAACGGTGGGAGCAGCCATGGATCTCCTGTCTGAAAAATAAGTTAGCGGTTTGCGCCGATCCGAGATTCGGGTCTAAAACATGCACACGTGAGATTAAGGGCCGGAGCCGAAATTGCAAGTTCCTCTAGGTCAAGGCTTTCAAAAGGATGGGCGAAAGACCGGTCTTTCGCCCCAATTGGATATTAGGGTAAGCAAAAAGAATCTAACTTGTGTCGGCAAAACGTGTTGACAAGATTTCTCGCCTGGTTAATCTTGGGGAGCTCTTGGAAACACTAACGTTCGTTGCTCCACAATCGCAGTGGGGGGAGGGTGGATAGCTTGCACTCAAAACGCGTATTGGGACTCCTTTGGGCCGTCATCGCCATGCTGGTCGTCTCGACCAGGGTGTTTGCCGGCAGCGCGGACGACTACTCGAACCTGAAGAAGGAAGTCGAGGATCTCCGCAAGAAGTTGAGCACGAACGGCTCCACGCCCAAAGCGGTGGGTCCGATCGGTCGCGCGGACGCGATGGTGGCCAACAAGTACGGCCCGAACGCGACCGTCACCACCAAGACCGGCAAGCTCACGATCGGCGGGCTGCTGCAGGTCTGGAACTACCGCATTCAGAACGACAACCAGGGCATCTTTTCTCTCTTAAATAAGAAGTACAACGACATTGCACAGCAGCAGGCTTTGGGTGCGCCCATTCCTCCATCTCGAACCGGTGGCTGGAATACAAATGAATTTAACGACAACGACGGTTTCCGCATTCGACGAGCGGAAATCAAACTGAGCATCGAAATAGGTGATGACGTCAGCGGCGTAGTTCTGATTGATCCCACTGGTGGCGACGAAGCCAACACCTTCCCAAGTTATCCGACCAATCAAGGCGTTACGGGAAGAACCCCCTTTGGCACGGGCACTCAGTTGGATATTCAAGGCATTGAAAGGGCCGGCTTCGACGTGCTGTGGCTCCCCATCGCTTCGGGAACGGTTCCCAGCGAAGCGGTTCGATCGCGCATGCAGTCCGGCTTCGTGCTTCCCAATCGCGTGCTTCAGGATGCCTACATCAATTACCATCCACATTGGATTCCTCGCCACGATTTCACCATCGGCCAGTTCAAGCCTCCGATGTCCGAAGAAGGCAACCGCAATTCTGGTCAGCTTGACTTCGTCGAGCGCGCCATGATCAATCAGTTCTCGAATCAACGCGATCTGGGCGTCATGGTCCACGGCTCGTGGTGGAACGATCGCTTCCAGTATTGGATCGGTGCCTTCGATAGCGCAGGTAATTTCCAAAACAGCTTCGCGAGTTTCCAGAACCGCAGCGATGACAACGATCAAAAGGACTTGGCGTATAGGTTCCTGTTGCGCCCTGTTTGGAATCAGAAGAACTGGGGTTCGCTCGAAATCGGCTTCTCGCGCCAGGAAGGCATGCATGGAGAAGCTGGTGATGGCGCCCGGTTCACAGGCGCGTTTGATGTTTCAGGTAATCTGGCTTTCACGGTGGATGGACTCGGGTTCAAAACCAACACGGCTCGGCGGCAGTATGCGTGGGCTTGGTATCGTCCGGGTGGTCCCGTCAAAGGTTGGTGGATGCGCGGCGAGTGGGGAGAGATTAAGGATCGTCCCACGCCCGGCGTCTGGAACGTTAACGCGCCCGTGCTCCAGCCCAATCCGTTTACTCGCTCGGGCTGGTACTTCTCGACCGGCTACAAGCTCTCGGATAGCGTTTGGGCGGATACGCTCAAGAATCACCCGAATTGGCTGATCAAGATGGCGCATGATGTCGAGTTCTGTTACCGCTATGAGATCTTTGGAAATATCTATACTGATGGTCTGACCGCTTATGAAGGGCAGGACTCGTTTGGCGCTGCGGGATTCCTCTATTTGCTTCCGAGCAAGATCGATGTCTTCAAAACACAGGTACATACGGCAGGAATCAACTATTATTGGAAGGGTTACAATACCCGTACGCAGATCAATTATTCGTGGGTAGACGAGCCCCAGGGTCATGCAGCCTTCTCGCCTGTGACGAGCCAAGTGGCTCCCGGCTACTCCACTACGGGCCGCCGCTTCCGCGAAGTCAAGAACAACGTCTTCGTGATCAGCCAGCAGATCATGTGGTAAGGGCTAAAGCGAATCGCACTGGGAAGCCTCGGCTTGTCCGGGGCTTCTTTTTTGGCGAAGTTCAAAATGCATTTGCGTTCCCTGCTCCCGACGTTAACCTCTGCGCGCTAAGTAAATGGAGCGCAAGGGGTGCGCCCTAAAGAGGGACGCGCACCGAAGGGTCCCCATGGGGGGACCGCGAAGGACAGGAAGCGGTACTCCAAAACGGACCCGTGTAAAGGCAAGGCGACGTTAGACATGGTCATGAATCCCGCTCGTCGTAAGGAAATCCTCAGCAGCTTCAAGCGCCACGAGAAGGACTCCGGCAACTGCGAAGTGCAGGTTGCCCTCCTCACCGAGCGCATCGTCGGCTTAACCGGCCACTTGAAGCTCCATCCCAAGGATTACCATTCGCGCCGCGGTTTGGCCTTTCTCGTCTCCAAGCGTACCCGCCTTCTGACCTACCTGCGCGAGAAGGAAGTCGAGCGCTATAAGTCCCTCATCGAGCGCCTCGGCCTCCGCAAGTAACGAGATCGCGAAAACGAAGCTTCCACTCGAACGGCATGAATCCGGTGTGCCGCCTCACGGCGTCTGCGCTCGCATGTCTTCGGAACTTCCCCGCGCGGTCTGAAAGGATCATTTCACGTGGCACACGTTATTGTCGAGCGTTCCATCAACGGCCGGACACTGCGCCTCGAAACCGGCAAATGGGCCAAGCAGGCCGCCGGCTCGGTGGTGGTCACCATGGACGAGACCGTCGTCCTGGCGACGGTCGTCGAACAGCCGATGAAGCCGGGCATGGATTTCTTCCCCCTCACGGTGGACTACCGCGAGAAGGGCTATGCGGCGGGCCTGATCTTCGGCGGCCGCTTCATGAAGCGCGAAGGGCGCCCGAGCGAGAAAGAGACGCTCACCATGCGCCTCATCGACCGCCCCGTCCGCCCGCTCTGGCCGGATGGCTTCATCCGCGACGTGCTGATTCAGTGCATCGCGCTCAGCGCCTGCCCTGAAAGCGATCCGGATATCCTCGCCATGATTGGAGCCGCCGCATCGCTCTCGATCTCCAGTCTGCCCTTCCAGGGCCCGCTGGGCGCCGTGCGCGTGGGCATGGCCGACGGCAAGTTCATTCTCTTCCCGACGCATGAACAGATCGCGGCCTCGCCGCTCGAATTGGTCGTCGCCGGCACCAAGGGCGGCGTACTGATGGTCGAAGCGGGCGCGCAGGAACTGACCGAAGAGCAGATGCTCGAAGGCATCAAGTTCGGCCACGGCTTCATCCAGGAAATCTGCTCGATGGTCGAAGAGATGGTCGCGCAGGTGAAACCGGAAAAGGAAGTATTCGTCTCTCCGGAACAGCCCGCGCTCTACCAGTCGCTCTACGAGAAGCACAAGGCCGACTTCAAGACCGCCGCGTACACGCCGACCAAGTTCGGCCGGCACGACGCGCGCAAGGCGCTGGTCAAGAAGCTCGTCGAACAGTACGCGCGCAAGGAAGCCACCGACGAGAGCAAGCCCGCCGAAAGCGAAGTGAAGGGCGCGTGCGACCATGCTTGGGAAAAGACGATCCGCGGCATGATCGTCGAAGGCAAACGCTGCGACGGACGCAGCCAGACCGAGATCCGCCCCATCTCCTGCGAAGTCGGCGTGCTCCCGCGCACCCACGGCTCGGCGCTCTTCACGCGCGGCGAGACCCAGGCGCTGGTCACCACCACGCTCGGCACGGCCAGCGACGAGCAGATCGTCGAGAGCCTGATGGGCGAGTTCAAGGACCGGTTCCTGCTGCATTACAACTTCCCAAGCTTCAGCGTCGGCGAGGTGAAGATGCCGCGCGGGCCGGGCCGGCGCGAGATCGGGCACGGAGCGCTCGCGCGCCGCGGCCTTAAGGCCATGCTGCCCGAGTACACGGACTTCCCCTACACCCTGCGCGTAGTCAGCGAGATCCTCGAATCGAACGGTTCGAGCTCGATGGCCTCGGTCTGCGGCGGAACGCTGGCCCTGCTGGACGCCGGCGTGCCGATGAAGGCCCCGGTGGCGGGCATCGCGATGGGCCTCGTCGAGGAAGGCGGCCAATTCGCCGTCGTCAGCGACATCCTGGGCGATGAAGACCACTACGGCGACATGGACTTCAAGGTCGCCGGAACCGCCAAGGGCGTCACCGCGCTGCAGATGGACCTTAAGAATATGGGCATCCCGTACGAGGTCATGCAGAAGGCGCTCGACCAGGCGCTCGAAGGCCGCAAGCACATCCTCAACCAGATGTTCCAGGTGATGGCGACGCACCGCGACAACATCTCGAAGCACGCGCCCAAGATCGTGCAGCTCAAGATCGCCGTGGACAAGATCGGCAAGCTGATCGGCCCCGGCGGCAAGACGATCCGCATGCTGGAAGAGAAGCACAAGGTCAAGATCGAGGTCACCGACGATGGTTCGGTCGTCGTGGCCAGCCCCAAGCGCGACCAGGCCGAAGAGTGCGCGAAGGTGATCGAAGGCATCACCGGCACGCCCGAAGTCGGCAAGGTCTACCACGGCGAAGTCGTGAACATCAAAGAGTTCGGAGTCTTCGTCGAGATCCTCCCTGGCGTGGATGGCATGTGCCACGTCAGTGAGCTCGATACGTCCTACATCAAGAACCCCGCGGAGTTCTGCAAGGTCGGCGACAAGATCGACGTGAAGCTGATCTCCGTCGACGATCTTGGCCGCTTGAAGCTCTCGCGCAAAGCCCTGCTGGTCCCCGCCGGTGAAGGCGGCGCTCCTGCGCCCGCTGGAGGTGGCGGTGGTGGTGGTGGTGGCGATCGCCGAGGCGGTGGCGATCGCGGAGACCGTCGCGGTCCCCGCAGGCCCCGCGAGTAACACCCGCAGCTTTTGACGGTTAGAGCCTTAAACGCCCCTTGTCTATGCACAAGGGGCGCATTTTTATGTGAGCGTATAATCAGGTGTGCTTCCCTCCGAAATGTTTATCAGACCAAATGTTGAAGCAATAGTGACCCGCCAGTATCATATTAGACGTGGAAAACTTGAACCCTTTGACCCTGTGAGCGGTTAACACTCATTACTCAATGAGATTCAACGTGACTGAACGGCATGATCTAACCTCTACAAGCAAGATACCTGAAGGCGAAGCCTCGGCGCCTATGTTACATCGTGCGTTAAAAATCGGGATCCCGGTCGCGGCGCTACTTCTGGCGGCGACGCTGGGCTGGGTCACGATCCATGGTAAGCACGCGGGCGCGGATTCGGCGGGCACCGTCTCCGGCGAGTGGCTCACCGTGGAACGCGGGGACTTCGAGATCGTCTGCAGCGAGGACGGCGAACTCCGGCCGGTCAAGGTCACCACGATCGGCTTCACCAACTGGGGCAAGGTCTCGTGGCTGGTGCCTGAAGGCACGCGCGTGCACAAAGGCGACAAGATCGTCTCCCTCGAGACCGATAAGCTGGAGGAAGAGATTCAGCAGCTCCAGGACGAGGTCGCCACCAACGAGCGCAACCTCGCGCAGTCGGAACAGACCGAGGAGCTCGACAAGAAGCGCCTGGAAGCCTCGATGCTGACCGAGAAAGACCGGCTCGATCTCGCCCGCTTGAAGGAGAAGCAGATCCTCGAAAAGCCCGACGACCTCGACAAGCAGGACGCCGCGAACACGCTCAAGAGCGCCGAGGCGAAACTGGCCTCCGCCAAGGGCGATTACGAGTCCCTCGCGCCGCTGGTGGAGAAGGGCTTCGCGACCCGCGCAGACGTCGAGTCCAAAGAGCTCTCGATGAAGCTCGCCGAGTGCGATCTCGAGACCGCCCGGCTCAAGGCCCAGGACTTGCTCGACGGCGCAACCTCCGAAGAGCGGCGCAAAGCCAACCTGGATCGCTCCGTGGCCGAAGCCGCCTACAAGCTCAAGGAGATCGATCGCGACCAGCAGCTCGTGGCCGATGCCTTTGCGGTGCGCGCCGCGCGCTTCGGCACGGAAAAGTCGCGGGAGCGCCTCGAACGCCGGAAGAAGAACCTCGAGGAGAGCACTCGCACGGCGCCCCACGAAGGCATCGTCGTCTACCGCACCGTCGGCTGGGAAGGGAACAAGAAGGTCTCGATCGGAGACAACGTCGGCCCGTGGATGAGCCCCGTGGATCTGCCCAGCTACGACTCGATGAAGGTGCGCACGCAGGTGCCGGAATCGGTGGTGCGCTACCTCGCGCCCCGGCACGATCCCGCGGGCGCAGGCGATGCGGGCAAGCCCGGTTCGGCTGCGCGCGTGCGCGTCAAGACCTTGCCCGGCAAGGTGTATCCCGCGGAAGTCACCTGGATCGACGGCTGGGCGCGCGACCGCAACGCGAAGCTCAGCGAAGCCGACATCAAGAACAAGGGTCTCTCCGGCGTGCGCGTCTTCGACGTGGAAGTAGAGCTCAAGGAGTCCGACCCCGACCGCCTGCGCGACGGGTTCCAGGCCATCGTCGACTTCCCCATCGAAACCTTGAAGAGCGTGATCGCCATTCCCGCGCACGCGGTACGGACGGTCGATGGGCGGGCCACGGTTCAGGCCGGCGTGGACGGTAAGGTCGAGACGCGGATGGTCCGCATGGGCAAGGAATCGAACGGCCGCGTGGTGATCGAAGAAGGGCTGCGCGAAGGCGAGCGCGTTCTAGTCCCGCCGAAGCCTCCGGAAGAAGCCGAACCCGTACGCGCTGCCGGCGAAGGCAGCGCGGGAGGCGCCGATGCGACCAAAGCCGGCCCAGGCGCCGCGGGGCCTCAAGGCGGCGGAGCGAAAGCCGGCGGCGACGGCCGCAAGGGCGGGGGCGGTGGAAGAAAAGGCGGCGGCGGCCGCTGAGTGTGGGTAGGGAGCAGCGCATATCGTGCCGGCCATGGATCTGTTGAACCGCATCGGACGTAAGCGCGCGTTGGCCTCGGCCGTCGCGGTGGGCGCGCTTTTGGCGCTGCTCTGGCTGGGCCGTTCGGGCTTGAACGCCTCCGCCGACCTGCGCAAGGCCGCGGTCGTGCGCGGCAGTTTCGAAGAAACCATCCGGCGCCGCGGGACGATCCTGCCCGTCGGCAAAGAAAAGATCATGACGAAGGTCCGCGGCACGATCCTGCGCATCGTCGAAGACGGCGCGCGCGTCGAACAGGGGCAGGTGGTCGTCGAACTCGACCCCAAGCCGCACGAGGAAGCCCTAGCCAACCAGAAGGCCAACCTCGCCCGCATCCGCGCCGATCGCGAGAAGGCCCGGCAGAACGAGCTGAAGGATCTGCATAAGGCCGAAGACGAAGTTCAGGCGCACAAGCTCCGCGTCGACCTGGAGACGCTGCGCCTGAAGGAGATGCAGCTCGGGCCCGCCACCAGCGACGAGTTGAACGCGAAGGTCAATCTCGAGAACGCCAAGGCGCTCCTGGTGGCGCGCGGCGAAGAGTTCGAGATCCTCACCGGACTGGCGAACGACGGCTTCGTCTCGAAAACCGAAGTGCGGCAGAAGGAACTGGACCTGCGGCAGCAGGAGGTCGCCGTCGCCCAGGCCGAACTGGCCTACAAGAAACTCGAGACGCTCGATCCGGTCCAGATCGCCGACCAGAAGCTGAAGGTGTGCGACGAGGAGAAGAGTTTCGCCGAGGCAAAGCAGCGCGCATCCCTTTTGGCCAAGAACAACAAGGACGCCGAGACGCGCCACGAGACGCGCATCAAGCGCGAAGAGCAGCGCCTGAAGGAACTCGAGGAGAACGTCACGCGGACCAAGGTGACGTCCCCGGTGCCCGGCGTCGCCATGCAGCGCGCCTTCTGGGGCATGCAGCTTGGGCCGGGCCGCGAGGTCCGCGACGGCTGGGAGATCATGACCATCTCCGACCTGCGCAAAATGAAAGTCGCGCTGACGGTGGATGAAGGCCGCATCGCCCGGGTCCTCAAGGGCATGAAGGCCGGCGTGCGGCCCACGGGTTCGGGCAACGTGCGCTTCGACGGCGCCGTGTCGCTGGTCGCCGAGAAGGGGCGCGACGAGTTCGAAGATTTCCGGCAGGAGACCCAGGACATCGTCGGCAAGGCCCAGCGCCAGGTCTTCGACGTGGAGGTCGAGATCGAAGGCGAGTCGTTGGACCTGCGGCCCGGGCTGCGCGTGGACGTGGAGATCGTGGTGCAGCGCATCGAGAATGCCCTGCTCGTGCCGCGCGCCGCGCTCGTGCGCGAGAAGGACGGCCAGGCCTACGTCCGGCTGGCCGGAGCGTTGGGTCCGGAGCGCAAGCCGGTAACGGTGCTGGGCGAGAGCGAACTGGCCGTCGCCGTGGAAGGCTTGGAAGAAGGACAGCGCGTCTGGCTGGTGGAACCATGAGCAACCGCCCGACGGAAAGCCCCGCCCCCACGCTGGTGCGCGAAAGTGCGCCCGCAAGCCCTCCCGCGCCCGCGGTCGTCCGCACCGACGCCTCCTCGATCGTCGTCGGTTTGCGCGATGCCGTGCGCCGCCGCGAGCGGATCAAACGCATCGTCCTGGCCGCCGTGGCGGGCCTGGCGGTCCTTTTTATGCTCGGCGCTCTGGTCTTTAAACGCCGGGTAAAAGTGGAGGAACGCTGGGCAGTCCCGGAGCGCCGCGCCATGCGCTCGACGCTGCGCGAACTCGGAACGGTCGCCGCGCGCAACGAGACCTTCGTCTTCTCGCTCTTCACCGGCGAAGTCGTCTGGAAAATCGAGGAAGGCAAGTTTGTCGAGGCCGGCACGGTGATCGTCCGCTTCGACGCCAAGGACGCGCAGGACGATCTCGAAAAGATGACCAAGGACCTCTTCGACAAGGAAGAGGCCGTCAGCAAGGTCGAGAAAGACCTGGAGTGCACGCGCGCGCATTACGAACTCGAGATCGCCCAGAAGCAGGCGCTGCTCGAAGAAGCCAAGATCGACCGCGATCTCGCCTTCGGCCATCCCACCGCGCGCGAGAAGCGGGACTCCGAGCTCGCCCTTGAATCCTCGCAGCTCAAGTTCGACCAGGCGGAGAAGGATTACTTGGCGAACAAGGACCTCGAGGAACGCGGGTTCGTCACCGAGGCCGTGCTCAAACAGAAGGCCCTGAACATGGCCACGCAAAAGGCCGACCTGGCCAAGGCGAAGATCCTGCATACGCTCGCGCTGCAAGGCTCCTCCGCCGATGCCAAGCGCATCGCGGACCTGGCTGTCGGCGACGCGCAGAAGAACCTTGCGACCTCGATCTTCAATCGCGACGCCGATCTGGCCATCAAGAACGCCGAACTCGAACTCAACCGCATCGAGCTTCAGAATTTCAAGCAGTCCATCGAGTTGAAGAAGCGCGACCTGGAGAGCGCGGAAGTGAAGGCGCCTGTGGCGGGCCGCGTGGCGTTTGTGGATGTCTTCAAGGGCGGCGGCAAAGCAATGAGTCCGATTCAGATCGGCGAGATGCGCAACCGCGGCCAGGACCTCTGCAAGGTCGTCGATACCTCAACGCTGCGCGTCCGGACCTGGATCAACGAGGCCGATATTGCGAAGGTCGCCGTGGGGCAGAGCGCCGAAGTGCGCATCGCGGCGTTCCCCGAACGGGCCTTCAAGGCGAGCGTCTCCGACATTGCGCTGGTCGCGCAGGACAAGAACGTGGCCAACTCGCGCCTCGCGCTGCTGCGTTCGGGCGAGGCTTTCGTGAACGTCGTCTCGGTCGCGCTCGATTTCACCGATCTCTCCGAGCAGGACCGAGTGGCGATGCGCCTGGGCTTCACGGCTGACGTCTCCGTCGATTGCACGCCTCAGGGCGCGGGGAATTCCGCCCTGGTCGTTCCGTGGAGCACCGTGCATTTCGGAGCGAACGGCGAGCATTGGGTGCTGGCGGCGGAAGGCGGCGGCGCGCCGGAGCGCCGCGACGTTACCCTTGGGCGCGGCGACACCGGCTTCGTGGAGGTCCTGAAAGGACTGAACGGCAACGAACGCCTGCTGGATCCCGCCAAGCCCGCGTCCGAACCCGCGCCGACCGCAGGCGAGGCGCGCACGCCATGATCGAAAACGGCGGTCTCGATATGCCCAGGCCGATCCCTCTGCCCGATGGCCACGGCGCCGGCGACGCGGTCATCGAGATCCGCGACATTGAGAAGATCTATCAGCTTGAAGGCGGCCCCGTTCACGCGCTCAAAGGCATCAGCTTTACCGTGCGGCGTGGCGAGTTCGTCTCGATCATGGGCCAATCGGGCTCGGGCAAGAGCACGCTGCTGCACGTCCTCGGCTGTCTGCACAAGGCCAGCACCGGCACGTTCCTGCTCGACGGGGTGGACATCGCGGCGCTGGACGACGAACAACTCTCGCGCATCCGCAACGAAAAGGTCGGGATGGTCTTCCAGAAGTTCAACCTGCTCTCGCAGGAAGACATCGTCCACAACGTCGCGCTGCCGCTGGTCTACGCGCACGTGCCGCGCCACGCGCGGCTGGACCTCGCCCGCGGCGCCCTGGAACTGATGGGCCTGGGCGATCGGCTGCACCACAAGCCGACGGAAATCTCGGGCGGCCAGAGCCAGCGCGTCGCGATCGCGCGGGCGCTGGTCACCGAGCCCGCGCTGATTTTGGCCGACGAGCCCACCGGCAACCTGGATAGCCGCACCGGCGAAGAGATCATGGGCGTCTTCCAGGCGCTGCACCGCATGGGCCGCACGATCGTCCAGGTCACGCACGACCGCGAGAAGGCCGAGTACAGCCAGCGCATCGTCCACTTGAAGGACGGCCTTATCGAGAAAGTGGAAACCGTCGAACGGCCAAGGCAGGCGCCGATTGTTCAACTGGGCGCCAAGGCGAAGTCGTTAAACTGAAAAGACATTTTGGATTAGGGATGTGAAATGGATTTTCTGAGTGTATTACGCATCGGCCTCCAGGGCCTCGCGGTCCACAAGGTCCGCGCGGCGCTCTCCATGCTGGGCATCATCTTCGGCGTCGCGTCGGTGGTCGCGGTGATCTCGGTGAGCGAAGGCGCGCGCGGCGAGGTGCTAAAGCAGTTGGCTGCCCTCGGCGCGAACAACGTGATCGTGCGCGGCATCGACTGGCGCGCCGACAACACCGTCGCCCGCGAAAAGAAAAAGACCGCGCGGCTCCGCTCCGACGGCCTGACCGTCCGCGAAGCCGACGCGGTGGTCTCGGCGTGCGACCTTTTCATTGCCCACGCACCCATGCGCAAGGTCTTCGTGCCGGTGCGCCGCGGCGAGGCCACCGTCTCGGGAGATGTTGTCGGCACCACGCCTCCGTTCCTGCAGGTGATGAACTTCTCGCTACGCGAAGGCCGCTGGCTCAATGAAGCCGACGAGACCGTTTCGCGCCGCGTTTGCGTGATCGAGGACGCGATCCGCCAGGAGGTCTTTAAGACCGCGTCGGCGGTGGGTGAGTCCCTCGTCATCGACCAGGAGCCCTACGTCATCGTCGGAGTGCTCGAAAGCAAGGTCGCGACCGACGAGAAGTACGACAAGGCCGACATCAAGGCGCTCAACCGCCGCATCTACATCCCGCTCTCCGCGGCGCTGCTGCGGACCACGCGCGAGCCGCTCTCCGACGAGGTCCACGAGGTAAAATTCCAGGTCAAGCCGGGCCTGGATATCTACTCCGCCGAAGCGTACCTCAGCCGCTTTTACGAGACCGCGCACCGCATGGAGAACGTGTCCAAGGAGAATCGCGACTACCAGGTCCTGGTCGCGCAGGACCTGCTTAAGCAGGTGGAGGAGTCGCAGAAGATCTTCAACATCGTGATGCTCTGCTCGGCGGGCATCTCGCTGCTCGTCGGCGGCATCGGCATCATGAACATCATGCTCGCGAACGTCACCGAGCGCCGCCGCGAAGTCGGCATCCGCCGCGCGGTCGGCGCGACGCAGCCCGACATTCTCAAACAGTTTCTCTTCGAATCCCTTATCATCTGCACGCTTGGCGGCGTGGCCGGATGTATTCTCGGCGTCGCGTTCACCTTCGCGGTCGAACACTGGACCAACTGGTCCACTTCGCTTCCCTGGTGGGGGATGTTCGCGGCCGTCGGCGTCTCGCTCCTCGACGGCGTCTGCTTCGGCACGTTCCCCGCCTGGAAGGCCGCCAAGCTCGATCCCATCGAAGCCTTGCGCTACGAATAGGCCCACTCTCGTGTACGGCGTGCCAAGCCAAGCGCATTTCTTCTTGCTCATAGCGCAGAGAAGCCCTATCGAATTCTCCTTTAGGAATTGCACCGCGAATTCCAGCGCCCGAGTCCAGCCGTCTGCGGTACGCTTTAGAGAAGGCCTTTTTCGCGGGCATCGAGGAACGAGATTATGCGATTCGGCATGGGTATGCTGGGAGCAGTGATCTTTGCGATGAGCTGCGGCGCGGCCTTTGCCGCCAGCGAGAATCCCTGGGTGACGTCCGACGCGAAGGTCTTCTCCGACAGCGAGGCGCCGAACGCGTTCTCGATGGAGACGTTCCACGCCAGCCCGGCGTTCAAGGGCCTCGCGCCCAAGGAATTCTGCCACAAGCTCTTCGACGTCTACTACGACGGCCGGCGCAAGAACTGGGACGCCTTCGGCAAGGGCATGACGCTCTGGGCGCACACCGGCCAGGAGCCCCATGCGAGTGCGAACGTGATCGAGCTCGATCCGGTCGTCCTGCTGAACGTCCACGGCACCGGCTACTGCGGCATCCAGTCGGGTCTGCTCGAAGGCATCTACCAGAGCCGCCCCGGCGGCGCGCCGGGCAAACCGGCCATCGAGGCGCGCCGCTGGTTTCTCGACGGCATCGTCCACTCGGTCTGCGACGCCTACTACGACGGCAAGTGGCACTACTTCGATATCGATCTCGGCGGCTGGGCCGGCGACAGTGAGAAGGAAGTCTGGTCCGTCGCCGACGTGATCGCCGATCCCAAGGGCTACTACGGCGCAAAAGCTTCGCTGAAGGCCAAGTATTTCTACGGCGCCGACGGCAAAGGAAGCTGGGTCGAAAAGATCAACGGCGGGAAGTCGTACTGTTTCCAAGACAACGAGATGCTCGGGCACGAGATGACGTTCGAGCTGCATAAGGGCGAGCACTTCACGCGCTGGTTCAGCAAGGAAGACGCGGGCTGGGCGGAAACACCGCCGTTCACTAAGTCCATCGACGAGAAGCAGAAAGGCTACTGTGAACTCGTCTGGGAACCCAACGCGAAGGATCTCGCGGCGGAGGCGCTCTCGAGCAAGGACGGCGCGACGATTGTGGCCGTCCGCTGCCCGTACAACATTACATCGTCCAAAGTGGAGTCCGACGGCAAGGCCGCCGTCTCGTTCGACCTCGGCCGCACTTGGGCGCCGCTCGAATCCGACGGTACGGTAAAGGACGCCGTCAATCGCTGGGACTACCTGCTCAAGCTCGAAGGCGGAACGCTCAAGAAGGTGACCACGCGCGGGCTGCTGCATCCGGGCTCGCTTCCGCGCGTAGGCGATGCCGCGACGAAGATGACCGTGACCAAGTCCGCCGGCTACCAGACGCTCACGTACGTGCCCGACTGGAGCAGCGCCGAGAAGTTCGCCGCGAGCGCCAAGGCCACCGGGCTGAACTACAAGGCCTCCGACCGCCTGACCTTCACCGGCGGAGAAGTGGACGGCGTCGGCGAGCTCGTGATTCCCGTCAAGGCCCCGCCCGAATGCAAGATCGTCAAGCTAAGCGCCTGCGTCATCGGCGGAACGGGCTATCCGGCCGACGCCAACAAGTTCCTCGAACTGCATCTCGGCGCCGCCGGGCAGAGCAAACTCGCCGGGCGCTCGACGGATTGCTCGCCTTGGGGCAACACGCCCGGCCAGAAGGTCGAGCACTGGCAGAACAACGTGAACGGTGCCGCCGTACTTGAACCGTGCGCCGACGCCGAGGTGAAAGTGGCGGTGAAGGGCGGGGGCAGCGTGCAGGGCGTGCGCATCTTCGTCGGCTACGCGCCGGACAAAAAGCCCGCCGTGGCCGGTACGTTGGCCATTACCCACGGCTTCGACGGCCAGACCTTCGCGAAGGAGATCCCCATCGCGGACCTGGAAAAGGGACCGGTAAGCTACACGATCCCCAACGGCGCGAAGAAGAACCAGTTCATCAAGATGGAAGTGAAGTGACAGGCGCCGCGTTCCAGCGCTGCTCGTACAAATCGTACAACTTAAAGAGCGCCTCGCGCATATCTCCGCGCGCTTCGGCAAGTGCGGCGTCCACGTCGCGATCTTCGGTCAGGCGCGGCGCGCGGGGACACGCGTCAAGCACGTTCCGCGCGATGCGCCGCGCCAAATCTGAATCCACGTTTGTACGATAGAGCACCGGCAGCCCAAGCGGCCGGTGCGTCGTCGCAAGCAACCCCACGCCGCGTAAGTGGCAGCGCAGCCGCAGGTACCACCAGGCGGCAACAGAAAGTTGCTCCGCGCCATCGATGACCAGGAGACGCCGATTTTGGATTTCGGGTTTCCGATTTTGGATTGACCCAACGGCACTTATTTCAGTCCATTGCTTACCTATTTCCCGCTGTTGTCGATGCTGTTGAATCGAAAATCCAAAATCCAAAATCGGAAATGCTGTTCCGCCGTCCCTTAGCGTTACGGTCTCCACCATGTAACCCTGCGCCCGCGCTTCGTGTTCCAGCGCGCGCAGCAAGGTGGTTTTGCCCGTACCATGCGGCCCGATGACCTCGCCGCAAAAACCACTAGCCGCGAAGTGCTGCAGAAGTTCGCCCGCACCGGCCGCGCCTTTCCCAGTTTCAAAGAAGAAATCAACAGCCCCCGGCGCGTGGTAGCGCGTGGCGAAGGGGTTGATGGCAGCGCCTTTAACGATTGCGTGTGCGGTTCCCATAAGCCACTACTCCGCGCTTGCACTCACGTGCTTCGGCGTTGCCCGCTCAGGTATAAGCCGGAACCCCTCCTCTGTCGCGATCTCCGCTCCGCTTACGGGGAAGACCCGCACGCGCACGGCCCACAGGATCTTCACGATCTTGCCGTCGTAGCTCCACGGTGCGTCGGGCAGTGGGACGCTGAACGCGAACGCGCGCCGCGCGTCGAGTTCCTGGTTCTCGGCCACGGTCTCGAAGTGGATGACGCCTTCGTCGGTGTCGCCTTTGCCCATGGTGTACCAGAGCACGCTCAGTTCCATGCGCTTCACCGGCACCGGGTAGGCCGTGTTGAGACGGTACCCGCCACTCAGGGTCTGCCCCGGGCGCAGGACCCCGCCCTTGGCGTCGAGCAGAATCTCGACCTCGCCTTCCGTCTCGTTCGTCGCAGCAGGCTCGCGGCCTTCCACCAGCGTGACCAGCGTCGGATAAAGTTTGAGATCCGCGAGTTGGCGCTTGGCTTCGTCTTCGCTGGCGGCCTCGAGTTGCCCCTTGGCCTCGCGTCCCTCCGCGTCCATGGCCTCGTACTTGTACGTGGGCATCGCCGAACGCCTCCTCTCGCGCTTCAGCTACGATTCGACTGCGCCGGAACACGGAACGGAAAGCCGCGTTTGAAATCCGGCCAGCGTTCGATGTCCGCGCGCACTTCCAAGAACCAGCGGATCGCGTTGTGCCCGGCCTTGAACGAATGCATGGCGTCCGCGGGGATCTCCGCTTTCGTGCGCAGCTCTTCCTTGCCCGCGCCGGTGATCGCGAAGCCCGTGCGCGCATCGAGCTTCTTCTCGTAGACGCGGTGCGTGTCCGTGCGCGTGTTGGTGCCCTGGCGGTACGTCGCCTTCTCTTCACAAATCAGCCAGACCGAGAGCTCGTTCACCGTCATGTGCCCGTACTGCGCGACGAGAACCTCGAAGTGCCCGCCGGGCGCGGGCTCGAAGGTGGAGACTTCCACCACCGTCCGCCCGGTGCCCCAGCCGATCAGCGCCTGCCAGACCGCCGCGGCGAGAATCGCCAGGCCCACGAGCACAAAGATGCTCAAAAAAATAAACGGGAACCATTCGCCGCGCGACCACATGCCGAGCCAGATGGCGCCGGTCACGCCGGTCCAGATGAGCCCGAAAATCCCGAGCGCGATCGCGGCCGCCTTCTCGGATTGGTCCAGCACCAGCCGGTGCGGCAGAGTGCTGCCGGGCTCCGTCTTGACCTCCGGCAGCACGCCCTCGGCGCTGAAGACCGTCCGGGTCTTGCTCGCAATCTGCGCCTCGGGTGAGAGTTTGGCGGAACTCCGCTGCTTGAGCGACCAGATGATGCCGCCCAGGCCCACGGCAAGGAACGGCAGCGGGAAGAGGAGGAAGAGCGCGTACCACGGGCTGGGCATGGCCAGCACCGCCTTCGACGGGTTCTGCGGATCGTACCAGCACGGATACGTGCTCCCGACAACGTACTGCGCCAAAGTCGCTTCCTTGCTCTCTTGTCCGCTCGACATGACGTTCACGCCGTCGTACCCGGTGGCCTTGTAGCGCTTACTGTTCCCGCCGGCCTCGGCGCCCTCGTACACGAGCACCTCGAAGTCGAACTCCGGCCTGTAGGTCGTTCCATCGCTGTCGGAGCTGCTGACGAGCCGCTTATCCAGAATTGTGCAGGTGCCCTGGACGTACTCATGGTGGATGCGCCAGCCTTCACGAAATTGGCTGAGCATGAAGACCAGCACCGCCAGACCCGCAAAGAAGAAGATGCTGAAGAACAGGCACCCGCAGCCGGGCGACAACTGGTTGCCGGTTTTCTTGGGTGAAGGCGGGGGCGCGGCCATGGCGTTAGATTACCCGCTGCGGTAGACTCCTTTCAATGACGCCCGCGAGTTCTTCGCACCGTCCGCCCTTGTGGCGCTTGGTCTGGGAGAAGGTCCGGGAGGACCACATCCCGCTGCGCGCGGCGGCGCTCTCGTTCCAGACCCTCACCTCTTTCGTCCCGCTGCTGGTGATCCTGCTGGCCGTGCTCTCGGGCCCGGCCTTCCAGGACCAGCGCGAGCGCGTGCTGGATAAGATCGTCGAGGTCCTCGTCCCGGCCAACAGCTCGACGAGCGAACCTGCCGCGGACGCCGCGCCACCGGCCGACGAACCCAAACCGGAAGCGAAGAGCGAATCGAAGACCGAAGCCAAGGCGGAGACCAAGAAAGTCCACCGCGAGATCCAGGAGCGCTTTAAAGAGAAGATTCGCGGCACCGTGGGCCGCCTCACCGAGAACGTCGCCAAGGTGAGCATGTTCTCGTTCCTCGTGCTGCTGGTGATCGCCACGCTGCTCTTCCAGACCGTCGAGAACACCTTCAACGCCATCTGGAAGGTGAACGGCGGGCGTTCGATCTTCATCAAGATCGCGATCACCACCGCGCTCATCTTCTGGGCGCCGGTGATCATGCTCATCTCGATCTGGCTCACCGAACTCTTCAAGGACTTGCCGATCCTGGGCGTGTACGTCCTGCCCATGCTGCTCACCTCGCTCGCGTTCACGGCCTTCTACATGATCATGCCGCACGTGAAGGTGCGCCTGACCGCCGCGCTGCTGGGCGGATTCATGGGCGCGGTGATGTGGGAACTCTCGAAAGTCGGCTTCCTGATCTACATCAGCTACGCGGTCGGCATGTCCAAGGTCTACGGCTCGTTGGGCATTATCCCGATGCTCTTCGGCTGGGTCTACTTAAGCTGGGTGGTGGGTCTCGAAGGTGACCGCCGAGGGCGGAACCGACGGAGGTGAACCGCGCTTTCTCCCGGCGAGCGATCTCGCGCGCTGCCCGATCGCCGCTGTCGCCCGCGCCTGCCGCGGCACGCCGCCCCTCGCCGGCGCGTCCGAGAGCTGGCGCAAGGCCTTGGAAGTGATCGAGCTCATGGAACGCGAGGGCGAGAAGGCCATCGCCGCGCAGACGCTCGCGGATCTGGTTCCGCCACCACCCACGCCGCAAGTTGCGCCCGCCGCAGTTCCGGCGACCGATCCAAAGCCCGCGACCGGCCCGGCCGGGAATTAGCCGAGCTTCGCTTCTAGCGTCTTTTCCAGCAGTGCCGCAGCCGCAAGGTACGGCACGATGGCGATAAAGACCTGAATCAGGCAGAGCGCCGCGAGCAACTCATCTTTCCCAAAGTGCAGCAGCGACGAGAGGCGCACGGGCAGCGTCGCGAAGCCGATCGGGTTGAGCATGATCGCGCAGGCGAGTTCGCTCGCGGTAAGCGCGAATGTCATCGCGAAGGCCGCGAGAAAGCCCGGGTAGACCAGCGGCAGCACGATGCGCAGCCAAGTGCGGAAGACGCCTGCGCCGGATGCGCGCGCGGCATGGAGCAGGTTCGGATTCACGCCGCTGAAGGCCGATGCGAGCAGGAAGACGCCGAACGGAAAGAAGCGCGCCGCGCCGGCCAGCGAGACGACCCACGGCTGCGCCAGCATCCAGCGGCCGAACGCCGCGCCTTCCAGCACCTTGATCCACGCCAGCCCGTGCAGCGTGCCGGGAATGGCCAGCGGCAGGACTGCGAGCAGGGCCAGCAGCGCGCGTTGCCAGCCGCGCAG
This sequence comes from Planctomycetota bacterium, assembly GCA_016200135.1. Lineage (GTDB taxonomy): Bacteria > Planctomycetota > SZUA-567 > H5-PLA8 > H5-PLA8 > JACQFI01. Next base: position 86,478 of record JACQFI010000002.1, read on the forward strand.
GCGCAGGAGCAGCAGCGCATACGGCGCCGCCAACAGGACGGCCAGCACGGCGGCCGTTAAGGCGGAGCGGAACGAGTTCATGATCTCGCCGCGCGCGCCGCCGGCGGTCTCCAGCGCCGCGCCGAAGATCGCGAACGAGCCGGCCTGGTGCGCGAGCGAGAGCAGAGGAAAGACAACCGCGAGCGCCAGGATACTGCCCGCCGCGACCTTGATCCCGCGCCCGCCGCCTGCGTTCTGTTCGGCCTTCGGCGCCGCCGCGGACCATTCGTCGGAGATCGTCGCCGCGCCCTCGCCGCGCGCCAGCAGGCTCCGCGCGAGCAGCACGCACGCCGAGAGCGCCAGCAGCGGCACGCAGAGCGCCAGCGCGCGCGCGACTTCCGGATTCGACTGGAACGACGCGTAGATCTCGATTGGGTACGCGTTGCGCAGGAAGACCGACGGCACGTCGAAGTCGCCCAGCGCGAGCCACGCCACGCACGCCGCGCCGGCGCTGAGGTACGGCAGCAGCAGCGGCCGGTCGATGGCCCACAGCCGCTGCCACGGACCCGCATAAAGCCGCGCGGCCTCGCTCTTGGGTCCGATCGCGCGCAGGCCCACCAGCGTGGTCATGGTGACGAGGGGGAACCAGCACAGCGCCAGCACGCACGCGGAACCGGCCTCGCCGTAAATGGAGAACGGAAGCTGCGGGGCTCCTGAGATATGCTTCCAGAATGCCGCGGCCAGCCCGCGCTTGCCGAGCAAGTGCGTCCAGCCGACCGCGATCACCTCCGGCGGAATCAGCAGCGGGATCGGGAAGGCCGACGCGAGCAGCGTCCGGTAGAGCCCGCGCGAGCGCCGGATCGCGACCGCGACAGTCACGCCCAGGATGCTGGCAAGGAGCGTTGTTCCCAGCATGACCCGAAGCGTGGCCCAGAAGAGGCCGGCCAGGCGCGGTAAATCTTTCGAGCTCGGCGAGAAGAGTTCGGCAAAAGCCGCGTTGCGCCAGTCGCTCAGCAAGAAAACAGTGAACGGCCCGAGCAGAAAGATCGCGCAGCCGGCGACGAAGAAGATCGCGGCGAGGCGCTTAAGCGCGTTGGATGGCACACGGGCTCCCCGCCGATCTGTTTTTTCCCTCCCCCCTTGAGTGGGAGGGTTAGGGTGGGGGGTAGATGATCCCACGACTTCCCCCCTCCCTGACCCTCCACCGCAAGGGCGGAGGGAATATGACACCGAAGATGCCGCCGCGGTGAAGTACGAAAAAAATGATTCGCCCAAAAGTCCTCACCAGACCAGCTCGGACTCGATGAACGTCTTCACGACTGGAAAACGCTTCGACAGCGCGGACCAATCGACTTCCATCCGCTTGAGCTTGTCGATCTTGAACGGTTCGGCGGGGCCTGCGACGCCCGGGCGCAGCGGAAACTGCGCCGCCTCCGACTTCGCCAGCAGCCCTTCGGCCTCGGCGGAGAGCAGGAATTCGATCAGCTTCTTCCCGTTTTCCGCGTTCGGCCCGCCCTTGATCAGCATCACCGAGTGCGGGATCACGAACGCGCCCATGCCGTCCTGGTCTGGAAAGACCATCGCAACGGGACTCTTCTTGAGATACGCGCCGCGCGCATCGTCGGTGTCGGTGAGGCAGACGTCGGCTTCGCCGTTGGCGACCATGTTGCGCGTCATCGCATTGCCGGGCGCGATCTTTATGTCATTCGCCTTGAGCGCGCGAAAGAATTCCTTGGCTTTCTCTTCGCCGAGCACTTCAAAAAGCGCCACCGCGTGCGTGAAGGTAGTCCCGAAGAGCGGGCGCGCGATCGCGACCTTGCCCTTCCAGCGCGGCTTCGTGAGGTCCCAGATGCCTTTGGGCGCATCTTCGGGCTTCACGGAATCTGTGTTGTAGAGCAACACGCGCGCACGCGCGGCGAAGCCGGTCCAATAGCCGTCCTTGTCCTTGTGCTGTTCGGGAATGCCCTCCGCCGAAGCGGCCTTGTAGGGCTCCAGCACGCCCTCTTCCTTGAGCACCAGCGTCTGGCCGAGCTCGTTGTTCCAGAAGACGTCGCATTCCGGGTGGTCCTTGCGCGCGATCAGGCGCGTGACTAAGCCCACGGTCTTCGCGGACTCGGCGTCGTAATGCAGATCCACGCGAATCCCCGTGCGTTCCTCGAAGACCTTCACCAGGGGCTGCGCGAACTCCGGGTCCTGCGCGCAGAAGAGCACCACCGAGCCACCCGCCGGCTTGCCGTCGCCGCAGCCCGGCGCGAACGCTGCGAGCGAGAGCGTAAGTGCGAGAAGAAACAGGCGCGGCGGCTTCATCAGAACTCCTGTTCCAACTGGGCCATGATCACGGCGTCGCGGTTGAGCATGGCCGAGTCGAGTTTGTACGTCAGCGTCGCGAAGACTTTTCCGTGCGGCACGGTGAGCGGGTATTCGAGCACGCGCGGCACGCCGGGCATGATCTGCGTCGAGGGAATCTTATCGCGCGCCAACCGCGGCGGCGCCTGAAAGATGGCCTCGTGCGCCTGCGTCTCGTCCATATCGTCCACCGTCTTGCCGTCTTCGACGCGCGTGCCCTTCTTCACCTGCACGGAGATCTCCAACCGCACGATGCGGTTGTTGATCTCCCCCGGCACGCCGTGCGCGGCGCCGATGTTGGTCACCGTCACGGTCAGCTTGCCGTCCTTCACGGCGGCCTCTAGCTTCAGGGATTTCTTCAAACCTTCCACGTCGTGCCCGCCGTTGTGGAAGGTGTGCTTGCGCGTGTCGCGCAGCGGACCCAAGTCCGCGACCTGCCGCCGGACCTTTTCCATGTGGCAGTCCTGGCACGAGATCCCGCGCTTGGGGTAGTCGCTGGCGAGGTACTCCTTAAAGAGGTTGTGCGTCGCGTGGCAGTGGTAACAGGCCTGCGAGGTCTTCAGCTCGGGTTCCAGCGTACCGCCGCACGCAGCCTTGCTGCCGAGCGTCCCGAAGGTCCGCCCGTTCTTGACGTGGCAGGTCAGGCAGTCCACGCCGTCCGGGCGGTTGGCCTCGCGCAGCTTGGGCTCGGAGCTGTTGAGCCCGACTTCGAGCATCGGCTGCGGCGCATGGCACGAGAGGCATTCGGCCTTGGTGTAGTTGATCGAGTACGAGCGGAAGATCGCTTCGGTCCATGACGTGGCGTGCTGGTCGCGCCGCCACTCGGCAAAGATCTGGCTATGGCATGCGATGCACTGGCCGCTGGAAGTAAAGGACACAGGCTGCGCCGTGGCCGTTCCGTCGCTAGCGGAAGTACCTGAAGCCGACGCGGGCGGCGGCGCTGGAGGCGCGTCCGCGCGTTGCTCGCCGGGCGTGAGCGAGGCCGTGTACGCCAGGAAGGCCGCCAGCAGGGCCACCAGGCCCAGGGCCACGAACCACTTCCCACGCTGCATGTCCGGCTCCGTGCCTGAGCGCCGCCTGCGGACGCCCCAAATCAGACGGACGAAAGTACGGTCTTGTCACGGCTGACTTGCGGAAGCATAGGCCGGGAAGCGAGATTGGGCAAAAACGATTCGGACGATGTAAGGGAAAACGAGGGCGGGCGGGGAACGAAAGCCGGCGAGCGTTCAGGCGCCGTGGGGGCTCTCGCACTTTGGCGCGCCCTGCTTGTGGAGGATCAGGCGTTCGACCGGCTTCCCGCCAAGCAGGTGCTGCTCGACGATCTCCGGGATGTCGCGGGGCTTCACGCCCTTGTACCAGACGCCTTCCGGGTACACGACCATGTTGGGCCCCAGGCCGCACTGGCCCAGGCAGAGCGTCTTGGTGACCTTGACCTTCTTCTCGAAGTCCGCGCCCAGCTTCTTGCGCAGGAGCTGGTGCATCTGCAGGCGCAGCCCGAACGGATCGCCTTCCGAGCACGTCGTGGACGTGCAGATAAACACGTGGCGGATGTAATCGTCCATGGAAGGCTCAGGCCCGCGAAGCGCTCTTAGCTATAAGAGTATCGGCCGGTCCCGCGCCGGGGAATCAGAATTCCTGGATGTGCCGGACCAGTTTCCACATGCGCAGGACGTCGTCCTTGGGGAAGTTCTGGTCCGGGAAGCGGACGTTGAGCGCCGAGAGCCGCACCCGCTCGCCGGCGTCCTCGAAGGCAACGCGGCGGAACGTGGTGACGGTCTTGGTGTGGACGAGCGCCAGGTCGCCGGTCTGCGGCGTGGGCCGGTCGGCAAAGATGAGCACCTCGCCCGGGCGGAACGTGAGCGCGCCGCCTCCGGCGGTCTGCATCGAATCGTCGCAGACGCGCACGCCAAAGGCGCGGCCGTTCACCGGCAGCAGTTGCAGCGTGAGTTCCATCTTGCCCGCGGGCTGGTGCGAGGAGTCGAGCGCCGCGTTGTACCCGCTGTTGGTGCTGAAGAGCGGCACCGGGGAGAGCTTGCCCGCGAAGAGCTGGCCCGCGTTGCGCGGCGAGAGCATCGCGCCACACTTGGCCTCGACCTCGCGCGCCTTGTCTTCGCTCAGCAGATCGCGGACCTGGACATCCAGGGCCATCGCCACCTTCTGTAAGGTGGACGGCCGCGGGACCACCAAGCCGTTTTCGATGCGCGACAGATTGGGTTGCTTGAGACCGGTCAGGGCGGCCAGTTCGGACTGGCGCATGCCCTTCTCCTTGCGCATTACGTGGATAATGCGCCCGACGTAGCGGTGGACGGGAGGAAGGTTGTTGTCGTCGGCCATATCGTGCTGTTAAGAATGCACGGTGCTGCACATATCTTTAGCATACTCATTGCGTATGAAATCCTAGCATTGGATATAAGACGCGCAAGCAAAAGAATGTGCCTCTGTTTCATACACTGCCCTATAATGCTCATGTGCGCAATTTCTCAGAATGGAACATTCTGTCAAGCATTCATTAGACAACTGTAATCCGGAAATACTTAGACCATCTCGCGGTATGCGTAGTGCGGAGGCGCGCGAGGAACATGACGATGCGAACGTGGGTGTATGGGGTAGTGTTTTCAGGATTGCTGCTGGGTCTTGCCGGATGCGGCCAGCAGCCCGGCGGCGCCGCACAGGTACCCGCCCCGCAGCCGCAGGTTGCGCCCGTGGATACGAAGACCGCCGAGGCCGCAAAGACCGAAGGGGAAAAGAGCATGAGCGCCGAGATCCCGCCCGAGAAACTCCCCCAGACCGAAGACGAGTGGAAGAAGATCCTCACGCCGGACCAGTTCCGCGTCGCGCGGCAGAAGGGCACCGAGCGCGCGTTCACCGGCGAATTCTGGAACAACCACAAGCCGGGCGTCTACCGCTGCGTCTGCTGCGGCGCGGAACTCTTCAAGTCCGATACCAAGTTCGACTCCGGCACCGGCTGGCCGAGCTTCTACCAGGCCGCCGCCGAAGGCCGCGTGAAGGACACCGCGGACAACACTCACGGTATGCAGCGCGTAGAGGTCACCTGCAAGCGCTGTGGCGCGCACCTGGGCCACGTCTTCGACGACGGCCCCGAGCCCACCGGCCTGCGTTACTGCATCAACTCGGTCTCGCTAAAATTCGAAGAAAAGAAGTAGCCCGCCGGAATCTTTCCGCGCCGCCGCACATCCATGGCTTCGTGCAGGCAGGCCCGGAGGAACCGCGATGCGCCCGATCCCCAAGATGATGTTCGCCGCGCTGCTTGCCCTGGGC